>JABDCX010000019.1 GCA_013287915.1 Chlamydiota bacterium
AGAGAAAGAGTAATAAAGTTAGGCAAATTGCCCATTTCAACCGCCCTTGCATCATTAATACTTGGCACCTCTGTGGGTGTGGGACGTTTCACATTTTGTCTTTCGACCTCTGAGGGAAATATTTTGAAACCTGCACTTTATTCTTTAGTAAACTGCCTTTTTACCATAGCTGCCGGCCTTGAAGCATACAAAAATGAGTTCTCAGCCTCAGCCCAAAATCGCCCTGCCTTAGCGTGTGTTGTCCTGAATGCGGCCGGCATCGCTGTTTACAATAGAGCTAAAATCGCCAATTTTCTGCGAAATTAACAAACATTCATAGGGGTAGCCACGGTGCGTAAGCCCGTGGAAACCTAAACATCGAAATAATAATGGATATTGTGGGTTGTGTCTTTTCCGGATCGCGCGGGAGGCGCAGATTCCGCAGGAGTTTTCAAGTTGGAGAGCGCATCTTGTGCTAAAGGGATCAGCCGATCAGATACCTGTTTTTGTGTCAGAAAAGTCAGGCTCACCAAATGGGCTGCTAAAGCATAGACTGTAGGCACCGGAACATGCTGAATCGGCTCCCCAAGCTTAACAAGGGTTCGCCTTAACAAGGTGCAAGAATCTTTTGTGAGATCTGGGTGTGGAGAAAACGAGACCAACGCATCGATGAAATAGGTCGCCTCAGACACCAACCTATCTTCTAGCTTGGCCTCGACCTCTTCACGCAATTGACTCTGTATCTTGAGCACCCGTCCACAACATCTTTCTACGACCGAATTGAACGCGGGAGAGCGGATGCGCTGAAAGACGCTCAAAGCCATTACCCCTCGCACTTTTGCGACAGCTGATTCATCTAGGTTTTTTGCTTCCTCATCAGCGCTCGTTTCAGGTTGGTTTGCAGGCTTTAATACGAGTGTGGCAGCTTGCACAAGCGTGGCAAAAATAACGTCTTGGGAAATGCGTGGGGCTCGAGGGGTTTGGAGTTCCTGAGCAAAAAAAGTGGTGATTTCGGAGGCTAAAGAAAAATTTTTCCCTTCTTGAAAAAGGGGATGCACCTTCTTCCAAATCCGAACAACGGTCTCTATAATTACTTGCTGCAAAGGGTCTCGATCAGAGATGTCGGGATAACCTGCAATCTCTTGGTAAGCATACTTGATGCCTGCCCACTTGGCAGAAGTGGGACCATTTTCGAAAGAGCGTAAAAAAGGAGCTAAATGATTTTTTGTATAGTGAATATGTTGTCCGTTAGGATCGCGATAAAAAATCTTAAAATCTCGATCTTGCAAAAATAAACAATCTGAAAGTTGCATACTTATAACATTTTTTTCAATTCAGCTTCTGTTGTAGGTCGGTCGACATGGCGCAAAGCGGGAATGCCTAAGCTTTGCGCAATTTCGACAAATAGAGGGCGATCGTCGAGATAGATTACTTGCTCTGGGCGTTCCTGCGCTAGGTCTAAAGCGAGACGAAAAATTGCTTTGCCGGGCTTTCTTACTCCTACAAAAGAGGAGACAACAAAAATATCGGCGACTTCTTTCAACCCAAATTTCTCAATCCGGTAATTGGTTAACTCTCGCCCCTCATTGCTGACTAATACGACCTTCAAGGCGTGCTTCCGTTTTAATTCTTTGACATAGTCCAACATGGGTTGTAGCGGCTGCGACTGGGCATACATAAAGGCGACATAGTCTTCTTCAGAAAAGGAACACGGCTGATTAAAAATGGTGAAGCGCAAGTAGTCGTGGAGTGAAATCTTCCCTTCTTCGAAATCATCAAACATGAGGTGGTGGCGCGTCTCTGCCTCGGCGAGGTCGTAACCGAATTTTTCTGCAGCAAGTTTGCGGCTTTGATGCCCCCACCCATTGGTCAATAGAACGCCGCCTACATCGCAAAACAGTGTCGTGATTTTCATTTTAGCTCCTTTGCACATGCCGCAGCGCCAACCGCGACGGCGTTGCCTTTCAGTTTGGATTCTACGATTTCAAATGAATGAGCCGCTGCTTCTAAACAAGCCTTGGGAACGTCTCGTCGAAGAAGCGGTAAAAATTCTGGATATCCTTCGATCACTCCTCCTCCCAC
This sequence comes from Chlamydiota bacterium, assembly GCA_013287915.1. Lineage (GTDB taxonomy): Bacteria > Chlamydiota > Chlamydiia > Chlamydiales > Parachlamydiaceae > JABDCX01. The sequence goes on from JABDCX010000019.1 coordinate 2,062, forward strand.
GACGAGCCGAGCCGGATTAAAGGTATTGATCAAGCTAGCCACACCAGCTACCATCGCATGAGAGACCCGATCGATCATCTGTTTAGCTAAGGGGTCTCCCTGTTTATGGGCTTCAAAGAGATGTCTAGCGGAAAGAGTCTCGCTATTTCCCTGTGCCAGTTGGAGGAAAAGAGACGCGCGCTCTGGCTCGGCGCGGACGCCTTCTTGAACCATCTTGGCAATCCCCCAGCCGCCGACGAGCGTCTCCCAACACCCGCGTTGCCCGCATGAACAGGCCCTCCCATTGAGGTCGATCACCATATGCCCAATTTCCCCAGCTGTATTGGAGGCCCCTTCCCGCAAAATGCCGTCGTCGATAAATGCGCCCCCAACACCTGTGCCAAAAAAAAGACACAGCAAATCGTTACACCCCTTTCCGGCTCCATAGAGCCATTCGCCCCACGCAGCGGCGCGCACGTCATTAAGCACGGTCGTTGGCAAATGAAACGCCTTCTCGATAAGCTGTTTAATGGGAACCTGCTTCCACTGCACATTCGGGGCCAATAAGACGGTTCCTGTGCTTTTCTCGATTTGGCCTGCGATCCCAATGCCGATGGTTTTTGGCAAAGAGCGATTGGCTGTTAGCTCTTCAAAATGGCGTTTCAGCAATTCAATCTGGTGTTCGGGATTTTGGCGTGCAGTAGGAAAGATCTTTTCGGCAACGACGCGACCTTCCGAATCGACAAGCACCATTGCCGTTTTGGTCCCTCCGATGTCGATTCCCAAAGAATGCATGTCTCTCCTAGAGGATCAGCTGCGTTTCTACAAGGCTGCGTCCATGTTCGGTTAAAAACACCTCTGTTTCTGAACTCTTTTTAATAAAATTGGCTTGAATGAGCAAGGCGCAAATTGCATCGACGGCTTTTGGCTTGACGCTGGCCCGTTCGCCAATGGTGTATTTGTTGAAAGACGCTTCAAAATCCCCTTTCTCCTGACCCATTTCGTAAAGGGCGATCATATAATATTCATCTTTCGTGCGCTGGTAGCGGCTCATGGTTGCACCTTTTTTAGGCGGGCTCCCTCTGCTGAATCTTCAATGACATACCCACGGCTGGAAATCTGATCGCGCAACGCATCGGCCAATGCCCAATTTTTTTGTTTGCGCGCTTCGATCCTCTTGGCTAAAGCCTCTTGAAGATCGACGGGAATCTCTTCGTGAGGTGACTCAAAAGAAAGTACTCCCAACACCTCATTCATCCGTTTCAAGAGCAAGAGAACCAAACCCGCTTGCTCTTTACCGACGCTGCCAGCATCGCAAAGGGCATTGACTTCTCGAACCAGTTCGAAGAGAGCAGCAAGCGCCGCAGAGATGTTCAAATCGTCAGCCATAGAAGTCGCAAAAGCGATGTAGGCGCGCTCGATAATCGGTTCGATAACGCGATCGCTAACGGTGTGGTGGATCTGCTGCAGCCTAAAAATAAAGTCTTGGAGCCGCATCAACGTGACGTTGATCGATTCGAGTCCAGAGAAAGTAAAGTTGAGCTGGGTCTTATAGTGGGTTTGCATCAACATGTAACGCACTTGTGTGCCTGTAAAGCCTTTGTTCAACAGATCGCGCAACGTGAAAAAGTTTCCAAGGCTTTTGGACATTTTCTTGTTGTCGACGATTAGGTGCTCCGAATGCATCCAAAGATTGGCAAACGTCTTGTTCGAATACGCCTCACACTGGGCAATCTCGTTTTCGTGGTGCGGAAACATGTTGTCGATCCCGCCGACGTGGATGTCGATCGTTTCACCGAGCAACTTCATTGCCATGGCCGAACATTCGATGTGCCAACCGGGCCGTCCGCGCCCAAAAGGGCTTTCCCAGAAGATATTTCCATCCCGTTTCTCATCAGCCGCCTTCCACAAGACAAAATCGGCGACGTTCTCTTTGTCGTACTCATCGCATAAAACTCTTTCAGAGGCGCCAACCTTCAATTCATCTAAATGGAGATGAGACAAACACCCATAGCGGGGAAAATGTTTGATCGAGAAGTAGATGCTCCCATCGGTTCCCTGATAGGCAACCCCCTTCTCGAGCAGTTTTTGAACGATCTTGATCATCTCATCGATGTAGTCAGTGGCGGCAGGATAGTTCTCGACGGGTTCGATGCTGAGCGTTTTGAGATCAGCAAAAAAGGCATCTTTAAATGTCTGAGTGAACTGATTCAACGGGATATTCTTTTCGAGTGCTCCTCGAATCGTCTTGTCGTCGATATCGGTTAAGTTCATCACCTGGGTAATTTGAAATCCAAAAAACTTAATTGTCCGTCGCAAAATGTCTTCGAACACATAGGTTCTGAAATTCCCAATGTGAGCAAAATTGTAGACGGTCGGACCGCAAGTGTACATCTTGACATGCCGATCTTTGATGGGCTTCAAGGGCACTTTCTGCCTGGCTTCTGTGTTGTAAAGCGTCAAGGCGATATTCGTTGGCAGCGGAGGGAGAGATTTCATCCGTTAGAATTCCTCTTTCTATGCATTATACTGGTAAATGTTCACTTTCCAAAAGTCTGTAGTTGACCTTCCCTGTCCCCATGATCGGGATATCTTGGAGGCGTACGACGGCTGAAACCTTCACAAGGTTGCTAAAACCCGATTCTTTCAACGCTTTGTTCACTTCGTCTACAGTAATTTCAAAACAAGAAAACAGGATGATCTTGGTTTTCTCATTCGGAAATTCTTTTGCACAAATAGCCATCGCAGGTCCTTCTTGGCTGGTTGGCCATCCTTTTTCGAGGCCGTAGTGAAGAAGAGCTTCTTCTACGGCAGCCAGGCTGACCATCTCGCCTCCCATCTTGACAAACCGTTTCATTCTTCCAGAAATCGTCAAAATGCCAGACTCATCGAAATAACCCAAATCGCCCGTTTTGTACCAGGTGGTCCCTTCAATTGTCGTAAATGGGGAGCTCAAACCGGGATTGATATACCCGTTGAAAACGTTTGGCCCGCGCACCAAAATCAGCCCCCTCTCTCCAGTAGAAACTGGTTTTTCTGTTTCAGGGTTGACAATGCAGAGGTCTACACCAGGCAATGCTCTTCCCACCCCTTTGGGGTTGAGGCCAAAGGGACTCACGGTCAAAATCGGGGAACATTCAGTGATGCCATACCCTTCGACCAAGCACCCATTCTTCCCATATTGCGTTAACATCTGGAAGAGTTCAGGTGGAGCTTTTTCAGCACCCGTCAAACAAAGGCGCATTGATTTGATTTGCTCAGGGATCGCTGCCTTCAAAAGGCCTTTGATGAATGTCGGTGCGCCGCACATGATCGTCACTCCCCAACGCTCAAGCCCACGTGCCAGTCGCTTCCCGTCGGTTGGATTGGGTGAATAAAAGACCCGCATGCCAGAGAAAAGGCCAGCAATCCCACTGACGGTAAAACCAAAGGAGTGGAATGGGGGTAAAATCCCATAGATCACATCACTGCTCAGTAGTTCTAACGTGCTTAAAGCGGCTTTGAGGTTGCTTAAAATATTTTTATGAGAAAGGGGCACCCCCTTGGGCATGCTTTCGGTACCGCTGGTGAAGAGCAATACCGCTTCGCTTTCTGGCTTCACTTGATCGATTCTAAAGTGCTTCATCACGGCACGGGTGCTGCGCTTAGAGTGGTAAAGAGCGGTTAACTTGTCGATTAAAGAGAGGCGTCTTACAATATCCTCAATCATGACGAGGCGATCTTCGACGCCATTGAGGTCGACGTTTTCTAAGCGATCGAGGAACGCCCAAGAGCTGATGACAACCTCCACACCCGACACCTTCACAACTGAATCGAGGTGGCGAGGACCTACCGTCCAATTGACCATTAGGGGAACTTTCCCCGCAATCTGACACGCCATGATCAACAGGTTAGCTGCCACACTTGCGGGCAACATAATGCCGATGTATTTGCCTGGCATCTCCATGATTTTCTCGGCGAGGAGAATCGCGCGCATCCTGAGCTGCGCGTAAGTTTGAACGCCAACGCGTTCATCCGCACACGCAACCTCATTTCCATTGATCGCACAGCGGTTCAGGAACACTTCGGCTAAGGTAGAACCCGTTGCCAGCTCGGCCCGCCTCTTCACCCGCTTGCGGTTCCATTTTTTGATGCTCTGCTGCTCTTCTTCTGCTTCATGCTCGCTCACAAACTTCCCAGCAGCAATCGCCATCACGCGTAACACTGTGGTCAGATCTTTTGCCGAGATGCCAGTGATATCGAATTGATCGTTGAGGAACACAACGACTTCAGCTGTATCTAATGAATCTAAGCCAAGATCGGTTGCGAGCGTCAAATCTGGTTTAATCGAAGAGACAGACATTTCTGTTAGCTCGGCTAACTTAGCCGCGACCTTCTGTTGAATCTCTTGAGGGATGTCTGACAGCTTAATGTCCTCATCCTCAAATCCATGGGCCCCTTGTTTAGGGAGCGAATATTCTTCCTTCCATCGACTATAGGAGACCAGCATAAGAGAGTCTCCTGGCCGAGAATCGTCCTGTGGCACCAGCCCATCTGGACGGTTATACCAATCCTCTAAGTACTTGTTGATTTCCATTCGGGTTCCATCGCGAGGAAAATCGGCTGGAGCTGGCTCTAACTTAACAACGACTTCGCGGCGCGGCGTGAATAAAATGAGATTCTTCAAAATAATCTTAAGCCCCATTAGCAAAGCCCCGCCAAACGTTGGCACCGGCTGCTCAAGCGCTCTGGAAAAACTGCTCCCCCATAACCCTTTGATTCGTACGAGCACCACATTTGCTTCAGGCGCTTCTTGTAATATTTTTTGGACGGCTGAAGAACCCCCAACTGCCTCTCGCGCAGCGTGCTTCACCTTCCCTGCAGGGTAGATAAGAAAATTCTCCCCCTTTTTAACATCCGAAATGATCGTCTGGATGACTTTTTCACCTTTCTTCTTTTTCAAACTATTGCTGGAATTGACAAAGTTAGGCACAGGCAATGCGTTCATCACGTGCATCACCGTATGGATCCCTGGAGTGTAATACATATATTCGATGATCATGGGACGGATTGGGAATTTCGGCCAGACCGCTAAAGTTGCGATGCAAGGATCGACGAAATAGGCGGGGTGGTTGGGAAGAAACAAAATCCCCCCCGAGCGGGTTAATGCTTCAGGAGTCAACTTTTCAAACCCCTCCACGCGGATCCGGTACCGAAACCACAATGCAAGAGAAACCATGTATGCAATCAGGTACTCAATAATTTTTTTCATGTTGCCTCTCAAAATTGATCAGACTAAGATCATACCCAATTGCAGAATCTCTTGCAACAAGACTGGATGGATCGATTGATGGCAAAATCAAATGAAAAAACTCCCCGTTCTCCCTGCGCTTTAATCGCCCACCGCGGCGCCTCGGGTCTTGCCCCAGAAAATACGCGAGCAGCCCTTAGAAAAGCATGTGAAATCGGGGTCGATTGCATCGAGATCGATGTCCGCTTAACAGGCGATCAAATCCCAGTCCTCCTCCACGATGCTTCCCTCAAACGGATCGGGCCCAAGTCGCAAAAACACTCTCCGATCAACCACTCCCCTTTGCAGACCCTCAAAGGGTACGACATCGGCTCTTGGTTCGATCCAAAATTTTCGAAAGAAAGGCTCATCACGCTCGCAGATGCCCTCGCCCTCTGCCAAAAACAAGTCCCTCTGATGATCGAGATCAAGCGGGACACTCACCCTCCACAAGTCATTGTGGATGCCATTTTTCAAGCTCTTGTCGCAAACCGGTCAGCCTGGAAGCATCTCTTTGTTGGCAGTTTTTCCTATCCCGTGCTAGCTCTCTTTAAAGAAAAACTCCAACGCACAAAACTTCCCATCGAACTGATTGGGATTGCCGACAAAAGCGATTGCATCTCCCCTTTCGTCGATTTAGGGATCGGACGATTAGCGCTGTGGCACAAACTCATCACGCCCAAACTCATCGATCCTTTGAACAAAAAGAAGATCCCCATTTGGTCCTTTACAGTCAATAATCGGGAAGAAGCCGAAGCGTTAGCGGCCCTTGGTGTTCAAGGAATTATCACCAATTTTCCCAACCGACTGAAAAAAAAGTAAAATTTTAAACCCATTCTTGTGTATAATGGTCGAACTTACTGAAGCGATGGAGGTTTTCATGACTTATCAAGCACTGACTACAGACGCTCTCCAAGAAAAAATCGACGTATTAGCAAACCCCAAAAATTGCGGCGTGCTTCTCTTGATCAACCAACTCATTAAAAAGTCCAAAACAGAGGGCAAAAAGAAGCGCGTCCGCACTTGCAAACTAGCTGAAAAGCTCTTATCCAATCTGCAAAACACGCCTATTGTCGTTTCGCAAGCCACATCAGAATTCCAAGGACAATTTGTAAATGAGTGCATTGCCATGGCATCTCAAATCACCGCCTCGCCGACAACCCATCATGGGATCATCCGCACCTTTGCAAGCAACCTACTGAAGTATCTCCATGAAGTTGAAGCGAGCTCGGCCGAAATGCCGCTCAAACTCATCCGTGCCTGGAAGGATTTTTCGAGCCACTGGCTCCGCGATGAGATCCACCACGTCTTAATGGTGGAAGATTTATCCTCCTAGAAACGGCAATTGCCGTTTCTAGGATAATTTCTTTCTTAGGAGATACATTTTCGAAGAATTCTCGAACCCTTCGCGAATGAATTCGATTTGGTAGCCAAGCTTTTGGTAGAACGGAAGGGCTTGCCAGTCCATTGTGTTCAAGGTTGCAAAGGTGCACCCCTTTTCACGCGCGTTGCGCTCAGCTTCTTCCATGAGCTTTGTCCCAAGACCAGTCTGGCGATGCAATTCATCCACCCAAAGCATGTCCACGTAAAGGCAACCAAAGATAAACACGCCGCTGATGCCACCCAAAATGGCCTTTTTGCCATCCCGAGCAATCACTTGAAATGCTTCAATGGGACGCATCCCCTTTTTCTTTGCGGCATCGGCGTCAATGCCTTTGAACAAGAGGTTTTCGTCTGCTTGAATGGGATTTTTTTGATACTCTAGAGAATAGTGCAACTACCCAACCTTTTTCTTTAGCAATACTTTAGAAGATTTTAAGGTATGGACATGATGGAATAGCTCTATTTTTTCAGGTTTGCCACCGACGCTTTGTGCATGCTGCGAGTTTTCGAAAATTTGCGCACCGTTTGCGATAAAGTGGTGCTTCCAATCTGATAGGAGTGTGGGAGCAACACCTAATTCCGCAGCTAACTGCGTTACGGTCTTCTTCCCTTTCAAGATTTCCACCACTGCTTTAAGCTTAAAAGCAGCTGAGTAATTCTTCTGAGTTGCAACCATAGCATCCCCCGTTTTTAATCTCAGGCACCACTCATGCGCAAATTGAGTTTCCGCATAAAATGGGCAGCATACATGTAAAGATATATTTTTGGAAATACTTTCTAAACACATGATGTATGAAGAATTTCGTGCCCGTGTGCGTGTGCGTGCCCGTGCCCGAAATTAATAGTCCTCCGCGATGGCCCAAAACGGGATCGATTGAAAATAAATCGGGCACGGGCACGCACACGGGCACGAAAAGAGCTGGTGATGAAGGATCAGCCCTGACTTATTCGATTTGGGAGAGGGCTTCTTCCAGCGCCTTCTTGTCTGTTGCGTAGGTAATTAGAGCGTCTGCTTGGGCGAGGGGGACCCAGCGGAAGTCGGAAATTTCGGCGGCCTGTGGGACGACGTTGCCTGAAGTGATGGCGGCAAAATAGACGACGGTCTTGTCGACGAGTTGTCCCTGGTTTTTAAAGGTGTAGTGGGTGGTAATGGCGTCGGTGAGGTATTGCACGACTGATAAGCCTGTCTCTTCGATCAGTTCGCGCTCGGCTGCTTCTTTGGGATTTTCGGCTCCATCGGGATGCCCTTTGGGAAAACCCCAATAGTGAGCAGATGAGTGCTGCACCAAAAGCACTTCCCACTGCTTCCCCCTCTTCTGGAAAGGAATGATCCCAAATGAGTAGTCCTTGATAATGCCTCCAACTAGTGAGTATAGGCACCAAAAACAAGCGTAGCATTGTGGCCGCCAAAGCCAAACGAATTGGAAATTGCGACCTTAATCGAGGCTTTTTGAGCTTGAGTCGGAAGCGAGAAGCCGAGATCGGGCTCGGGATCTTCAAGATTGATGGTGGGGTGCACCATCCCCGTGGTAATGGCCTTAATGGTAGCCACCGCTTCTATACCGCCAGACGCTCCAAGAGAATGCCCGATCATCGATTTCGTGGCGTTCATCAGGATCTTCTCTGGCTTTTTAAACACTTTTTTAAGAGCATTCACTTCAGCGATGTCGCCAACAGGTGTGGAAGTCGCATGGGCATTGACGTAATCGACGTTTTCTGCAGTGATGCCGGCATCGGCAAGAGCATTGCGGAGGCACAAAGCGACTCCCTCTCCATCGCTGCGAGGCTCCGTCATGTGGTACGCATCGCAAGACATGCCGCCGCCCAAGTATTCAGCAAGAATGGGTGCGCCCCGTTTGAGAGCATGCTCTAAACTTTCAAGGACGATGACGCCAGCTCCCTCCCCCATGACAAACCCATCGCGGCCGCGGTCCCAAGGGCGAGAGGCTCTTGTGGGTTCATCGTTGCGCTGCGAAAGTGCTTTGCAGGCACAAAAACCCGCTACACCCATTTGCAGCACAGCGGCTTCTGTTCCACCACATACCATCAAATCAACTTCGTTGTTGCGGATGTGAGAGGCTGCCGCGATGATCGAATTATTGGCAGTCGCACAAGCGGTTGCAATCGAGTAATTGGGGCCCATAAAGCCAACATCCATCGCCAGTGCCGCGCCGGCCATGTTGGGGAGAATATAGGGAATAAAGAAAGGAGTCACGCGGCGCAGTCCCTTTTCTGCAAGGGTCTTGACGCCATCGACGAAGACACTCATGCCACCCATGCCTGAGCCTAAAATGATGCCGCAACGGGTCTTATCGATTGTTGCAAGACCTTCAGGTCCAAGCTTCGCCTGTTCGAGTGCTTTTTTTCCGGCAACCATGCCATAGGCAATAAATGGATCGATGCGGCGCGCTTGTTTTTTATCGACGTATTCGCCCGGATCAAAATTGACGATCGAGGCGGCAAAACGGGTTGGAAAACCTTCACAAGAAAAGTGGTTGATGGTGGCAACACCGCTTTTCCCAGCGAGCAGTTGTTCGTAAAATGTGTCTACATCGTGTCCTAAGCAGGAAACAACCCCAAGTCCCGTGACTACAATTCGTTTTTTCATTTTTCCTCATTCGACCAGCGGCCTCTTCTTAACGTCAATGGCAACATCGACAATTTTAGCTTTCCGCCACAAGTCTTCTAAGGCATACTTCTCGCGCAGATCAGGTGTCATCAAGTGAACGACCACTTCAGCACAATCGATGACAATCCAATCTCCCACGCTTTGTCCTTCCGCGTGGTAAACGGGTATGCTCAATTTTTCACACACACCAACTATGGCATTGTACAGCGACTTCACGTGCCGCTCAACCGTTCCTTCCGCAATGATGCAATAATCACTCATCGTCGAGATGTGGTGAACATCTAATGCTAAAATATTAAAACCCTTTTTATCAAAGATCGTCTGGGCAATAATATCCAGGAACAGCGTCTTGCGATCACTCGTCTTTTCTGCCATAATCCTCCATAGAGTATAAACGATGTGCTTGAATGTAGTCCAATACTTTTGCGGGCACCAAATGGCCGCAATATAATCTTTTTGAAAGCCTCCCTCTTATCTCCGTGCTCGAGATATCCATCATCGGGATGGGGGTTACCCACCTCTTCAATGCCTGAGCAATAGCAGAGCTTAAGTCTTTCGGCAAGAACAAAGTATATCCAGGCCGCTGCCCCACGAGTAAATCCACCTGGTGGATGATTTCGTCCGCCCGGTGCCACTTGGGAAATGACGCAGCGGCATCCTCACCTAAAAGGAGGACTAAACGGCAAGAGCGATTGTTTTTTTTAAACTCTTGCTGCAATTCTTGGATGGTATCGTACGTATAGGAAACCCCTTCGCGCTGCAATTCCCGATCGTCTAGGGTAAATCCAGGGATGTCAGACAGGGCCAGGCGAAGCATCTCGAGGCGCTGGGAAGCAGAAGCTTCTCCAGGGACTGGTTTGTGGGGGTTTTGACCGGCGGGAATAAATCTCACCTCATCGAGCCCGTGCGCCTCTTTCAGCGACAGGGCCAGGTTGAGGTGGCCAAAATGGATTGGATCGAATGTTCCACCAAAAATGGCTACTGTTTCCGTGATGAACCTCGCGTTTAAACGATAAATAGCATTTCGCGGTACTTTGGTAAAGTCCAGAGTTGATCATCGGTCAAATTTTCCAAGTGATCCACTGCAGCGCGCAACTCTTCCCCTTCTGGTAAGACGGCGTAGCAAAACGCTTGAGCTTTGGCGTGGAGCGTTTTTTGGTTCAATGCTTTTTCCTTTGCCTTTTCTAACCCCTCGCACGCGTGCATCGCGCGGTCTATGAGCGCTGAAAAATCCTTCACGAGAGCGTGCTGAGGCGATTTCTTCGCAAGGCCCGCCGCATTTGCGAGACTCTTTCCCAGCTCTTTTTGCCAACGGAAGGCAGCAGGCAAGATTTTGGTCCTAAAAAGATCGATCATCAGATTCACTTCAATTTCCACGGTGTGCAAGTAAATTTCTGTCAAAATATCGCGGCGGCTTTTCAGCTCCTCTTCTGTAAGAATCCGCTCAAAAGCGGCCACTGTTGCTGGGGTTGTCAGTTCGGCAAACGAATCGATCGACTTTTTGATAATAGGCAAGTTTCTCTTTTTAGCCTCTTTCTGCCACTCTTCGCTATAGTTGTCTCCTCCAAAGCGAACATTCTTTGATTGGCGCAAATATTTGCGGGCCACTTCAATCACGACGGTGAACAGTTCTTCCTTTCCTTTTTTGCCTTTCAAGGCAACCTCAAGGTCATCTACGAGGCGATTAACGCTCTCAGCAACGATCGCATTCAGAACTGTTACGGGAAAGGAAGGATTGGCAGAGGAACCAACCGCTCTAAACTCAAATTTATTTCCCGTAAAGGCAAAGGGTGAGGTGCGGTTGCGGTCTGTGGCATCTTTGGCAAAATCAGGGCTGACATCCAATCCTAGATTATAGCCTTTCGATTTCCCTTCGCGGATGTGGCTCCCCTTCTTTTCAATATCGTTGAGGATCCTCTCGAGCTCTTCTCCCAAATAAACGGAAATGATGGCTGGCGGCGCCTCATGCCCTCCCAAGCGGAAATCGTTCCCTGCAGAGGCAATCGAGGCGCGCAGTAAGCCGGAGTGGCGGTGCACGGCATCGAGAATAGCAGCAACGATCACGATGAAGTGGAGGTTGTTCTCAGGGGTATCGGAAGGGTCTAATAGATTAATTCCCGTGTCGGTGGAGATCGACCAGTTGCAGTGTTTACCCGACCCGTTGATATCGTGAAAGGGCTTTTCGTGGAGCAAACAGGAAAGATCGTGCTTTGTCGCAATCTGCCGCATAAGCTCCATCAACAAAATGTTGTGATCGATCCCAAGCGAAGAGCGTTCAAAAACAGGAGCAACTTCATGCTGCGCCGGTGCGACTTCGTTGTGTCTCGTTTTGACGGGGATCCCCAATCGCAATGCTTCTATCTCAAAATCGCGCATGAACGCTAAGATTCGATCCTTGACCGAGCCAAAGTAGTGGTCTTGCAGCTGTTGCCCTTTGGGAGCCGAGGCGCCAAAAACGGTGCGCCCACCCATCACAAGGTCTGGGCGCAAATTGCGCCAAGCACGGTCGATGACGAAATACTCTTGCTCACACCCCAAAGTGGTGTTGATGTGCTCCGCATGAATCCCAGTCAATTTGAGCAGCCTCAAGACAGCATCCTTAAGCTTGCTATCTGACCGTAAAAGCGGAATCTTGGTATCGAGAACCGCACCCGTCCACGAAAAAAAGATCGAGGGGATGCACAAAGTCACTCCGTCTCCACCGCTCCAAAGAAACACAGGCGATGTAGGATCCCATCCAGTGTAGCCACGCGCTTCGTAGGTGCTTCTCAATCCTCCTGAAGGGAATGAGGAGGCATCCGGCTCGCCTTGGATCAGCTGTTTGCCGCTAAATTTTTCAATCACCTGATCCGGGGCATTCCAATCGATAAAGGCGTCGTGTTTTTCAGCTGTTGCACCTGTGAGAGGCTGAAACCAGTGGCTATAATGGGTAGCTCCCCTCTCAATCGCCCACTCCTTCATCGCCATCGCAATCGAATCGGCGTGCTCGGGTTTAATCTTCTCCCTTGCGTCCATCGCTCGGACCACGTTCTTGTACACGTCGCGCGGAAGCATTTTTTGCATCACTTTGCGATTGAACACATGCGTTCCAAACACTTCAGAAGAACATTCATTGGGGGTTGTATTGGGGGAAATCTTCGATCGACTAGTCACAGTCGCAAGTGCAGCAAAACGGGGATTCATCGCCTTCTCCTTTTTATATTACGATTATATCATCGCCCAGCCGTGTGCATGGCAGTGGGCCTTCAGTTTGCGATCGACATTGACACCAACAGCGGTTCCTGCCGCTTGCAAAAATTCCAAGTCGTGAAAGCTATCTGAATAAGCTGTCACCTGTTCTTTTGCACACCCGCTCGTGCAACGCCACTCATCGAGATAATTGGCTTTTTGGCGTCCCTGAACGATCACAGAAATGTGACAAAAACAACCATCTTTGTCAACAGCATACTGCGTGGCTAAGCAGTGGGAAACTCCAAGTCGTTTAGCAATAGGCTCTACAAGAAAATCGGGAGAACTAGACAAAATCGCAACCTGTTCTCCCGCTCTTTGTGCTTCCTTTAGCTTTGCAATGGCTGGTTGATAGATCAGCTCATCGACCGAAAGAGTGACAAATTGCTCGGCAAATTGCCGAATTTGAATGGCATTAGCGCCAAAAAAAAAGTTCTGAAAGGCGCGTTGGTGCACCTCTTCGATCGATAAAAACCCCAACTTATGAGAAACGGTAAAGAAGACAACAGAAGCGATTTTCGCAAAAGAAAAGTAGCGCTGCGCATACAAAAACTTTGCAAAAGCAAAGCTGCTAGTGACCTTCAAAAGTGTGCAGTCAAGATCAAATGCACTGATTTTTCGCTCTGCACTCATTGGATCTATCCCCAAACCTTCTTCAATTAAATGCCTTTTGCCACCATTGGCACGGTCGGACGACCATATCCATTTTCATGATAAACGTTTATGACTGCTTGCTTTCGACTGCGCGGCTTTTGTCGTACAATAATATCGATATCCTGCCCAAGCGCATTCAGGAAATGAATTAGGCGCTCAACAGAAAAGCCATCAAGCTTACGGCGAATTAAAGCAGATACCTTTGGTTGATTAATGCCCATCACCTTTGCAGCTTGTACTTGAGTCAGTTTTTTCTTCTTTATAATCTGCTCGATTTCCCATACAAGTTTGGCTTTTGTAAGCTCTTCATCTGGATTTTCAATGCCAATATCCGCGAAGACGTTGCCACTACTCATTTCACACTCGATTTCTTCGAAACTCTCTTGTTTCTTTTTTCTCATACAGATTACTCCCTGCCACTTTTGGCGGCGATCCATTCTTTATACTTTTGCTGCGCCCATTTTAGCCTTATTTCAACAAGATCAATCTCCTGCTTAGGCGTCTTGATACCTGTCTTGGACTTCTTCTGAAATGCATGAAGTACATATACCACCTCAGCAAACTGCACCGTGTACATGGTTCGATACGTTCCGCTTCCATCCTCTTCAACAATCTCTAAGATAGAAGCTCCTTTGAATCCTTTAAGCGGCTTAGCGTTCTTGTGCTTGCCACCTTCCTGCGCCATGTACAAAGCGTGCCCCATCTCCTTCCTGACAGCCTTAGGAAAAGCTATAAAGTCCTTTTTGCTGGATCCTATCCAACCAAGATCCTTAACTATTTTCTCACCCATCTCACCCTCTATTCTTATTATCCCAGTTTTGGGCTATTTAATCAACGTGTTTTTTCGTTTTGCACTCATTGGTCATATTCCTCAACAGCCACCAGAAAAACTAGCAATAAGAAAATTAAACACGAAGAGATAGATAATTTTTACAGGCATGATTACAGGATAGGCAGGATCGCGAGCAGCATGATGATCAGGATAATACCTCTTCGCAGTGTTTATCTTGTATATCCTGTCGCTTGCGATCTTGCTTATCCCTGTTCCTTTTTGGGCTTAAGCATCCAGGATCAGCCTTCGAGTTCGGCAATCTTATCTTCGATCTCTTCGATCCCTTGATTGATTTTCTCCAGCGTTTCCTTTTCGGATGCGATGAGAGCGTTGTACTCCATCGCTTGCTCGAACCCAAGGCCCGAACTTCCACTTGCCCTACGGTATTGCTCAAGCTGCTCTTTGATCTCTTGGCGACGAGTCTTGCGCTCTTTGAGAAGGTCCTTCAACTGTCCTAGCGCTTCGCGATCGTGCTGTGGCATATCCATTAACGCACTTTCCTTTTTTGAAGCGATCAGATCGCGGAACGGCTTCATTTGCCTTTCGAGTTCTGCTCTCTCATTTTTCATGACAGCAGCGGCCCCAATTTTGACCACGAGCTCATCGCGTGCGGCAACGAATGCATCGTAATCGCACTGAGGAGCTTTTTGGATGAGTTCTTTGATTTCGTTTTGCAGCTCGGCCACTTTTTCGCGCCGCTTGCGGTCTCGATCTTGCGATTGTTGCTGACGCGCATTTTCAGCCGCGTCAAGCTTTTCTTGGATTTCTCTGCGCAAATCGTGGATCTGTGTTTTTAGCGAAACGACATCTTCACGCCCTAAAGAAACTGAGCGCATGTATTCAGCGATTTCGTCGAGTTGCTTAAACAAAGCATCCAACCCCAACTCCTCTGCACCCTGTGCTGCTTTGTAAGCGTCAATTTTCTCTTGAACCAACTCACAATTTTGCTTATGTTGAGCCTTTTGCTCTGTCCACTCTTTCTTGCGCTCTTTTTCTTCCCCTTTAATCTTGTCCCAACATTCGCTCAAGCGCATTCTAGTATGAGTGAAAGCATTCGTATTTAACGTGAGCGTCTTTGCAATGTTCTGCAAAAATTTAATCTCGTCGCGCAAAGCAAAGAGAGACTCCCGGATGGTTTCAGAAGAAAAGTGATTCTTAATGAATGCATCGATATCGTCGATAAAGAGCTGGCTCAACACTTTAATCTGCTCTTTGCGCCTTGGAAATACAGAATCGCCGATCGCTGAAAGGCGTTGGAAGAACTTATTCTTAAAGCGGACGCGCATCTCCGTTTTAATCAATTCTTTTCGCAAGGCATTGACCCGAGTCGCCTGTGTATTGAGTAAATCGAGCTCTCGCTGTAACTGAAAGTAACGATTGGCATGTGGCGCCAGAGTTGTCCCCGCTAAGTCAAGAGGCGGAGAGGAAAACTTTTCTAACTGTTGATCAAAAGCAGCAATCTCCTCTTCTAAAGCCTTGACTGCAATTTCGATCTGTTCAGCTGCGAATGAGCTTTGCTCGTCAAAGATCTCCTTCAAACGGCGCGCTTCTTTTGACAGATCAGTATATTTATTCCAGAGCACCGTACGCACTGCAGGAGCCATGTTTTCTTTAAATAGCGTCAAGCTTAGGGTCCGTGCATCCCAAAAACTGCGAAAATGGGGCGATCCTGTTTGCGATAATGCCTTTTCCATAAAGTCGATGACAAACTGCAACTTTTGTTCGATGCTTTCTTGCTTTTCGAATTCAGACATGAACTGTTGCCAGTCCTGTGAGCTTGGTGGAGCTTGCTTTGCTTTCCGTTTCTGAGCTGTTGATTCACTCTCACTTACCCCTGCGTGCTCGTCAGATCCATGGATCGAATCTTCCCCTTCCGATTCAGCACTCATTGATTCAAGCTCGTCATTTTCACTCATTTGATCCTCGTTCTCGTCCAGTTCACAAGTTCCATGACAGCAGCAAGATTCGATTTTTGGATCTGTTCCAGATTCTGAAGCGCAGTTGTCTTCAATCAAAGTCTCTTGTTGTGTCATGCTATCTCTCGTTGATAAGTTAGGCGCATTTTCTGAGCTCCATAGTACACGTTCACTCATTTTTGGTAAAGAACCATTAGCCCGAAAAGGAGAAGTTGCGTTTAAATTATCGACCCCAATATACTCCGAATCCGGGAGATCAATTATGAGCGCCATCCATGTAGAAAGTATCGGGAAAAATAGTTTACCAACATTAGTTATGCTTCATGGCTGGGGCTGCAGCTCTGAAATGCTGCATCCGCTAGCGGCCTTGATGACGGACAAAGCCCATTCACTTTTAGTCGACCTGCCTGGATTTGGGCGCTCAGAAGCTCCACAAGGGGTTTGGAGCGCCTTTGATTACGCAGATGCGCTTGTTGCCTACATGAATGAAACTGGCCTTGCAAAAATCGACCTGCTCGGACACTCCTTCGGAGGGAAAGTGGCCATGAGCCTCGCCATTCGCTATCCCGAACGCCTCGGAAAGTTGGTTCTCATCTGCCCTGCAGGGCTAAAACGCCGTTACTCTTTTGTAGACAATTGCCGCTTCTCCGCCATTCGCATGACTGGCAAACTGATCAAATTGATCGATCGGACTTGCCACACAACCTATCATTCGCAATATTTTTCGCCCCGATTTGGCTCCAAAGACTATCTCAATGCGACAGGCATCGTCCGCTCCATTTTAGTCAAAAGCGTCAACGAAGATTACACCCACTTCCTTTCCAAAATCTCAACCCCTACCTTGATTCTCTCTGCAGAACATGACAACGTCACACCTCCAGAAACTGCACAGCGCTTGCATCAAGGCATTCGCACTTCAAGACTGTACGTTTTTCCAGAGAAAGACCATTACCCTTTCCAAGACGTCGGCGCTCACTTGTGCGCACATTATATCAAAGAATTTTTGAATGAGGAATCATGAACGAATTGATCGCTTCGATCTGCCTCTTTGCAGGGTGCGGCCTATTTATCGCTAAGCGCCTCTTGCGCTATCTGCACGTCTTTCAACTCGAGGAGTATAAGAGCGGGCGTTTTTTGACGTGGCTTTGGAAAAATCACTCCTTTGACAAGCGAGGATCTCTAATTGCTCTCCTTGCCGTCATCACGACTGTTTGGAGCGAAAACGTACTTATCCCTTCGGCATGTGCCGCTGTAGCTCTTGCCCTTTATGCCGGGTTCGAACCAGACCCTCGCCGTTTAGCAAAAGTCCCGCTTAAATTTACGGAACGCGCTCACAGAATTTACCAAACAGCTGCGGCATTTCTTATCTTTTTAGAGCTGATCCTGTTCGCGCTCTTCGCTGACGATCTTCCCCTTCTTTGGGCAACGCAAATTTTAGTTATGCAAACAATTCCACTGTTTTTGACCCTTGCCTGCATTTGCCTTCAACCCGACGAGAATAGACGACAACAAGCATTCATCGATGAGGCTAAGGCCATTCTGAAGCGGGTCGATCCGTACATCATTGGGATTACCGGAAGCTATGGAAAAACCAGCACCAAAGAAGCCTTAGGCCAGATTCTACAAGTCACCCTAGGCCCCACCTTTTGGACTGAAAAGAGCATTAATACCGTCATGGGAATCACGCGCGCAATCCGCGAACAGCTCAAAAAGGGAACCCGCTTTGGCGTCATTGAAATGGGCGCCTATGTGCAAGGTTCCATCGACAAGCTGTGCGCCTTAACACCACCGCATGCAGCAATCATCACCAGCGTAGGTGTGGCTCACCTTGAACGGTTTGGCTCTGAAGAGACAATCCTCAAAGCAAAGTCAGAATTAGCCCAGAACGTTCCCTACGAGGGCATTTTAGTCTGTAATGGCGATAACGTTGGCGCGCGTCGCATTGCGCAAGAAAACCCCAAAAAAACACGTTTACCTCTACGGGTTCAAAAAAGAACAGGGTGCTTTGGATGCGTGGATTTCGAGTTATAAGATCACCCCAAAAGGAACGGAATTCGTTCTCCATTGGAACGGAAATGTCTTTCCTGGCTTCACTCCCCTGCTTGGTCAAGCAGCCCTTTCCAATGCGCTGGCTGCCTTCACAATGGCTTGTGCCTTGGGTGCCGATCCGGAGTTTGTCTTAGGCACCATCCGCAACTTAAAAGCCGTCGACAACAGACTTGAGTTGAGAAAAGAAGGAGACGTTACGTTCCTTCGAGACGCCTATAATTCAAACCCGATCGGTTTTAAATCTGCACTCGAAGTACTTGCAGAATTGCCATCCACCCGCCGTATCGTGATGACACCTGGAATGATTGAACTTGGCCACGAACAGGCGGCAAAAAATAAAGAGCTAGCCGAACAAGCGGCTGCTATCTGTAACTCTCTCATCATCGTTGGTGAAACAAATCGCGAAGCGCTGGAGGAAGGGTGGAAAAAAGGTGGCTTAGATCCCCTTAGCATCTACTGTTGCGCAACGCGCGAAGAGGCCTTTAAACATCTGAGCAGCTTTGTCAAAGACGGCGATAGCGTGCTCATCGAAAACGATCTTACGGATTTATATGTCGCGCCAAAAAAATTCTAAAAAGGAAAAAATCAGGCTGGCTGTCTTGTTCGGAGGACGCTCTGTCGAACACGAAATTTCGATCATTACCGGTCTTCAAGCCATGCAAGCGATGGATCCGGAAAAATACAGTATCATCCCGATCTACATCGCCCCAACAGGTAAATGGTTTACCGGAAAACCCCTCTACAACCGGCCTTTTTATAGAACCTTTGACGCCTCGCATCCCGAAATTCAAGAAGTCACTTTGCTCCCTAAACCAGACGTGCAAGGGTTGTTGGTCTGCAAGAATGGGATCCCGACGCAAGAGAAAATTGCGATAGACGCCTGCTTTCTCGGCTTTCACGGCCAACAAGGGGAAGATGGTTGCATCCAAGGCTTGCTCGAAATGACAGACATCCCCTACACGGGTTGTGGCGTTCCTGCTGCTGCGGTCTCGATGAACAAATTCCTTTGCAAAGCCATTGTGAAGGCTGCCGGTGTGCCTGTATTGCCCGGGATCAAAGTCTCAAAAGAAGATGCCATGCAATCGCTTGCAGCTGTCTGCCGCCAAATTCAAAGCACGCCCGGTTTAGAGAATTTTCCGCTGTTTGTCAAACCCTGTTCGCTCGGCTCAAGCGTCGGCGTCTCGCCCGCACTCGATTTGTATGCCCTTCACGGTGCTTTAGCCAAAGTATTTCAATACGACGACTATGCAATCGTGGAACCCTTTATTCAAAATCTCCTCGAAGTCAACATTTCTATCCTCGATGGGACACCAGTCAAAGCCTCTGTCACGGAAATCCCACTCACCTCCCGCGAAACTGGCGCTCTTTCGTACGATGATAAATACATGCGCGGAGGGAACAAGCTCGCAAAGCCCTCTCAAGGGATGGCCAGCCTTGCTCGGATTATCAACCCAGATCATTTGCCTCTCACAGTTAAAGCAGCGATCACCCAGTACGCCTTGGATGCGTTTAAAGCGATTGGATGCTCAGGACAGGCGCGCCTCGACTTTATGATCGACACCTCGAAAGATCAAATCTATTTCAACGAGATCAACCCCATTCCTGGTTCCTTAGCCTTTTATCTGTGGGACCGGCTCGATCCCCCTCTCCTCTACACGCAATCGATCGATCAGATGATCGCACGTGCGTTCGAGAAAAAAGCGATGAAGCTCTCGCTCAAGGATCACATTGGCTTCCGCGCGCTTTAGCAAAGAAGCGTCCTTAAATCACCACTGAGCCCAGTGAGATCAGTGGTTAAATTATACAACAGGCTAAAGCAACTCGAAGTCTTGACGCACCATTTCAAGGGCTACTTCGGGGTCGTGCATGTCGAGGTCTAGAGGGCGAAAGATCTCTTCTTTTTTAAACCAGGTGAATTGCCTCTTCGCATAGTTGCGGGAGGCTTGCTTGAACGCTTTGACGAATTTGGCATAGTCATCGTTTGTGCGGGCCGAGTTCAAAAAGTCGATCGCTTGCCGATACCCGATCGCCTGAGCGGCAGACGTGTTTTCAGACAAGCCCTGCTCCACAAGGCGCGCTACCTCTTCTATTAGCCCTGCAGACAACATTTCATCGCAGCGCTTTTCAATCCGCTGATACAGCTCCTCGCGCGGCCGAAAGACAAACCAACACCGAAAATCGTAGTTTTGTGGGCGCTTGCGCCCTTTCCACGATAACTTGCTCACTTTTTTTCCCGTCAGCGTCAAGATCTCAAGCGCTCTTACGATTTTTTGTTTATCTTTCTTGGTGATTGTATTTGCATACTGCGGATCTAAGATGCGAAGGCGCTCGTAGAGGACTTCAGAGCCTAGTTTTTCGATTTCCTCTTCTAGCGACTTTCTTAATTCAGGAACGGGTGGAGGGCCGCTTGGAGGCCCATAGATCAGCGAATGGATATAAAAACCCGATCCACCGACGATGATCGGCACGCGTTGCTCGCTTAAAATCTGCTGACAACAGTGTCT
Organism: Chlamydiota bacterium; assembly: GCA_013287915.1. GTDB lineage: Bacteria > Chlamydiota > Chlamydiia > Chlamydiales > Parachlamydiaceae > JABDCX01. The sequence goes on from JABDCX010000019.1 coordinate 22,505, forward strand.
TGCCTCGTAATAGAAATCGACAACATTAAAGGGGTCGCTGATGGTGCGTGTATCGATCAAATAATGGGGAATCTCATCGCGTTCATCCTTCGAGGGCTTTGCTGTGCCAATGTCCATCCCCTTGTAGACCTGCATCGAGTCTGCGGAAATGATCGAGCCATCAATCATTTTTGCCAATTCAAGCGCAAAATGGCTCTTTCCTACGGCTGTGGGCCCGGCTAGAACAATAACTTTTTTTTTGGGCTTTTGAAAATTTGAAGTAAATTGCTTCTTTGCTTCGACAGCAAACCCGACGAAAATCCTTTCGATTTCCTTCTGTTCAACTGTAGTTCCGCTCATCGTCATAGCTGTTTAGTAGCTTCTTCCTCAGTCTCGAACAGTTCTAAAACATGATCAAAACCCGAAATTTTGAGCACATCGAGCACATTATTCGCCGTAGAGCACAACACCATCCGTCCAGCCATTGAGCGGACGCGTTTCGTCGTGGATAAAAGCATCCGCATTCCTGCACTGCTCAAGTAAGTGACTGCTGCCATATCCAAAAGAACTTTACTTTGACCCTCTTCAATAGAACTGCAGATTTTCTTTTCTGCTTCAGAGGAAGATAAAGCATCAAGGCGTCCCTTAATCCGCAAAACGAGAACATTGCCTTTATACTCTGCGGTCACTTCTGCAGCGGGTGCAGGTGTTGTCATAATACCCCGAGGTCAAAAAAAACAGATCACTAAATCTAATTAAATTGTAACTATATTATTTTACTTTTGCAAGGGTATTTTCTCGGAGCAAAGGTTCCAAAATTTGTTTAGACTTTTTTTTACCAGGGTGTATCATTGGGACGTTTTGTGTTTTGGGGAGGGGATTTTATGAGCTATACTCGAGCAGTGAGAGGAACTGGCGGTGTGTTTACATGGCCAGAAGGAGGAGGGGAAGATATTGAAATGTCCTCACTTAACGGCCTTCAGTCGAATCTTGGGAAACAGCTTTTGCAAAACGGATCCACTATCGTTAGCAGAGAGGCCCTAACTGGTCGGGTGTCGCCCTCTCCTTCTGCTGTTAATAGCTCTGGAGAGACCCAAACAGAAATCAGTGAGTTAGAAAGAGAGTTGAAAGAAAAAATGACAGCCTGGTCTGCTCGCTATGCACCTCATGAAAAATCGGGCGAGAACTGGCAAGCGCTTTTAGCGATGAAGAAGTGCATTCTGGCTTGTCATGACATCGGTGATAATGAGATTCTTCAGTTGATGCTGGACCTTGACTCGTGTGTGGGGTGGAAAGAATCATCGCCACGGGGATTTCGTCCATTAACTCTTAATTATTTGGAAGAAATCATTCTGCTATTTGTTCGAGTAAAATCTCTGCCTTCTTTAGCAGGTTTTTCTCAACTCACAATATTATCAATGACGGATTGTGGAATTGAAACACTTCCAGACTCTTTAAAGGCGCTTCCTAATATGTGGAGTTTAGATGTTAGGAGAAATAGACTACGACATCTTCCTGTGTGGCTAAGCCATCTCAGTGCACTTAGAGTACTTGAAGCTGCTCACAACTTGATTGAAGAGCTCCCTGACGTTTTTCATTCTATAACAAAATTAGAACAACTCCATCTTGAGAACAATCCGTTGAGAAAACTGCCCCTTTCGTTCCTTTCAAATGGTTTTGCCTTTCCAGACGGGGTGAGAAGGGGAATTAGTTTGAACGTTTCCTATGAGACAAAGAAGCAACTTCTGGCGATCAACCATCAGCCAGCAAGTGAACAACACTCCAACACCTTGATTGCATATTTAGTCGATATGAGAAGTTGGGGTTTAGGTTTTCTTGTGGAAAAAAACCGCTTTTCGCTTGAACAACAGGGACATATGTGCAGGTGGCTCGCGAATTTACAAACGATCAGCGATTATGATGATCCAAATGAAAAACTTGAATCATCTGCATGCTCTATCTTAGCGGCTTTAAAGCCAGAGGATTCGACATTTCGCGCAATCTTTCTAGCGTATCTCAAGAAGAGTGCGAAGGCCACAAAGAATGAGGCCGCTTTGTTGTTTATTCGGATCTGGAATGAGTATTTGTTGCACGTTTGTGTCGACGCTAAAAAGCCAAAAATTGGTGCTGCTGTTGGGCAAATGAATCAGTTGCTCAACGCTCTACAAAGCAAGATTAATGAAACATGGTATTATAGGATGAGAGAAACAGATATTTTGCTTTCTAGCTTACTTGAATTTAAGAATACTCTGCAGTTGAATTTTCCATTAAAGTATATGCATGAGCAAGGTTTTGGGACCTCCTTTTTTGAACGAGAGTGGCCAGCAATCCTCGCTGGGTTTGACATCAACCCACACATTAAGCAAGAGTAATTTCTACATTACTCCTGCACTCTAATATACTCTGCGGTCACTTCTGCAGTAGGCGTAGGTGTGGTCATAATACCCCAACGTATCGGGTTTTATTTAAATAACAACTATATTATTTTACTTTTGCAAGGGTATTTTCTCGGAGCGAAGGCTCCAAAATTTGCCCTAAGAGCTCGATGAGTTTAGTTTTGATCGATCCCAATGACCCGTGCCACGAAAGTCCGGCTGCATGGGGATGCCCACCACCTCCCAATGTGCGGACGACAGATGTGATGTCGAGATCTGCCTTAGAACGCAGTGAAACGCGGATGTAATCCACGTCCACTTCCCGCAACAGGACAAAACATTTAATGTCTTCGATCATGTTGTTAAAGTCATGGATATAATCCAGATCGATATGTTCAAGATCGCCGCAACGCCCTTCAAGCTTCCCCCAATCTTCCTTTTTGATCACCTCAATTGCCACTTGATTGTCGAGGTACGTTTCCATCTCCTGAAGCGCATGAGCAAACAATTTTGTCTCTGCCAATGTCACGTGTTGAAAGAGACGGGAATACATCAAATCTGGATCCACCCCCGCTTTGATACACTCTTCGGCTATTTTATGTGCCTTTACTCCCGTTGAGGAATAGCAAAACCTTCCTGTATCGCACAGGATGCTAGCATAAATGCCTGTCGCTGCTTGGACGTTTAGCGCATAGCCACTTTCTTGATACAATGCATACACCATGGCACCAACTGAACACGCTTTTGGATCGATCAGGGTGTGTATTGTCAAAGGATTAATGGCCTCATGATGATCCAAACACACAGTAATGATCCCAGGGATATCCATCAGGTGCGCCAAGCGGCCGATGCGCTCTTTTCGGTGGGTGTCGAGGACGATCAAGACTTGTGTTTGACTGTAATCGCCCTCTTCTTCGTACTCTTCAAATGTCTTGTGGTAATCGAGAAAAGCAAACTTGCGCGGGATGGGGCTATCGCAAACAAAACGTACGCGTTTGCCCATCAGAATCAAAAGTTCAGTCAAAGCACAGGCAGCACCAACGCCATCGCCGTCAGGATTGACGTGCGTTGTAATGACAACCTCTTGGTTCTTAGAAAAAAAATGCACTAATTCTCGCCACATTAAAAAACTCTAAATGGGATAAAAGTAATGGAGTTTGCTTGCGAAATGATCAAGAGAGCGAGCCTTGCAGTTCTCTATCTTGAACTGGCTTTCTCTCAAGGAATTGCACTCTTTCAGCAGCGACACGGAGCTTACATCTTTTTTCCCCATCTTTCGCATGCCAAACATCTAGCTGTAAACGCCCTTCAACTAAAACAGGCGAAGAGCAATCCAGCGCTGACACGCAGTTTTCCGCCTGTTTTCCCCACACAACGACATCGACGAAGCAGACTTCTTGCTGTTTTTCCCCAACAGTTGTCACAAATTCGCGATTGAGTGCAATCAAAAGGTCGGTGACTGCCATGCCATTCGTCGTCTTTCTCAATTCAGGCTTGCGCGTCAAACGCCCTGCGATCAAAACTTTATTTAAAGCGACCATAACACCCCTCATCAATAGTTCTTGTTCTCTTGAGCCTCAATTAGTCAGAAGCAAGAATTATGATCAAGAATTTTTTATATAGGTGTTAAAGTATGAGCAATTTTTTGAAATAGAGAACCTGTTTAAACAGGTTCTTTTTCTTTTTGATCGTCGAGTTCGACGCGAATGCGGCAACCAAAACGGGCGCCAGCGGTGGTAGCAATTGTGCGTATCGCATTGATTGTAGCGCCTTTTCGGCCAACAACTTTACCTACATCTCCATTGCCTACTTTAATGCGTACTAAGACGCCATGCTCAGAGTCTGTGCAGCAAACATCGACTTTCTCTGGAGTATCGACAAGGTTCTTAATGATGTATTCGATAAATTCTTTCATGGTTAAACCCGTATTATGTTATGAATAGCAAACAAGGGGTAATGATATCCACTAAGCCAATATTTATCAAGAGGTAGTGCTTGACAAAAGCAAAAGAAAGCGCCTATATCCTTAAACTGCGTAGAAAGCTTACCAAGCGCTTTGATGAAACGTCCCATTTCGAAAAGCCAGAAGCGATCGAAATCGCCAAACAAGTCCTCAAGGCCCAAATCGATCGACATGCGCAAGAAAGAGCCGCCAAACGCCAAATAACATATACAACGTACGACAAAAATCAACACCCAGCTTCGATCCACAGCAAATACATCAAACATCTCTTGGGACAGTTGGGGAAACCTGTTTTCCTGCACCTCCCTGAAGATGCTGCTTCACATGAAAAAGGAAAACGCGCGGCGGCCCGTGCTGCAGCGGCTCTGATTAGGGATGGGATGACAGTTGGCCTGGGAACTGGTTCAACGGCACAATTGTTCATTGAAGAGCTCGGCCTTATATGTCAAAAAGGGCTCCAAATAACGGCTGTAGCCTCATCCGTTCATACAGCTGAACTCGCTAAAAAACACCAAATTCCCCTTGCTGATATCAATACCCTCAAGCGTCTCGATATCACCGTAGATGGCGCGGATGAAATCGATCCAAAGCTTCAAATGATTAAGGGAGGAGGAGGGGCCCTCTTCCGAGAGAAGGTTGTCGCTTCCATGAGCGGAACGATGATCGCCATTGTTGACCACACCAAACTCGTTAAAAAGCTGGGCGCTTTTCCACTCGCTATCGAAATCCTCCCATTTGGTTACCTAGCCACCCTTGAAGCGCTTGCCAAAGCCGGCTACCGCGCGGCTCTCCGGATGCAGGGCCCTGGCGCAACAAAACCATATCTTACTGATAATCAAAACTATATTGCCGACATTCAACTTCCTGCCTCACTTCCCCCGCTCACCGCAATCGAGCGAGAGCTCAAAGGGATCGTGGGCGTGATTGAAACCGGCCTTTTCCTGAACATCGCCAAACGCGCCATCGTCGGCTTTCCCGACGGACACACAGAAGAACTCAATAGAAAATAAAAAACCCTTCACAAGGATCTCTTGGAAGGGTTAACATTCTTAGCGGCAACCGGGATTGAACCGATGACACGCGGATTATGATTCCGCTGCTCTACCAACTGAGCTATGCCGCCAGAGGGCTGCATGACCAGTACAAAAATAGCGGGGGAAGGATTCGAACCTCCGACCTTTGGGTTATGAGCCCAACGAGCTAACCCCTGCTCCACCCCGCGATAACACTTCGTACTGCTAGCTACCAGTATAACATAGGAGGGAGATTACGACCTAGACAATTTTATTTTCGCAACAATCTTTGATAAGAGTGACGGTCTTCTTGGTGGCTCCGTGCACGTCCTTGGCAAGCTTTAAGCCCCCTTGTCCAAGGGTATTTCTCATTTTTTCATCTTCGAATAACCCAATAATGACGCGCGATAGATCCTCGAGAGGGACTTGTAGGCCGGCTCCATACTCCATGACGAGATCGACGAGATCTGGTTGGGAAAACATGTGGGGGCCAAAAACGACGGGAACTCCGTACCAAGAAGGCTCTAAGATATTGTGTCCGCCAACCTTCGACGTGTAGCTCCCTGCGACAATTGCCACATCGGCAAGCTGATAACATTTCCGCAATAGCCCCATAGCATCGATTAGGATCACTTTGACTGGAAACCCTTCTGGCTGCTTTTGGCTTAAGCGGCGGTAGTTGAGTTGGTGCTTCTGCAAAATCCCTGCGACCTCATTAAAGCGCTCCGGGTGGCGTGGAACGAGAACGACTTTCAAGTTAGGGTGCTTTTCCCATACGGGATTCATCGCCTTAAGCAGCTGCACCTCTTCTGGGTTATGTGAGGAGCCGATCACCAAAACGCGATCCTCTGGTGCAATCCCTAACTCCCCTCTCCACTGCTGCAACTGCTCAGAAGCTAGACGGTTATAATCACCGTCGAACTTCATATTGCCTGTGACCATGATTTTTTTAGGATCAATGCCCAACGATTCAAATCGTGCGCGATACAGCTGACTTTGAACGCAAAATAGATCAATATTGTTAAATATCACATCGCGATACGATGGAAACTGCTGGTAGCGCTCCACTGACTTTGTCGAGATTTTTCCGTTGACGACGATCACTTTCGCTCCTACCTGCTTGGATACCGAAAGGAAATTGTACCAAAAGTCAGACTCGCACAGCACAACTAAATCGGGGCAAACCCTTCTCACAATCGGCCCAATGACCAATCTAAAATCAAAGGGGAGATAGACGTGGTAATCGGCTGAGACCGCTCGGCACGCCTCCACATAGCCCGTTTCCGTGCTCGTCGAAAAGACGATGATCGGATGATTCAAATCGTTCTTCAGCACTTTTGCAAGGGCAGCAACGGCCTTGGTCTCACCCAAAGATACGGCATGAATCCATACGAGCTTCCTTTTCCCCTTTTTGATGGAAGGAAAACCAGCACCAAATCGCTTAAATAAACTATTTCGGTATTTATTGCGAAAAATTAACAAATAGAGAAACTTGGGCAATGAGATGAGCGCACCCAAAACAAGCCCAATTTCATAAAGAATAGAAAATAGCATAGCGCCTTGGATTAGTTGACTTGATAAGTCATCACTTGCCACTTACCATTGTCGTGCACCAATGTTAAAAGCTCATACCCATCTTTATGTTTGACAAACTGCGTATTGTAGAAAAAAACCATATAATCGCCTGGAGGTAGCCCCTTAGGATCTTTCGCAACGCGCTGATCGCTCATTTTGCGTCCCGATTGCTTACCCAGAGGTTTTCGGATCTGGTCTAAAATTTTTACCCATTGCAGACGCGGAACCGTCAACTGCAAAACCTTTGAAGCCTCGTCCCAGCTTTTCTCGTACGACTCTGCGTCCACAAAGTTCAACCACTTGAGAGCCGCTTCAGATGACTCTTTCAAAGATTTTTCGTCAAACTTCTTTGGCACATCCCCTTTTTTGGCGAGCTCAGGAGCTTTCTTTTTAGGTTCAGCTGCTAACAAGCTCATCATCACCGCACCGAACGAGCCTGCAATTGAACCGATGACCCATGCCAATGGTACAGACAAAATCATAAGATTCCCCTTTTTAGATTTTTCATATCTTAAATTGAATTTAAACTTCTTTCCTCTATTTTATCAACCTACGAATTTTCCTTGTTGATTAAAGCTCCCTCTTGTTACGTTCCTATAAGAGCGAATCACGTACTCAAAATTTAACTTACAGGAGAACCAATGAACTTAATTAATCTAACCCTCGGGATCTACTCCCTCCTCCTTCTCATCGGCGGTTTCATGGGCTTTGCAAAAGCCGGCAGTATCGTTTCTTTGGTCATTGGAGTCGGTTCAGGGCTCGTCCTTGGTTATTGTACCATTAGACACTATTTGGGAAAAGGGCTTCATTGCTGGCTCGTTTTGGGCGTGACCACTGCAATCACCCTGTTTTTCGCGTATCGGTACTACACCACACTCAAAATATTCCCACCTGCCGTCATGGTCGTCTGCGGATTATTGGTCATTCTCGTTATGTTTCTCAAACGTCCAAAAAATTGTTGACAACTCGTGACAGCGTGACGTAAATACAGAGAAAAACCAACTATTTATTATGTCCTATACACATTTACTGAAGCCATCAAAGACCAGTCAGGAGCAATTCTCCAGCAGAGTTGTCTATACCCTTGCAGCTGTGGCTTTAGCAGCGACAATTGCACTCACGATTCTTTCTTGGATGAAACTGTGTTCCCAATCGTGCGCAGAGGGCCATCAATACCGCCTCTATGGATTCAAATTCGAAGAAGTCGGTTTGTTTGTTTTCCCTACAATGCTGTTTTTTCATCTTCTCTCCCCTTGGTTTCGAATCTTGGCAACTGCCACAGGATGGATGTTGTGCGCAGCCCTTGGTGCTGAGCTTGTGTTTATCTATGCACAAAAATACATGATTGGATCCTGGTGCCCAGTTTGTTTGTCTATCGCGGCAGCACTTGTGAGTGCTTCTGCAGCCTATTTCTATGAATATTGCAACCGTTTTGAAGAATCATTTGAACATGAGGATAAAGGTCAGATTATGCATCACGTCTACAAAGGTCTATCAGGCATCATCATTTTAGTTGCTGGCTTCCTTTTTGCCTTCGGCGGCATCGGAAAATACCACCCGCTCCAAGCTGCTGAAAACGAAATTAAGGAAAAACTCGCTTTCGGCAAACTCAACAGTCCCGTAGAGGTGTATGTGTTTACAGACTGGGCGTGTCCCGGATGCCGCAAATTAGAACCAATGTTGGAAGCCGCAGCGCCTGAAATCATGAAGCAAGCGCGGCTCATTTTTGTAGACAATCCCGTCCACCCCGAAACCTTGAATTATTCCCCGTACAATCTTTCGTTCATGATCTATAACAAAACAAAATATATGAAGTTGCGCAGTGCCTTAACAGATTTGTCGGAAGATACAAAAACTCCTACTGACGAGCAGGTCGCAGCCCTTGCAAAACGCCTAGGCGCTTCGTATAAGCAGTTGAGCTACGCAGAAATTGCCCTCGCCTCGAAGTATTTTAACTATCTCGTCGAGAAGCTAGAAGTGGAAGGCACCCCCACTGTCGTCGTCGTCAGCAAGGCTCAAAAGAAAGGGAAAAAGCTTGCGGGCACGAGCGAAATCACCGAAGCTGCCATCTTGAAGGCCATCCAAGCCTACAGTAAGTAGGGACTTTGAGGGCTAGTTTAAAATTCGGAAGAGGTAGGATTCGAACCCACGGATCCTTGCGGACCTTCTGTTTTCAAGACAGACGCAATCGGCCACTCTGCCACTCTTCCATGCAGGAAGATTTTAGCACGACCTGACAATTTGTTCAAGGAAGGAAATGCATCGTCTTCACTGTGATTTGATGTGGTGCAAAAGGCCTTGGCATGAATCCTCGAGCATGTCGAGCACGCGCTCAAAGCCGGCATCCCCTTCGTAATAGGGATCTGGGATCGGTTCGTCTTTGTAGATGGAACTAAAATGGGTGATCAGATGGATTTTTGCTTTGTGGTCTGGGGATTTGGCATAGCGGTACACCTCGGCTAACACCTTTTGATCGGCGACGAGAATGTAATCGAATCGATCAAAGTCATCGTTTTCAATTTTCTTAGCACGGCTCACCAATAGAACGCCGCGGCTGCCAGCCGCTTCGCGCATCCGCACATCGGGCAACTGCCCTTGGTGCCAATCGCCAAGGCCTCTGCTCTCTACATGGATCGGATGCTTGATATCCCCTTTTTCAACCATGTGGCGCAAGAGCCCTTCAGCAGCTGGTGAGCGACAAATATTCCCTAAACAAACAAAGAGTATCGAAACCATTATTGCACATCCGCTGCACAACGGAAACCATATGTTCCATTCACTGTACCTGGGTTATTGCGATGACGCCGCGAACAGCGCAAGTCCTCTTTCAGACTCTTCCAACACCCGCCGCGCAACACGCGATAAACCCCCTGCAAAGGCCCTTTGGGATTTTCAGGTTCTTGTACAGACATCTCGTAGTAATTGTACCCATACCAATCGTGGCACCATTCGTACACGTTTCCTGCCATATCGTAGAGCCCATAGTTATTGGGTGCATAACTCATGACAGTTGTGGTATCGGAACTAAAAAAGTTGGCTTGTGTCTTCTCGATGTCATCTCCCGTCGGATACAATTCATTTTCCAGGCCGCCCCTTGAGGCGATTTCCCACTCGGCTTCCGTTGGCAAACGCTTCCCAACCCACATCGCATAGGCAAGAGCCCCATACCAAGTGACTCCAACGACAGGGTGCTTAGAATATCCCGACTCAATGCTCAAACGTCCGCCGCTGCGCTTGATTCTCGAATCGCGCATCCGGATGATATCTTGGTGGTTGCTATCTTTTTCCCCTCCCATCACTTCTAAAAAGCGAACAAATTGCTCATTTGTGACGGGGTGGGTATCGATTGCATAACTAGATAGCGTCACGATATGGCGAGGGGTTTCATCGCGATTGCCATCCGTGCTGCCACGGTAGAAGCTGCCCCCCTGAATGACGGCCATCTCGGTCATCAAGGGTTGAATATTTTTCACTTCGCGCCTTTCGGGGGTGTAATGCTTTACAGCTGTATCCACAAGCAGCAGTGCCGCTGGGTCGAGATCGTTCACAGGGCGCTCCAAGACCGTGTTCTTCAGCATGGGGCGCAATTCTTGTCCGAGTGTCGAAGGAGCTGCGCTCTCTTCCACGATTTCGCTTTGTACAGCCACGAGAACGGGCTCTTGGAGTGCGGTTGCTTCGCTTTGGGCCTGAACCGCAACAGCAACGGGCATATCGATCTGAACATTGCTGCGGACCGCGGTGTAATTTTGAGTCGCTGCATATTCGTGAAAATGGGTGTGAACAGCTTTACTTGAAGTTCGAACCGCTTCAAGAGCCTCCACAAGGCTCTCTGGACGCTTTTCAGGATTGGTGTGCAAGCACTCAGAAACCAAAGTATCCCAGTTCCAGCTATTTTCTTGTCTGATCGCAGAAGGCATTTCAAACAGCCCCTCTGGATATTCCCCTGTCAAAAGATAGTAGGTCAACACGCCAAACGCGTACGCATCAACCTTGGCCTCGGCTGGCTGAAGACACTCAATCCTCTTTTGCTCGGGAGCCAAAAAGGCAAAGTTCTGAAGAAACGAGGCGTGCAATGGGATCGCCTTTTGAGGATCGATAGGTGGATTTGGATACCGTTCAATGCCCGTCTTGGATTGGTAGAGCGCATCGACAATGCCCAGTGCCTCGGCAACAGCCTTAAATGTTCGGGTCAATACAGCCCCTGTTCCAAGGACGCGCGACAGCCCAAAATCTGTCAAAACCAGATCGATCGAGCCACGTCCTTTGGCAACGAGAATGTTGTTCAGCTTAAGAGTGCGGTGCGCCATCCCTTTTCCATTTGCCCCCTTTTTACCATGGGCATAGTCCAGGGCGTCGGCAATTTGCCTTAAGAGGCGGAATAAAGTCTCTTCATCAAATTTTTTCCCTCGAGACAGCATGTATTGCGCTAAGTTCGTCGTCTCTCCAAATTCATCTACGATGCAATCCGTCACGAGAAAATACTGCCCTTGGGAAAAGGAGACGTTGTGGATTTTTGCGATATGGGGGTGTTCCAATGTCGTCAAAAAAGAAACTTCCTCCTCAAAGCGCTGGATGAACCCTCGATCGGACGACAATTCAGAGGGGAGCAACTTAAGCACCTGTTGCTTTTTCATGAAACGGTGCTCGGCTAGATAGACAGCCCCCATAGAACCGTGACCAATCAGTTTAATCAGCGTGTAATCTCCTAACATGCGCGGTTCTAACATTATCCCCTCTCCTTTTTATGGTCTTAGACGCTTCATGATCACACGATAAGCGCCTGCTACTTCATCTTCCTTGAGATCAATTCCTTTCTGTATGACCTTCACACTCGTCATAACCGTAGAATGATCCTTATTAAAAATTTCCGCAATCTTTACAAATGGTAATTTCAACTGATGGCGACATAAATGCATCGAAATCTGACGTGGCAGCACACATTCGCGCGTTTGCGCCTTCCCTGTAATATCTTCGACCCTGAGTCCAAAATGTTCAGCTGTACCATGAATGATCCCGTGTGGCGTTAAGGCATTTTGTTTCTCTTCTGCCAGCAACCCTTCAAGCATCCCTGCTGCCATCAAGAGAGAAAGCGGCCCCTTCACACCTTCCATATGCGTGCGCAACACCAATGTCTCCAATGCTTTCACGAGCATTTTTGCCGTGCTGAAGGCAGCGAGCAGATATTCACACAATCTTGGCTGCAAATCGAATTGCAATACGCGTGCCTTTGCCTTCAAAATCTCTTCTAATTCGCGAGCCTGCGACATGTCGATCCCATGGACAAACCCCCATTCGAATCGGCTCGTCAGGCGGGGCTCAATCATTTGAAGTTCTGAAGGAGGGCAATTTGCCGACAAAATGATTTGCTTGTTATCGAGGTGAAGCGTGTTGAAGGTATGGAAAAACTCCTCCTGTGTCGCCCCTTTGCGCGAAAACACGTGCACATCATCGATGATCAACACATCGTTATTGCGATACGCCTGTCTAAATTGACTCATCTCCCCTGCACGAATCGCAGCGACAACGTGGTCTGTAAAGGTTTGTGCATTCGTGTAGATCACACGTAGCCCATTTTTCAGCAATGCCTCTGCACACCCCATTAACAAATGGGTTTTTCCCGTTCCCGAACTCCCGTGGATGTAGATCGGATTGACTGTGCCAAGCGTTTTAGGATCTGCACAGAGTTGAATCAATACCTTGTGCACCATCATATTCGATTCGAGAACGACGAAGTTCGACAACGTGCAGTGGGGGTCGACTTGGTCAAAATGAAGTGTAAACTTGTGCTCTTCGGCCAGGTTCCCCTTTGCCTTTTTTGTCCATTTCTTTCGGGAGGGTGCGTTTGCTACGGATAAATGGATCCGTATGCGCCGCTTATTGTTATTGAGAAAGCGCGCATCGGCTTTTTTTCGGATGTGTTCTTCAAACCACATCACCTGGAAAGTATCTTTTGCCTCAAGATAGAGGTTCCCGGCATCAAAACTGAGAATCTTCAACGGACGCAGCCACTTGTTGACGGTCTCTACACCCAATTCCTCTTGCTGTGCTTCGAGAAAATCCTTCCAGGCCTGCATGTTCTACTTCTTCCCTTGTTTCATCTGCTTTGTCGTGATGTACTGCTGCAACATCCCAAGCAACATCGACGACAACCAATAAATATTCAAGCCCGATGGGAAGTTATAGAACATAACCGTAAACACCACTGTCATCATGTTGCCCATCATCTTCTGTTGCCGCTGCTGGTCTGTCCAGAGCGCTGAATTCTTCGGAAGCGACGACATCATAGCTTGTTGCAAGTACATCACTCCACCAAGTAAAAACGGCAATAGGTGAAATTCATTTCCGATAAAGAAGATCGGATAGTCCCACCGGAATAACACATCGGGAGCTGCCAAATTATCGATCCAGCCAGGGATGAACGAAGCCCCACGCAGCTCAAAAGTCGATTTGAGCAGGTCGAACATTCCGATCAAGAAAGGCATCTGGATCAAAAGTGGAAGACACCCCGATATCGGGTTGACGCCGCCATCTCGATAAAGATTCATCACCTCAAGCTGCGCTTGTTTTGGATCCTTTTTATACTTCTCTTGGACAGCGGCAACCTTTGGCGCAATCTGCTGCATCTTCAGCATCGATTTTGTCGACCAGCTGTTCAATGGCCAAAGCATGACGCGCAAAGCCACTGTCAACAACACAATCGAAAACGCCCACGATCCCGTCAACGAATAGAAGAACTTCATCAAGACGAAGAGAAACTTGGCGAACGGCTCGGAAATAAATGCAAACCACCCATGAAAGGTTTGACACGCAATGTAGTCTGGGTTGTAGCCCGTCGCTGGATTTGAATAAACTTCATCGACTTTTTTCAAAACGCTTTCGGCAAATGGGCCTGCAAAAATGCGGTAGTGGAGCTGCCCCCCTTTAGAAGGAATGGGCAACAGCATCAAATACCCTGGCATATCTTTTGCACTGTACCTGTCGTACTCTTGACCAATTTCAACTAAACGCGAGGGGACAACGACCCCTGGAACATACTGAACGCGGTAACCGGGCTCGGTCTCCTCAATGCTATCCATGATTACGCCGAAAAACCCGTTGGAGTTGCAAATCCAATCGGGATACACAGAAGTGACGGTTAACGAATCCTTCGGTAAATCGATCGGCAATACTTCAGCCTGTTGATTGCGCGTCAAACGGTATTTTAGTGCAGGTGCTGGAGCTCCCGAAATCCATTCTACTTCGGGGATCCCCGAGGTTAGCCACAAATTGCGCGTATCCCCTTCGATCTTTACCGTTAAATCAATGCAATAAGGGGCCTGCGTCTCTGCAGCCACAGAATAGGTCTTCGTGATCGTCCGGTGCGATTGAACAGCCTCAAATACAATCGACTGCTGATCAAATTGTTTCACTTTGTAAATCAATTCTGCAGTCTCTGGGTAGTCTGAAACGATGTTAAACGCATAGTAGCGCGGTGCCACCCTTACATTCTTCCTCTTATCCTTTTCGATGAGATCGCGGCGTAAAAGTGGATAATAGCCGCCAAGAACCCCTTCCGCGTGCTCCTCACCTTCTCCGTTCGGAGCTTTTGCAGGTGTCAAATAGGCGTGAGCTGGAAAACGTGCATTGTACGGGTGCTTTTCAACCATATCGCGGTCGACATCGATCTCTTTCACAGCACTCAATTTGTCGCTTTTGCCTTGGAAAGGTAAGTTAATCTCCACAATGGCTCCGCCGTAATTCGAAAACACGACCTGTTGATACGGCGTTTCGAGCACATAAAACTTCTCTTGCCCTTTTGCGTCGGAGCGAATGGCTGTTTTCTTTTGCGCTGTTTCGAGGAAAGGCGCGAGTTTCGGCAACACATTGAGCTGTTCGATCACTCCCGTTTGAGGATCGTAGACGCCCGCAGCAACATAGCCTTGATCTGTCTTCATCAGAGCAATTGCCGAGTGCATGACGAACGGCACTCTCTCCTTGACTGGCGGCTCCTCTTGCTGCTGAAGCTTAGAGAGCACCTGCTGCAAAATCTCAACATGCGCATCGACATAATCGGCAACATAGACACTCACAGCTGCGGGATCTTCCTGAGTCCCTGTAGAGACGAGCTGCAACTCAAACCGCCCAAAATCGGGAAGATCGCCAACGGTTGCTAAATCGGTCTCCTGCAGACGGTAAAGGTGCACGGCGACGCCATTCGTAGCACTTGCGCTTAAAGCATAAGGCCTCACATCCCCTTTTGCGTAGATTTTTTCAGGAACCTCTCCCGATTCTGGTTCCAAAACGATCAACGCTTTACCCGCCTGTACAGCCGTTGTCCAGACTTTCCTTCCTGCCGGTTCCTGTGACACGGGAACGAGAGGCAGCTGCGAAGCTTGAGCCGTTCGCTTCTGAATCTCTTGGTTGAGACTGGCAACTTGCTGCTCCCGTTTTGCTGCTTGTTGAGTTCTCCAATCTCTGAGAGATTCAGTATGTTGCGACTCAAAATACATGTTCACAAAAAATAGCGTAAACGTGAGCGAGAGAACGAACAGAAGGGTGCGTTTATCCATAAGTTTCCTTTAAAAGAGGTACAAAAACGGAAGCTTAGCACAAAAGAGGAAAAGATCACAGCACTCCTTTTCGAGCCATTCCTATCCTTTATTATTCACTATGAAATAAAAAAAATACATTTGACATAAAATACTGATTATAATACAATTGAAGCAAATTTTAGTTCGGAGACTATTGATATGTCAATTCCACAAGCTGTTCATTCTCAAATCCCAACATGGGTTTCTTATTTTGCCTCGCAAGTAACCCCAGAGAAAGCCATCGCAGTTGGTTCTATATTAGAAGGGGTTTTTTACAGTTCGATCCGCACGGTCGATAGTCAAGAGAATCGAACAGTCAAGTGGCTTTGCGAAACAGCCGTTTCGAATCGCGTCACCATCCAAATGTTGTTCACCGCGGCCAATGTAGCGACTTGCCTCTATTACACCCAACGGATTTTCAATGCGACCCGCTCTCGTTTTTCCCTCCCCGTTGCAGCCATTGCTGCGATCGCGCCATGCGCACTGAATGCTCTTTTGTACAAACAAGCAGACAAAATCCTCAATTCCGCAACCGAATCTCGTTTACAATCCCTTTTAAAATTACCTGATAATGCCAGCTCTACCCAAGAAGAAGTCTGGTTCGTTCACCGTACAAAAATCGGTCAGCAAGTTGCACTTGCGTTGTTGGCTCAGAACCCCATCAACCTTGCGATTGATGGATTGTGCAATGCCCATAGTTTCTTTAAAAATGCACAGTTGAAATGGAAAGATTTCACGTTTTCTTTTGAAAGCGGAGATGAAAATTTTGAAAATAGTGTCGATAAGGGACGAGTCACGTACAAGGA
>JABDCX010000020.1 GCA_013287915.1 Chlamydiota bacterium
GCTTCCACCTCTTTACCATTGAAATTTGCAGGATAAAGATCGGTTGAAAAGAGCCAATGGTTGACATAGACGCAGCGATTGATCTCTCCCATTTTGAGCAGGCGCCCGTAATTCTTAATAAAGAGAGAGGCGCTTTTTCTAGCCAGCTTGTTATTGAGCATCGTGAGAGATTCCAAAGGCAGTTGGACGTAATGTCCGTAGGGCGAACAGATGTAAGTATCGTTGTAGTTGCCATTCGTAACGAGGAGCGGAAGGATATGCTCCCCAATGTGGAGCAATTTCAACTCCCCGTTGAGATTGTCGAAGAATTGGTCAATTCCATCGGTCATGAGCGGTTGGAAGAAGTTGGCGGTATCGGTTGATTCGGAGCTTAAGGTTGAATCGAAGTGTTTGAGCAGAGAAGGTTGAAAGAGTGGTTGGGGAGAAGCGGTTTTTGGTTGTTGTAAGACGCTGAGCTCCTCCAACCAGGGGGCGCTGTGGGCGGCTTCGATCATTGTGTTATGCATGCAACTCTCCTCAAGTCAAAATTGGTATAGGATTTGCAAATTGACACCATAAAGGCGCATCTTTGTTTCAAAAAAGTCAAAAGGGTGATTCTCTTTTCCACCGTAGTGGCGCAGTTCATAAAAGGGGGTAAGGCCAACTAATAATGAGCGGCAGCAAACGGGGGTAGCATAAAGCAGAGGAATCTCGATCCGATACCCAAGCTTTTCTTCGATGAGCTGAGTCGAATCTTCGTTCTCTTCATCTCCCGTCACTTTGCATTTGGGATCGTAAGGCCAGCGCAGGCGGACGTTGAGCCCCACTCCAAAATTCTCAGCCACGGTGATCCCAGAAAGAATTCCGAACGGGACATATTGATACCGGGTGGTGAAGGTTAAATGAAGCGGAGAGGGATCTTTAAAGGCATTTTTTTCGTAAAGGTAGCCGTATCCGAGGATCGGTGTTATCCAAGGGTTTAAGAAACATTTGCTTTGAAACGTGTAACCGACCGAGCCTTCAATTTGACCGGTTGTGAACTTGGAACGGATTTTTGCTCCTGAGCCTTGATGACCTTCTAAAGTGCTAAATCCATAGGCCGCTTGGACGCCGTAATACAATTTATAGCGCGCAATGCGATCAAACGATGCGCGTCCTCCAAAATAATTTCCGTGTTGTTTTGTTCCCCCATCTCGCGTGCGGCTCACGTGAGACCACTCCGCTCCGATCGCAGGAATGTAGCCTTGCGGAATGGGACGGAACTCATCGCAACACCATTCGTCGTCGGCAAGAAGTAGGGAAGTGGTTAAAAGAAACAATAATGAAAGTTTTGCTATCGACCGCATGCGGTGTGACTCATGTTGTTTGCTGTCTGAATTTCTCTGTGTATGAACTCCTTGAATATTTGTAAATTGAAATATTTTTCTTGTTTGCTTAAAGATTTATGCTATAAGAATAATCTTTTGGAGGAGACCTATGAAAAACCGTTACAGATTTGCAATCATGGCCGTTTTGGCAGCAGGAAGCCCCATGACACATGCGGAGTATGTTGAACTGCCTGAGAGTGCCGCCTTTGTCGATGTCGTCAAAGAATACGACACAGAGTTTTTGATGACTGGTGATGGCTATGGAGAGGATTATCAAGAGTCGGCGCGTGCGATGCGCATGGACATTCTTGTCTCAAACCAAGGTGCGGTATATGTCAGAGCCGCAGCGAAACCCGCCGTTGCACAACGTGACTATTTTCAACTTGTGACAGAAAGCGAACGCGCCGACATTCACTATGTCGTCAAAACTCTTGGGATGTCGAACGTGGCAAAGATCGGGCTTGCACGGTCTGAATTGCAAAAAACCAAGCCACGCATCAAACACGTGCATCCTCTAAACTTTTTGGCCGTTATTTTTACCGATGATAAGTTAATAGTGAGCATGCGCAATCTGGAAGATAAAACTTGGGTGTGGAAAACCTTTATTGGCGAGCTTGTCGATTCCTTGACTGAAGAAGCCGCCACAAACAACGTGCTCCCATTTGCGGATGATTTTGCGCGTCGAATTGGGGTAAATCCTTCGTTATTTATGCCTACGATGCAGGCTGAACAATGGGAAAAATTTGTCAGAGTATTGATTCATGGTGTACCGCGTCAAGGACAAACAGGACGCTACGACATGTAAAAAAAGTGAGATGTAATGCCGTTAAGTTGGGTCTATCTACTCGTTGCAGGTATGTTGGAAATTGGATTTACAACGTTTCTGAAATTGACTGAAGGATTTACGAAACCGATCATGACCGGTTTTTTCCTTTTGTTTTCATTTTTGAGTTTTTATTGTCTCAATAAATCGCTTGAATCAATTCCGTTAGGGGTCGCTTACGCGGTGTGGACGGGGATTGGCGCTGCTGGAACAGCCTGCGTCGGAGTCTTTATTTTTGGCGATGATCTTTCGCTTTGGAAAGCCTTCTTTTTGTTTACGTTAGTCGGATCGATTTTTGGCCTTAAAGCCCTCTCATAAAGCAGTTCAACCATGAAAAAGAATATCTTAATTACATTTGGCCGCTCCTTTTTAGCCTTAGAAATGGCCCGCATGTTTGCAAAAGCCGGACACCGCGTCATCGTGGTGGACTCCGCTTCTTTTTCCATCAGCAAATATTCCAATGCCGTTTCGGCCCACTATCGGCTGCCAAGCCCTAAAGAGCATTCGAAAGAATACATCGAAAAGCTGGCAGCGATTGCGGCAAAGGAGAAAGTCGACTTGCTCATCCCTATGTGGGAAGATCTATGTTATGTCACGAGCATGAAGCACCTTTTCCCCGCGCATTGCACCCTTTTTTGTCCCGATTTTTTGACCTACCACACACTCTTAAACAAATGGACCTTTCAAGTCTCTTTAGAGAAATTCAAGATCCCCCATCCTAAGACGTTCTTAATAGAAAAGAGTGCAGATTTAAAAGAGATCTCTTTTGATGTCCCTTATGCGTTCAAAGCGTGCTACTCGCGAGCAGCCCTCGACGTCTTTAAAGTGCTTCCCGGGCAACAACCGCCACACGTAAACATCAGCGCACATAACCCGTGGATCGCACAGCAATGGATCGACGGCGCGCGCTATTGCACTTATTCAGCCTGTCGAAATGGGAAAGTTTTGGCCCACGCGGCCTATCCCGTGCGCTATACGATCGATGGGCACAGCTGCGTGGCTTTTGAATCAATCGAACACCCTGGGATTTTGGAGTGGGTACAAAACTTTGTCCAAAAGATTGGATATACGGGGCAAATCGCCTTTGACTTGATTGAAGGGCGAGATCAAGTCTTATATGCGATTGAGTGCAACCCACGTTCCACAAGTGGTCTGTTGCTTCTAAACGACAATCCCGCATTTGCCGATGTTTTTTTCAAGAATTCACACACGGTAGTGACGCCGAAAAAAGCCGCTCGGAAACAGATCGCAACAGGCATGGCCATGTATGGTTGGAAACATATCGACTATACTCCCCAAGCGATTGGGACCTATTTCAAAGATCTGTTCACGACGTCCGATGTCGTCTTAAGAAGATCTGATCTGCTCCCATTTTTTGTGCAACCCTATCTCTTCTGTAAGCTCGCGTATGGCAGCCGAAAGTTGCAGCTTTCGATTGCTGAATATTTCATCCACGATCTAAAATGGGATGGTAAACCTTTTTAAAAGGTTCCGAAATTGACTTGAATCAATGTGTAATTTAAACTAATCGCAAAAGACCGTAGATATGGAGGTAAATTGTGGTTTTTCCTGTAATAAGATCCGCATTTGCATATATGAAAACCTCTCATTTACCCACCTCTCATTCCCGAGAGTGGCAAAAAATTGCAAATTTAGCACAGAGGTGGAGTTCATCTCAATTAGTGGGTTCTGCTCCTTCCCAATTGCCGCTACCGGGTGAACCTGGATGGACAGAATTCGTTGAAAATGTCGAACAGTCTAAGCTCCACCCCCCCCTAACACCGGCTGAAGTTCAGCAAGGTCAAAAAATCTATAGAATTCAAAAACAGATAGCCGAACTTCAAGCGAAAGTAGAAGAGCTTTATGTTTTAAATTCACAATTGAAAGAGAACCTAAGCGGCGAAGATAATAGCCAAAGAGCTATTTTCGAACCGATGCTTCCTAGCGGGTGTGTCGACAGGACAAGAAAGTCGACATTTAAGATTGTCTGAAGCCCAGTTCAAGGCTCCTTATGTTTTTTTGCCATTGCTCAAAAACATAGGAACCTTTATAATAAGACTAGATCAGACTAGTCAGGAGGTGTCGCATGTCATCGAATTTATCTAAAAAACCAGACTCTAACAAGGGAGTATGGCAGTTTCAAGAGGCAAAGGCAAAACTTTCCGAAGTCCTGAATCGGACGGACGAGAGTGGTAAACAAGTGATTGTTAGGAATAAGAAAAATTTTGTGATCTTAAATGAGGCATCCTATAACGACTATTTGGGAGCGAACAGATCCATCCTAGGCGTTTTCCTAAGGTGTCCGCATCCTGAGATTGAATTAGATCTGACTCGATCCAAGGAAACGTTAAGAGACCTCGATTTATGACTTACTTATTAGATACATGCATTTTATCAAAGCTTAGGCGCATTTCTAAGCACAAAGATCCCAAATTGCAGCTGTGGATAGAACAACATAAAGCGAGTTTGTGCACAATCAGCGTGTTTTCTATTGCTGAAATTCAAGCTGGCATCGCTAAGTTAGATGACACCTTGAAAGATCGTAAAAAACTTAAGGCAGATCTTGAAAATTGGCTTTTTAATGATCTGGTTCCAGATTTTGAGGGGCGCATCTTAGATTTTGATTTAAAGCTTGCGCACCGTTGGGGCACTCTCGTAGGAGAGTGCAAAAGAAAAGGGATCAATCTTGCCATCATAGATAGCCTGATAGCTGCTACAGCGCTGCATCACGAGTTGACGGTGGTCACCGAAAACATTGTCGATTTTGAATCAACTGGCGTTCTTTTGGTCAATCCCTGGGACTAGTGTCTACTTACATAAATATCCCCACGTAAAATTGCGCCACAGCCCCGGAAGCGGATTGTTGCTTTTCAATGACAATCCAGCATTTTCTGACGTCTTTTTCAAGAATACACACACCGTAGTGAAACCGAAAGTTGCGGCTTTTTATTGCGGAATATTTCATTCACGACCTAAAGTGTGATGGTAAACCCTTTTAAGAGGAAGTGCTTATGAAATTACTAACGTTACGCGTATTGACTTGTGGTTTGGCCCTTTTCTTTGCAGCTGATATTCACTCGACGACTCTTCAAATTCGAGCACCTGATGATTTTCACGTTCACTTAAGACAAGGAGAATTGCTTCGGGGAGTGGTCAATGAGACGGCTTCCCAATTTAAGCGGGCGCTTGTCATGCCCAACACGAATCCGCCGATTCGAAATGGGAACGATGTGTCGAAGTATCGAACTGAAATTCTTGCGGCAGTTGATCCGCAGAATGCCCATTTTCAACCCTTAATGACATTTAAGATCACCCCAGAAACGACTGTTGAAGATGTCTATTCTATTGTCGGTTTGGCGGTTGCTGGGAAATTGTACCCAGACGGCGTGACGACGAACTCTCATGGCGGTGTGACCGACTTTCATGCTCTTTATCCCGTATTTGGTGCCATGCAAAAGCTCGGAATTATTTTGTGTTTGCATGGGGAAAAGCCAGGTGAGTTTTGTATGGATCGGGAAGAGAAGTTTTTAGCCACTTTAGTGCAACTCGTTGCAGATTTTCCCGATCTCAAAATGGTCCTCGAGCACGTGTCGACAAAAGCGGCTGTTGAGATCGTGGAAAGTCTTCCTGCAAATGTTGGAGCGACGATCACGCTTCACCACATGGAGTTGACGTTAGATGATGTCGTTGGCTCGATGAACCAACCCCACCATTTTTGCAAACCGATTCCAAAGCGCTACGAAGATCGCGATGCGATTTTGCGTGCAGCTTTGAGTGGAAATCCGAAGTTTTTCTTTGGTTCAGATAGTGCTCCCCATTTGCGCCACACAAAAGAGTGTGCGGAAGGGTGTGCAGGAGTGTTTACAGCGCCTGTGGCATTGCCTGCTTTAGTGGCTCTGTTTGAGAAGCACAACCAATTGGAAAAGCTAGAAGACTTTGTTTCCACCTTTGGTGCCCAATTTTACGGATTGAGTTTGAACCAAGAGAAAATCACTCTCGTCCAAGAAGAATGGACCGTTCCAAAAGTGGTTGCAGGCGTCGTTCCCTACCAAGCAGGAAGGCAGCTCCCTTGGAAGGTCGCTAGCCCTTCAGCTCAATAAAGGTTATTATGACTTAAGGCCCGAAGGGCCGGTATCTTGCCGACCCTTCGGGCCTCAATTTTGTGGGTTTTTTAAACCCAGGCCTACGCTTCGCTCCGACCTGGGCTATGAGATGCCGGCCCATTGGGCCTCAGCAGCAAATCAGTTCCGGAACAAATTGATTGTTTGTTAGGCCCGAAGGGTCGGTCTAGCATAGCCCAGGTCGGAGTGAGCGGCAGCGAACGGAGGCCTGGGTAAACACGCACCCAAGTGACGAGCCCTAAAGGGGCGGCATATCACTCTACGATCTTCGAAATTGGGTGTAAATATTCTATTGTTACTTTTTCTTTTTGTTGAGGAGGGTTTTGAGCAAGGAGCTGGCTCCCTTGGTGATTTCGTCCATGGGGGCTTTTAGAGGGCTCTTGGGAATGCCGCTGCTGCTCTCTTCTGTGTCGACCATCATGTTCTGCCAGGGCAGCGGATCGGTTGTTGGCTGCGGGGGAGAGGCCTCTTTGGTCCCTCCGCTCAAGATATCAAGGACAGTGCCTATGACCAACCCTTCGGGGCCCCCATGTGCCTGAGCGGTAAGAGCGCTGATTCTGCCTGCGGCACGCGTTTTGTCGAGAGTTGGGTTGTCCAGAGGTCCCTTAAAGGGCATTTGGAGTAGGTAACTGCGCGGAATGCTTTTGATGTTAAATGCGGAGGCCAGCGCAGCACCCGACAATCCAACGATCATGTTGACTCGCTCTTTGATGAGATCGACATGTCCCCAAGTAGCTAATGGGTACCGCTCGTTGATCAGCATGTCTGTGCGTTCGATTCTTACAACGCCCTCTTTCATCGAAAGGTAGACAGGCGTGATCCACACTTTGATCGATTCCGCATTCGCTGGTGTGAGCAAACTGAGTGCCGAAGCCAATTGTGAGTTGGAAGAGAACTGCACTTGGCCGATATCGATCGAGAGCATTCCAATCGAAAGTGTTTCGACTGCAAAGGGGTTGATGGGCAGGGCAAATCCTCTTTTGTCGATGATCAGGTTCAAGGGTTGGTTGGTCGGAATAATGCCGTTCGTGATGGGAACGAGCTCTTGCAAGATAAAATGGCTAAAGTTTGGTGTCAATTTCACGTGTGCGGTGAGATTGTCGTTTAAAAAGAGATATCCGTCAGAGAGCATTCCGTTGAGGGTAAATGAGCCGTTTGCGCCTGTTGCTTGGAGCGTCACAGGACCGTTCATGTGTTGGAGTTGCGCTTTGATTTTCGCGTTGACTAGCTGACCGAAAAGGGCCTCTGTTTGGTGGCTCAACTGAGTATCTGTGCAAAATAGTTTGCACAGCAGGGGAGCGGGGAGTGCTTCTGCGCTGCCATCAAGAGCCAAAGAAAGACCATTGAGATTGAGCTGACCGGATGGATCGAGCAAGTGATGCACGGCCCCTGACACTTGGATATCGGTTGCCTGCCCTTGGCTGGCATACCCGTGCCCTTTGAGTCGAAAGTCGATCTGGTTCGAAAGATTGGGAGACACAACTTCTGCACTGATGTCGGAGAGCCACAGACGTTGCTGTGACCGTTGATCGGTCCCTGAGAGTTTATTGATCCCGATGATCGCATCGACAGCTGCCTGAGCCAAGGAAAAGGGGAGCGGAATATGGAGCGTGTTTAGCGAGACTGAAAGGGTCGCTGTTTCATTTAGATTAAAGGGGTTTTCAAAGCCCCTTTTCAAGAGATTGCGCAAAGCCGCATGCCCCTCAGGAGTCAGTTTGAATTGGAAGGAGGCGGGGTCCATCTGTTTTGTTAGGCTGATGGCGTCGTCGATCGCAACGGAGATGTAGCCAGAGAGGCGGTCGCTTTGCATGGTGAGAGTCGCATGCCCCTTCGGGTGTTGCAGATCATTCATCTTTGCAGCAAGTTTCATGTCGAGGGCATGGCCAATAATTTGCGCCACATCGCTGCCGCCGTAATTAAACGCAACGAGTTCTGTTGGCAAACGGTGTGCATCTAGATTGGTGCGGAGAGTGGCACGGTCGAAGTCGAGGCGCTCTTCTTGAATCCAGTCTTCCAAGATCACTGAACCGCTCAATTGGCCTGCCGCTTCTTTGCCAAACCGCGTCACACCGTAAAAGTCGATGGCAAAAACTCGGTTGCTTCCATCGATGATCCACTGCGCTTTGATAGCGTCAAGAGCGGCTTGCCTACCTGCAGAGGCAAGTGTGTCGATTGTAAGACCGCCTCTCATGTGTAATTTAGAGAGCTCTTTCAAATTCGCGGGCAACTGCCATGAATGAATTGACACCTCTAAAGAGGTCGGCATCTGAAAGGCGCCAAGGAGGTTTTGCAGGCCGAGGAACTGGAGCGCAGGCGGTTCTACTTGGTAGCGCACACGCGCTGGTTTCGTGAGCTGAATCCCTGAAGAACTGATCTGGCTGACCATGTCTACGAATGCAAGGGGAGAGGAGAGTCCAAGGGTTAATTGGAGCGGTTCTTCAAAATCAGCAGAAAGAACCTGTCCTGTCAGCGTTGCTTGAAGCGCTGTTCTTTCCCCCAGCAACCGTTTGAGAGCACCCTGCGCATCTGTTTGCTCGACGAGTCCTCCAAAGGTGATTTCAGGTTGTGATCCTTTCTTTGCTGTGAAAGTCCCATTGATCTGGTCCACTGTAAAACTGCCGATTTGCGCATTTGCAACAAAGGCAAGAGGCGTCGTCGCGATACTTCCGGTGTATTCCAGATCTGAAAGAGGGAAGTCAAGGTCTCCGCTCATTAGCCGTTTATAGGAGAGGGGTGCTTCGAGAGTGTCTAGCGCCAATTGGAAATGGGCTCCCTGTTGCAGCGCAAGTGCGGGGGTAAATAATGGCCCCCCTTGTGCGACTAAAGGAGTTAAAGGAAAAATGATTTTGAACGGTTCTGTGAGCCTTACCCGATCTGCAATCTCAAAGAGCACTGTTGCGGGAGCCAGCTGCTCGCTGGAGAGAGTGAGTTTGCCATTCAATTTATCTCGGTGAGACACGAACGAGCTGTTGATGTCTACATATTGTCCAACCACCGCTAACAGAGTCGGTGTGAACCCCTCTTGCGGCAAAAATAACTTCAGAGGAAACTGTTTGAGGCTAGCTTCTAAAGCCATTGGCTCTTGTTGGAAAGCGTTCCGATTGGTCAATATCCCTTTGGGTAATTGTGCTTGCACTTCAAGGTCAATGGCCTCTCCTTTCATCGATCCTTGTCCCACGAGATGAGCACTTGAAAGGTCGTCGGCAATTTGGAGGTTGCCTTTGAGTTGCAGGGCCGATGAAGAGAGGGCGAAGTTCAAGACGACGTTTTTTTGTTCAAGGGTCTGATCAAGAGTAAAATTTAACGTTTCCCCTAAAAGAGCAACCGCACGACCAGATTGGGAAGCGTCTGACAGGTTTAGGAATTGATCGATCAGAGCAACTGGGAAGCGATCGATTTGTGCATGGGCGACCATCGCACTGGAACCGTTGTTTGCAAACACAGCAGACAAGTCATTGTGCTGCTCTAAAATCTTTTCAAAGACCTGTTTGTCGAGCTTAAGGTGGAAAGCCATTTTTCCTAATTGACCGTTATAACTGCTTTCCCCTTCGAGTTGGATCTCCAGGGGTTGGTCATCGCGGGCAAGGTTGATGTGGCCGTTCACCTGTTGGAGGAGCAGGGTGAGGGGAGGTTGGGTTGTTGCGCTCAGCTCCGGGGAGCAGCAACTCCTTTTAAGGCTTTTTTCTAAATTTGAAAATCCTTGCTGATCTACCTGAATCGTTGCGTTGAGTTGTTCGATTGCAATCTGGTTTGCTCCAAGAGGAGAGCGAAATAGCGTTAAAAGAGACGCGTCGGCTTCCCCTTTAGCGGCTGTTAAGACCGTTTGCCCAGCCGGGTCTTTTAGAGTGAATCCGCTGATTTTTTGTGGTCCCAGCCAACCCAGTTCGAGCTGTTCCACCAAGATTTTACCCGGAATAGAGCTGTTGATTATCTCTAAAGCCATTTCTCTTCCCCAGGAACTAGATACGAGGGAGGGTAAGGCCGCAGCTAAAACGAGGATCAAAATGGCTATGACGAGAAGGAACCGGATCGCGACGGTGAGCATGGGGCACCTTTGAGTTTGATCTAAAACTACCAAAAGAAGTGTTAAACCTCAATACCCTAGAGGGAAAATCGATCGCTATTTATTAATTATTTATTGACAAAAACATGAGAAAAATGATAAAATTAGTCATAAAATAATTAATTATGACACGGATATTTATGAAGGCGTTTATACAAAGTAAATTAGGAATCACGCCAGAAAGGTACGATCTTGCCATGGAGCAGCTCCGTAAAGCCTCCGATTTTCTCGGTTTACCTCCCCTTGCTTCAAAGATTCAAGCTTACGTCGCCCCTTATTTTTCTGCAGACACCATGATAGGACGCATTTGGATCGTAGCGCGCGACCGCCTTGGAACTCCTTTGTTAGACAACCAGATTCTCGTTGTCAGTGTGCTTGGAATGGCGGCTCTTGCCTATGCTTATTACCGCGCTCATGCGCAAACACCAGCACCCCCACCAGAATCTGCAGAAAATTCGTCAGCAGCCGGTAGCAACGATTTGCAACAAAATGGTCCATCACCCGCTCCTTCCGATGTGAGTTCAGATGATTCGTGGGAGCAAGTTAATACTGGACAGGGCGTTGGTGGCCCAGGACCATCTAGTTTAAGGACGTCATCGATTACGCCAAGTGGCGTCGATCTAGCACAAGTTCAAGAACGGCTTGGTGATCCAACTGCAAGCAATGTTTCCTTTCTATTAGCCCATTACGGAACCATTAATGCTCATGATCAAGAATTAGGTGATAAGATCCTCCGATTCATGGATGAATATGCAGCGAGCACAGATCGACGGGCTTCGCGCGATTTTATGGCAAAGTGTTCTCCTGCAATGGAAATGCAAATTGATGCGATGGTCAACGCTTTCGCAGAAGCCGCCATTCGGGAGGAATATAAAGAGTATCCAGCTCATATGGCAAAAAATATCGCAGATAATAAACAGTTTTATCTTAAAACGTATATGGCTTTGTACCGAGAAAATGCGATCCTTGCATTAGAGACAGAAGCGAACCTAGATGCTTCTAAGGCATTTTTTGAAAGTCAGCTAGCTGATAAATTCACCTTGAAAAAAATGGCACCTGATGGCGATTGTTTCTTCCACGCGATCGGTTACCATTTGCACAAGGATCAATCTGAGATTCGAAAGGATTTATTAGCTGCAAAACAAGCAGAGAGGGCTGTGTCTGATGCCGAGCAACAGCTCATTTTAAAATCGGCAAAGGATGGGGGCGATCAGGGGGTTGCTACTGACGCTAATTACCTGGCGTATCACTATCAATGCTGCATTTGGGTGCATAGCCACCTGGTTCCTCAAGAAAGCGTTGTGGGCAGGCAATTTGCCTCCCAACGCACGATCCACCTCTTCTACAATGGGCTCAACCATTGGGACACACTCGAAGAAATTAAATAACTTCTCGCTTCGAGATGTGCTCGATCCGTTTAATGCCGTTCTTGTCGATGATGATCCTTAATTTTTTAAGAGTAATCTCAGGTGTTTTCCCAGGCTCGGCGATCGTCGTGCGGATGATGAGATTCAAGTGGTAAACCTTGGGTAGGTAAAGGGCAATCAGGTTTTGCGTTTCAGGATCGATTGTGAGATGCTCTTCAAATGGTTCGCTCGCATTTTTGAGAAAGGCTTGGATGTTGTAACGAAAAATGACATTAAGGCCCTTAAAACGCGATGTAGGGGTCTCTTTATGCGTGTTGAGGACGACGTCTCGTTTGTAAAAGAGGACGTTCTCCGGGCGTTGCACCGTTTCTAAAACGGAGTGGAATTCAGCTTTGCGCAGCTTGCGCAGTTCCTCTGACAGTTGTGGTTCGTCGATAAAGGAGAAAGACTCTCGAAGCGTCCCCAATTTCTTTTTTCGATCAGATGAGAAAATGTCGGTTGTATAATCGGGAAACCAGCGGGAAAAATGGCGGTAGGAGAGAATCTTCATCCACTCTTTGAGCCGATCTTTTAAGATGTAAATCAAAATCGTCAACATCACGAATGGCAGAGAGTTGATGACAAACACGTTCCCCAGAGTGACAAAGAGCAACAAGTAGATCAGCATCGCAACCCCAGCCGAAATCCCCCCAATCCAATTTTGGTAGTTTTGTACGAGCGAAAAGCGGTTTGTGGATAGTTGTAAACCATCGAGCACGTATTTGATGAGAAGACTTCTTTTATGGATGATCGATTCTGCTTCTCGGGTATCTAAGACGCCCCCTTTTGTGGCTGTAGGCGTGATCCCATGTTTTGTCAGAAAATCCTCTCGATTCAAGGCCTCCTTAATCGGCTTTTCGATCGGTGCCGCGCCATTTTCTTGTGCGAGGTGGATCAATTCGAGTAAACCGGTGAGGTAGTAGTTGATCTCTTCTGAAATAAACTCATCGATGTAGAGGATGTGACGGTACAAATGGGAGTCGTTCCACGTGTCTAAAAAGAGGGCTTTGAGTTCATCGTATTTCCGATGCAAAACGGCAATCTGTTCAAGGAGGGCATGGCATTTCCCTTCAAATTCAGGCCGCTGCGCGACTGTCTTGTCTTTTTCCAGTTCGTCGAGAAGCTTTTTTACGGCCGCTCGAAGAGTGCTCCGCACAACCCCTCCAAAGAGTTTAAGCTCCTCGGTAAAGCTTATTCGATTTTCAGGTGTTTCCTCTTGCTTGCAGAGGTGAAACATGCACGTAAGCGGGGAAAGGGGATTGCGGGGATCAAATAGCTCTTCAAAGGAAAATTGGGGGGTTTTATAGCGAATCAGGTTTGTTTGGTCTTGGTAAAATTGGGTGTTCGAGTAGGTGCTCTTATTGATTTGCAAAGAGCTTGGAATGAAGAAATAAAATTCTTGGGTGCATTGGCTATACGCTTTGTCGGGCCGCGGGAAAAACTCCGACTTAAGGGAGATTTGCCACCGGTCGCGCATATGCACTTCACCGCTTTCCAGATCTTCCCAAAACTGTTCTAGAGTTGGATCCATCGGTTAACTCTCAGGTGAAAAAAAAGAGCGCAGCTGGCGATTGACACTGGAGGAGGAGGCTTCGGAATCAAGCGCTTTTAAACACTCTTCGAATTGTTTGACTGTCGCGTGTTCACTCATCTCGCACGCATCCACTTTAGCTGAATCAACGGCTTCGCACACACTCTGCACACTGATGGAGGTAGGATCGCGTCCAGGTTGATAGCCCACTGTAGCGTGGTTTTCTACATACACTTTGACGAGCAGCCCCTTTTTAAGAAGCATTCCGACATACTGGTCGACCGTGTCTGATAATGCGCCGATGTGGTTTGATAGGGTCTCAATATCGGGTGCTTTTTTTCCATTAAAATAGGCTGTCATCGCCTCTTCCATAATGCGAAGCGACAAGACTCGGCCGTTGCTCACTGTGAAATTTTGGTGCGATGGGCGCGAGCCGTGAACAATTGCGTCTTGTTGCGTGTGAAAGGCAATTTCGGCTCCGAGAAGGGTTGTTAGCCAGCTCGTGTTGAGCCAGATCAGAAAAAGAGGCAGCGCGGCAAAACTGCCATAAATAGCGCCATAGCTGCTTAACCCTACCTGGAATTGGATATAGGTCCATTGCAAGAGCTGATAGGCAGTCCCTGCCAGAATCCCTGCAATCACAGCGTATTTCAGGGGGACATGGGTGTTTGGCATGACGTAGTAAAGAGCGGTGAAAAAGAGCCAAGAGAAGGCGAAGGGAAAGAGACGAAAGCCCGTTAAGAATAGGGGGCTCATGTTTTTCCATACGCCAGACGACTCTGAAAGATGGGTGAGCTGCGAGTAGATGTAAACGGAAAAACTGCCTGAAATGGCAATGAAAATGGGGCAAAGGAGGATCAGAGCTGAATAGTCGCTGAGCTTGCGCGTGAAGGAGCGATGCCTTTTGATTTTCCAGATTGCATTAAAGGAGCTTTCGATATTTCCAAAGAGAACGAGCACACTCCACAAAAGGACAGCAAGTCCTACCCCGGCGATGATGTTGCTTTGGGTGTTTTGCAACATCGACTGTGCAAAGGAGATGAGCTTGTCGACCACTTCTTTCTGCTCAATGAATTTTTGAGAAAGTTCCTGTTGCAGATTTTCTTCAAACCCAAATCCCTTGGCGATTCCGAATGCGACGGCAAGGACGGGAACGACCGAAAGGAGGGAGTAAAATGTCAACGCAGAAGCTTTCTCAGAGCATTCATCGGTATAAAATGCAACTGCCACATTCCGTGCAATCCGATAGATTTTCCTAAAGAAGCGTCCAAGCGAACTGTCTGCCAAAAAGTGGGTGGTTTCCATAATTGAAACCTTACCGGGTCAACCAGATTCCGACAAGCGAGAAACCCTGTTAGCGTAACATTGCCTGTCGCCACATCGTATCGATTATTTTGGCACACATTGCAGTCCCAGCATAAGGGAGCAACTCCAGCTGGATTTTTTTGTGCCACTTGACGTCTGGTTGTGAATTGAGCGCAAAATAGGCGGAAAGCCCAAAAATTACACCAGTTCCGACGGAGTCACAGCCGATTAGATGACCCGTAATACTGCCATAAGAGAAACTAACTTGAAGCGTGTCCATACTTCGGCTAATTGCATTAGGGGTTATTTTAGACATTGCAACTGTGGAAATAGCCAGGGCTACATTGGCTGCGGTTATGAGACTCCATTGTGCGCGGTTATAATGCGCTGTCTTTAAGAGCAGAGCAGCGGCAGCTGTTTGGACGGTAAATATCAAGACTGGTGCCACATCCTTTGGGAACCAAGATTGTGTTTTAGCCCATGCATCAATTTTCTTAATTTGTTCTTTTTCTATGCAGGAGATCAGCTTTCGAAGTGCAAAACCAGCACCGATTTGGTACATGTCGCCGCTAGTCGCGTAGGCGGTCGCGCATCCCTTGAAGAATTCGATGCCGACGTCTTCTAAATCAGATTGGGTTGGTAGACGAAAATCTGCGAACATTTGATGGGTTCCCTTGTTAAATTTGTTTGATAGGCGGCAGCTTACAAACGAGCCTTTCTAAGAGTCAAAACAATAGCTGCCAGTACGACACCAGCTACCAGTTGTATGACTGTTTTCTTCGCAATGGTCGCCATGACATTTCCGATTTCCTCGTCCGTCATGCCAACGGTTCCCGCAGCGCGATTTTTTTCCAAAAAACTATAAAGGGCATTGTGTGCTTTCATTCCACCAAACTTAATGGCAGCTAAGGCCCCTGCGATAGCCGTAAAAGGCAACAAATTAGTACATACTCGCTTTCCAAGTGCTACCAGAGATCCGTCTTTTTTTTTAGTTTTGTCTTCCAGGTTATCAGCTCTCGCAAACCTGTCAACGAAAACTGTGAGTGGAAAAAGTAGGCAATTACTTCCTACAAGCTGAGCCGCGCTGAAGGCTTGTGAAACAAAAAAGCCAATACGCGCAGCTTTCTTTTCAGTTGAATCTTTCTCAGCTTCAAAAAATATTTTCCTTGCCATTACAGAAACTCCAAAGGCTCCAATGACTGAAGCCAATGTCAAGCGTGAAAAGGAGGCTTGGTTATAGCCGAGACTTTTGAGTAAAGTGGCCGCGACTAGCATGGGCCCTTGGGAAGATAAGACGCTCACCGCATGTGCAGCTAAGGTTTGCTTTTGGAGCTCGAAATATGTCTGCAATTTGTCAAAGCTAGGACCATGAACACAGCTCAAAGTTTTTGCTAATCCAAAAGCAGCGGCAACGGGCAATGTCCCTCCACCAAATGCAAAGCCAGTCACGGCTCCTTTTGCTGCTTCGATCGCTATGTATTGTGCATCTGCACGAGTGGGAATTGCCAAATAACCATTCATAACCACCTCATCGTGTATTAGTTAAAATTATAAAATCCACCTCCGATTGTAAAGAAAACGTAAATATATTGTCAAGCTAATTTTGAAGTTCGAACAAGCTCTGCGCCAACAGCTGCGAAGCAGCGCGAGCGGGTAGTCGTGGGTGCAAACCCGTGGTGAGGATGTTAAATGGTTGTATCCAGACGCGGTCATAATTTGCTTTATAGGAATTTGAAAAATCTGCTAGACTCTATTACATGAAAAGTAAAGATGACTTGACGCCTAAAATAGATATTCCAACAGAGACAATACGAGTCTTTTGCCAGAAAAATCACATTAGCAAACTTGCATTATTTGGATCAGTGTTAACCACTCATTTTCGCAAGAAGAGCGACGTTGATGTTTTGGTTGAATTTGACTCCGATCACATACCCGGACTCATTGGCATTTCGAAGTTGGAATATGAGCTAGGAGTAATTATTGGTCGACAGGTTGATTTGCGTACTCCCAATGACTTAAGTGAATATTTTCGAAACGATGTAATCAGTCAATCTTATCATCTCTATGGCAAAAAGCGATTTTATCCGTCTTAAGCATATGCTTGAATTAATTCATTGCTATGAACTTTGACTAGGTGTGGTTTGTGCCAACAACTGCGAAGCAGCTACTCCTCAACCTTAAAATTGCCGTACAATGGCTAGTGAGATCAAGGCCACTGCCACGACGCGCGCCAGTCTAGAAGGGTCCTGCAACCTTTTTAGGATTTCTTCACGAGAGTTGATTACAGGGGGATTTTTTTTCAGATAACTGTAGAGGGCGTCTTGCATTTTCGTTCCGACTGTTAACGCTCCTGCCATAACTGTAAAGGGCAGTAGAAGAGTAACCACTCTTTTTTTAAATGCGGAAAGAGACGCGTCAGTCTCTTGGGTGCTATCGTTTAGTCTTGTAGATAGTATAAAACGACTAGCAAAAACAGTAAGTGGAAGGAGGAGGCGATCACTTCCTAAAAGCTGAGCCGCACTAAAGGCGTTCAAAGTGTAAAAGCCAAGCGCCGCAGCCTGCTTTTTATTTGGATCTTCAGTTATAGTTTCTGCATATATTGCTATTTTTGAAAATACATAGGCCGTTAAAACTGAAGCTATTGCCGAACGTGAATAGGTGGCTTGGTTATAGCCGAGACCTTTGAGTAAAGCAGCTGCGACTAGCATCGGCCCTTGATATTGTATGGCTGTAATTGTTATCACAGCTAAAGATTGTTTTTTTGTTTGGAGATATTGGCTCAATTTTGCAAAGCCCGGAGTTGATACACAATATATGGTGTGTGCTAATCCAAAGGCAGCGGCAACAGGCAATGTTCCGCCTCCAAGCGCAAAGCCAGTCACGGCTCCTTTTGCAGCTTCGATCGCTATGTATTGTGCGCCTGCTCGAGTAGGAATTGCCAAATAGCTGCTCATAACCACCTCATTTTGTATTAATTAAACTTATAAAGTTTGCGTATGATTATAGATAAAAGGTAGATATTTTGTCAAGCTGATTTTTAAGACTTTTGGCAACAGTTGTTACGCGTTTACCACTCAACATTAGAAATTGCCCATGCAGTGGCAAGAGAGAGCAAGGCTGCTGCAGCAACTCCGGCAGTTTTTCCTGAAACTGGCAAACTTTTTAGGGCTTCATTGTAAGAAAAAGAGAGCAATGTTGGTTTTCCAGTGACGAAATTAGTGCAAAGATTATTAAAGATTTTTGCGGCGATTGCAGCTAAAAAGTAAGGGATAACATAGGAGCGGAATTTCCCTTCGATTGTATCGCTATCCCCAGTAGATTTTAAGAGGTTTACAAGGGCTCTTACGGCAGAGGTCACATGGGGATTCACGCCGGTCAATTTCCCATAGACAAACTCAGAAAAAATGGTTGAAATCGATTTAAGAGTTAATGCATGACTATCTTCATGATTGGCTTCTTGGGCGGCTCTTTGCTCGTTGTGCTTCTTAAGTAACACTTGCGCAAATAAATGCACCACAAAAGCAGGTGCCATCCAAATGAGATCGCTTGGCGTAAGTTTGATTTTGTTATAACCGAATGCTTTTCCGATGACATATGGAGCTCCTTGGACAAGAGCTGTTTGGATGACTTCCAAGGCAAGGCGGTTTTGATGGAGCATTTCGTAAGCTGTTCTAGAAAAACTGGTGAACACTAAATCGGCAATCGTACGGACGGTGATGTCTATGGCGCGGGTTTTTAAGGTCCATCCCTGTTGGCTTTCGAGAAAGTAGCTGTCGAACATCCTAGTTGCAGTATTTGCGATTACCTGTCGAATCACCCATGCTTCCATAATCTCTCCCAGTTTTTTAGGCGATTATGGTAACGACTCGAATTTTTAGCAACTTTTCTGAACAAATTGACGGTTATATTTCATGCACGCGGGTGGCAAGTCGGAAGAGGGGATTGGTGGCTTCTTCAAAAAGGGGAAGGTAAGCATGGGCTCCCTTCAAAGCCAGTTGGACGAGAATTCTATCTTTTAGTGTGGGAGAAAACTTTCCATGGCTAAGGAGGTAACGGGGCGCTTCTAAATTAGGGCTTTGGGTATTTGAACACATCGTTTTAAGCACTTCTGTTTTTAAGCTTTCGATTCCTTCCATCACGGAAATAAAGTGGCGCGCATCTTGTTCATTTTTGGCGTTGAGCGCACCACCGATCAATGAAACGAAATGGGGGGCAAAATGGGACACTTTATCGGATGTCGGGGAAGCGTGTTGCATTTTTGAGAGGTGAGCAAAACACCAGCCGTGGTAATTGCGACGACCATGGTGATAGGTTTGGGACATAAAGGTGCGGAAGTCTTCTAAAACGGAAGCATCTAAATACTTCTGAGCGCGTTCCATGAAACCGGAAGGAATCGCGTCGCGGGCTGGGGATGCAATTGATGAACGGCAGTGTGAACACACTTTGTCTAATGCCATGTCCTTTTCTCCTTGTCTGGTGTCTATTTTTCTAATAATTTCTTTCTATCAAATTTAAAAATTTAAATCAACACCCCCTTGACTTGACGGTATACCTGAGCTAGGATGCGGAAAAATGGCTCATGCTTAACAAGGATTGCTATGTTGGTTCTTCTCTTTTTTGCGTTTTTGGCGGGGATTGTGACAGTTTTATCTCCCTGCGTACTTCCGGTTCTTCCAGCGCTTTTATCTGCAGGAGCGGGGAAAGGGCATTTAAGGCCGATCGGCGTTGTGCTCGGGTTGGTTTGCAGCTTTACCTTTTTTACACTTTCTTTAACGGCGCTTGTGCGGCTGACAGGAGTTTCGCCTGAATTTCTCCGTTATGTGGCGATCGCTCTGATTGCAGGGTTTGGGTTTTTAATGTTCTTTCCTTCCCTTGGGGATAAGTTTGCGGCAGCCACTTCTGGCGTGGCGACTTTGGGCCAGTCGGTTCAGGAAAAATCGAAGTGGCTGGGTTCGGGATTTTGGAGTGGATTTGTTTTAGGCATCGCCCTGGGTTTATTGTGGACCCCTTGTGCGGGGCCGATTCTTGCAGCGATTACGACGTTGGTTGCCACACAAGCCGTCACTTGGTCGACCCTTGCGATTACGCTAGTCTACAGCCTTGGGGCAGCTATTCCGATGTTTCTCATTATCTATGGGGGGCAAAAGATCGTTTCCACTTCCAAAACGCTTTCCCGTTACTCGGAAGGGATTCGGCGAGGGTTTGGGGTGTTGATGATTTTGGCGGCTGTGGCAATTGCGCTCCACTACGACGTCAAATTTCAACAGTGGGCAATTCAGTATATCCCTTTGATCAACATCGAAAACAATGCCGTTGTACAACAGGAATTAGAAAAATTGCGGACAAATAGCGGCGGTTTGCAGCTGACTTCCAAGGAAACGGCGGTTTCTCCAGGCGGGGAATTGCCTCAGATCGCTCCCGCACCAGAATTGGTGGGGATTATGGGTTGGATCAATTCAGGTTCGCTGTCGCTGCAGCAGCTGCGGGGAAAAGTCGTTTTGATCGATTTTTGGACCTATAGTTGCATCAATTGCATCCGGACGTTTCCCTATTTGAAAGAGTGGTATGAAAAATACAAAGACAAAGGCCTGGTGATCATTGGGGTCCACACACCCGAGTTTGAGTTTGAAAAGAAACCAGATAACATCGAGGATGCCGCAAAACGGTTTGGAATTTTATATCCGATTGCGATCGATAGCGAGTACAAAACGTGGCAAAACTACAATAACCGCTATTGGCCAGCGCACTATTTGATCGACCAAAAGGGGATTTTGCGCCAGTTTCACTTTGGAGAAGGGGGTTATGTTGAAACGGAAAACGCAATCCGCTCTTTGTTGGGTTTGGCACCGTTAGAGGAAAAAGAAAAGCCAGCTGCACAACGCCTCTTGACTCCGGAAACTTATCTAGGATTCAAACGCGGGGACCGCTACACCTCGGACAATCGGATTGTTCCAGATGCGACCTCTTATTATGCCTTCAAGGGCAAGCTGAAAGAGGATCAAATGGGGTTGAGAGGGGAGTGGAAAGTGGCTGGAGAAAAAATCACTTCAGCTGGAGATTCCTCTTTCCTCGATCTCAATTTTATTGGCACGCGCGTCTATCTGGTCATGGAGTCTGATAAGACGCAGTTGGTCACAGTTTATTTAGATGGCAAGCCTTTAGATCCCCGTTATTACACAGCCGATATGAAAGGTAAGGGGCACATCGTAGTGAAAGAGCCGCGTAAATACGACGTGCTCAACCTTCACATGCAGTATGGACGCCATCAGCTGACTTTGCGTGTGCCAAGGGGTGTCTCTCTGTACGCCTTTACCTTTGGCGATGAGCAATAACCCGCTTGCGAACGATGTCGACGAGCGCGTTGATGTTCAGCTGCTCAACTGGGAAATTGACATTATTGCAAGCCATTCCTGCATAGGCATCTTCGTCGGAGACGCTCCCTTGATTCGCAACGATGCCATGGTATTCGAACTGGCGTGCATTGGCAAAGAGACGGTAATCGAGCAAGAGCGTGTCTGGAGGAAAGATCTCAATCACACAAGAGTTTGGCGGAAGGAATAGAAGATGGCTCAACCCATTGCCGTGCACACTCACTAACACATTTGTTGTGCTCACGGTTTGGATTTGTTCGTTGAAGGTCATTTCAGCAAAGTCGATCGTCCTTAGCTTGACGTTTGGAATTTTAGAAAGTGCAGCAATCATCTTGGCTTCCAGGCGTGGGCTTAAGCGGCGTGGAGGAGGGCGCTTTGCATAGGTGACATGGAGGTATTTAGGGTCTTTGACCATCGAACACTTAGCATATTTCTGCACCTGTTCTGCAAGTCGGTCAAGAGCGCTGCTACTTAGAGACGTGCGTGCTGCACCTAGCATTTTATTGATTTTCTTGCATTCGAGGTTTTGAAAAGTTAGCGCGCGGTCTGAGGTGAGCGCCCGTTCAAAACGGATCGTTTGCCCGCGCTGTTTGTTCAAGAAATTGTCCCAAGCCATCACTTCCGCCTGTGGGAAGAGTGCATTTAGAAGGTGCTTATTGATTTGATTCGGCCCTTGCCAAGGGCGGTTGACGAAAGGCCCATCGACCAACACCACGCGCTTGATCTCTTCTTGGTGCGCGTCGGCGTAAAATGACCAAACGCCCACTAGATGCTCGAGCAGGTGGAAAAAATGGGCCAGATAGCCATTTGTCTGCGGTGTTTCAAAGAGCAACAGCGTTGTGTCTGCCAAGACCTCTACCGGTTTTTGCAATTCCACCATTTTTTTCATGTGAACTTGTCGCCCAACCACGTTCCGTACCGCCAACGCTGGCTCTGCCGCCTCTCCCACCGTATAAAAAGTTTCCTGCCTCGTATCCAAGTACAGATTTTCGAAATAACAAAACGGCAGCGGCAAAACCGCCTGCTCCGTGGCAGGCGTTTCGCTCGCGCTTCCCACGGCTCCAAAAGCAACGCACAGCACCCCTAAAATCGATAAAATCCGCATACGATCTCCTGTAAGATCATTACTTTGAGCGAATAAACCTGAAAAAATCAAGACATTTTGCCGCAGCCATGCGAAAAATTTTTCTTGCTCAATTTCATTTAGGTTTGCAGAATGCCTTTTTTCATTTACAGGAGGTCATCATGTCGTCTCTTCTTACACTTTGTGGAGGCAGTTCTTCATCTGGCACAAAAACAGCCGCTGTAACCCCGATCGGCACACCATCAACACGCGCTCAGGTGGATGGCATTATACGCATCGGATACCATCTTTCCGGAAAATTTCGCGATGCGACGACATACGACATCGTTCTATACCCAGGGCAGACCAGTTATACAGCAGAAACGACCAGGATGGCTGAAAAGAAAGTGAGGCCGCTTCAAGGCATGGCTGCCACTTGGACGGTTGAGAGTCTTGCAGAAGATTTTTTCTCCAGAAACATGATCATCATTAAAGAGGGCAGTGGTACCTTTCGCAATCGCCGTGTCGTAATCCGTGTGGGCAAGCCTGATAATGATTATCCAGTAACTGTGGACGTGCGCATCGAAGGGATTGCCAATGGGAGCCTCTATCGCTTGGATTTGAATACGATCGATCCGGCCTTCAGTAAGGCTTCGATACAAAATCCGATTACTGGTGACTTTGAATCAACAACATCATTAGATCTTGGGAACATACAACACCTCAACGGTCCAGAGTTTAAAGATCGCGTTTCCTTATTGAATACCCTGGCTGTTCAGATCATTTTGGATCCGCTGAGTATGAGCATTTCCATGAATCCAGTCACTACAGTTTGTGGACCAGGTCCTGTTCAAACGGATGCGCCGTTTGACAGTTCTCCTGGTGTGGTATCGAGAAAGGCAGAGACAATTCTCAATGCGCATAGCGTCTATGATCTCATCCCTCTTTTGAAAAAAGGTGATGTGGGGGCTCAAAGGATTGCAAACGGAATGGTGGAACTCTACTCCACTGTTTACTGGAGAGCGCCAACGATCGGTAAGCTTGAGGAAATTGGCGAACTTGCCTTGAATACAAATCCCTACGAATCTTTTTCAATTTTCAACGGTTTGATTGGCAATTTGGATAGTCCTGGGTTGCAAAATATAGCAATACTTCAATGTCTAACAACAATTTTAAATCGATACAAAGAAATTCATTACCAGAAAAGTCGAATGAAGGCCCAAGCGCAAATCGATATCATGCAACGTAACGATGACTTAAGTGGATTAAAACCCTCCCATCTCGTTACCATTTTAGGAATTTTGACTGGGCATCTGACGCAGACAGATTCAGACGCAACTATCCTTACAGAACAGCTAAAGGCGACAATTGCCCTTCTTGACATGATGGTTTTGCGCCAGGTTAACCAGGTCGCTGTTGATCTACACAAAGCAGCCTATAATGCCATTGCTGCTTTGAAAGGCCATAAAGATCTTCGCGTTGATTATTTGGCCCATTACGGAACCCAATGCTTCACGCTTATTCCCGATAATCAAACAGTGGCAGAGGCTGTCTTGCATCGTGCGTTTCTTCTACTTAAAGGGCTAGCAAAGGCAAACATCGCTCCAACAGCGCCTTGGGCCGTGATCAGCATAATCGAGGGGCTTCCTGAAATTAAAAAAGCACTTACATTCCAAGATCGTCAACAAAGATGGTTTGTTCTCTTGTCGAGTCTTGGTGAAATGATTTTTGGGAAAAAGCCTCAAGCATTTATCGAATTTGAAAAGGATTCAGGAAATTTTACTTTAGGCGTAGCTTCTCACACCAGTTCTCTCGATCCGACGCTTGTCGTCGAATATTTAGAACTTTTTCACGATTGGCATTTTGTTGTTGGATATTTAGATCTATTGTGGGATGCCCTTGAAGCCCCTCAAATAGGCACAGCGGAAGAAGACTTACAGATCAAGAGAAGGGCGGTTGCTCTTTATGGAGAAGTTCACGACAACAACGTCCTAAATTCTTCAAAAACTGCTGGCCGTTTTTTGATAAAAGATGATCGACATAGATCTCAATTGCGACAGTTAGTCGTCGATCGTCTGTTACGGTGCACAACTCATCGTTTACAACCCATTCAAGAAGCGGCAAAGGCACTATTTGAAAAATGGAAAATTGGCGATGCAAATGCTCAGCCACCCTTTAGGTGGAACGCTCGGTCGACCGAACTTTTTGATTTAGCGGTTCATCAACATTATCCCTTGCTGCTGGTCCTTCAGAAAATGCAAGCCGTATTGCTCGAAAACGATCAAGAATTTCTTTCGACACGCCCCTATTTTATTTCACTCGATGTAAAAACGCCTAATGCACAAACTGGTACGACGCTTAGTCGCTACTTAAATGATTTTCTTGAAAGTTCAAACACCGTTTTAGCCATTGAAGGAGCAGGTGGGGCGGGTAAATCACTCGGCATTAAAGATTATGCTGCACGATTACTCGAAACGTATACGGAAGAGGGGTATTTTCCTGTTTTCGTTTCTTTGCCTAGATTGACTGAGCCGATGCATGCCGCTGTAGACGAAACATTTCAGCAAAATAATGTTG
This sequence comes from Chlamydiota bacterium, assembly GCA_013287915.1. Classification (GTDB taxonomy): domain Bacteria; phylum Chlamydiota; class Chlamydiia; order Chlamydiales; family Parachlamydiaceae; genus JABDCX01. The sequence continues at coordinate 24,607 of JABDCX010000020.1, forward strand.
GAGTTTCTATCGAGGGTGGGGATCTAAAAAAGGCTCTTTCCAACCGCAAAACGCTTTGGATTTTTGATGCTTATGATGAAATCACCCTTGAGAAGTTCCAGGGCAACAATTTGAATTTTTTCAGTAAAAATAATCTTAACCAGTTGGGCAGAAGCGCGAAGATAATCTTTTTGTATCGCACAGGAGCTCTTGTCAATCCGGACAAGGTGTTTGATCCTCCGAATGGACAACTTCAAAAGCTTGCGATCGAGCCTTTTGATGAATCGAAGATCGTTGCTTATTTAGATCGCTTTTATGATCTGAGACAGGGAAATCCTGCTGGAACAGAAAATTCAAAGCGTCCCATGACGAAACAGCAATACCTGGAAACTTTTACTCAATTGAAACATACCCGTTTTTGGGAGTTTGTCACTAATCCCTTACGTCTTCGGATCAGCGCTGAGACATTGCCTATGATTGCAGAAACACGTGCAATTGACCCTAAAAATCTTTTTCAAGGCCAAGAGCTTGGTGTGATAGAGAATATGATCTTTTCCTCTTTTGCTGTTTATCGAGCTTTGCGAGCGGCAAAGAAAATGGACAGACAATACCCAATTGAAGCCGTGGATTTTTTGACCTATTTGTCGAGCCTTGCTAACGCGATGGAATACAACGGGGGGGTCAAGCTGGTGCATCAAGACTTAAATGGGGAAATAGACAGTAAATTCAAAGACTACTTTGCAGACATAATCACTAGCGGAGGTACGATTGAGGGTGTGCCAAAGCGTTTCCTTTTTAAAGAATTAGAGCAGGGGCAGGAATCTGATGGAAGAAGGTTTTGGAAGTTTATGCACCCCATCTATCAGACCTATTTCTCTAATCTTTATATTAGGAGGCCTACTCTTCAAGAGAAGCAACAGCTTATCGACGATACGCTACCTAAAGAAAAATTTAAGGCTCTATTTGGTGTTAACTGACGTTCTTTGGTGCCAGAAGGCGTGCATTCTGAGGAGAGAGATTTTTGCTGTCCTCTAATTCGACGTTTGAGATTTCTATCATCTGGGGTTTTTGCCACAAGAGCCGAAGACGATCATTCTCGATTTCCCAAACATAGGTCTTCTGGTTTCCCCAACCGACAATAAATCGGCCATTTGGGGAAAACCGTACTTTCGTTAATGAGATGGGGTCTTTCGAAACATCTAATCGATTTAGATGGATATCCCAAAGGACGATGCCGGAATTGCCTATACCAACGACGTATCTCCGATCTTCTGAAACATCGAATTCCCCAAAAACGGTCATACGCCTCTCGTTAGGCATAGGTTTAATTGTACCCTTCGTTAAATTGTATTGCAGTAGCTCGCCGCCTTCAATCTTATAGAACAAAGCATCTCCAGAAAATTTGATTGAACCCTCAAAGGAGTGATAGCGATTGATTGCGAACTGAGCCTTCAAATGACAAGGAAAATGTGGCTCTTGCCAAACAACGCGCCAAAGATAAGCGTAGTGATTTTGCTCAATCAGGAGATAGCCCTCCGAAGATATATCTTCTGATAGGGCAAGACGTGGCCGTGGAGTTGGTGATAGGAAGGGGGGAAGAGAAACCGTTTTAACGCTTCTTTTTTCTTTGATATCCCATAATTCTAGCTCTCCTTCTCGGAAAAAGACAATATGACGAACATCTTTTGAAACTGCGCATGCAAGATAGTTTTGTTGGCTTTCATGCACCACAATTCCCGTATCTACTTCTGAGATGGACAAATGACCGATTCCATTTTCTCGATACTCTCCAATAAGAAAGGCGGCATTTCTAGATGTGGTACACGCATAGCGGCGCTCACTTAAATCTTTTGACTTTTCCCAGACAGGCCATTCCGATTCAAAAAATTGCAGGTTTTTTCGTGCATGTTCAGTTAAGGGACGAATTTCGCTCGATGGCTTACCAGAAAGAACCCGTAATTGCCGAGTTGTTGCTTCATTATTGAGCAAGACCAGCTGTTCGCTATCTGGGGTAAATCGGACATCTGTGACATGGGTTATCTGCTGTTCCCTACCTTCTGGTGCAATTGTGTTCAGAGGTATGATTGTAATGAGTGAACTATCAACAAGAATGAGTTGACCGTCAAGCAATGAGATGTTGAATCTTCTAGGTGATTTCACAACCGAATCGATTCTGTACATCATTTCTGTTGGTTTAGAAATATCTCTGACGCAGAATTTCGCTTGCCCAACTCCCCACTCAACAAAGTACCCCAGTAATGAGGTTTCGGGAAATAGCTTGATACATGTGATTGTCAATGGCTTAAGTGACTGGTCAGCAAGTGTAGGTTCCTGCTCGGCAAAGAGAAGTTTTTGACTCCTCTGTTCGATGTTCCAAAGATAAATCTCATTTTTGCCACCAAAAATTAAATCCTCGCCATTTGCTGTAAATTCTAGTCCTGCAAAATAAGGGACAAAATTGTCCCAAGGAATGCGCTGGATAGGTTCAACAAGCGTTAATTCAGGCACTGAATAGATTTCAACTCCAGCTTGGGCAAGGAGAGCCAAGCGGTTACTCTCGCGATGGTAAGAAATGCCTTCATGCGTATGAGAAATAATCTCAGAATTCTTTTGATTGAATTGGGGATTTTCACCTGAATCTGTGATGAGTTCCCAAACGCCCACGTTGTCGCCGTAAATTAGCAGATAGTCTTGATCCTTTATTTGTGTAAAAAGATTTATATAAAATGCAGGTTGATCAAAAATCAGTTTTCGAGTGGTGTTTTTTGAGGTGCGGATATCAATGATGTTTAAACAGACAAAAAAATTGCTTTTCTTCTCATCGTCTTTTTCCAAAAGCACATCGAGCAGTAAGATGTATCTCTCATCATGAGAAACAACCAAAAAGCTGTTTTCCGGAGAAGCGTAACCGCCGCTAGTTACTTTCTTGCTGATCAAACGTTGGGTTTTAAGATCCCAAATGTATAAGCTGCCTTGCATATCTAAAGAAACAAGACGTTTTTGATCGTTCAAAAGAGCCATTTGTACGACGTTTAATTCATGTCTAAGAGGGCTTTGGATGCCTAAGTTTATCTGGCCGAGATTTGCTCCAGTGAAATTAACTTGATTCATGGAGCTCCATGAGAAGTTAACGCCTGTCAAATCCGCCCCTGTAAAATCGACTCGATTCAAAATAGTGTGAGAGAGGTTTGCATAGGGGATTGAAACCTCTCGCAAGGAGAGGCCTTCGAAAGGAAATCCAGTTTCTTTCAGTATGGAAATTGCGTTTGCTGCCGCTGTGGAATGCCTCGGTGAAGTCCGGGAATATCGGACAAATTTGAGCAAGCAGGCTTGCTCTTTGCCAAGAGTCGCTGCGTTGGAAAGCAGCTCACAAGCAAGCAATCGAATCGCATCATTTGTGCGTCGGTATCTGTTGAGGCCCGCTAAATGAAGTTCGTCCTGGTAGGTGAAGACAAAAGCGCCTTGCGAATTTGCTTGGGAAGGAGCTCCACGTGAGAAAAAACCTGATAATCTACCAAGCATGGTGTTCTGTTTCCTGTAAAAATAAGAATATACTGCCTCTAAATTTTAGGTGCAAGCATTGCCTGTATCGTAAAATAGTCTTGACCAATTTACGACAGTACGTACATTGATCAAATAACGAAGGGGGATAGAGGTTTGAGGCTGATTTTTCGATGCTGTTTAATGTTTCTGGCATTTTTATGCCCTCTTTTTGGAGAGGAGGTGCCACGCCATTTGGTGAATGTGCGGCTTTTGCAGGAAAACACGTTGCCTCAAGATTCTAGCTACAGGCACCACGAGCGCATCGTGCGGTGGAAAGGGGAGGAGGGAGCGACGAAATACGAGTGCCACACCGATTGCAGCGGGTTGATCGATGCTCTTTTGAAGTATACTTATGGCATTTCGGCGGAGCAGCTCAATGCATGGCTGCACACAGTGCACCGTCCCTTGGCACGCAATTACTACGAGGCCTTTGTTTCGCAAAATGGCTTTGAGAAGCTTGTCATGATCGATGCCATCAAGCCAGGCGATTTTGTCGCGATGAAGTTCTTGCCTTGGGCGGGCGATAAAGGGCATGACACAGGGCATATTTTAGTCGTGGATGGAGTTCCTGTCGAAATGGCTCGTTATCGTTTCAACGGGGCGTTGAGCCGCCGTTTTGCAGTGCCGCTAATCGACTGTAGCAGCGGTCATGGCCTGACAGACACCCGTTATAGAAATGGAAGATACCATCCCGGGATTGGCAAGGGGACTTTTTCTCTCTTTACAGACGAGAGGGGAGTGATCACCGGTTACGCGTGGAGCGCGGCCCAAAAGTCCCGCTATTATGGCTCTGACCAGCGCCCGCTCGCTGTCGGGCGTTTGCTGACTCAATCAAAAAATTGATTTGTGTTAAAAGTCTGATCATTCTTATCCGGATATTTCGAATATGGGGAAAATAAGTCATTGACTTAAAGGCCTCTTTTCTGTTATCATAAGCGACACGCTATAAGACAGTTAGGGGAGTTTAAACATGAATTCGGTTACAGGTGCTGGTCCATCAGATTCTGCAGTTTTAGCGAGATCTATAGCCCGACAGGAGGCTGATAACTGCTATAACAAAGGGAATCAGCTTGCGGAGCAGGGAGATTCAGAAGGCGCTCAAAAGATGTATGAAAAAGCGCTTGCTAGTCATCTGGAATACTTGAATGGCGAGGTTGATGAGCGCTTGGCTGATATCTATAACAATCTAGGTTTAGTTTTTGAGGACCAATCAATTTTCCTGAACGCTGTAAAGATGTATGAAGAGGCGCTGAAAACCGATATTACCTGCTTGAAAACTGAGAATCATGTGAAAATCGCTGATACCCTTAGCCAATTGGCTAATGTGCTCGAGGATTTAGGCAATTTAGATGGAGCTAGAGAGAAGAATCAAATGGCGTTGGAAATGAAGATAGCCTGCCTCGGCACCGAACCTCATCTGAGTTTGGCCATCAGCTATAACAACCTCGGGTTAGTGCTTCAAAAACAAAAAAAATTCGAAACAGCTAAAGAGATGCATAAAGAGGCGCTTACGATCAGAGTCGTATGTTTAAAGGGTGAGAATCATCCAGACGTTGCACAGAGCTTGACCAATTTAGGAGATGTGTATTATGAGCTTGGGGAACTTGCTAGAGCTATTGAATTTTATACCAGAGCTAAGGCTTCCTATCAACATTCTCATAGTCATAATTATGACGCATTTTTTGCTGCAAAGATCGCCAAGTGTGTAAACTGAAATTACTGTCGAGTTATTGCAAAGAAGCGATATAGATATCCAGCAAATCGAAATTTGTAGAAAGCAATCTTTCGTTACGCCCATCGTTCCATTGGATTGTTATCCAATTTTGCCTACTATTAGGGCTCCCTTCTACATTACTAATAATTCCGAGTACCCCACTCCTAATAACAGCAAGATTGATAGTCGCATTTTCTCTGGTAAGCGAGACTCCAGTAGATTTATAGGATGGAGATATTTCAGCATCTGGCTCAGTTTTCTTTTTCTTTCGTGGAGAATTATTCACTTCTTCATGTCTAACATTATTGTTATTGTTGTTAACAATTTGATTTGCTTGAGCGCGAATTGCTAGATTTGTTAGCCATTCATTGTAATTAAGTGCCCTATGCATTTCATATTGACGATTTGCATCGAGTAGTCTCTGAATATCGGGTTGGGGATTTACATTGTGTACCTTCTGATTATCAGATTGGCGATTTACTCTGTCCAAATCTACATATTGTTGATGGACGTCTTGCATGATTTTGAAGCATTCTTCCTTGTCAAAATCAACTCTTTCAAAAAGCGTATACCATCCTTGGCGTTCTTTCCGAATATCGTCGATTTTCAAAACCCCGGACTTGATTTTTTTCATGGCAGCATAGACTTCGAGCATCTTTTCTTTTTTATAAACCCACTGGCCTATCATCGCCGCTTTGAGATGCTTGCTATCGTTGTAATCAGATGCTTTGCATAACGCCTTGATCGTTACGTCGGTGAGGTCAGGGCGATCTTCGTAAAACGCCGAGCCGTCGGCATTTTCTTGAATTGGCAGTTGAATTTGAGAAGCCGATGCTTGATGCGCATTAGCTTCTGGAAGACGTTGTGGTATGTTATTCATAATTTTAATTTTTAGTATTTATTGCAATCATATCATTAACACTGAATTAATTACAAGCTAATCGTTAACGTGAAAAATTAGTTTGAAATGTCTAATACAGTTTGGGAAGTGAAAGTTTCAGAATATCTGAAAAAAATTGTGAAGCATGCAACATCGGTTGATTATGGTGTCGCAGCCATTCGTTGGAGAGGCGGAAAATTTGACGCTCTTAGGGAAAAACTGATAGCGGATCGTTATTTGCGTAACATAGGCAATGAAGTTCTGTTAAAACTACCCGCTGAGCCTTTGAGGTCCTTCTAAGTTCACCTCTTTGTGAAACTCTAGCCTTTTTAAAGCTGACGACGAAGAAAGTGGGAAGGGAAACTGCTTTGGATCCAAATCCAAGAAAGGAGGTTCTTCCGTCATGATGAAGAGTCTGTTATCGGATCGGGATTAATGATTACTTTCCGAAAAGTGATGGAAATACGTCGATTAGATACAGATGTGACCCCATGATGGTAGGGGCTAAAACGATATTTCCCCTGTAAACAGAAGATTGTCCCAGAGTGTTCCTCCAGATCATAAATTGAGCATAATGGATTGAGAGGGGGCAAGATGTCTTTTGTGTTGTAATGTCACCATTCCGCCAAAGTTAAAATGTCACCTTATCTCCGTTAGTGGGGAATCGTTTTGGGCCTTGTTAATAAATACGGTTTTAGCTTTGCTTCGGCAGGAGTCTCTACTTACTTGTTAATGTCGTATAAAACAAGCGTTACGCAATATAATGCTATCTATAAACAGCATTGTGAGGTAAAAATTAGAGGTTGCTTGACAATTATAGAGAAGAACTGTTATATCTTAGATAATGCCTGTCTTGAGTGGCATTACACCTGATACCGTAGGATAAAGGCGACATTAATATGAAAAAAAATCCCATCCAACTTTTGCCGCTGCCGGTTGAGAGGACGTTGAAGAAGTTTGGAGCTGATATTCGGATTGCACGTTTAAAACGCGGGTTTACGGCTGAAATGATGGCCCAAAGAATTGGCATTCACAGGTCAACCTATAGCAAGATGGAGAAAGGGGACCCAATGGTTGGATTGGGTTGTTACGCAGCCGCATTATTTATTTTAGGTTTTCGTACACCCTTGGGTGATTTAATTGATCAGCGCAATGATGATGCGGGATTGTTGCTCGATTTAGAGAATCTGCCAAAAAGGGCTCGCCCAAAGAAAAATCCGCAGGGTTTATGAACAGACAAATCAAAGTTTACATTGGCGATGTGAAAAGACTTGTGGGTAATCTATTTTTCAATGCATCGGGTAATCGCGAGAGCAGTGGCTTGGAGTATAGTCCCGAGTGGATCGAATTTAGTAAAAGCTTCGAAATTGATCCGGCTCTTCCTCTTAGAACTGGACGTGCATTTCGATCAAAAAAGGAGGGGAGTTCTGTCTTTCATGGCGCCATTGCCGATTCGGAGCCAGATGGATGGGCCAGGCAAGTGATTTTGCGAGCCAACGGCAAGCACCGAAAGGAGAAGAAGGAGAGTGGAATATCTTTTGATGATTTCCCGTTGACTTCCCTTGATTTTCTTTTGGCTGTTGACGATTTTTCTCGCATCGGTGCACTTAGATTTCAGGATGAAAGCGGAGTTTTTCAACGAGGAGGGGGAAAGGGAAAAAGAACAGCTCCACCGCTCCTTGAACTCGATTCTCTGTTGCGTGCAACTCGAGCGGTAGAAACCGATACTGAAACCGCAGCCGACTTAGAATACCTGCGTGGTCGAGGGACTTCACTTGGGGGTTTAAGACCCAAATGCACGGTTGTCGACAAAGATGGATCTTTGTCGATTGGAAAATTTCCGAGTGTTCATGATACCTATTCCGTGACAAAGGGCGAAGTGTTGGCCCTACGCATAGCAGCTGCTGCAGGTATTCATGCAGCCGAGGCCCATATTGTGGAAAGCGATGGAACTGCGGTTGCTTTGATTAAACGCTTTGATCGGGGAACGCACGGCGAGCGTATTCCGTATGTTTCAGCCGCAACTCTTCTTGGTATAGAGGACAGCCGCCAAGTCCACACTTATACAGAAATTGTCGATGCACTCAAACGTTACAGCTCGGATTACCGGGCAGATGCGGAAGAGTTGTGGCGCCGGATTGCACTGACAATTTTGATCACGAATGTTGATGATCATATGCGCAATCATGGTTTTTTGCATGCAGAGAAAAATCAGTGGCGCCTCTCACCAGCCTTTGATATTAACCCATTCCCTGATAAGCGGAGAGTACTTAAAACCTGGATTGCCGAATCGACAGGCGATGTTGCCAGCATTCAATCATTGATTGAGGCTGCTCCCTATTTCGGTATTGAATCCAAACGTGCTTGTGCGCTCCTTTCTACCGTCGAAGGAGCAGTTGCTCAATGGCGGCAAATCGGGAAAGAGATCGGTATGAAGGCCTCAGAGCTCAACGCCTTCGAAACAGCTTTTGAGCATGAGGAGCGTTACTCTGCTCGCAGAATTCTCGGACAAATAAAATAGGTAATATAGATTAGGAAAACAGGATGACAAGAGACCCTTATTTAGCCTTTAAAATGGGGCAAAAAGCGAGCTGGGGGGCGTTTTCACCTCTAGAGGCGGTGACGACAGTTCCATCTGCAACGCTGGTGAATTTCTCACGCTTAGCTGCACACCACACCGTGCTCGATGTCGGTTGCGGAACGGGTGTCGTAGCCATTACAGCTGCGAGAGCCGGTGCTAAGGTCTTTGGTTTGGATTTAAGCCCTGTGCTCATTGAACGAGCAAAAGAAAATAAAAACATAGCCAAAGTCGAAGTTGAGCTACAGGAGGGGGACGTCGAGGCGCTGCCATATGCTGATCACTTCTTCGATGTGGTGTTGAGTCAATTTGGCCATATGTTTGCTCCACGGCCCACTGTGGCTGTTCGGGAAATGCTTAGAGTACTAAAGCCAGGAGGAACGATTGCATTTTCTACTTGGCCACCCGGTTTGTTTGTAGGGCGTCTTTTTCGTCTCGTCGAGAAATATTCACCACTCCCAACCGGAATTTCATCACCGTCACTTTGGGGGGACCCAACCTTTGTTCGTGAGCAATTTGGTGATAAGCTTGAAGAATTGGTCTTTGATCAAGGCTTTATGCAATTTCCAGCCTTGAGCCTCGGTCATTATCGAAACACCATTGAACCCACGCTTGGGCCTATCGTCAAACTGATCCATGAATCCAAAACCGATTTAACACAACTCAACCACTTTAGACTTGAGCTAGAAGCTCTTGCTGCACAGTATTATGCTGAAAACCACATCCACCAGCATTATCTATTGAGCCGTGGAAAGAAAATTTAAAAGGGGAGTCATCTCAGAAGCTGAGAAAAATCTGAATGCAGACAAGCATTACATATTCATTAGCGCCAATCGTCAAATGGATAGAACCCTTACGTACTGCAAACACGACTAGACAGACGGTCCGTTCCCGGTCGAAAGTTTTGAGCTTCTGACTTCTCAACGTCCGTTTATATAAGGAGAAGGTGGATAATGAAAAGTTCGATTCGCATTGCTATTATTGGTGATTATGATTCCAATCGTTTAAGGCAAACAGAAACTACAAAGGGCTTGGAACATGCTGCGAGAAAAATTGGAGTAAAATTAGAAGCAGTTTGGGTGCCAACGACTCAAATTGGCATTAAGTCCGAAGAACTCCTGTCCGATTTCGATGCTTATTTCGGAGCACCTGGTGCTGTCGTAAGTTTAGAAGGGGCGCTAAGAGGTATTAAATTTGCTCGAGAGAGCAGTAAACCATATCTGGGAACATGTGCGGGTTTCCAATATGCCGTTTTGGAATTCGCTAGAAATGCAATGGGTATTGAAAAGGCAACAAGTGCAGAATTTGATCCGAATTCATCTCAATTGGTCCTTTCCGAACTTTCATGTCAAATTGCTGGAAAAAAGATGACGGTTAGAATACTGCCCGATACACTAGCATATAAACTCTATGGGGCAAGAGAAGTCACTGAAGAACATTATTGTCATTATGGCATTAATCCACAGTTCAGTTCTGTACTTCAACAGGAGGGAATGAAAATTTCAGCTACTGATGAGGCAGGTGAACCACGTGTCATCGAATTACCTAGTAAAGGATTTTACTTGGCAACTCTTTTTGTGCCACAATCCTCTTCCACGCCCACTCATCCACATCCTTTGTTAGTTGGATATTTAAAAGCAATTTTAAATTAATTATAATTTACAAATAATAAGAGCTGAAAGCAGGGGAATTTGATAGCCGCGACGCCGGTCAGATAAGCTCTTATCTTTTTGTGGTAATGAAATAACTACCAAATAAGGCAATGGGATAATCCTACCAAACATGTTGCTGTGAAAAATCCTGAAAAAAATCAGGAACTATAGAGGAGGCGTCTTCTCATAAATATTCTGTCAAATTTTTTGGTTTTTTGTTGCAAAGAAGTTTATAAATTCTTTACATTCTTTTCTCACAATTAGTCGGAGGTCTCATGTCGATCAGTCTTGAGAAATTTTCCATTTCAACCCCTCTTAATTTCTTTGCAAAGCAGGCCTTCTGTGTAGCGGATAAGTTAACTGAATTTACCTTCCACGTCCTTGATGGAGCAACAACCAGTCTTGGGCGCTTACTGCCCGATTTGCGGCCCACATCTGTTGGGGATGCGGTGCTCCAAGTAAAAAAAACAGAAAGCGCTTTCTTCGAGACCTCCGAAGGCGACGTCTTGATCGAGATCACCCAAGACAAAAAAGGATACTATATTTTCAAAGCGGTGGGGGAGACTCTAGAGCCTATTGTCATCTATGAAGGAAGGAAGAAGACAAGCGGAGCTGCTTGGGAAGTGAAGGTCTCCACCTACTTGCAGCAGGTAGTTAAATCAGCGGATTCTGTGAGC
>JABDCX010000021.1 GCA_013287915.1 Chlamydiota bacterium
TTCGGGCACTGCAATCCAAATCAGGAAACTGGTCTTTTATGACAGCTATAATTGGTTGCTTAATTGCTATGCAATGATACATGCGGGAGCGGACGTGACATTTCTCTCTAATCTCAGCTTCAATATTTTCTAGGTGATGGGCGCTAGGACATTTCTCATAGATTGTTGGAAGAACAGCATTAATCGCATCGTCTATATATTTTTGGAAGATGAGTTTGGCTATTTTATTTACATCATTTAGTTGGTGCGCCTGGTCTAGATTATTCAGTAGAATCTTCTGACATTTTTCTTTTACGCTAGAAAGATCTTTTTGGTTGAGAATGGGATAGAGTGATTGACTCAATATTTCTTTTGCTTGATTAAGAATAGCCTTTTTAGAAGGTGGCTCTTGACCTTTGACATCTGTTACTCTAGTGACATCCATATTGGGATGTTCTTCTCCTGGAGCCTTAGAAGACCTTCCATCTAAAGGAAAATTTGCCTGCATAAAATCCTCTTGCCTGCTTCGGCCCCATTCTACCAAAAATGGCTTAATTTGTCAGGGTAATTCCCGAGAGAGAATTTCCCGCTAGCACAGATGTGGTTTGCGCTTTTTTTTAAAATCTGTTATAATACATTTGAGAGAATGGGGAGGTGTGTTCTATGGCCACAGCCCATTATAGCCATGAAATTGCGGGTCTTAAGACCCTGTGGATCATCCGCTTTACCGAGGCGTTTCCACACGTGGAAGACCAGGTGCGGGGGGAGCCAAAATTTGAGCTTTTAATCCCCACCCCCTTTCAAACGGATGAGTGGCTCGTCCTTGACCCTGCCCATCAGAAAAAGAGGCTCCAATCGTTAGAACGCTTCCAGGCCCTCTGCGAAGAGGCCAAACAACGGTGTGTCGTTCAAGCGGAGCTCCCGGGTACTCCTCAAGCCAAGGTCAAAAGCGCAGTGAGTGAAATCGACAACCTGGCCAAGCTGATCGAGTACTTCCATCAAATTTTAAAAGACCTCAAAAAAGAGAAACCGGACAACTAACTCTTTACCACTGAGCGCGGGGAATGGTGTGCTTTCTCCACGCTCAGTGGTGATCAGCCCGTTCGGGCATGAATTTTTGTGTGGCAAACATCTCGAGATTTCCTTACAATGGTGCTTCACTAACAAGGACACTATGCAGGAAATTCTACTCAATATTGAATCAAAAGAGGTGCGGTACGCCCATCTGAAAAACGGCCAGCTCCACGATCTGATCATCGAAAGAAAAAAAGAGCGGCAACTCACTGGAAATATCTACCGCGGCAAGGTCACCAATATTCTCCACAACATCCAATCTGCCTTCATCGATATCAATGAGGGGGAAAATGGCTTTATCCATATCTCCGACATCATCGAAAATACGAAAAAATTCGAAGAAGTGTACGACATGGACTTCGACCTCGACGTACCGCCACCAAAAGAATCGAAGAAAAAGCAAGACAATGTCGACATCCAACAGGTCATGAAAATCGACCAGCCTGTGATCGTCCAGGTCGTCAAAGAACCGATCGGATCCAAAGGAGCGCGCCTCACCTCTAACATCTCGATCGCTGGGCGTTACTTGGTGCTGCTCCCAAACTCCTCCCACCGTGGTGTCTCCCGAAAAATCGAAGATCGAAACGCGCGGGACCGGCTAAAAAAGCTCATCCGAGCCTTCGAAATGCCAAAAGACATGGGATTGATCTGCAGAACTGCGAGCTGCATCGCAACGCAAGAGATGCTCATCGCCGAAGCGCACGACCTGTTGAATAGCTGGCAGCAGATCGTTGAAAACTTCAACAAATCGTCAGAGCCAACGCTTCTCTACGAAGAATCTGACCTGATCAAAAAAGCCGTCATCACTGCCGTCGACCGCCGCTTTGACCGCTTATTGATCGACGACTACGAAACGTACCAGGCGTGCAAACGGATCTACAGCCGTTATGCGGAAGAGCACCCTTTAAAAATCGAATACTACCGCGATAAAATCCCGATGTTTGAACGGTTCAACGTGGAAAAAGAGATCGAAAAAACGCTGCGCCGCAAGATCTGGCTGCCGAGCGGAGGCTACCTCTTCTTCGACCGGACAGAAGCGATGCACACGATCGACGTCAACTCTGGCAGAAGCAGCGGCGCAAGAACGGATGTGGAGGAATCGCTCGTCCGGATCAACCTGGAAGCTGCTGAAGAGATCGCTAGGCACGTTCGTTTACGCAATATTGGCGGACTCATCATCTGCGACTTCATCGACATGCGCTTAAAAAAGAACCAGCGCCGCGTTTTGGACAAATTGAAAGATTGCATGAAAGACGATTCTGCGAAATGCACCATCCTCGGCATGAGCGAATTTGGACTCGTCGAGATGACGCGCCAGCGCAATCGGGGATCGCTTGCCCAAACGGTCTTTACGGGCTGTCCTTATTGCTTATCGACGGGGATCATCAAAACAAACGAGAGCGTTTCGATCGAAATCGAAAGAGCTTTGAAAAAGATCATCAACTGCCAACAGCAGTTTGCGCTGAAATTGGCCGTCCACCCAGAATTAGACCACTACCTCAAGGTGATCGACCGCGATTATCTATTTAAGCTCGCAGACGAAATGAATGCCCATCTCGAGTTTAGCATCGACGACAATATGCATGTAAACGACTTTCATTTCTATTCGACAACGAATGGACAGCCGATTGAAGCGTAGATGAGCGACCACTTTCAAAAACTGCAACAAGCAAAGGAACAGGGCGCGCTTTCTCAAGCGCTCGCTTCGATGCTGCACAATTTCTACCTCAGTTACGAAGAGGCCATCCAAGAAAACCACTTCGTGCCGACTAGCGTCTCGCCCATCCTCAACCAGTTCCTCGACCTGGTGATCGAACAGCTTAAACACCCCTATCACTTTGAGCCGTACCACCACAGGATGACAAAGCCCGTCAACTACTACGCCTTCGGATTAAACCTGATCCGCCCCCTCATCGATTTCACCCGTTCTTCTCTAAACGGCAGTCAACACCTCAATCAGATCCAAGCCGCCCTGGATCGTGGCGACAACGTCATTTTGTTGTCCAATCACCAAACGGAGCCCGATCCGCAAGCGATCAGTTTGCTGATTGAAAAAACACACCCAAAACTTGCTGAGGAAATGATTTTTGTCGCAGGACATCGCGTGACGACCGACCCACTTGCCGTTCCTTTTAGCAAAGGGCGAAACCTCCTTTGCATCTACTCAAAACGGCACATGGAGCACCCCCCTGAGGAAAAAGAGGAAAAGCTAAAATACAACCAAAAAACGATGAAACAAATGGTGCAGCTCCTCAACGAAGGGGGAAAATGCATCTACGTCGCTCCAAGCGGGGGGCGCGATCGGAAAGATGATTCCGGACGCATTGAGATCGCCCCTTTCGATCCTCAAAGCCTCGAGATGTTTCTTCTCATGGCAAGTCAGGCCACTCCGTCGACGCACTTTCATACATTGGCCTTGTCGACATACGATCTACTTCCCCCTCCGTCCAGCGTGGAAAGCTCATTAGGGGAAAGGCGCCATGCGCATTGCACACCCATCCATCTTGTCTTTGGTCCAGAAATCGATATGCACCATTTTCCTGGCAGTGATACACAAGATAAAAAAGAACGACGCACGCAACGCGCCCAATGGATTTGGGAAAAAGTCGTGTCAGACTACAATACTTTAATTACACAACGAGACAAAAAATGAAAACATTGCTTAATACACTCTTGATTCTCCTAGTCTTGAACGCGACAACATTTGCCAACGACACCCCGGGACTCTTCCACTTTGAGGAAAAAGCACAGACAAAAATATTAACCCCCTCATATCAGGCTTGCTCAACAGCCAAAATACGCCTCCCGAATGGCCTTTCCGCTTATATCATCTCTGACCCTGAGGCAACCCAATCCGCTGCAGCTCTCACTGTTCTCACAGGAAGCCTCGATGATCCACAAGGGGCCGCTGGAACGGCGCATTTTCTTGAACACATGCTCTTTAGAAGTACGGCTAGTGGCCCAGACGAGCTAGACTTTGACGAATTTATCGGCATCCATGGGGGGATCACCAATGCTTTTACAAACGATTCCCAAACAAGTTTTCTTTTTACCATAAACAACGATGCGTTCGATAAAACTCTTTCCCGTTTTGCCGATCTATTTATCGCTCCCCTCTTACAAGAGAGCGACATGAAAAGCGAGATCAAAGCCATTGATCAAGAATTCTCAAAAAATCAAGAAAATGACTATGTGCGCGAAATCTACGTCTTAAAAGATCTCGTCGTACCCACCCACCCCTTACACGCTTTTGGCATGGGAAATGAAAAGAGCCTCCACAATTTATCTCGAGAAGACTTAAAGCAGTGGTATGAGCACCATTATAGTGCCGACATCATGCGGCTCATCATCATCTCTCCCCAACCCCTAGACACGCTTAAAAAACTGGTCACCGAAAATTTTTCAGACATCCCCGACCGCATCACGCAGCCACGAGAATCATTTCCACCGACTTTTCCTGAAGATCTTCACCATCAACTCATCTATATCGAACCGATCAAACACCTTAAATCCGTGACGCTGTTTTGGGACTTGCCAATCCATTCAGACGTTCATCCAGAATACATTTTATGCCATCTACTTGGCCATGAAGGTCACAAGAGCTTGCTTGCTTATCTTAAAAGCCAACACCTTGCCACAGGGCTCACCTGTGGAGCCGACAATACCATTCCTGGAACGTTGCAAATTTTCCTTCAAATAGACCTATCAGAAACAGGTATAAAACAAGTGCAGAACGTCATCACAAGCTGCTTTGAAGCCATTTCTGTGCTACGCAATCAACCCATTTCCAAATCCTTGTTGGAAGAGATCCGCGCGCTCCATTTACTCAATTACCAATATCAATTGCGCGGAAATCTCTATCACCAGATCGAACTGCATGCCCACAACATCGCTCACGAGGGGATGGAGACGTATCCCGAACAATCGCATATGTTGCACGATGCCGATGCAGAAGCTTTTCCACAGCTTCTCCAAAGCCTGACACCTGAAAATGCCCTCTACATTGTTCTTGCCCCCGCAAGCCTCACAGGTGTTATCCCAAACAAAACGGAAACTTGGCTCGGAGTCCAATATGCTCTGCAACCAATTCCTGCCAAGAACTTCCAAGAGTGGAAAAACCCACCACTCTCTCAGCACATCGGTTTGCCAGATCTCAACCCCTATCTACCTTCGAGTTTATCTGTAGGGCCGATCCTTGAACATGACACTCTGCACCCTGAACCAGTCCCCATTCTCGACGACCTCACCGGGTTTGTCTATTATGCGCCTGATGAACATTATGGCCTGCCCATTACGACGCTCTTGCTACAAATGAAGACGCCTGCCATTCAGCCTGAAAAAAACGAAACGACTGTGCTTGCCGATCTTTATGTTCAAATGGTACAGCATACGCTAGCTCCCCTCACATTCACCGCATCTTCAGCAGGGATCGAGATCAACCTGATACCCAAGGAAAACGGCATTGCCATTCAACTCGACGGCTATGGAGACCAACTCCCCCGGCTTCTCGATGACCTTTGTCTAAAGCTTGCGACTTACCAGCCAGATGAGAAGCTCTTTATGACCCATAAAAAGGAGCTTCACAAAGCGTATCTCAACGCCGCAAAGAACCCCCCTTTAAGCCAAGCTATAGAATCGTTCTATGACATCATTCTCCCAGATTATATTACAAATAAAACGAGCGCCTCCCTGCTCTCAAAAATTACCTTCCCCCGCTTTCAAAAATTCGTGAAATCTCTCTTCAAGGAGGCGTATTGCGAAGGGATGATTTTTGGGAATATTGAACAAAACCAGGCAGAAGAACTCGTTGCAAAAGTGCTCGCTACTTTCAACAGCAAACCGTATCCAAAAGAAAAGCAGTGGAAAAAGATCGTCATTGACCTCCCCGATACACCCTATTCGTATGAATCGAAAATAAAGGCTCAAGGAAATGCCGCTCTACTCGCTATTGAAGCACCCCCATACGATTTTAAGCTGCGTGCAGCACAACAAATTCTCATGCAAGCTATCCGTCAGCCTTTCTTTAACGAATTGCGCACCAAACAACAAACGGGCTATATTGCCTTCAGCCAAGCTCAAGATTTTGAAAAGCACCTGTTTAACTTTTTTGCCGTTCAGTCGAATACCCACGACGGAGCTGAGCTGATCGCTCGTTTTGAACTGTTCCTCGAGGAGTTTTACGAAACCCTTTTCCATCGCACCTTTACAGAAGAGCAATTCAACCAATTTAAACAAGCGATCTTGACAGAGCTGCTTACCCCTCCGAAAAATCCAGCAGAAATGGCCGTTGTCCTCAACAAACTCGCCTTTTCTTACGACGGCGACTTCCATTGGTTCGACAAGAGGATTGACGCTTGCCGCGAACTCACGTATGAAGAGTTTTTAACTTTAAGTATGGAAATGATCGGCAAAAAAAACCGCCATCGCCTTGCCATCATTAAAACCGGAACGATTTCCAACGAAGTCTTGAGATACAAGAGGATTTGCTCACCAAAGCTGATTAAATAACAGCGTTAGAGTAGGCGCACATGGAATATCCCTTATGGGTGTGGGGAGCCTTTAATCTCTCCATCTTGGCCTTATTAGCTGTCGATCTCTTTATTTTGCACAAAGAAAGCAAAGAGATGGGGATCAAAGAGGCGCTCTACACCAGTGCTGGGTGGATCTCCCTTGCCTTGCTTTTCAATTTGGGCCTCTATTACTTTAAGGGCGAAACAACAGCCCTTAATTTCTTTACCGGTTACCTCATCGAAAAAGCGCTCAGCATCGACAACCTGTTCGTATTCCTCATCATCTTTGAGCATTTCAAAACGCCCAAGCAATACCAACACAAAGTCCTCTTTTGGGGGATCCTCGGGGCGATTGTCATGCGCGCCCTGTTTATTTTCTTTGGGATCGCCCTCGTCCACCGTTTCCACTGGATTCTCTACCTATTTGGCGCTTTCCTGATCTGGGCGGGGATCCAAATGGCCTTTTTCCACAGCAAAGAGATCCAACCGGAAGAGAATATTGTTCTTAAGCTGATCCGAAAGGTGGCCCCTTTTACTGAAACCTATCGCAACGGCTTTTTCTTTGTCGTAGAAAAAGGAAAGCGGTATGCGACGCCCCTTTTCTTGGTTCTTCTTGCGATTGAAATGACCGACGTTATTTTTGCTATCGACTCCATCCCCGCCATCATGGCGATCACCCTTGATCCCTTCATCATCTACACCTCAAACATCTTTGCCATCTTAGGGCTCCGCTCTCTCTACTTTGCTCTCTCAGGTCTAGCTGGGCTATTTCACTACCTGCACTATGGACTGGGAGCCGTTCTTTGCTTTGTCGGCGCCAAAATGGTGCTAGAGCCCTGGATCGAAATCCCAACCGCTCTGTCGCTGGGCTTTATCGTGGTGGCCCTTGCAGCCGCAATGATCAGCGGAAGAAGGGACCTTAGGGACAAGGAACAATAAAATAATTTATCCCCAATTTCGAAGATCCTACAATGATATGCCGGCCCGTTGGGCCTCAGCATTTGGGTGCGTGTGTTCTACCCAGGCCTCCGCTCCGCTCCGACCTGGGCTATACTAGGCCGGCCCTTCGGGCCTCAGCAGCAGGCTACATAAGGCTACTAACAGTAGCTCCAGAACAAATTGATCGTGTTGTGAGGCCCAAGGGGCCGGTACTCATAGCCCAGGTCGCAGTGAGCGTTAGCGAACGGAGGCCTGGGTTTATCACAGCAAATGAGACGAGCCCTGAAAGGGCGCTATATCTCTACAGGATCAATGCATTTTGGTAATCGATTCTAGACCCTCAAAAATCCTTTTGCAACTGCCTCTTGAGGACCTTTACAAAAATGGTCTACTATGTTATTATAACCCTTTAAACCTCATGGGGGTAGTTATGTTTCTCGAAAGCAACGTCGACAACCGGATCGAAAAGATGCAAGCGGGAATCAAAGAAGCAGAGATCGCCATCGAAATGATGCAGAAGCAGATCGATGCTTTAATGAACTACCTCGAGGCCACACCCGAAGCAATTACGACCTATCTGCAAAATCCCAAACACTTCACCGAAAAAGATTGGCAGCTGCTCCAACAGATGAAGCAGCAGGCACAAGAGAAACTCGAGCACGCCAAAGGGCGCGATGTTCTTGCAGCAAAAAAAAAGCAAGCGGAAAGAAACGTCGCTCCCCACTGGCTATTTGTGCGGTGAGAGGGCTGTGACACGGCTTTTGTTGCTGTCTTTGTAACACCCATATCCCGCCATCCCCTCTTCGATATTGAGAAGGCGATTGTATTTGACGATCCGATCGGTGCGGGAAAGCGACCCCGTTTTAATCTGCCCAGTGTTCAGCGCTACGCTGATGTCTGCAATGAAAGAATCTTCTGTCTCTCCTGAACGGTGGGAAATGATCGCGGCGTATCCATGCGTTTGAGCGATGCGGATCGTTTCTAGGGTCTCTGTCAAGGTGCCAATTTGATTGACCTTGATGAGGATCGCATTCCCAATCCCTTCTGCGATCCCACGATTCAAATAGCGCGGGTTGGTGACAAAAATATCATCCCCAACGATTTGAATTTTATCGTTTAACGCTTGTGATAGGAGTTTCCAGCCGCGCCAATCGCCCTCGTCCAACCCATCTTCAATCGAGTCGATCGGATAGTAGTCACACAACTTTTTCAAATAGGCGACCTGCTCTTCGGCTGTTCTCTCTGCAAACTCTTGCTTTTGTTTCTTCTTTTTTTTCTCGACATAACAGCCACTGATCTTGTCGTAAAATTCCGTCGCAGCACAGTCGAGTGCTAGAGTGACTTGGCTGCCGGGGCGGTATCCCGCCTTTTCGATCGCTTGCAACATGATATCCAAAGCCGCTTCATTGGAAGGAAGATTCGGTGCAAACCCTCCTTCATCCCCCACAGAAGTAGAAAACCCGTCCTGTTTTAACAGCTGTTTAAGCGTTTGGAATATCTCAGAACCCCAACGGATCGCTTCCTGAAAGGTGGGTGCGCCGACGGGTCGGATCATAAACTCCTGAAAATCGAGGCTGTTGTCGGCATGTGCGCCGCCGTTGATGATATTCATCATGGGGCAAGGCAGAATATGCGCATTACAGCCGCCGATGTAGCGATAGAGAGGCTCTTTTGCCGATAGAGCGCCCGCTCGAGCTAATGCCAACGAGGTTCCCAAAATCGCATTTGCACCCCAGCGGCTTTTGTTTTCTGTCCCATCGCTTTCGATCATCAGCATATCGAGCCGCCGCTGATCAAAGACGTGTTCGCCGATCAAAATCTGTGCCAGCGGCCCGTTCACATGTGCTACCGCTTGTTGCACCCCTTTTCCGTGGTAGCGCTTAGGGTCGTTATCGCGTAGCTCAACAGCTTCATGTGTCCCTGTCGATGCTCCTGAAGGCACTGCCGCCTTAGCCATGATATTTTGATCGGTCGTGATCATCACTTCAACGGTGGGCTGCCCGCGCGAGTCGAGAATTTCAATCGCTTTGACAGAACGGATGTAGGTCATATGTACTTCCCCTTAGTTTTTAACGTCTTCGGTGTTCCTCTTCCACACTGCTCAAAAGAGCTTCATAGGAAGCATAGCGCAACGGGGATATTTCCCCCTTCTCCACGGCAACAGCCACTGCGCACCCCTTTTCTCCCCGATGGGAACAGTTGGGATAACGGCACTCATGGCCGCACGTGAAGATCTCATCAAAATAGTGTTCCACTTCCTCTTTATCGAGCTTCCAAATGCCAAAGCTCTTGATCCCTGGAGTATCGACACACCAACCCCCAAACTTTAGAGGCAGCAGGCGTGCTGAAGAGGTGGTATGCGCCCCTTTTTGGGTCCTATCGACAATCTCCCCTGTGAGCAACTCATACCCTGCAACTACATTGATGAGAGACGATTTTCCAACTCCAGACTGACCGGAGAAGACCGATACGCGGTCTTTCATCAGCTGCTTTAATTCTTCAATTCCTTGCCCGGTTTCAATGCTCGTCGCAACAGTAGGAATGCCCGCCTTCTGATAGATGGAGACCAACTCGTGATAGATCTGCTCTTCTAAAGCAGCAAGCTCATCCTGTTTATTTTTTCCGTCGAGCAAATCGATCTTATTGATGATGATGACAGGATCCATTCCCCCCTTATTTGCAGCGATGATGTAGCGATCGATCAAAAATGGCTTAAGAGGGGGAGAAACAACTGAAGTGGTAATGAGCACTTGATCGACGTTTGCTGCAATGAGCTGCTCTTTGCGACGTGAGAGGTTATCTGCTCGGGAAAGGACGGTTTTCCGCTCGTCGATTACGGCGATTTGCCCCTCGTTTTCATGAATCGGATCGATCCAAACAAAATCCCCCACCGTGACCAGATTTTTCAGCTGGGTATTTTCTTTCTTTAAAAGGCCACGTAGGGTGCAATTGAACAGCGCCTCTCCGACAGCCACTGTAATCCCTTGCGACTCGATCGACAAGACGCGGCCATGGAGCAAATTTTCATGTGAGATCTTTGCCGTTTGTTTCTCTTTCTTTTGGTCTGTTTTCTTGTGTTTGGAGCGATCTTTTGCTTGGGCTAGCTTCCGATCCATTTTCCCACTTTTTCGCTCTTCGCCAAAGTACTCCGCTTCGATCGAGCAGCCCACCCACTGTTTGCGGCTCCGTTCTTTTGCGCTCACTTTTGCCTCCGAGCATTTCCCAAAGCGTACATCATGATTCCGCCCGCAACAGAAACGTTGAGCGACTCCATCTTTCCCGACATCGGAATCGTCACAGCCTGAGAGCGTTTGGAAGCCTCGATTGAAATTCCGTTGGCTTCGTTGCCAACGATTAAGAGGGGCGCTTTTACGGGGGCTAGTTCTGAGAGCAATTTTCCATGTAAGTCTGCAGCTAATGGTGTCAAACGATTGAATGCGATGAGTTGATCCAGCTCTTCCCAACTGCCCCACGCAAGTGGGAGGCGAAACGTTGCCCCTTTTGCAGCCCGCAGCGCTTTATCATTAAACGGATCGCAAGAACCGGTCAAAAAAAAGACCCCTTCCCAGCCAAAGGCGACAGCGGAACGGAGCAGCGCACCCACGTTGCCAGGATCGCTCACGTGATCGAGGACAAGTAAAGAACTGCACTTCTTCAGCGGCTTCAACGGTGGCATCGGAATTTCCGCGATGATCCCCTCGGGATTCTGCGCACCAGCAATTTTATCAAGGATCTCGGGCGTTACGATGTAAGTTTCCTTGCAGGTAAGCTGTGAAGGAATAAGGGCAGGATCCACGGCAAAAAGGGTTACTGGAGAGAGTTGCTGGCACACCTCTGCAATCATCTTTTCCCCTTCAATCACGAGCCTGTGATGCTCGTAGCGGTAGTCGCGATTGTGTTGGAGCTTTGCTAAGTGTTTAACAAGCGGATGTTGCAAACTGCGGATCTCTTTCATTTCCACTCTGTTGCTTTTTTTAAGTGTTCAATGATCACATCGGGGTTGTCGCAGTCCAGATGGATCGCTAATTTCTCTGCTTCATTTAATAACACACCCATCGATTTTCCGGGCACGATTCCTTCTTTCATCAAGCGCGAAGCATTCACCACGGGTGTTTTTTTCACAAGCCTATCGACAGCCGTCTGCAGAACCGCTAATCGTTGCGCATGACGCAGTAATAAAGCTTCCTTTTCTGCTTGAGGATAAGCGGCTGCCACCGCATGAAGGCACATATTCGATTTGGGATGGGAATAGGCGCGTGCCCACCACAACTTGTCATAAGCTTCTGTATCTAGATCAGGACGTATTTTAAGCCCCATAAAGTAGGCTCCAATGGAAAACTCGGCCTGGCTAGTCCTTAAATAGCGGCATAGCTCCTCCACTTCGCTTGGGGTGGCATGAGGGAAAAGCGCTAAAACCGATAAGATCGGGTCTGTGTGGGGAAGATAGTGAGGAACGGGAGCCACCCTTTCTTTAATCTCGTGCAGGTTCACCTCTTTTAATTGGGGAAAAATGACGGGCAAGAGATCTAAGCGGTGCATCTCAATCATCGCATGGTCGAAATTGGGATAGCGCGCCATCTTACAAAACTCGTGCCACACTCGCTCCATGGCAACCGCAGGGAAAAGGGTATCTGCATTGGAGCGAACGGCGTCTTTTGTCTCTTCATCGATCACAAAACTAAAGCGGGAAGCAAACCGAACCGCCCGTATCATCCTTAAGCGATCTTCGGTGAATCTCTCATAGGGATCGCCAATCGTGCGGATGATCCTTAATTTAATATCTTCAGCACCTCCCACATAGTCGTGTACAACCTTTTCAATGGGATCGTAAAACATCCCGTTGATGGTGAAATCGCGCCGAGAGGCATCCTCTTCTGGTGTCGACGGTTCGATCCGAGTGGGTCTTCTGCCGCCTACGTATTCAATATCGCGACGAAAAGTGGCAACTTCAAATTGATGCCCCTCCATGACGACGATCACCACTCCAAATGACAACCCCACGAGAATCGTGCGTGGAAACAGATCGAGAAGCACCTCTGTGGGAGCGTCAGTGGCAATATCGATATCATCGGAAGGGTGCTTCATCAAGTAGTCGCGCACCCATCCCCCGGCAAAGTAGGCTTTAAACCCTTCCTCGACGAGGCGCATGACAATTTTTGTAGCGACGTCTTGGTGTGTCATTGTACTGGCCTTGATTGGCTGTTCCACTGCGCAAGGATAATATCGGGATCAGTCCCTTGAGAAAGATGAAATCCTGCACGTTGACAAATCGTGATCATCCCCGTGTTTTCCGACAAGATCGCCGCCTCGATTATTCCAATCCGCTCCTGTTGTGCGATGTGGAGCAACTGCCGCAGCAGCTGCGTGCCCAAACCCAGATTGTGGTAGGGGTCAATGATCACCATCGTGAACCGCGCACGCGCTGTGCCTGGAATGCGGAAGAGCTTGGCAACACCGATAATTTGGGAAGCTTTAGCCGTCGTCACCTCCGCCACGATCGACCACTCCCGATCGTAGTCGGTAAAACAAATGCGAATGAGTCTTTCGTGAGCGACTCTCTCATCTAAAGACATAAACTCAAAGAATCTTTGCCGGACGCTATGCTCAGACAGCTCTTTGTGAAAAGCAACGATCAGTTCTTCATCTTCCGGGCGGATCGGTCGTAATACAATCGGTTTGCCATTTTTAAGTGTAGAATAGGTGACGTATTTTAAAGGGTACGGGCGGATAGCGGACTTTGGCAAACGGGAATCTGGAATGCTCTGATCGTTAAGAACGATCCGCGCATCTAAGGCAATCATTTCTTTCTCAGACACCATCAGAGGGTTAATATCGCACTCCGCAATCCGAGGATTTTCGACGATCATGCGGGAAAAGTCGATCAACAGTTGCTCTAATGCATCTATGTCGACAGCCCCTCTTCCGCGTACGCCATGCAACGCTTCGTAAATCTTCGTCTTTTCCATCAAACGACGCGCTAGGTTTTTTGTCAGAGGAGGAATTGCCAAAGCGCGATCCTTAAACACTTCAACAAGCTGTCCTCCCATGCCAAAGAGGATCACAGGCCCAAATTGGACATCTGTCGAGCTTCCTAAAATCAATTCGTAGCCACTGCGATCGACCATCCGCTGCACAGTCACTCCACCAAAATGGTGCTCACCTGCCAAGCGCTTGACACTGCTTTTGATGGCTTCATAAGCAGCAGCAACTTCAACAGCAGATAAAAGGTTGAGTTTCACCCCTCCCACATCGCTCTTGTGAGTGATCGTTTCGGAGTGGAGCTTCAAGACAATGGGATAGCCGAGAGATTCCGCTGCTGCAACAGCCTCATCTAAAGAATGGGCCACAACCGTCTCCACGACAGGAATTCCATAAGCCGCTAAGAGTTGCTTCGACTCTGCCTCTGTCAATAAATGACGCCCCTCGCGCTGAACCTGTTCGATGAGATGGCGTCCTGCCTCCATTTTAAATCTTTCTTCATCAAAATTTTCGGAAGGAGTAGTCGCAGATGTCTCGTAGAGCCGTTTGAGATTTTCGCTATAGCGCCACATCGTGGCAAACGTTTTAGCAGCATCATCCGGGTATTCAAATACGGGGATCTCCGCCTCCGTCAACAAGCGAACCCCTTCTGCAACAGAATCACCACCCATCCAGCTGGTGAGCAGCGGCTTTCCATCCATCTTTGCATAAGGAACGACGCAGCGAGCTGTCTCTGTTGGATCTGTCATATCTTGGGGCGACAAAATCACCAACACGCCATCTGTTTTCTGGTCGGTCACTAACACTTCCAATGTCTCTGCATACCTCTTAGGAGTGGCGTCGCCCAAGATATCGATTGGGTTACTATGGCTCCAGGCAGCGGGAAGATGGGCATTTAAGCGTTCAATCGTAACGGGATCTAACTGGGTCATCTGTGCTTGGGAGATCGCCGTCGCATCAGTTGCAAGGACGGCAGGACCGCCAGCATTTGTCACAATTGTGAGGTGAGGTCCTTTTGGGCGGGGTTGGCGGCTTAAGACAGAGGCCATGCTAAACAATTCAGAGATCGTATTGACGCGCAACACTCCCACTCTCTCTAGGGCGGCATCAAACACCTCATCGCTCCCTGCCAAGGAACCTGTGTGCGAAGCGGCTGCTTTAGCTGCGGCTTGACTCCTGCCCGGCTTGATGACGATGATTGGCTTTTCCAAGGCCACTTCGCGCGCAGCCGTCATGAATGCCCGCGCATCGCCAACCGTTTCCATGTACAGGAGCAAACTATGTGTGTGGGGATCGCTCCCTAAATAGTCGATCAACGTCCCCCAGTTGACATCTGCCATCGATCCAATCGACACAAATGCGCTAAATCCGATCTTTTCCCGAAAACTCCAATCGAGAACAGCTGTACACATGGCTCCAGACTGGCTGATAAAGGCGA
Source organism: Chlamydiota bacterium (assembly GCA_013287915.1). GTDB lineage: Bacteria > Chlamydiota > Chlamydiia > Chlamydiales > Parachlamydiaceae > JABDCX01. The sequence goes on from JABDCX010000021.1 coordinate 14,920, forward strand.
CGTTGCCTGGCAGAGCCATGCGACTTGCGAATGTGGCATTCAAGTGAACATGGGGATTCATCACCCCAAGGCAGTTGGGTCCGACGATCGGCAGATTCCCGACTCGCGCCTGCCGGAGAATCTCCTCTTCCAATTCCAATCCTTGAGGGCCAAGCTCCTTAAATCCTGCAGAAATCACAATCGCGGCGCGCGCTTTGGCTGCCACGCATTCTGCAACGAGATGGGGGACCGTCACCGCTGGAGTGACGATCACAACGAGGTCGACAGGTTCTGGCACGTGTCCGATCGAGGGGTAGCACGTAAGCCCCATCACCTGTTTTCGTTTCGGATTGACTGGGTAGATGCGCCCCTCGAATCCACCTGAGACGAGATTGTTGGTAATCGTAGCCCCTACAGTGCCTGGATCATCTTTTGCACCAATGATGGCAACAGAATCGGGTAAAAAAACAGCATCCAACAGCTGCGGAGCGCGTGCAATATAGTTCTGCGAGGGGTCTGTGCGATTGTGTGTTCGTGTCGTCATCTCAAGCTTACGCGTTGTATGAAGAGGAGCTCACATTGCCTCCTGTGCCAGTCCAGTTCGTATGGAAAAACTGACCGCGAGGTTTATCGACTCTTTCATACGTGTGGGCGCCGAAATAGTCGCGCTGAGCCTGCAATAAATTTGCCGGCAACCGTTCTGTGCGATAGCCATCGTAAAATGAAAGCGCTGTGCTTAAGCATGGAGTAGGAATTCCCATTTCAGCCGCTGCTGCAACCGTTTTGCGCCAGCCCGATTGGCTCTTCTTGAGTTCGTTGATGAAGAAATCGTCGAGAAGCAAATTCTTCAAGGAGGGATTCTTTTCATAGGCCTCTTTGATCTTGCCTAAGAACTTGCTACGGATAATGCACCCTCCTCTCCACATCAGCGCTACACCACCAAAATTGAGCCTCCAACCGTAATCTTGAGCCGCTTGCCGCATCAACATAAAGCCTTGTGCATAGCTAATGATCTTAGAAGCGTACAGCGCTTGCATAATGCTATCGACAAATTCCTGTTTATTGCCCTTATACGCCTCCTTAGGTCCAAAGAGACGCCGGCTCGCTTCGACCCGCTCTTCTTTTATCGCCGAAAGGCAACGCGCAAAAACCGCTTCTCCAATCAGCGTCAGAGGCATCCCTACATCAAGGGCATTAATCACCGTCCACTTTCCAGTTCCCTTTTGGCCAGCAACGTCGAGGATATGGTCGAGCAAAGGCTGTCCATCTGTATCTTTCACAAGGAAGATGTTGCTCGTTATTTCGATCAGGTAGCTATCGAGCTCCCCCTTGTTCCACGCGGTAAAGGTTTGATTGAGTTCTTCTGGTGACATCTTCAAACCATCGCGCATCAGCTGGTAGACTTCACAAATCAACTGCATATCGCCGTACTCGATCCCGTTATGCACCATTTTCACATAGTGACCAGCCCCTTGATCGCCGACCCAATCGCAACAAGGCTCCCCATTATCTGCTTTTGCCGCAATCGATTGAAAAATGTCCTTAATGTGCGGCCAGCCGTCTGGATTGCCTCCAGGCATGATGGAAGGCCCGTGTCTTGCACCCTCTTCTCCACCTGAAACGCCCATCCCAATGAAGATAATCCCCTTCTTCTTCAACATCTCGCAGCGGCGATTGGTATCTGTAAATAAACTATTCCCCCCGTCGATCAAAATGTCGCCAGGTTCGACATACGGAAGAGAAAGCTCGATAAACTCGTCGACAGGATCACCTGCCTTGACCATAAAGATGACGCGTCTTGGCCGCTTCAGCGAAGAAAAAAACTCTTTTAGGCTATGCGTGCCGACGATTTTTGTTCCCTTAGCTGGGCCAGCGAGAAAATCGTCTACTTTGGAGGTCGTTCTATTGAAAACAGCCACAACAAAACCGTGATCATTAATGTTCAGAGCTAAATTTTGTCCCATGACTGCCAACCCGACGAGGCCGATATCTGCTTGAGGCATTGCAATACTCCTTTCGTTACTCCTTATTTATCGTAAGTGTGATGATAAAAAGCAAGACACGTATTAAGTCTTTCTTGATTTAAATTCGGGAGCTGCTGTTTAATGTCGGCACAAGGGACGCCACTATTTTTGAAATTCCCTCACACTCATATACAAACAATAGAACTGGTAAAAACAAGGAGTTATTACAATGAAGAGAATATCCCTCTTAGCAGTCATGTCTAGCATGCTAGTCAGCGGTATGACGACACAAATTCTCGCGCAAGACTGCTGTGGATCGAACTGGTCAGATTGCTGCAGCACCTCTCTCTGTGATGGCAGATTCAAAGTGGGAGCTGAATGGCTCTATTGGAAAGGGGAGCAAGACGATTTAAGCTTGGTTCTAACGCATTCTGGCACGACCAATACGACATCTCCTGACCTCCTTACGAGGAAAACCTGCTTTGTCGAGCCTAATTTCAAGTACACAAATGGTTTCAGAGTTAATTTAGGCTATGAGCTCCCTTGCAATTGCTGGGAAGCAAATGTGATCTACACCAATCTTCCTATCCACGCAAGTTCTTCTCTCTTAACAGCTGTCCCGTCCACGCCTAACGGTAATGGCGGCGGCCCCTTCACTCTAATTGAACCGAACCCTGTGGTTGCAATCTTTCGTCAACTTAGCGATCTCTTTGCTAATATTGGTAATGTAAATCAGTCTTTCAATGGAGGACCCTCCTATCAAACTTTTGAGCAAAAGTGGACCCTGACTTTCAATCAAATCGATGTAGATATTGCGAAGACAATCTCATGCAACGATTGCATCAGCATTAAACCACACGCAGGATTTAGAGCCATTTGGTACACAGACACACAAAAAGCGACCTTTACAGGGGCCCTCCCAAATGGTGGGAGGTTAGGGGCACCAACACACGCATTCACGTCTGATGTGGATCTGAAAAACACACTGAAAGGGTATGGGATTGAGGCCGGTTTGTGGGGCACTTGGGAAATCGGCTGCGGTTTATCATTGCTAGGCCACTTTGGCGGGTCGATTCTTTATGCAAAATACAGACTTTGTGAGGAGATCGCAACTGAAGTGACAACCACAACCACAGTAGAAAACCCCGTTGTGACCGTTAACAACTACACCTCCGATTTCCACGATAACTTGCATACGGCAACACCGGGCGTTGACTATTTCCTTGGCCTCCAGTTTGCCGATGACATGTGCGACATGTCATTTGTCATCCGCGTGGGTTGGGAGCAGCACCTTTACTTTGACACCAATAAAATCTTCCAAGCCGGCAATCTATCAACACAGGGATTATCGCTTGGTTTAGAGGTGGGATTTTAATCGATTACTCCAGCAGAGGAGCACAGCACAAAGCACTTGCTGTGTGTCCTATATTTTTGATAGTGTGCGATCAATTTAACAAAAATGAGGAAATATTATGATCATAAGAAAAAGTTCACTATTCACAGCTCTACTAAGCGTGGTAGTTAGCGGCGTCACCGTCGTGTCTGCACAAGACTGCGGTTCTAATTATTCGAGTTGCTGTGAAACCTCGTGCTGCGACGGTAAATTTAAGCTCGGGGCAGAGTGGCTCTATTGGAAAGGGGAGCAAGACAACATGGCGCTTGCTCAAACAGAAACGGGAAATTCAGATCCAACCTCCCCCGATTTTCTTGACACTGACGTGATGAGGATCAATCCCAACTATAAATATTCCAATGGCTTTAGAATAACTGCCGGGTACGAACTCCCCTGCAATTGCTGGGAAGTCGATCTGATCTATACAAACCTACCCATCCACGCAAAGTCGAGCCTGGTTGCAGCGTCCAATCCCCTCAATAACGATGATTTTGGAGCACCAATTGTTGGCCCATTTACAGTTATTCAGCCAAACCCCTACTATTTCGTTCTGAATCAGATGAACAGTGCTCTAGGTGATGCTGTATCAAGCTTCGTTGATTATCAAACTTTCCAAGAGAAGTGGCAACTCAACTTTAATCAATTCGATGTGGATATCGGGCGCACGATCTGCTTTAACGAGTGCATTAGCATCAGACCACACGTTGGATTTAGAGCGGCATGGTATACTGATAAACAAAACGCTGTGTTTACAGGAACATCGACTGATCCCTTTGATTCTGAGTTTTCGAGCATTTTTGAAGCAGATGCGAAATTTAGAAATCAATTTACTGGATATGGTGTAGAGGCTGGTTTATGGGCCTTTTGGCAAATCGGCTGCGGGCTCTCTTTCGTCGGCCATTTTGGAGGTTCAATCCTCTACGCAAAATACACCATCAATGAAGATGTGGAATCTGTCGTTACGGTGACTGACAACGGCGCAACACCACCCCCACCCCCACCGGCACCGAGAACTCAAGCTGTTTCCACAACAGTATCTAACATCTCTACAACCTTCCACGATGTCAATCACGTGGCAACACCGACAATGGAATACTTCTTTGGTCTTGAGTATGCAGACACCCTCTGCGATATGACCTTTGCCATCCGTGGTGGGTGGGAGCAACACGTGTATTTTGAGTCGAATCGATTCTTTCAAGCGGGAAATCTTTCCATGCAAGGCTTAACTCTCGGCTTAGAGGTCGGATTTTAATGAATTCTCAACGAAGAGCGCGCTGCAAAAACGCGTTGCAGTGCTAGCTTCGAGTTGATAACGTGCGGATAATTAAACAAACATTAAGGTATTAGATTATGATCATGAAAAACAATTCACTTATCGCTATCACCCTTGCTCTTTTGGCCACTTTAGTGGTAACTGAAGCGCCCGCACAAGACTGCGGTTCCAATTACTCCGATTGTTGCAGTACCGATTTTTGCGGCGGTCAGTTCGTCGTCGGGGCTGAATGGCTCTACTGGAAAGCGGAGGAAGACAATGCATCTCTAGGTGCCACAATCACAGGAAACTCCGATTCTTCTTCACCAGACTTTCGTTCTACTGCAACAGAGTTCATCGAACCAGATTTCAAGTTCACGAATGGGTATCGGGTAAGCGCTGGATATGCGATGCCTTGCAATGGGTGGGAACTAGATGTAATTTACACCTATCTCCCTACACATGCAAAATCTTCCCTCTTCACAGCTTCAGGCAATCCTAGTTCAGGTCCCGGTATATTTTCACTCGTTGGTCCATTTGTGGAAGTCATTGGCGATCCCTTCCTTTTGATCTATGGACAGATTGCAAGATCAATTCAAGCAGATCAACCTCTACCCTTTCAAACCTTTCAACAAAGCTGGGATCTCACCTTCAATCAAGTCGACATCGACGTTTCTCGTACGATTGCATTCAATAACTGCATTAGCCTGCAACCACACGTTGGCTTTAGAGCCCTCTGGTACACAGATAAGCAAAAAGTGGAAGCAACGGGGGCTTTTGGTGGGGGAAGAAAACTCGGTTCTTCAACTAGCGAGACTGCAGACGAAGATCCACCCGCGGCGGCTCCAGGTGGAACAACAACATTTACCACGGATATCCTATTTAAAGACAAGTTTACAGGGTATGGAATAGAAGCAGGTCTTTGGGGAAAGTGGCAAATTTGGGATGGGCTTTCGGTTATTGGGCACTTTGGAGGTTCTATCCTCTATGCCAAATTCGTAGTTAATGAAACAGCAACGACTGCACTAAGACATTCTGGCACCAATCCAAATTTACCGCCAATCATACATACTGACACGGTTTGCGATACGATCCACACAGCAACGCCCACTGCGGATTATTTCCTCGGTCTCGAGTATGCGGATTCGATGTGCGATGTGACATTTGCAGTGCGCGTCGGCTGGGAACAACACGTCTATTTCGATCCAAACCGCATTTTCCAATACGGTGACCTCTCAACTCAAGGGCTTACCCTGGGCTTAGCTGTCGGATTCTAACGACGATTCATTCGCTTGACAAAAGGCATCTTGCAGAACCCCTGCAAGGTGCTTTTTTTTTGACTACTAATTTCGGGCACGAGCACGAAAACTGCGAAACTGCGACAGACAGGTGAATTTATTGGGGATTAGGCCAAAAACTTAAGTGAAAGCACACCGATGGTGTGCTTTCACGGATGTGAGGCTTACTGTTACTGACAGCAAGGATCACAAACTGGAGGGCATTCACATCTGTACGAGTATTGTGGCACGTAACAGCAGTGTTTTTGGTATGTGTATTTTGGGCAATATTTGCACTGACATGTTGTGTAGTACTGAGGAACGTTACGGCAGCATGTTTCTTGGTAGTATTGTGGCACATAACGGCAACGTGTCACTTGGTACTGCTCTGGGACATAACGGCAGCACTTCTTGTATGAATACTGTGGCACTTGTTCACAGTTGCAAGTCGTATAGTAGGATGGCTTATAGCAGCAGCACTGGACGTAGCCATTCCCGCATGGTTTTTCCCACGATGCAGGGCATGTTTCTGCATAAACAACACCTGTGTTTGGATCTGTCGATCCATTCATGTTGTTGTTAGGCATCATCGCGTTATTGTTTGGCATCATCATGTTATTGTTAGGTGTCATGTTGTTATTAGGCACCATCATGTTGTCGTTTGACATCATCATGTTTGGTTGGTTCTGAGCAGCAGAATTATTCATGTACATTCCGCCAGCTGCATCCGCAAAAGCCCCTTGCGCAAAAAAGAGGCATGTTGCCATAGAAAGAGACATAATTACCTTTTTCATTGGGAGCTCCTTAAGTTTAATAATTTTTGGTTCACATTTGGGGCCGTTCGTTTGGCACCCTCATGTGCCCATCTAAGTTAATTAAACTTTTATTTTGATATTTGAGCAAGCAAAATCTTGTTGAACTTAAATTCGATACACATATAAAACGGATACGAAGGTTTAATGGGTATTTTATGTTCGCCACTCACAATCGCGTCCGCATGCACGATACCGATATGGCTGGTATTCTGTACTTTGCAAAACAATTTCGGTTTGTACATGACGCATTGGAAGATTTTGTCGCTGACGGCCACGATCTGACTTTTGACAAACTCTTTCGTACTGAACACTTTGTGTTTGTCATCGTCCACGCAGAAGCAGACTATCTGGCTCCTTTAAGCGTCGGAGACAAACTCAACATTGAAGTCCGCGTTGAAAAAATTGGAGAGACTTCATTTACAATTGGTTACAAAATCTTTCGAGTGGGAACTCTAGCGGGTCTGGTCGGCACTGCCCAAACAGTGCACGTCACCCTAGACGCCGAAACAAGAAAGAAAATTCCAGTACCAGCAAGCTTTAGAGCGTTTTTACAGAAACACTTAGAGTAGTTTTTTCAGTTCTTTGATTGCCCCGGCATCAGTCCCCAACACCAAAGCCGCTTGCTCTTGGCAGACGCGCAAGAGATCTGCCCCCGGAGCAAGCCGATTGACAATGCCAATTGCAAGTGCTTGCTTAGCAGAGGTTTGCTCTCCAAAGAGTAAGAGTTCGCGTGCATGGCGCAACACCACTTGCCGGCGCAGAAGAGCTGCGACCAGGGCAGGCACAATCCCCTTTTTGACTTCGGGAAAGGCAAGATAGGATTTCTCGTTCATGACAGCCCAGTCGCAAGCCAGTACAATGCCGACGCCGCCAGCCAAGACATCTCCCTGCACAGCAGCAAGAGTGACACAAGGAGCCTCGACTAGAGTTTGAAACAGAGTCGCTATCCGCTGCATGGCAACAGGAGCTAGCTTTGGGTCCTCCCGCTCCTTCAGATCGAGCCCGGCGCTAAAGACAGGCCCTTCCCCTGTCAAAATGATCGCCCGTGCCTCCATGGCGTTTTTCTGAATAGCCGCAATGAGTTCCTCCAGCAAAGCGATCGAAAGCGCATTGCGCTTCTCAGGGCGTTGCAGCGTCAAAAGCGCAATGCCAGGCATTGGGTGTTCAATTTTGACGAGCGGGCGATTCATCCGATTTCAATCTCCAATAGTGCTTGCGCAAGCGCCTTTCCCTGAGCATCGGAACGCAAGGAGCGGTTGCCTCCCCCTTCCAATACCCCTTCTAACACAAAATTAAAAGCCAATAAGTTAGGCAGTGCGTAGCGTTTCACGCGTCGCGGCTTTAACTGGGCAAAATGAGCAGCCACGCGCTCTGGCGTTAGTGTCTCTTCAATTAAGGCATACCCTTCCGGCGTATACGCGGCAATTCCGATGTTGGCATGAGCTCCTTTATCCCCGCTCCGTCCGCAGGCGACTTCCCTCAACTTCATGAGATACCTATTTTAACCTGTTCTCTTGGGATTAAACAGGGCCAAAAGCCAAAAATCGGACGCACATGGGGACGTCCTGTGGTGTATCCCGTTGTCCCAGGTGCTCCGGCAGTGACTAAAGGAGCAATCAAATGGGTAAAGTACTCGAGCACTTCTGGGCGATGATCAGCGATCGCTACTCGCATGACACATTCGCCAAAGGCGTGATTGGGTTTCTCGACAATCCCAGGCACGACATCTCCTGTTCCCAAACACTCGACCACGATCCGCTCAGGCTCTAGACCAGCCTCGCGCATTTTTGTGGCAATCACTTCACCGGTGCGCTGCGCTTTTTCTCGCACATCCTGCCCCACAATAATCAAAGAGCCTTCGGAACGAAATCCGTCGCGATAGGTTGCACTGACCTTTAAGTAAGGGGTGGGAGCGCGCCCTTTCGCTCCTTTGACAGCGATCCGATTAGGTCCAGCCTCTTCCAACGTGACATCCAGAACTGACATGACGAGATCGGGGCTGATGTAAGCCTCAGGATCGCCAAGCTCGTACAAGAGCTGCTCGCGCACCGTATTCCTGTCGACAACCCCTCCTGCCGCATCTGGCTTAGTTAAAACAAATCCTCCGTCCGCACTCATTTCGACAAACGGAAAACCAATTGCAGCAGGATCGGCAATCTGTAACCACTCTGTCGAAATGCCCCCCGTTGCTTGTGTGCCGCATTCGATCAGATGCCCCGCTAAAGTCGCTTGAGCCAGCCGATCGTAATCGTCCCACGCCCATCCAAACTCAGTTACGCAGGGTGCTACCGTCAAACTGGGATCAGCTGTGCGCCCTGTGATCACGATATCGGCCCCTTTGTGCAAGGCATCGACAATGGGCTCTGCACCTAAATAGGCGTTCGCCGTCACGAGATCTTTTAAGACAGTGACCACTGAATCTCCACTATCCATATTGTGGAAATGTTTTTCGGTCGGTTGGCCTCTAATCGCTCCAAGCACGTCATCTCCCGTCACGACACCGATGCGCTTGCGAGGGATTCCCGCCGCTGCTAACACTTTGGCACAAGCGTCTGCACAGCGCTGTGGATCAAGCCCTCCTGCATTCGTGATGATCTTCACACGCGATCCTGCCTTCCATGCAGGGATCAAAGAGGCGATCACGGCAACAAAATCCTTTGCATAGCCCGCTTCAGGGTCTTTCTCGCGCTGAATCGCCATAATCGAGAGGGAAACTTCGGAAAGGTAATCCAAGGTGATGTAATCGAGATCGGGCTGTTGCTGGAGCAAGAGGGCAGCTGCGTCTGGGCTGTCTCCCCAAAACGCTTGTGCATTGCCAATCTTGATTTCCCTTTTCATACTTGCATCACGCCTGTAGCAAATGGTTTAGAGAAAGTTGCCGACGCCATCACCTGAGGTAGAAGCGCCGCTAAAATCGCCCGCGTCTGATCCGGCTCAATAATCGCATCGACCCACCCGCGCGCAGCGCCATACCGAATGTCCATTTGCCTTTCGTAATTTCCGATCAGCTCGCTGCGCGATAGCTCTTCCTCTTGCCGGCTCAGCGGCTTCCCTTTCCGTTCAGCCGCTTTTTTCTGGACGGCAAGCAACGTATCCGAGGCTTGATCGGCTCCCATAACGGCATACTTGGCATTCGGCCAAGCAAAAATGAAATGGGGGTCGTAAGCTTTGCCGCACAAGGCATAATTGCCAGCGCCAAAGGAGTTGCCAATGATCACGGTGATCTTTGGCACGATCGAGTTGCTGACGACGTTCACCACTTTTGCTCCGGCGCGAATAATGCCCGATTGTTCCGCTTCCTTGCCCACCATAAACCCCACGACATCTTGCAAAAATAGGAGAGGAATGTGCATTTGGTTACAATCCATGATGAAGCGCGCCGTCTTATCGGCACTATCTGCATAGAGAACGCCGCCAATCTCGATCTCTCCCCGTCCCGTTTGCGTTTGGATCCGTTGGTTGGCGACAATCCCGATGGGAATCCCTTCAAGCGTTGCAAAAGTTGTAACAATCGTCTTTCCATACTCCGCTTTGTACTCTTGCAAGCTGCCCCCATCGACTAAGCAAGCAATCAGATCGCGCACATCGTAATTTTGCCCCTTATCGACGATCGAATAGATCTCTTGGGCTGCCTTGGAAGGGGGAGCGTAAGCTGATGGCGCTTCTTCATGGTGTCTTGGAAGCATCTCCATCAAGGAACGCAAGCGCTTCAGACATGCCGCATCATCCGGTTCGAGAAAATCGACCGTGCCGCTGATCGCCGCATGCATTTTTGCTCCACCCAGGTCTTCCGAGTTGACAACTTGTCCAATCGCTGCCTTGACCAGTGCAGGGCCCGCTAAATAAAGGCCACTGCCTTCTGTCATCAACAATTGATCGCACAAAACGGGAAGGTAGCCGCCCCCAGCAATGCAGTTTCCCATGATCGCTGCGAATTGGGGAATTCCGGCCGCTGACATCACTGCATTATTGCGAAAAATCCGACCAAAATCGTCTTCGTCGGGGAAAACATCTTCCTGGAGAGGAAGAAATACGCCCGATGAATCGACGAGGTAAAGAACGGGAAGACGGCAATGAAAGGCGATTTTCTGGGCGCGCAGCACCTTTTTAACCGACTGAGGAAACATTGCACCTGCTTTCACCGTCGCATCATTGGCAATGATCATGCACTGGCGGCCATGCACAGTGCCAATTCCAGTGATCACACCTGCAGCGGGAAGTTCTCCCCATTTCTCGTACATCTTCCAGGCGGCCCAAATGCCAAATTCGATGAGAGGCGTTCCTGGATCGAGGAGAGCCGCAATTCTGTCGCGGGCAACCATGCGCCCTAGGCGCTTTTGCCGCTCCCTCCCCTCTTCGCCACCCCCTTCGGCGATCTTCCTCTCCTCTTCAACGATCTGACGGGTGACCACTTTCAACGTTGATTTATCCACCGACATGCACTCCTGTCAAAGAATCAGAGAGGGATCCGATCTGTTCATCTTCTGGGGCAAACAACCGCTTAATCCGGTTGTCGAATGTGCGCATCGCCATGGTGCAATACCGCTTTGCCGTCGCGATTTCCACAGGCGTACTCGTTGCATGTTGGATCGCTGTGTCGAGCCTTGAAAGCACCGCTGCTGTCGTGTACAGAGCAGTCGCACAATCGGTCAATCGTTCGAGATCCAACTGCTTTTCAACGACTGCTTCTCGATATTTCTTGAGCACTTGTAAAACGGCGATTCCAAAGTGTCGCGTCGCTCTGCCCAATCTTTTAGCTTCTCGACACAGCTCAGGCGATACGACGGGCACTTTTAGCGCCACCAACAGATGGTACATTTGAGACAATCCCGCCTTCAAACGGACGGGTGCTTTCCAAGGCTTTTTCAGAGCCTCCATAAAGGCTGCCGTTTCAACGCCCACATTGCGCAAGCCAACAGAGGCGATAAATGCCCGCAACACTTCGTTCGACCCTTCTCCGATCATGTTGAGGCGCGCATCGCGCATCATGCGCTCATACGGATAACTGGTAAAAAAAGAGCGCCCTCCAAAGATCTGCATCGTGTCGTACAAAATCTGCCACAAAGAATCGCTCGCAAACACTTTTAAAATCGCCGATTCGAGCATGATATCAACGTGCCCAGCATCGACTAAGCCTGCGGTCAAATTGGTTGTTGCTTCCATGGCATAGGTCAAGGCGGCCATGTTGGCAATTTTCTTTTTCACTAGGCCAAAAGAAGCCAACGGACGTTTAAACTGATAGCGCGTCCGAGCGTGCTCTGTCGCATCTTTGAGCAACTGCTTTGCCACACCGGTGCACATCGATCCAAAAGTCGTTCTTCCATAATCTAAAACAGTCAGACACACTTTAAGACCGCCCCCAACAGGACCAAGCACATTCTCCTGGGGAACTTCCATCTCTGTAAACTCGAGATTGGACGTCTTTGTCCCGCGCATCCCCACCTTTTCGAGAGCCGGTGCCGTCACTTTAAAACCGGGCATGTCGGGCGTCACCAAAAAGGCCGTCACTTTTTGCTGCTTCCCTGAAGGGGTGTCCACTTCCGTTTTAGCCATCAGTGTCAGGACACCTGCAATGCTCCCACTCGTCGTCCACTGCTTCTTGCCATTGATCCGATACACCCCTTTTTTGGTATCTAGGACAGCTGTGGTCTCAATACCGGCAGCATCGGAGCCTGCATTTGGCTCCGTCAAAGAGAACGCCGCGATCTGTTTTCCCTTTGCAAGGGATTCTAGCCACTTTTTGCGTTGAGGCTCCGTTCCAAATAACAGAAGCGATTTTAAGCCGATGCTCTGGTGTGCATTGATAATTAACGCAGTCGACCCGCAGCGCCCAGCAATGAACTCGGTGATCTTGCAATACGCCTGTTGCGACATCCCCAGACCGCCATACGTCTTTGGCACCGCCATGCCGAACACACCAAGCTCTGCAAGCCCGTCGATCACTTTTGCAGGGATTTCAGCATGCCGATCGATCCAATCTGGATCGAGCGATTCATCGCAAAACCGTTTCACTTTGCCTAAGAGAACCGAAAAGGCTTCGGTCTCTTCGAGAGGAAGCTTTGGATAGGGGAAGATTCTCCCAGCGTCGAACCTTCCAAAAAAGAGCTTCTGCACAAAGCTTAACGGCTTTGCTTCAGAAAACAGTAACTCTTCCGCTAATTTTCTTTGCTCTTGATCCATGCGATTACCCTTTTTTTTCAGTCATAGCAGATAGCTGATTAAGGGTCTATGTATGAGGATTTCGCGCACGCTCACGGGCACATTAAAGAGAGGATAGCAATATTCTCGATATGAACGGTTTGGGGGAATTGGTCGACGGGATGAACGACCTCTAGGCGGTAGCCGAAAGGCTTAAGAGCGGTGATGTTTTGAACTTGAGTGACTGGATTGCACGAAATGTAGAGGATCTTCTGCGGCTTAAGGGCTCCTAATGCAGCGATTGTCGTAGGATCCAAACCGACGCGCGGAGGATCGACCATGACGATATCGGGTGGAGGCACCAGCTTGAACGCTTCGCTTCTCATCACCTCATCGACGGCACCGGTCAAAATCTCGATGTCGGGAAATCCGTTTTTCGCGGCATTCGCCCGGGCATCGATCGCCGCTTCCGGAACGATTTCGATCCCAATCACGCGCGCAGCAAGCCCGGCTACGCAAATGCCTAATGTGCCTGTTCCACAATACAGGTCGTACACAACAGCATCTTTCTGGGTGATGTTTAAGTGCTGAATAGCGAGGCCATACAACCGCTCTGCCTGAAGCGTGTTCGGTTGGAAAAACGACGTCGGCCCCACGTCGAATGAAAATAGTTTTGGCGGTACCGTCGGATCGTTTTGTACAAGGAGCTTTTCTTCAATTTGGTCCTTTCCTAGCAGCAAAATTTCAAAAAACTGGGTTTCGCGCCCTTTTGCAATCTGCTGAATCCTCAACAAGATCGACAAATTCCCTGCAAAAGTACCCATCGCCTTCTGAATCGTACGGACAAAACTGTCGAGCTCTGCTTGTTTTAAAGCAAAATCGGGATTTCCGGAAACGGTCAGCATCACCATCCTGTCTCCTGTTCGGATCCCTTCCCGCACGGTCAGCGTCCGCAATGCCCCTGTATTTTTTGAAAGATGGTACGCAGCTAACTCTTCATCCTCCCACCAATCGCGCACAGCGGTCAACACATCGATATACCAAGGATTCACCAAATGGCATTCCGACAAGTTTAATACCTTGCCGCCACTACTGTCCATGATCAACCCCAGGTAACGCTCCCCTTTCGCATCGGAAGAAAAGGAAAATTCCATCTTGTTGCGGTATTGCCAAGGGGAAACACACGGTTCGATGGGATAAAATTGTGTTTCTAGATCGAGGAGAGGGAGAAAAAGCGCTTTTACCGTTTCCTCTTTAATCTTGAGCTGCTCTGCGTAGCTAATGTGTTGCCAGCGACACCCCCCGCACACCCCAAAATGGCGGCATTTAGCCGGTTGACGCAAGGGCGAGGGAGTTATAACCTCTTTCAAATGCGCTTGGTAAACCCCGCTTCTCTTCCGGCTCAATTCTGCTTGGACGAGATCGCCTGGGGCTGTAAAGGGAACTTCAACCGTCTTAGACCCAGTCTTTTGATCAAGACCAGATCCGTTGCCCTTTTTGGTCCATGCCGTGATCAACACATCGTTAATTTTATTGTCAGAGTGGCTCATCTTGGATATATTATAACAAGCCCAATTTCAACTGTCGAGGATTCATGCAACTGCGCCGGCTTTTGTCACTCTTTTTTTTGTGCTTATTTTGCACCTTTACTTTATCCGCTCACCCCAAGCTGCCTGTTGATGTGAGCATCCTTATCGCGGATCTTAAATACAGTGCAGCCGAAGGGGTCAAAATCTGCGAAGTGCAACAAGGAGTTCTCTCCATTTTTCGCGGGCAGCAAGTGGGTTTACCCCACACCTCTGGAAATCGCATTCTTCCAGGACAAGATGGTAAGATCATCTCCAATATTTATCAGTTTCTCACCCAATTCCCAGGCCCCTATTTCCTTACATTGACAAATGAATCGCAATGGGGAAGAACGGCAACGCAGCACCACCCGGAATGGCGCCTTTTCACAAATCTGTTGACGTTAGAAAAAGATCCTGAATTTGTCGCGAGAGGCACATTAATGCCAAAAGATCCCCACAATCTTTTCGATTACTCTGGGATTCTGTTGTGCAACCAACAACACATCTCAAATTGCGCGGCTTTTCATAGCCACTACCCAGGCTTTATCTTAGTCGACGAGGCCTCTAGAAAATACTGGGCCGATAAATACAAAATGTCTTGTCTGTTTTCCAAAAATGAGACCCTTTCTCACTTTAAACCCAAGTGGAAAGCTTACCCCAAAGAGTACCATAAAAAATTGGCCAATCAAATCATCCAAGAGATCGGAGGAGACCGTTTTGTCATTAAACCGATCGGGGCTTTTTTGGGCGATGGTGTGATCATCGTCGATGCCCAGCATCTTAACGAGACGCTCAAGTACATTCTAAATAAATCGAACAAGCTCAAGAAAGATAAGGACCATTCGTACAATCACTGGTTCCACGATCAAGAACGCGTCTTTATCGTGGAGAAATTTGCTTCCTCAGATCCGATTTCGGTCCCCCATTTAGGAGGAAAATTGTATGAACCAACGATCCGAGTCGCCTTTATTCTCTATTACACAAACCAAACCATCCACTTGGAATTTTGCGGAGCCTTCTACAGACTCCCAAAACTGTCGATCACAGAACCTGGCACATTGAATGAGAAATACAAAGATTGCTCTGACAAATCGTACTTTGCCGAAATCGATCCAGAGGTGCGCGAGAAAGTTCAAAATGAGCTCAGAGTAGCTCTTCCGCTCCTCTACGACCAAATGCTAGAAGACACCCATTAAATGATACCGCGGGCATAAGCCCGCGGTGAACAAGACTATCTAAAAGCTCTTGCTGTTGGGAGCTTTGCGCTTGGTCTGTTGAATGACAAAGCACGTGCTCTTGCAAAAGTCTTTTGTGCTTTTGCTTTTTGAGCCACTTTTGCTTTTGGAGCAGCTTTCTTTGCTGTCTTCTTTGCAGCTTTCTTTGTGCCCGCTGAAGTATGCTCAGAACGGATCGATTCTTTGCGGTACAATTTTGCAATCTTTTCGAGCTTCACAGTGCCAGTACGGACGCGCTGAGAAGCAGCTTTGTTGCCGCCTTCTGCTTTTAAAAGATCTTGAGTGATATCTGCTAAGAGGTCTCTCATATGTTTGTAAGTGTCTTTTAATGACATGTCAAAACTCCTTTAGGGTTTGATGGGTTCGTGACGATTTATTGAATATGCTCTTTAGACATATTGTGCAATATTTTTTTCACAAACCCACATTTTTTTTAGGTTCATTGCAAAACGAATAAATCGTTACTCCTACTATAGACAAGTCGTGGATTTGTTTTAAAGGGGTTTTTCACAATCTTCATTTATGGTATGCTCGCTTCTTCCAAACTTTAAGATGAGTGATCCTGTGATGCTTCTAAAAAGAGCCGCTTACTTTTGCATGATCAGTTTTGTCCTCTTGTGTGTGCTAGAGGCTAATCCCATCTCCCATCTGGACCCCTCCTCTTCTGCAGGGCAGCAGGCCCTCACTACAGTATTAAAGGGGGATGCTTTGGCAGAAGTTTCTCTCTATCGACAAGCAACAGAGTATTACAACGAAGCCCTAACTGCTCTTTCAACACAACAACAAGAAGACTCTCTTGAAGATTTGCAGCTCCTACGCTCCTATGTTCTTTATCAACTTGCCCATGCGTATCTGAAAAGCGATCAGAGCGGTCTTGCGATTTCTGCATTGACTTCCCTCGTCTCACAAAATCCTCTCCATGCAGCAGAAAGACAAATCCACTACGACGCACACTATTTACTGGGCATGGCTTACAAACACGGCCACGACGACTTAGCAGCTAAACGGGAATTCACTCTTTACATCGATGATACCCCTCAAACGCTGCGCACCCATGGAGAGGAAGCCTCATTTCAGTTGGGGTTGCTGTACTTTTTTGAAGGAGATATTGCCGCTGCATCTCGCATCTGGAAGCCGCTGCAAACTCAAACAAAAAACCCGCGCTTACAGTCCCTTTTGGACGTCTATCAAGCGCGCATTGCCCTTCTCAACCACCAAAAAGAAGCAGCCATTGCTCAGCTGCAAGCTCTCTCAAAAAAGGCTCACACTCGATTCGTCCAAGACGAAATTGATTACCTCATCGGTGAAACGTACTACGAGTTAGGCAATTACAGCAAAGCCACTGAGATCCTTCTAAAGCTTCTTACCTCCCCGCATGCTAAAGAGGAGCCATGGTACGCACAAGCAATTGACTATTTGGGACAATCTTCTCTCAAAATGGGACAGAGTGCAGGCTCCACTCTTTCGGTGCAAAAAGAGCACCTGCTCCGCGCCAAAGACACGTTGAATCAACTCTACATGTATCACCCGAGCGAAAAAAGTGCCCTTGCTTTGGGCGAAGCGCTGATCCTTCTCGCTGAAAAATTTCCACAAGAAACCTATTATCAAGAAGCTAATCAACTCTTGACTGATGCGATGCTCATCACATCTCCTCAAGGACGCTTACAAGCACTCCTCTTGCGCGCGCGCGGCGCCCCCACGCGCACTGAAAAAGAATCGCTCTATACAGAACTAGCGCGCCTCAGCCCATCCAAACGGGACAAAATCTATGCCTTGAGCCAATTAGAAACAGCAGAGGCCAACAAATCAGCTCTTCAACTCTTCCAAGAAATCGGATCGAGCGAGGAAGAAATGCAGCACACGGATGAGCTCGCCTATCTACAAGGCGTGATCGCCAGCCGCCTTGCCTTTGGACCAGATCAAGCGGCTTATGGGGCTATTGCAGAGGAGGCGTTTACCCGAGCAGCAGAATCTCCTCAAAATATCTTTGCCGATAGGGCTCTCAAACAACTGGGAGCTCTCTACTACCAAACGGGAAAATTCAAAGAAGCGGAAGAAACTTACCTTCGCCTTGCTAAAGAACATTCCCAGTCCGGTCTTTGTGCCGAAGGGTGGTTTTGGTCAGCGGTCTGTGCAGAAAAGCTTAAAAAAGACCCCTCTCTCATCAAAGAGCGCAAGCAACAAGTCTGGGAGAACTTTCCACACTCTCCCTATGCTCCAGAGGCATACCTGTCGATGTACACAACAGCTGAATACATTCAAGGCGGTCGGAGCACAATTAAACACTTGCAAAATTTCGTAGCTCAATTTCCCTCTTCACCACTTGTGATCGAAGCACATTATCTACTGGGAATGGATCTGAAGAGGGACAGAAAAACCGCCGAAGGGAAGTGGATCCGCAAAAAAAACCTCGCCGAAGCAATCGATGCCTTTCAGACAGTTGAAACACAATTTTCCCGATTTTATCAGAAAGGGGGGATTCCTGACGAACAGCTCAACCATTTTACCAAAGTGCGCTACCAGGCAGCTTTGGAGAAGGCATTGGCAAATCTCGCCATTGCCAACGACTCTATGGGAGCCAAAAAGAAAATCTTTCTCGAGTATGCAGAGGGGGCTTTTCTCACTTTAAAAAGGGAACTTGAAGACACACAAAACTTTTTGGCTCAAATCCTCCTCCAAGACGCTCCGATTTCTCCTCTCTACGAAGAAGCCCTTTTTGGACTTGCACAAACATACCTTAAAGAAGGGAAAGATCTCGAGGCGGAAAAGCTCTTGACCTCTCTGCTCCAAAAATATGAAAGTGCTCAGATAGCGCGCAGCTATTACCTGTCGAGAGTGTGGTATGAGTTGGGGAGCGTAGCACTCAAAAAGAACCAAGTGAGACTTGCTCTACAAGCGTTTAAGAATGCCGAGGCTGCTGCAAAAGGTGGTCTTCTAAGTACAGATCAACGCCTCGACCTGTGGATCCAAAAAAGCCTTTGTTACCGTGCTTTAGGCGACTACGACCAAGCCCTTCTCATTTTATCAAAGACGATCAACGACGACGCCATCTCCTCGCTCCGCTTAAAAGCGATGTACTTGCGCGCCGAAACCTACGAGATGTCGGGCAAACCAGAACTCGCTCGGAAACAACTTGAGGCGTTGGCAAAAAAGGGCGGCTATTGGGGAAAAGAATCTAACAATAAATTGGAGATGAGCCATGGACATTAATTTTTGCTTTACTCTGGCCTTTTTCGAAGGGCTTTTTGCCTATAACTCCAACTGGAACATCATTCTCCTCATCATCGGAGGGTGTTCGATCTTGAGCTTTACCATCTTCATCGAAAGGCTCATCCACCTCAACCAATCGGAAGTGGACGCAAACAAATTCATCATCCATATGAGAAAATCGATCAAAGAAAATAACATCGTCGAAGCTGTGGGGGTTTGCGAAAATACCGGTGGCACTATTGCCAACATCATTAAAGCTGGCTTGGTCAAGCACAACCGAGGAAAAGAACAAATCGAAAACGCGATGGAAGTGGCGGGACTAGTCGAGATTGCGCATTTAGAGCGCAATGCCAAAATCTTGTCGATCATCGGGTACATCACGCCGCTGATCGGGCTCCTGGGCACGGTGTTGGGATTTATCCAAGCATTTTCCGAAATGCGGATGAGCGGCCTCGTCGACATTTCGGCCACCCGCATTGGTGAAGCGATGGAATATGCCCTTGTCACGACTGCAGCTGGCCTTGTCGTCGCTATTCCCTCGATTTTGGCCTATAACTACATTGTCAGTCGAGTGGAGGGATTTATCTTAGAGATCCAAACGACCTCTTCTGCAGTTGTTGACCTTTTGGTAGACCGAGATGATGATTTATGAAGTTCAAAACCAATCTAAAAGTCTCTAATACCCTGATCGATATGACGCCGCTCGTCGACGTCATTTTTTTGATGCTGATCTTCTTTATCGTCACTTCCGATATCCTCCCCTTAAAATCGCTGCACATCGAAAATCCCACTCTCGACAAAAACTCCGCTCCCCTGACAACCCAAAT
>JABDCX010000022.1:0-32308 GCA_013287915.1 Chlamydiota bacterium
GATGGAAGCGGAAGAACATGTGAAGAAGTAACGTGTCGCGCCGATCGGAGAGTTGCGAGTCGCGCAATTGCTCCACGCTGCGGTACGAGTCTAGAATGAAGTTGGTGTGGTCTGCTTTTCTCCAGTCGAACGAGCTGCGGTGGCGGTATTCAAACGCAAGGGCAAAGTTGGGGTTGTAGGTCCATTCGGTGCGGACGTTGTAGTGATCGAGCTCTTGGTGCATCAGATCCCAGCCGGTGTAAAAACTGTGGCGCAAGGTGGACAGGGTATTGAAAATGACGTCGCAGTAGATCTTAGGGATCGCTTGGGGGAACGTGTGTGTATTAAAGAAGGCGTTGGCGTAGAGGTTGGCATAAAATTCTCGCGCAATCCATCCATCAGCATTTTTGTGGTACAGACTTTGCGAAACGCCGAACGTGAGCATGCTAAGGCGGTACCATCCATCTTCGATATCGAAAATGTAATGGTGATGGGGAGTCACAGTCGGCATCGATAGATAGGTGTAGTTCGCATAAGGAGTGATGACGTGTTTCCTCTGTTCGTAAAAGCGGGTGATGTTGGTATTGAGAGAGCAGCACAACTTTCCGAGCAATAGCCACTGAGCATCGTCGTCGGGGCTATTGCCATAGGCGATTCCCACGGCCCCGATTTCTGGCATGACATTGAAATAGCGGAAATGAAAGGAGCGGTAGACCGACGGATTGCATTCGATGCGGGTCGAGGTGTAGTCGCGGACGTGGAGTTGGTTATTGCCATATGAAAAGTCGAGGAAGGAGGCTTTGAAAGCTGTGTTAAAGACAATGCCGGTATCAGAAAATTCAAAAGGGCGCCAGGCTGTTTCAAATGTCGGGAGTTCTTGCTTGAGCGTTTGGAAATTGTTGAGTTTGACGCGGGAGATAAAATTGCCGATCCAATCTTCTGTTTCTCGCCGTACGGTGAGTTCTGTGCGCCCGGCTGTTTCTAGGTCTAAGCCGCGATCGTAGTAATCGGTTGGCATGTCGATATCGCTGAATTTATCGTACGAAAGATGGACGGCGAGGGTGTCATCGCATAGAAGTGTATCGCCAATGCCCTGGAATAGGTAGCGGAACCGCTGATCGGGATGGATGATGGAGGAGTCTCTCGCGACATAGCTGATCGAATCAAAGCGCGTTTTTCCATCTTCCGATTTGTAAGCCGTTTCAATGCCACCTCCAGGCCCTCTTTTGAGGCGGTAGTCGAGCCGGAGAAAGGTTTTGAAGCGCTGCCACGAAAACACTTCGTAGACCAGGCCAAAGCGGTGCCCTTGGCGGCTGCCCCACCGCACGCTGTAATGGATGGGGGAGTCGAAGATCTCTTCTAAATTCATCCGAAAAGAGGGGAGCCAAAAGACGGGAACATCTCCCAATTTGAGTTTCATGTTTTTTGCTGTGAGCAAGTTGTCGCAGTTGAGCGTTGCTTCATCGGCTGAGATCATCCAATCGGCATCGACGTTTTCTGATGTGGTCACAAAGAGGCTTTCGATGTAATAGCTTCCGTCTGAGCACAGGTAGATTTTTCTGCCGCCGAAATACCAAGGCTCTACCATGGTGCGTCCATTGTCGATAATCCCTGTCATGGTCTCTAGGTTGTATTCGAGACGATCGCCGACAAAGACATATTCGCCAAATTCGAGCATCACATCCCCGACCGCGATAACAGATTGGGGAGGCCCATTTTTCGTCTTTGGAGTGTATTGGAAACGCCTTGCTTGGATCCTAAGATTGGGGCCTGAGATGACCCCTCCCTCTGTTGTGGTGATAACTCCGTTCGCATAGATCGGATTGCACAAGTCGATTGTGATGCCGCACGATTCTGCAATAGCAAGGGGGTCCCCCACCGCAGCTGCCTGCGTGCTTATGAAGAGGAATGCACAGAGAAAAAATGTGAAGGGGTGTTTAATCGTCATTGGATAGCGCGCATCAGTAAGCCGATTAGGGCATATTTGTTTTTGGCATTCCCTTGGTGAATGACCGAGATCAAAAGATCGATTGCTTTGTCGTCTTGTGTTTGAGCAAAAGATTCAAAGGCTTCGACCAAGAGGCGGGATGTTTCTTGGGGAGTCAGTTCGTATTGCACAGCTTGAGTATCGCGATTTTCTGCAGAAAGGAGCGGCCTGAAGCGGATCAGATCAATGTTCTGCTGTTGGGAAACCCATGTGTTGAGATTATCTGCGTAAGGGCCCTCTTCTTTGAGACGGAAGAGGGAGAGATTGCAGTAGTTGCGGACGAGAGGAGCGCCGGCTTTCTGTTGGTGTTTTTTGAGAAGATCGATCACCTTGGGAGTGCGATGGTTTTCTAAAATCGCGACAAGAGCGGGGACGAGGTCGTTTTGTTGGGTTTCGAAAATGGCATCGGCAATTTTGATGAAGAGCTCTTCTGGCAATTCAACGGCTTTGGCTAAGATCTGTTCTCTGTTGTGCAACGACAGCTCTACCAACGTTGGGGTGTCTTTGAAATTTTGTTGGGCGGAGGGGACGATCCGATAACATTTCAGGCTTTTGCCCGGCGACACTGCTTCGAGGAGAGCGAGATCTTTTGGAGTTCTGAGCAAAATTTCGAGCAGAAGGGACGCGCTGCGCGGATCTTTTCTTTCTAGAAGTGCTAGAGCGGCATTGACCTGGTTTTGTGCGCTTGCATTCGCCGCAATTTTGGCTAAAACCGCTTCGCTCCCTTGGATTTTTCCAAGTTGGTAGATGGCAAAAGGACTTCCACTCAAGGCCTGGTTTTGGATTTGGGGAACGACCTCTTTATGTCCAAGCTCGTACAGAGAGGCTAATGCCGCTAATTCCACGGCGGGGTTTTTACTTTTCGTCAATTCTAGCAAGCGCATCGTAGAACTGTCGTCGTGCAATAATCCTAAAGCGGAAGCGCACGCTTCTTGCTGGGCGGGTTCGTGGTGTGAAGCGAGCCTACGGATGATGGGCAAGAGATCGTCGTGCCCATTTTCAGCTATGCTGATGACCGTCGCGATCCGCACGAGTTCATTGGGGTGGGAAGCGAGTTTGCGCAAGATTTTTTTAGCTTCTGGAGTTCCGATCAAGCCATAGATCTGAGGAAACAAGGGCCAGATCGCATCTGGAAGCTTGATCCTCAAAGCTTCTGTTTGATGCACTGCATTTTTGTCTTTGAGCGTGGCTAAATGGAGCGCTGCTTCAAAGCGGATCAGTAGAAAATTGGAAGAGAGCGCTTTGTGCAAGGCTGTGTCTGCGCGGTCATTGTGGTAGCGTGCTAAAAAATTAAGGGCGATGAGCTGAATTTGAGGATTATCGCTGTTGACGGCATCTTCTAGAATGTACAACGCTTGATCGTTTAACGAAATGGCAGCTCCGAACAGCGTGAGAACCTGCACTTCTGGGTCGCGCGAGCGGTATCCTTGATCGAGAAGCGCAAGACCAATCCGGTTGAGCAACTCGACGTCGTGACTTTGATTTTGTTTGCTGTATTCTTGGTAAGCACGGAGGGCTTTGACAAGGTCGCCTGTGTGCATCAAATAGGCGATGTGGCTTTGAAGATTTTGATTTGGATCTATTTCCTGACAGCAGAGCATAACAGGAAAAAGCAGGCTAGCCGCGAATAGAATTATTTGAGGTAATGCCATAGGTCCAATCCTACTTTAAGCAGTAGCTTGCGGACGGTGTTGATCGGAAGTCCTATGACATTGTAATAACACCCTTCGATTTTTTGAATGGCAAGAGCTCCTGGCATTTGAATCGCGTAACCACCTGCTTTATCAAAGCAATTCAAAGAGAGGTGGTAATCGTGGATCTGCTCTTTTGAGAGGGGATTAAACAGCACTTTTGTTTCTTCAAATGCTTCGTGGCACTGACCACCGCTTATGACGCAAACACCCGTGAAGACCGAATGCCACGCGTTGGCGAGTTCACCTAGCATTGCATATACTTCTTCTGATGTCGTTGGTTTGTTATACACTCGATTTCCTTTCGACACAGTGGTGTCTGCGGTGAGGACGATCGCTTCGGGGTGGTTTTTTGCGAGCGATTCCGCTTTACCGCGCGCGATCTCACTCACATACACGCCTGGATTTCCCGCAAAGGGGATCGATTCTTCGCAAAAGGGAGGGGTCATCTGCTTAAAGGGGAGCGTGAAGTGACTTAAGACTTCGAGCCTTCTCGGCGATTGTGAACCTAAAATGAGTTGTTTCATCGGCAATTTGCTCCAGGAGTAACACGATGATACGCGATTTTAAGGCTCTTATGCAATGAATAGTTGCACAAAAAAGAGGAGAGGGATTTTTGAGGTGTCTTGTTTAGGGCAGATCAAATTCAACTTTTTTCTGAAGAGCTCTTCTTGTTTTTGAAGATCAGAAATCGGATGAGGTTTTGAATGGAGAGAGCAGGCGAGGTATTCTTTACCGTTTTCCACGACGACACGCAACTCACTTTCTTTGTTGGGTGCAATTTGGATCTGTTTCCAGGCAGGGGAGAGGTTTAAGTGCATTCTCCACTCTGCTGTTAAAGGCATGCCTAGAAAGAGGTGGAGGGTGATTTTCTCTGTGTGTTCGCATTGCATAGTTGCACGTTATGAAAAATTGGTCGAAATGTCAAGAGAAACTACTAATTTTCTTTTTATTAAAGAAATAAACATAAACAAATAAACATGTTTTATATTTATATTAATTATAGTTTCGTGTATAATGAGTAATAAATAGTCAAATAATTTAAAAATGGAGAATAATATGTCAGGTGTAAATCCGAGTAATAATGATTCGTATAATATGCATTTGCTGTATGCAGCGCTCAATCAATCTTTACAAGATGCCCAACAAATAGACCCGGTGAGTCAGCAGAACCCGGCTGAAGAGCAAGCTACAAATTCACAGGGTGAGCAACCTCCCACTCAACCACAGGAGATTCATGCTGCGGTCGACAATAGCCAAGAGATTGTTTATACAGTTGATCAGCCAGTAGTGGGGAACCCGCCCTCAGCTAGGTCAGAATATCTAGCAGCACAGCTCAGAAGAAGGCTGAAACCCAGAATTGCTTCCGCACCAAAACCTTTAAGTGTGCGGGTGTTTGATAGAATCCTTCCTCCGGAGCATAAAAATTAATTACGGCGTTGCTGCTTTTTGAGAGCCATAAAGCAGTCCCGCAGTAGCAACATTTTCTCGTGCATTTGGGTAGAGGATTTCGATCTCTTTGAGGAGATCCTCTACCTTTTTTCTCATCGATGTTTGCCCAACTGGGCAGCGGCATAAGGCTCTTAGGAAGCCGTGGTGATTTGCAAAGGTTTTAATTTCATCTTCTCGCGTATAAATGAAGGGGCGAATGATTGTGACCCCATATTCCACCATGAAGATCTTTGGCAATAGTCCAGCAAATTCCCCTTTGTGTAAAAGATTCATCAATACCGTTTGCGCATTATCGTCTTTGTGATGGCCAAAGGCAATCGTCGTTGCGCCCACACTTTTTGCTGCATCGAAAATCAAAGCTCTGCGCTCTCGAGAGCAGCTGTAACAGGCAAGAGTTTCCAATTTTTGATGCGATGTTTTTTCGATCAAGGGAACGTCCAGTGATTCGCAAATATCTTTTAGGTAGCCAGCTGTGATCCCAGCTCCGCAAGAAAATTCCCCATTCACATGAATCGCGTGGAGATCAAAGGGGGCAAACCCCTTACCTGAGATCGCTTTTAGCATAAATAGCAGAGCCAGGCTGTCTTTCCCTCCGCTTAAGGCCACAGCCACGCTGTTGACATTTTCGAGCATGTTGAAGTCGTACAGCGCCTTTCTTGTGGCACTTTCGATCCTCTTTCCGATTCCACTCCAGGGGGGTGTTGCAATCGCAGTTTTCATTATTCTCCAATATCCTTAGGCCAAACCAGTATACCTCTACAGCACTCTCCGGTCAAGTTGACTAATTTTTGCCAATGAGCTAAAAGGTTCTTTTCAATTCAACCGAGGTTTTATGAAAAAAAAGTGTATTGCGATGGCGTTGGGGTGTTGCGTGCTTGGGCTCTCTCTTGGAGCCGGTGAAGGGGCTTTTTGCAAGAAATGTGAAGAGATCCGCGAGTACAACAAACTTCATCACAAAAATTATGAATATTACGACGAGTATTTAGAGGGGCAATCGGAAACAGAGAAATCGGAAGAGGAGCCCGAGGAACCTCTTGAAAAATAGGGCAAAATAAATTAGAATAGACCTCTGTTTGATGGAGGTCTTGATTGTGAGTGAAAAACCGGGAAGAAATGATCTGTGCCCTTGCGGTTCAGGGAAAAAATACAAGCAGTGTTGCATGACGAGCCAGGCGTCCGCAGGGAAGAAGAAGATCACTGCAAAATGGTTAAATCCAAGGCAGGGTCCTGATTTGATGAATCAGGCGTTTGGAGAGGCGATTGAATCTGCAAACAAACCCTTTAAGCCCTTAACGTAATGAGGTGATGATGAGTTATGCTGCAATTGCGGGTCTAGAGTCCAAGAGATTTACAGATACCCGCCTTTTTGTTTTCGCGCAGATCCTTCTATGTTCGCTTTTTGTGGCTTTGTGTGCACGCATCCGGATCCCGTTGCCGTTTACGCCAGTTCCGATCACCCTTCAGACATTCGCAGTGATGCTTATCGGGGGAACTTTAGGCAGTCGCAAAGGGGCTTTAGTCATGTTATTGTACATCGCAGAAGCCATGCTCGGCTTTCCTGTCCTCTCTGGAGGGCGCGTCGATCCGCTTGTGCTCGTTTCACCTGTTGCAGGTTATATCGTCGGCTTTGTTTTTCAAGCCTATTGCATGGGGAAATGTGCAGAACGTGCTAAATCGATTGGGGAATCGATGGTCTTTTTTTATTCTTTGTTAGCCAGCTTCGCCACCTTAGTTTGTGGAGCTCTTTGGCTAACGCTCTTCATCGGGCTAGAAAACGCAGTCTTAATGGGGATAGTTCCTTTTATCCCGGGAGACATTCTCAAAGTCTTTGCCGCAACGCAAGTCTTGAAAGCACGCTCGCTAGCGCAACATGATCTATGATCTCATCATCATAGGTGGCGGCATTAATGGGGCCGCAGTTGCCCGCGACGCAGGTTTACGCGGCCTGAAGTGCATTTTACTAGAAAAAAGCGACTTTGGTGCTGGAGCAAGTACAAAAACCTCTAAACTTGCCCATGGCGGAGTGAGATATTTAGAGCATTTCGAGTTTTCGCTCGTGCGAGAGTCGCTGCGCGAACGGGAGTTGTTATTAAAAAACGCTCCCCATCTAGTCCGTCAGCTTCGCTTTGTCCATCCCGTCTATGAAGGTGATCCACACCATGCTTGGACAGCGAATATGGGATTATACGTTTACGATTTTTTCGCTTGGCTCTCCCACACCTCGTTGCCGTATCACACCGCTTTGTCTCGTGAGCAAGTCTCTTCTTTGTTTCCCCATTTGCGCAAGGAGGGGATCCATTCAGCTGTTGGTTTTTCAGATGCCCTCATGGATGATAGGCGCATCTTGATGGAAAATGTCGTCGGTGCCGCCGCGTGTGGAGTCGATATTTTCAACGATGCCCAGGTCGTTGCGATCCATCCCCATCAAAATTCGACCCGCCGTGTCGAAGTGCGGTTAAAAGGGGAGTCCGACAAATTTCCCAAAACGGCAGATGATTTAAGTCTGATCGAAGGGCGCTGCATTGTGAATGCAACCGGCGCTTGGTCATTGCCGGTCAAAGGGGCTCCGCCTGAGCAGTTGCCCAAGATGGTGATCACAAAGGGGATCCATTTAGTGATTCCTGCTATCCAAAGTGAAACAGCATTGCTGTTGCGCGCTCCACGAGACCTGCGCCCATTTTTTGTCATCCCTTGGGAAGGGATGAGCCTCGTTGGGACAACGGATACCTTGTATGAAGGTGATCTCAACCACGTCACAGTAACCGATGAAGATTGCGATTACCTCCTTGAAGCGCTCCAGTATTATTTTCCCAAAGAACCGCTGGCCAAATCCTCCATTGTGGCTTCTTATGCGGGCTTGCGTCCTCTGGCCGATCCGGGTTGGTCCATTCAACCCTCTGAAATTAGCCGCCGCCATGAGATCCAAGAACCCGTTCCTGGCATATTCACGATTAGCGGAGGCAAATACACGACCCATCGCTCAATTGCGGAGAAGGTGGTCGACCAGGTGGTCTCCCGCCTGCGCCTTCGACAAGCGCTTCCTTGCAAAACAGCTAAAACACCGTTGCCTGGAGCTCTAGATTCTAGCCGTGCAGCCCTCTTGAAAAAAGAGATGTTGGCGTGCGGTTTATCAGATGTGCAAGCGACGCATCTAATTGATTGTTATGGCCATTTTGCAAATCAGATTCTTAAGATTGTTAAGAGAGATCCCGACGGGAAGAGCTCCTTGTGCGCCTTTCATCCTCACATTCAAGCTGAATTAACATATGCAGTTAAACATGAGTTTCTTAAGCATATCTATAGTTGGTTTACACTACGCACGACAATCGCCTACACACCGTGCAAAGGGCGCTGCTGTATGCACGCGGTGGCCGATAAGATGCAACAATTGCTTGGGTGGAGCCCTGAAGAAAGGCAAGCCGAAATCGATAAATTTCTATCCTACTGATTCTTAGTCTGTTGCGATTTTATTCTTTTTATTTTTTAAATTAATCAAATTATCTCTGTATACTAATATTAAATTTTTGCTATTATAAGGTTAGCTAGCTTAAAGACCGTGTATATAACCGGAGGTTACCTATGAAATTCATTTGGAACTTTTTCTTCTTTGGGATCTTGTTTTACCTGATCTCTTTGGCATTCCCAGACACGTTCCACACGCTCGTGTCATGGGCAAACCAAATCGTCGCCTTTTTTAAAGACCTGATCATGGGCGTCGTCGACAAAGTGCAACATGAGATGCCAGCGACACCAGCCCATCCAGCTGAACCAGCTAAAATGATGGTGCTCTTTTTAAGCTCACTGCTTAAATAGAAAAAATCCAAAAATTCGGGCACGATTGCCGTGCCCGAATTTCAGTTCCACCTACATCCAGAAATATGTACCAATGCTTATCAGCAGGACGATCAAGACAGGCATTTTGACTGTTTCGATTCCGTGCGTCTTATAAAGAAAATTCATCGCTGTCAACGCGATCAGCGCAGGGTAGCAGACCGTCAGAATGGGGAATAAGAACGCCGCAATCCCACTGAAGTTGAGGGTCGACACAAAAAAGGCAATGATCAGCGTTGCAAGAAGAGACAATTGGTAGTTCACCTTTCCCATCGTCACATCGTTATGCAAAAACTCAGCAAAAACTGCAGCTAGGGCAATCGCTGTCGTTAAGCAGGCAAGTGCCACAGCTAAGCAAGCGACGAGCGCAGCATTGGCCCCGAGAATTTGAACAGCCAGCGTGCTGATCAGCTCGTCGGGCGGCAATCCAGCCAGGTTGGCGCTATGGAAAGAGGAGACATAGCTAAAGCCGATGTACACCAGAGCAAGGAGAGAAGCTCCAATGACAGAGGCCTTAAATGTCGTCATGATCAGCTTTCGCTGCGTGTTTTCCTCTGCCACAATTGTCGTTCGCATGCAGGCGATGATGACGGATGAGAAGAAGAGTGCTCCTGGAAGATCCATAAATAAATAGCCATCTTGCAACCCTTGTAAGAAGAGCTTAAACGCCGCTGTTGGATTTTGTGGAGCTTCTGGAGCCGTCCATAATCCCTTAAAAATGATGATGGCAAGGCTGCCGAGAAGCAATGGTGTAAGGACATAACCCAAACTATCGATGATCGTGTTTTTCTTAAACGTAAAGAGCCAGATCACGACGCAAGAAAAGAAGCTAAAAAAGGGCAGTGACACTCCTGGCAAAAATGTTTTTGCCGTGGAGTAAGAAAGGGCAATGCAGCGGGGCATCGCGCCAAAAGGACCAATGAGTCCCATTAGCAGGAGTGCAAAGAGGAATCCTGGAACGATTCCAATACGGCTAAAGAAGGCAGTG
This sequence comes from Chlamydiota bacterium, assembly GCA_013287915.1. Classification (GTDB taxonomy): domain Bacteria; phylum Chlamydiota; class Chlamydiia; order Chlamydiales; family Parachlamydiaceae; genus JABDCX01. The sequence goes on from JABDCX010000022.1 coordinate 9,929, forward strand.
TAGTTGCCGTTGAATAGCGTCATTGCAGCTAGACCGAAAAAGGGAACGCCAACAGCTGTGATCAACAACCCTGTGATGGCTGGTAGATTCTGATCTTGTGCGATTTGCCCAAGAGCTAAAGGGAACACGACGTTTCCGGCTCCGAAAAACATCGAGAACATGGCAAGCCCCGTGGCTATGATTGTGGAAGTTTTTGAATGTGACATAATCTCCTCTGGGATAAAGGTCTTTTTTGTTAATTTTTTTAAGATATAAAATTGTAGAAACGGGTGAGGATATGTGCGCGCTAGCGCACAAGCAAGACGAGAATACCCACGCAAATCACGTCGGCTGCACACTGTGCACCCTCAAACATACTGACTGACGATGATTTTGCCATGGTTTTACCTTATAAATTTAAAAGATACGTTAACGGATCTTTTTTAGCAACTCAAAAAAATCCTATTGCAAAAACAGCCTCTGGTTTTAAGATGTATTTTTGCAACCTAGGAGGATCAAATGAATTTAAAATTTTTAGCAGGGATTTCTGCAATTGTCGTCGCTTTAGCTCTCTACGCTGCGATCATGCCCATCGTGAATCGAAATATGATGGGCAATGACCCTGTGGATAAGGCTGTTGCCGTCTTAAAAGCAACGGAAGGGAACAAAGTAGAGGGGACGGTCACCTTTACGAAAGTGGATGGGGGAGTTCTCATCGTCGCTGATGTCATTAACCTCAAACCGGGAAAACATGGCTTTCACGTGCATGAACACGGGGATTGCAGCGCTCACGACGCTTCGTCAGCGGGCGGTCACTTCAACCCAACCAATTCCAAGCACGGCGGACCAGACTCTCCAGAGAGGCACGTGGGCGATCTTGGCAACCTGGTTGCCGATGCCAATGGCAAGGCGCATTACGAAAGAGTCGACAAGCTCATCACACTAGAAGGGCCCGATTCCGTCGTGGGACGTTCTGTTGTTGTGCACGTCGGTGAAGATGATTTCACCACCCAACCCACAGGCAACTCCGGCGCTCGCATCGCCTGTGGCGCAATCGAGTAATTCACCCAACAGGAGCAGGGGTTAATAGACATTCGTGCCCGTGCCCGCGTGCGTGCCCGTGCCCGAAAGCTGCGGTAGCATCTGCTACCCCCGTTTAGGTCTTAAGAATTCTGAAATGTCACGAGGAAAGTTTGGCTTTGGCTGCTGCATGAGTTTGATGCTGTGACCGTGATTTGCACTTGGGGTGTGTTAGTCGTGCTAGGCGGCACACTTGCTGTAATGATACCGGTTTGAGGGTCAATTGTGACATGCCAAGGTCCAGCGTTCGGAGAAACAATAGTAATAACGGAGGTGAGGCTATAGGAAATTGGAGGATCTCCGGTAAAGAAGGACGTTACGTCAATTGTTTGCGTTTTTAAGTTAGAGGTGTGATTAGGAATCTGGCTGACGATTGTGACGGGGTTGCAATTTGTTGTGACGAGTTCTTCAGCCGTGACTAAAACGGTTGGGATGTAGACCCCCGGCTTTGAGACCCAAGCAATCAGGTCTTGGCAGGTGCTTGAACAGGATGTTGGACAGCACATGTCTGTTGGACCGCAGTTGTTGCGGTGTGGCCCGAATACAAATCCCACTTCAACCCCAAACGTCGTGCTGCTCGGAAGGTCGGTTTTGCCCCACACGTATCCGCCAAAAAGGCCTAAGGAAAGGATTCCGTAAGAGCTGTCACATTGCCAATCTAACAACACCTCAGCAAAATTATAAGCCCGTTTGAATTGCGCATCGATATTCAATCCGAGATTTTCGCTGAAGCGTTGGCTAAAGGCCACGCTTCCGCTGACACCTTTTAACGAGCGGTCACCGCAATCAAGCTCTTTGTCGTAGCGGAGGTTGTTATAGCCAAGGCCAAGAGAAAACAACCCGCAATCCCAGGGGATAATGTCGAAGCCAACTTCGGCGTCGAAATAACGTGATCCAGCCAATCGTCTAGCGACGGTGAGAGCTGGCTGATCCGAGCATGTCAGCGTAGAGAGTCTTTGATTTCCTGCATAAGCACTAGAAGCGTCGACGTAAAGAGAGCGAATCCATTGACAATCGAACACATACTGGTAGCGCCCACCAACAGCGTATTGATCAACCCAACGACGCGCTTTGCCCGTGATGAAATTGTAGCCGAGTTTCTGACCTAAATACTCTGCGCCGAATTTGATCTGGTGGCCGTCGTAGATCGCTCCAGCAGTTCCGTTGACGCGGCAGCTTTTCGGGCCGAATTCGCCTAAGAAAGCAACGGCAAATTCATCGCCAACTACGAAAGGCGTAAGCCTCAATTGAGCGACGCCAAAGTAGTTGCATGTGGTTTGATTTGTTAGGTGGTCGCATGTGATTGGCTCGTCTGCTATAAGAAGAGATGTTGTCAGGGATGCGGAGAGGACGGCTAACCAGATAATCGCTCTAATACAGTATTTCATAAGTATGTCTCCTGCGGTAAAGCAAATTTTGATAGCAGATTAGCTGAAACTTGAAAAGAGAAATTGTGCTATAGCGTTTATAGCGCGCCAGTTTTTTAAGCCGACACAGCCTGAATCTGTCGCAGCTTCGCAGCTGCAATTTTCCAACTCTTCACCGCGGGCCCACGCCCGCGGCTACCCGCTGCCGCTGCTTCGCAGCTAGGGCTCACGCCCAAGCCAGCACGGAATTACCTATGTTGAAAAGGTCCGAACTTCAGGTCCGCTCCAGTTTAGGGTATTAAAAAGATCCAAAGCTCATAGTGAATGTTTGGCTCTGGCTATTGCAGCCGTTTGAAGCTGTGACTGTGATTTGCACGGTGGTTTGTGCAAGAAAATTGTTGGGTACACTTGCAGTAATGACACCCGCTTGATTAACCGACACCGTCCAAGGTGCCGGAGTAACCGGATTGAGTTGTACTGACGTGACGCTATAGGTAATTGGCGAAGAACTTGAAAAAAAGTTTGAAACAGGAAGCGTTTGTGTTGTGCTGCTAGAACTTGGTTGATTTGGAATTGTGCTGACGATGGAGACGGGGGTGCAGTTAGAAACTGTCGTGACGAGTTCCTCAGCTGTGACCAAGACCGTTGGGATGTAGACGCCTGGGGTAGAGACCCAAGCAATCAGGTCTTGGCAGGGGTTTGAGCAGGGGGTTGAGCAACAGAAGTCTGCTGGGTAGCAGTTGTTGCTATCAGGCCCGAACACAAATCCGATTTCAACCCCAAATGTGGTGCTGCTGGGCAGATCAGTTTTGCCCCATACATATCCGCCAAAGAGGCCTAAAGAGAGCATTCCGCAGCCGGTTTCGCATTGCCAATCGATCATTGCTTCGGCGTAGTTGTAAGCTCTTCTGAATTGCGCATCGATATTTAAGCCTAGATTTTCAGTGAGGCGCTGATTAAAGGCCGCGCTTCCACTGATGCCCTTAAAGGAGCGATCGCCGCATTCGAGTTCTTTGTCGTAGCGGAGGTTGTTATAGCCAACGCCGACAGAAAATAGCCCGCAGCTCCAGGGAGCCACTTGAATGCCCACTTCAGCGTCGAAGTAACGAGATCCGGCTAAACGTCTATCAACTGTCGTAGTCGTGAGTGTTGTTACACAATCCAGCGGTGAGAAGCTGTGGTTCCCTGCATAAGCGCTAGAGGCATCGAAATAAAGAGAGTTGATCCAACCACAGTTAAACATATACTGATAACGTCCACCTACTGCGTATTGATTCACCCATTTCTCGACTCTGCCGGTGAGAAAGTTGTAGTTGAATTTTTGTGCCAAATACTCAGCTCCAAACTTGATCTGGTGGCAGTCGTAGATCGCTCCAGCAGTTCCATTGACGCGCCAGCTTTTTGGGCCAACTTCGCCCAAGAACGCCACGGCAAAGTCATCCGCAACGACGAACGGCAGTCTCAGTTGTGCGACGCCAAAGTAGTTATTCGTCGTATGATTTGTTTGGTGATCGCATGTGATCGTATCATCTGCTACAAGCAGAGCTGTTGTCATGTGCGTACAGAGCAGGGCTAATCCGAAAATGGCCTTCATTGCATTCTTCATGATGAAGTGTCTCCTTTAATTTAAAGAACACTTTGATAGCAGATTTCGCAAAACCTGAAAAGAGAAATTACAATTTGTCGCCTAAAAGAGTCTGGTGGGAATAGCCATGCACGTGAATTTTTTGTAGAGTGCCGATCAGGCTTTCGTCACCGTGAAAGAGGACGTTTTTCCAGCAACGGGTTCTCCCTTTGAGCAGGGTATCGTCTTTGAAATTTTTCGCCTCGACTAAAACTTCGACCGTTTGCCCAAGAAATGTTTGCCTTTGTTTAGTGACGATCTCTTCTTGCAAAGAGATCAGCCGCTTATGCCTCTCTTCTTTTACCTCCTCAGGGACATCATCTTTCCAGCGCATGGCGGGTGTTCCTTTTCGAGGGCTATAGGTGAAGAGGAACGCAACGGAAAATTCAAGGGCTTTTAGCTGATCGTAGGTGGCTTGAAAGTCTTCTTCAGTCTCTGTGGGGAAGCCGACGATGATGTCTGTGCCGAGGGCAACGTTTGGCACTAAGGAGCGCAAAAGAGAAACCTTTTCTAGATACTGCTCCACCGTGTACATCCGGTGCATTTTCTTTAAAATGCGGTTTGACCCTGCTTGCAAGGGAAAATGGACAAACTCGCAAAGCGTTCGTAGATCTCGAATAGCTAACATGAGCTCGTGGGAGATGTCGACAGGATGGCTCGTCATAAAGCGGACCCGTTCCAATCCAGGAATCGCATCGATCTTGTACAAGAGATCGTGGAAGAGGGTGCTCCATTCGGGTTTGTCTTTGCCGTAGCTGTTGACGTTTTGCCCCAGGAGAGTGATCTCTTTGTACCCATTGTCGACGAGCTGTCGGCACTCGTCCAAGATATTGTCGGGGTGGCGAGAGACCTCTGGGCCGCGCGTGTAGGGGACGACGCAGTAGGTGCAATATTTGTCGCAGCCTCGGATGATTGAAACGTGCGCTTTGACTTTGTCTTTGCGGTAGGCGCCTGCATAATCGAGTTCAAATTGAAACTGGTCGTCTGTTCGCAAGGTTTGTGTTCCACCTGCTAAGACTTCATCGAGCACGTTGTTGAGGTCGTGAATATTGTTTGTTCCAAGGACAAAATCGATGTGGGGCAGCTTTTGAAAGAGACTTTGTTTTTTTGCATTGGCCATGCATCCCGTCACACCAATGTAGGGACGGTGGTGCAGGTTTTTCCCAAGTAAACCCAATTTGCCAAGGACTTTCCGTTCGGCAAGGTCGCGGATTGAGCAGGTGTTAAAGATGAGGAGATCGGCTTGCTCTTCTTCTTCGATGAGGGTCAGTCCGCGCGTGCGGAGTTGGCCGATCATGATCTCGCTATCAAGCTCGTTCATCTGGCAGCCGTACGTTTTGACGTAAAATGTTTTGAGTGGACGCATCCGCCTTCCTTTCTAAAAAAGTAGATAGTCTACTCGGTTTTATCTCAAAACTCAAGTGTTTCCACAAAACTTTTCTGTAAATTCATAAATGATTTTCTAAGCACACGAACGCTGAGGGCAAATAAATATATAAACGCAAAGTCGCAAAGACGCAAAGAAGGGTAAATTAAACAAAAACGTCTAGACTAGTGAGTAAAAATTTATCTTTTTTGGTCCTGACATTAGAGTCCACTACACACCATAGGGGCCCTCTTTGCGTCTTTGCGCCTTTGCGTTTATATCCTTCAGAAACCAAAAAGACTTTTGACCCCGTTGCATTTACGGATAGGTTCATGAAAAATGGCTTTTTTGTAGCTGTAGCTGTTAACGCACCTTGAGGACGATTTTGCCTTGGGTGTGGCCTGTGCGGCTTTTCTCTTGAGCGGCTGCCGCTTCTTTCAAAGGCATCTCTTGAATCGTGGGGATCACCACTTTCCCTTGTTCGATCAGATGGCCGATTTCGGTGAGTTCTTTGCCGCTTGGCCTTACAAACACGTAGCCTGTATGGATCCCTTGGTCCTCAAGAGCGGGATCGGGTTTGCTGACGATGCTTACCAGACGGCCCCCTTTTTTGATCACTTTGGAACTCTCTTCCAAGGTTTCACCACCAACGCAGTCGAAGACGACGTCAATACCTTGTGGCGCTAGTTTTTTGATGGCATCGACAAATCCTTGTTTGTAATCGATGGCGTGTTCGGCTCCCAATTGTTTGACGTAATCGTGATTGGCTTTGCTGGCTGTCGTATAAACATGGGCACCGATGTGCTTGGCAAATTGGATGGCAAAGCTTCCAACGCCACCAGCGCCGGCATGCACCAAGATGGTTTCCCCTTTTTTGAGCTTTGCGACGTCGAAAAGGGCTTGCCAGGCTGTGAGACCAACGAGAGGGATAGCTGCTGCCTGCGCGAAAGTGATGTTTTTGGGCTTGTGAGCGACATTTTCTGCTTCAAAGGTGACGTATTCCGCATACGTGCCCCACTGCACGACGGGTTTGCGGCAATAGGCAAACACGGCATCACCGGGCTTGAAGTGGGTGACATCGTTTCCCACGGCTGCAATGATTCCTGAGACGTCCCATCCCAAAATTAAGGGGAAGTGGTGGGGGAGTCGCTCTTTTAACATCCCTTCTCGGATTTTCCAATCGACGGGGTTAACAGCCGTATAGACGACCTCGATCAAGACCTCTTGACTCGTGGGCTTTGGAGTGGGCACCTCGATCAAATGCAGTTGATCGATTCCCCCAAATTCTTTAATCGCGATCGCTTTCATGGTGTCTCCTGTCTTAGGTTAAGTTCGGGGCTAAAGGAAAGTCAATTTTTGGGTCTGTGATGTGATTGAAGTAATTCGTGAACATATTGAGCGCAATCACCAGAATAATTTCGACGAGTTCTCCATCGCTCACCCCCTCTTTCTTCAAGGCTGCAACATCGTATTCGTTGACATTTCCGCGCTTTTCGGTTACCAGCTTTGCAAAAGAAAGGATGGCTTGTGTTTTTTTGTCGTTCGCTTGACCTTTGCGCGCAAGAAGGATGTCTTGGTCAGCGATTTTCTCGTGTTGCGCGATGGCGGTATGGGCAGAAAGGCAGTAGTTGCAGTGGTTAGCCTGCCCTACCGCTAAAGCGATCTTTTCGCGCAATTGAGTGGGGAGGGACGTTTGGCTAGCTGCTTCGCTTAAACCGAGATATCCTTTTAAGACCGCCGCTGAATTGCCCATGTTTAAGAAAATGTTGGGAACTTTGCCCATCTTCTTTTCAATGACCGAGTAAATCTCTTGAACGGGTTTTGGGGCCTTTTCTTTTGTCACGGATTGGATGCGCGTCATTAGTCTCTCCTCATTTAAATGTTGCTCAAATTTTTTTGCATCGTTATAAAATATTATTTACAGGGAATGGCATATGGTCAAGCAAATTAAAACAGACAACGCGCCAGCTGCGATTGGGCCCTACTCTCAAGCAGTTGTTGCAAATGGGTTTATCTTTGTTTCAGGCCAGCTGCCGCTAGACCCCAAGAGTGGCCAACTCGTCGAGGGGGACATGCCGATCCAAACGAAGAGGGTCATTGATAATTTGGAAGCGATCTTGCAAGCCGCAGGGAGTTCATTGGATAAAGTGGTCCGAATCGATGTCTTTCTCAAAGATCTGGAAAGGGATTTTCCTGCGATGAACGCCGTGTATGCCACCCGTTTTTCCAAAACGTCCCCGCCGGCAAGACAAACGATTCAAGCGGCTAAGTTGCCACTTAATGCGCCGATCGAAATTTCGTGCGTAGCACTCATATAAAAACAAAAGGAGATTAACATGACAAAAATACTTGTGGTTTACGCATCGACGTATGGAAATACGAAAGCAATGGCTGAAGAGGTAGTCAAGGGCGTGAAAAGCGTTCCATCGACAGAAGTGAAATTGACAAAGGCAGAAGAGGCGACCGCAGAGGATTTTACAAGCTGCGATGGGATGCTTGTCGGTTCTCCCGTGCATATGGGAAGTCCAGACTGGCGTGTGAAAAAGATGATCGACGATGTGTGCAGCGGCTTGTGGATGAAAGATAAGCTCGTTGGTAAGGTGGGAGGTGTTTTTGTAACGGGAAGCGGTTTTGGAAGTGCGGGTGGAGGGTGTGAAGTGACGCTGCTTGCTCTCTTGAACAACTTTGCAGAACTTGGCCTCGTGATCATTCCACTTCCGAAAAATACCCCGGGCTATAATGTCGGCGGGTTGCAATGGGGCCCTTATGCGCGCTCCGCAGGCGTTAATATGGAACAAACAGGTGTCGCAAGCGATAGTCTAAAAGCTGCTTTCCACCACGGTGCGAATGTGGCCCGTTTTGCGCAGCTCATCCAAGGCAAGGAGCTTTTTGCTAAGGGGACTAAGTAGAGAATAACTATGAAGAAATTTCTGTTGTGGGCGATTCTCTTGAGCTTTCTTTTTGTTGGGGGATATGTACTCATTCATCCCTTAGCTGTTAAGAAAGTTGAAACAGAGCAAAACCCGGTTCCGACGAAGGTTGAGGAGAAGCCTGTTGCTCCGACTCCTACAATCAGGGAGGAACCGGTTGCTCATTTCACTGTAAACGCTCCTGTTGATCACAGTTACCGGATCGGATTCATCGGAGATTTTTGGCCAGAGGATTTTCCGCGCGCCAAATACGACAAAGAGGTTGTTGGTGCTCTTTTGAACGTCTTGAAGCTGCAAAATGTCCACCTTGTTTTCCTTTCTAACCGAATCTCTTTGGAGGATCAAAAAAATCCGAAAGAAAGCACCTTAGCTTTAATCGACACGCAGCTTAAAGAGCTTTACACTGCTTTTGTGAGAGTGTTAGGATCTCATGTCTCTCTTTTCCCTGTTTTCGATTGTCCGATAGAAGACCAAGAGGCGATCATGCCTTTGGTTTTTAAAAATTTTCACCTTCCAAATTTAGCTCCGGACCGCTTGTACGACATTACCATAGGAAATGCGTACTTCTTAGTTGTCCCCACACGCGATTTTGAACCAGATCTTCATCTTGATGCGCAGACGGATGAGGCGTTCGAGAAATTGAGCGCTCAGGCGTATTACCGCTTTGTCACTGGATACAATCCCGTTTTTCCAGTGACGTCGACTATTACGAATGAAGACGTCCGCAAAGCCTTTTGGCAGGTTTTAAAGAAGAATCGCGTAAAGGCCTATTTTTCGTTTGGAGAGGAAGTCTTTAACCGCATGCATCAATCGGGGGTTTGGGAGATCATGACAGGCGGCGGTGGGGCCCCTTTCGAAAAGGATGGTAAGACAGAGCCCTTCGTTCATTGTGTGCTTTTGCGCATTCCGATCCACGAAGAATCTAATCCAATCGTGCAGGTCTTAGACCCTGCTGGCGATGTGATTGATGAGTTTGAGCTCATGCAAGAGCCATCGCTTTTGCATGAACTCCATATCACCATGGCTAAATAGCTATTTAAACCAGCTCCACGAAAAAGAGAGACCCGTTGAAACAAACGGATTTGGGCGAACAACGCGCATCTCTTCCACATACACAGCTGGTTGTGGGGCAACGTACACAGGGGCATAGTATGCTGGTTGAGCAACGTAAGCTTGTGGCTGCGCTACGTACATAACAGCGGGAGCGGGTTGAACGTATTGTCTGACCACGTAAACATCGTTAGCGGGTCTGAAGGTTTGTCCAACGCCCACAGAAAAACTTGTGGAGCGGTGGTGACAATGGTGGCAGTGTTTACCTGCTTCTAACGGAGCGCTTGCAAGGCAAACGAGAGCGATGCAAACACAAGAGACTGTGGCAATTATTTTTTTCATGATGATTTTTGTGGATTGGTGTTAATTGTTTATTAAACTATATTCCTTCCACACCTAGATATTGTATTATATTTCACATTAAAATCCAATAATATTATTCCATTTCGTAGTTCAATAAATATTTATACTGTTTAATGTGAATTAATTTTTTCTTGAGTCTTTTAGCAAAAACGTGGTAAGCTGTCTAATTCTTCTGAAATTTGGTTTTTTGCACCGGGGAACTCGGAGAATGGAATAGTCCGAACCAGGTCAGGACAGGAATGTAGCAGCCTTAAGGATGCCGTTCTATGCTTTGAGAGCTCTCCGGTGTTTTTTATTCCCACACGTGTCGCTTTTGTTTTGGCTCTCTAGGGATTTCGTTTGGAGGCAAGGGAAACTGAAGCGGGCGCCTTTTTCCTGCAAAGATCACATGGCTAGCTCCAGAAGGGCTTGAGAAGAAGCGGCAAACCGCTTCTAGGGCGTTGCAGACTTTCCCATTTTGTTTAAGAAAACGCGACAGGGGAGTGTTGAGTAGATTGAGAAACCACCGGTGATAGCTCAACGCCCAATGCAACGGCTCAAACTCTGAGTCGGCTAATTGGGAAAAAAGCGCGAGGGGATTTTCCGTATGAGCATCGAGTGCAGAAGAACAAATTACAACTCCATCCATTTTAACGAGTCGAGCAAGCTCTGAAAAAAGCAGGCGGTACTCTTTTTGATGCAGATAACCGATCACTTCTGTACAGACAACCAGGTCGTATTGGGCATCTTTTAGACGTGTGCAAGGAAGGCAATCTTGGATCGGGTGGATGTTGTGAGCATCCTTCTCTTGAAGGCGTTTGAGAGCTTGTGACGAGACGTCGACAGCATCGACGACCAAAAAGCCTAAATCCCGCATTTTTCTCGTGATTACTCCAGAGCCGCACCCTAAATCTACCGCTTTTTTTTCTTTCCAGTTTCCGCAGCGCGCAATCATTTCCAGCGTGCGATCGACCCGTTGTCTCTGGACGGCATCCCGTTCCGGGTTGAACTGCTCTGGATCTTCTTTCCAAAGTCGCTCCATGGCGGCTTGCATCTCCTCCCTTCGGCCTTGTTGCGAAGGCCTAGAGGGTTTGCTAGCAACCACTGGGGCCACTTGTGCGATGTGCAATTTATTTTCACTCATGGAAAAAAACTCAAAATTTTGGTGTTACTTTCCAATACTGCAGATAACTAGATTTTCTTACAATCTGCAATCGCAAATTTTAGATAGCTATTTTAATAAATTTAACTAACTAAATGTTGTGATAGAATTATGCAAATTCCCGTTTTTGCAAAACTTTAACAAAAAGAAATTTACGATTGACAATTTAGTGAATGAGGGGCTAAATTTTTCTATCTTAATGCAAAGATGGATCGATTCGCACAAAAAAATTTAAAAAAACCGATCCTTTAACAAAAAGAAAAAAATGTCAGTCACAATAGAAACAGCCACAAAACTAAGTGCCGACATGTTTAAACAAGTAGGAGCTTTTTGCCAAACACACATCGTTGGCCGCTTTACAACCCAATTCCCACAAGTAAGCGCAAAAATCGCTTCTGTGGCCTCCCCAGTTCTACAGCAACTCAAGCGCGTTGACCCGATGTTCGTGGCGGGCGTCGCTGCTACCTTGTTATTCGGCAAAGCAGTCAGCTACATTGGTGCAAGATGGCAAGCAAACAGCGATTACCAAAACGCAGAGACAAAGCTAAAAGACCTCAGAGCCCAAATTGCGGCTTTCGCATGGGATGTCCAAAAGATTGAGTCGTTTTACAACGGGGTATATGTGCACCCAATAGGGTGGGTAAATCCACAGAGAAGTAAGGATGCAAAAGACCTTCACGTACAAATGGCGACTTGTGCAAAAGATTATCTAGATCTGACAAAAGATGCTGATGCTGCGCTTCAGGCAATTGAAGGGCTCTGGATTGAGTTGGCTTCCGCTCTCCCACAACCACAACGTGGCATTGCATATAAGGAGATCGAAAAGAATTTAGAGTCTGTGAAAAATGCTCAAGGAAACGTGTATGACAAGTGGCTTCCTGCTGCAGAAAATCAGGCATTGGCAATTTTGCAACAAGACAATAATTGGAAGCACATCCAAAATTGTGGATCTAATAACACGTTACACAATCTAACGACGAATCTACTTATAAAGACTTCTGAAAGCATTACAGACGCTGCAAGCGCATGGAAGGCAATTGAAGAGGTTGAAGTGTTCTTACTTAAGCGAGTCATGAATGGACGTCCGGATGGTGTAGGACCAACAGGCGGCTTGGGAGAAAGATGGCCTAAGGAGATTGCTGTTTCTAGACTGGATCCACCAGAGCAGCTAGTGTTTCCAGTTGCCCGACTGCTCGCTGAGAAGAAAACAGCGCTTGCAAAGGCCCCACAAGTTTCGAAGATGCAACTGGCTGAGGAATGTGCTGGACTTCAGTTAATCCTTAATTATGCACAGAAACCACAACAAGCAAACCTCGACAAGCTTGCCGCTCACTACGATGATTTTGATGCAGACAGTAGGAGAATCATTACTGATCTTCGTCAAATTGGTATCAAAAATATGACGCGAGAGAACAAGGAAGAGCTTGAGAGTGTTTCTCAAACTACTGGTTATAGCAAACTTGCTCGCTGGCTCATTGGGATGGTTAAGAATAAAGAGGCAAACTTGGTGTCTGGGACTGGTACTATTGTAGATACGAGTTTCTTAAAAGCAGCTCTCCTGTCTGGCAAGCCATTCCAGTATGTATTTCCAAATGTATTCACGACTGTTGTTAAAGAAAGCGATTGGACATATTTGAAGAAATTAGTTGCTCAGGCTCAAAAAAGTAAAGAGACTGTGGTCAACCCTCTCTCGCACCTTCAAATCGAAGCGAACAATTGCAGTGTTGTGCCTTTGACGCAACTGCTTCGAAAGTTTGGATTTGACCCAAAAACAAGGCAGCCAACTTCGACAGCGCTGATTACGAATCTTAACTATGCAGACGGGTGTTATCGCTATGCTCATGAATGGGTGATGACTGCACCTAAAATGTTGATTCAGATTCTTGTCAATAAACGGGAAAATCTTCTACGCGCTACTTTCGAGGGTATTGGAACTCAAATTCAGCAAGCGATACGAGAAGAGGATAAAAAACCGCACCTTTTCAGCATTTTGACTGCTGCACTTGAAATCTACCGTTCTCACTTATTCAATATGGCAGATGGACAAGAGAAAAATTTACGTGCCTATTTAATGTTGGCTCAGGAATGGGGTATTAAAAAATTTGAACTAATGTATGCGTTAGACTGCGGAGCTTTACAAGAATACAACAAACAAAATCTTCAAGCGCAATTGGATGTTACTCAATTCTCAATTCGGGTTGACGTAAACACATTTAAGTAATGAGCATGTTAGCTGATCTTACTGCTTCGAACCCATGGCTGCAGACCTGGGCAAAGGAATATGCCTGGACTGCAGCCAAAGAGGTGGCTTACCAGAGCACCTACTTAGGTGCTCTGGGCTATCTCAAGTTCTCCCATCTTAAAATGGCCTATGAAGGTGTGGTCGTTGCGGCGTCGGTGGCGCGTGTAGGGTACCCGCTGTTTTCTTACCTGGCTGCCCGTCCAAGGCTTTCAGCGGCAGTTGGCTGTACGGCATTGGGAGCGGGTGTTGTGTGCGCATTCAAGGCGCGCAAATGGATCAAGGAAAATTATACGCGCGTCGCAATTGCCGGTGTTGTTTTGCGCACGAGCTACCGCATCTTCTCTGAAAATGATCCAAAATCTCAAGTCCCTTTAGCCATTGTGTCGTGTTCGATGGGCATCGCCGAGATTTTGTTCTACCGAATGTTTCGCTAGAAATCAAACTTCTCCCAATTGCAATCCTCGGATTTACGTCCGTGGACAAGGATTCTTTGCGTTTTCATGTTGTATGATAATTTTTGTTTTAGCTATAAGGAGCAACTTACCGCATGAGGCACACCAAGGGTTTAACTATGACGATGCACAGGTTTTCTTCCTCCTACTTTTGCTTGATTTTTATTGCCATAGCGGGCTTTGTTACTCCATTGCTAGAGGCGTCGTACATCAATGTTTATTCTGGCAATGACAATGGCGGCATTGCCTTTACAGGAAACACATTGGGGCTTGATAAAAGGAACAATCAGAATCTCCCCGGAGTCAGTGGTTCAATTGGAGCATTTATTTCAACAAACCCTCTTTTGCAAGTTCCAGGATGGCCGGCCGGTACGACTTTGCTTTATGCACAAAATAGTTCCTCTGCCGTACTGGATCTTCCTCCTGGAAGCGTTGTTCTTCATGCGGAATTAATTTGGGGTGGTAGCTATGGATTTGGTTCTACGGTTTCGTCCAGTGATATGAGCTCTATCACCTTGATCACTCCAGACTCTGCGATGCACACCATCACTCCAAAAGTGGCTACTGCTCAAGCAGGCCCTCTAACTTTTGATCCTTCTTTACCTTCTGGCCCCTCCGGTGGCATGTACTCAAGAAGTCAAGACGTCACCACTATCCTTACCGGTTTACCGACTGTGACGGGGACCTACATTGTCGGAGGCGTTCCCGCCTCTGTACAACCGCTTGCGAATAATCTCAACTGCGCTGGATGGACGCTTGCCGTCGCTTACCATAACCCGCACATGTTCACGAGCAATCTCAACTTGTATACCGCATGCGAGGCTTCCGGTCCCACAGCAGACCCAGCAGCTCTTGTCAGCGGATTTTTGGCGCCAGCTGCGGGGAATGTTTCAGCTCGTCTTTTTGTAAGTGCTCTAGAAGGGGACGCTTTTATCACAGGGGACCATTTAGTTATCGGGAACGCAGTGAATGTAAATCATGATATTGTTGGCGGTACTAATCTCTCGGGTACAAACAACCCTGTGAATAATTTTTTTGCCGATCAAATCAATACGATTCTTACGATCACAACAGACTTGGCTACCGGTAAATTTGTGCAGAGTGGTTCTTCTGTCCTCGATACGAGGGGAAGTTTTGGGAACTCAAACTCAAATGCAAGTACGGCTACAGATGTTTCGGGAGCCAGACAGGGGTATGATATTACCAGTGTTAACCTAGGCGGGCTGATTGCAAACGGTGAAACACAGGTGTATGTGCAAGGAACATCAACGCAAGACGTGTACACCATTACTGCGTTGGGAATGCAGATCCAGGTAACAGCACCCCTCATTCAATCAGTGAAATCAGTCAATCCTACTTCAGGGTCGTTGGGCACATTCGTGACTTTCACCGAGACATTCACAAACGTGGGCGAAATTACAGCGACATCGGTTGTCCTGAAAGATGTGCTGCAAAGCCCAGGGTTGTCATTTGTGGCAGGTTCATTTTTGCCGGACAACACTGTCACATACACGGACCTGTCAGTGACGGGTGTTCCGCTTCCGGACCTCCCTGTTAATGGATCTACAACGATTTCTTTTCGAGCCCAGATTACGGATGTAAACATTCTCCCTCGGATCCTTTACAATGCTGGAACGGTAAGCTACACCTATGCGCCTGGCGGGCAAACGTTTGTAAGCCAAACCAACACCGTTCAAATATCGCTACCAACCATTCCGGCACCGGTAGCCAATGATGACTTTGTCTCAACTAATGTCAATACTGTATTGAATAATGCCACATCAATTTTAGCCAATGATACGGGCACTGGCATTACTGTCATCAGCAACACATTGCCTTCTCATGGTTCTATATTTATGCGTCCATCTGGGCTTTTTACATATGCTCCCGACCCCAATTATTCAGGCGCGGATTCCTTCCAATACACGATTGGCGACGCAGCCTCTCCGCAGCAAACAGCTCCTCCGGCAACGGTGCATATTACAGTTTACCCAGTAGCTAATGCGGATATAGCTTCCGTTACAGCCAATACGCTTTTGACTCAAACCACCAGTGTTTTAAATAACGATGGGGGGAGTGGACTGCATATTAGCAGCTGGGAGAGCACTTCTGATGCAGGCGGCGTTGTGACAATGACTTCAGGTGGATTATACACGTATATGCCGCCCACTGACTTTTCTGGTACGGATGTTTTTGATTATACTGCCGTAGATACGCCCCTTGGAAATCTTACTTCGACAACTGTCACGATCACCGTTTTTCCCATTGCTGATGATGATCATCTCCAAACTCCCGTCAACCAAGTGCTGAATGGTTTAGTCAGCGCACATGGAACCGGTATCACAATTACTTTTCCCGGTGCAACAATGCAAGGCGGCACTGTGACAAACACGACACCTAACGGAGATTTTACTTATACGCCTCCTTTAAATTATTCGGGGCCCGATTCGTTTGTCTATACAGCAAAAGATGCGGGTGGTAATCAAACAATGGCTACGGTTTACATCACGGTCATCCCGATCGGTGTGAATGATTCTGCAAGCACGCATGTGAATATTTCGGTAAGTCCAGCGCTGAGTGTCTTGAGTAACGATATCGGTACTAACCTGACGATTTCAATGTTTGATATTGCGACGGTGCAGGGTGGGACTGTTTCGATGACTCTTACCGGAGTAAATGCTGGTAAGTATACTTACACTCCACCATCTAATTTTACAGGGGTGGACAGCTTTACGTATTTCCTTACCGACGGCACAAGTACAGTTGGTCCAATTCAGGTAAAGATCACTGTTTTTCCAATAGCGGTTAATGACACCTATCAAACACCCGCAAATACATCCTTGAATGCGACGAGCGTTCTTGCTAACGACATTCCGGCCAATGTTTTAATGATTTCGACTTGGGATAATCCCACGACTCAAAATGGTTCTGTTGCAATGAATAAAAACGGAACATTTACCTACGTGCCACCGCTTAATTTTTCAGGGATTGATACCTTCACTTACACTGCAGTCGATTCTAGTGGCGATCCTTCAGGGGCTACTGTGACTATCTATGTTATACCAGTAGCTGTTGACGACACTCAAACAACGCCTGAGAATACCCCTTTTAATGGGCCTTCAGTGCTGGCTAATGATATTGGAACCGAACTTTCTATTGCAACCTACATCCCGGGCACTTCTGCAGGAGGAATGGTTGTCATGAATTTAGTCACAGGGACTTACCTTTACACCCCTCCGACGGGCTTTGTGGGAAAAGATAATTTCTCTTACACCATTATGGATAGTTCGGGTGATGGGCAAACAGCTTCGGCTGTCGTGACCATACTGGTAACACCTATTCCGCAGCCGACCTATTTTACCGGCTACGTTAAAGAGTGCAAACTACTTAATAGAACGGACTATCGCCTTGTGGCCAAATGGGGCGCTGCGCCCTTTCCCAATATAGCCTCCTACCGCATTTACAATAATGGAAAGGTGGTCGCGCAAATCCCTGCAGGACAGCCATTGGTCTTCAGTCAATGCCTAAAATCCAAACATTCGGCTGACAATTATTCCCTTGTCGCAGTCAGCTCAATGAATGCGGAAAGTCCTCCTCTTAAAATAAGGATTATCTATGAATAGAACTTCCTGCGTTGCTCTAATCCTTTCTTTAATTTGCGGAATTTGCCAATTAGAGGCCTTTGATGGGGCTGCGAACGTGGAGGTGCGCGCTGCGGCTTTTTTTCCCGCTTCTTCGCGCTGTCGAGAGGTGTATGGGAATGTTAGTCCCGATTTTCAAATCCAAGCAGCGGCCTCTTATTGCGGATGTTACGAAGTTTGGACGAATGTCGATTGTTTTTATCACTATAGACGGCAAAATAGCTGCTGCAACTCAAGCGAGACGGTAATCAATGGGAGCGTGGGTCTGAATTATGTGATCCCTTTTTGTGGTTGTATGGATGCCTATGCAGGAATTGGGGCAGCATTTGGACACATCATTTTGAAAAATGAGACCTGTTGCCGCGATGAGCGCGTATCGAAATATGCGTTTGGAGGCGTGCTAAAAAGCGGCATGCGCTATTATTTCGATAATTGCGTTTTCGTCGACTTATTCTTCGACTATATTTATCAACCAGTCCATTTCCATAAAACCATCGATGTCGGCGGCCCCAAACTGGGCCTTGGTTTAGGCACAAGCTTCTAACCCGTTGCAATCTTTGCGAGAATCGAGTAAATATGCGGTATGACATGGAAAAATGCTTGCCGCTTTCTCGTTTGCTGTTTGGGAATCGTTGCGATCTTCTGCTTTTCCGCTGAGGATCTCTTTTCAGCCAATGAACCGCCTCCTCACTCCGCTCTCCATACGCCTCAAATCGTTAAAGAGAAGCCTACGATACAAAAAGAGTTCGATGCCTTTAATCGCCCGTCGCTGACCTCTCAAGGCGTAATTCTCATCACCCTTTCCCTTGCCCCTTTTGCGATGATGATTCTCACCTCTTTTTTGAAGATTCTCGTTGTCTTGGTCCTCTTACGAAGTGCTTTGAGCGTGCAGCAAGCGCCCCCTAACTCGGTTTTAGCAGCGATTTCTATGATGATTTCCATATTTATCATGTATCCGACTGGCTTAAGGATGTATGAAGCGGCCTATGAAACCCTTGCAACGACGCCTGCGCCCCCTTCCTTTGATTCGCCAGAAGCCGCCCGATTTATCGTTAAAGTATCGGAAAAGGCCTTGGTCCCGTTGCAAGACTTTTTAAAGAAGAACTCTCTGTCTTCCCATCAAGCGTTATTTTACAGAATGACATACAAGATTATGCCCGACGCCCAAAAAGATCAGGTAAAACCAGATGACATCATCATCCTGGTTCCCTCTTACATCATGACGCAACTCAAAGATGCCTTTCAAATAAGTGTTCTTCTCTATCTGCCGTTTTTTGTGATCGACATGTTGACATCGAACATTCTGCTTGCCATGGGGATGATGATGCTCTCTCCCATTACGATTTCCACTCCGCTTAAACTATTGCTCCTCGTGATGCTCGATGGGTGGACGCTCATCCTCCAAGGCCTCGCCCAAACCTTCCGCTAGCCGGTCATGCGGGCGAGTTCGGCCTTTTTGGCTTTGGTGTCGAGGGTGTCGACGAGGGTGACGGTGCGGCCGTCCGATTCCCGTTTGGAGATGCGCAAGTGGTGGTCGGCTTGCTTGGCAACTTGGGGGAAATGGGTGATGCAGATCACTTGGTGTTTCTTTCCAATTTGGCGCAATTTTTCTCCGACGATGGTTGCGGTGGTGCCGCCGATGTTGGCGTCGATTTCGTCGAAAATCAAAGAGGGGATGCTCTCTTTTCCGGCAACGATTGTTTGGAGGGCGAGCATAAACCGCGACAACTCGCCGCCACTGGCACATTCTTTCAAAGAGATTTGACGCTCTCCTACGTTTGGTGTGAGGTACATTTCGATCAAATCATCTCCAGAACGGGACCGTTTGGTGGGAGTAATCTGGATAGTGCATTCCACTTTGGGCATATTGAGCGCCTGTAGCTCAGCAATCAAGAGCTTCTCTAATTTTTTTGCAGCGCTCATTCTCTTTTGCGTGAGCTGTTTAGCGGCTCCGTTATTGCTTTTGGCGATTTCCTCAAGGCTCTTTTGGAGTTCTTCGATCTGGATGTCAGCATTCTCCAAAGCATTGAGTTTTTTCTGGATCTCTTCGCAGTAGCGATGGATCTCTGGAATAGTACTTCCATATTTTTTCTTGAGTCGACTGATGAGCTCAAGGCGTTTGTTGAGCCGCTCGGCGAGTTGAGGATCGTGCTCAATGCGGCTGGTGTAGTGGGTGAGGGTGTGGTGGAGCTCAGAGAGCTCTACAATCGCTTGTTCAAACGAGCCTGAGAGGGAATCTAAAGAAGGATCTAATCGGATGAGCTTTTCCAACGTCTGTTTTTGGCGAGCGAGTATCGGGATAGCTCCTTGCTTTTCTCCGTAGAGGGCGCGGCAGAGTTCTTGCGACAAATCGAGCAGTTGCTCTCCGTTTGTAATCCGGGAGTAAGCAGCGAAAACGTCCTCTTCCTCATTTTCCTGCAGATTGGCGTCCTGGATTTCTTCTATTTGCTTGGTATAGATTTCGATTTCGCGCACCCGCTGCGCTTCTGATTGGGTGAGAGTTTCAATCTGTTTTTTCAAGGCATTTTCAACGTCCCAATTTTTGGCAAAATCGCTCACAAGGGGATTTAACTCTCCAAAGAGATCGAGCACGTAGCGGTGGTATTCGAGAGAGAGAAGTTGTTGATTGGCGTGTTGTCCGACGACGTGGAACAAAAGGTCTGTCAAGTCACGGAGGAGGGAGAGTTGGGACAATTGATTATTGACAAAAGTGCGGCTCTTTCCCTGAGCGTTGAGTTCGCGCTTGATATAAAGATCGTCTCCATCTGAGTGGTCGACCCCGGATGCATCGAGAAGGGTTGCAATTTGTGGGAGTTCGTCGATGGAGAAAACAGCCTCGACGTACCCCTTGTCGGCGCCGCGTCGTAAGCTGGAGGAATCGCACCGTTCTCCTGCGATCAGACCAAGGGCGTGCATAATCGCCGATTTTCCAGCGCCACTTTCGCCCGAGATCACGTTATAACCGGTTAAGAAGGGGATGACAGCGCTCTCAATGAGAACGAGGTTTTTAATGCGCAGTTCTTTAAGCATTGAATTTGTGTGCTATTTTTCGTAGGCAGCCGTTAATACTTGGATCATTTCGTTTGGAAAGGATTCTTCTAAAAGCGATTTACTCCAGTCGGGGGCCGAATAGACCATTGTGACCATGCGTTCATTTAAGTTTTTACTGTTTGTTCCGACATAGCCAACGGGTTTAACAATCACGTCTGTGTCGCTGTACCGGGTAATCACAATTTTGGTTACATCAACGGGCAGCTCATTGTGCATTTTCTCTTTTTCACTTGCGGTCAGACTAATGCTGTGGTTGAAGATTTCGATTAAGGCAATTTGCTGGGCTGGGTTCAGTGTATAGAGTTTGCCTGCATGTTCGACCGCGATGGATTTCACTTCACTGACGGTGAGATATTTGGAGGGGAGCCCAACAAAAAAACCGGCGACATTGAGGAGGAAGATGATGGCGAAACCTGCGATTACGCACAGCGTTCCGATGTATAAGTTGCGGCCGGTCATGAGTTTTTCCTAGTTATCCCCATTCTCTTTAGATGGAATTATCGAGTCAAGGGTTTTAAAATGTAATTTAGCCACTTGGCCCAACTGCTCCTTTCCATGTGAGCGGACAAAGTGCTTACCGGCAGCGATTGTGCCTGCTGAGGCGCCTTTGGGAAATTCCATGCCGTACTGTTTTTTATACTCTTCGAGTGCATTGACGAAGGTGTAGCGGGCGAGGATCGACGCTGCAGCAACGACGAGATCTTCTTCCCCACGGTGTCTTTGTGTGAGATCAACGGAAAGGTGCTTGCGCTTTAAAGCGGTGAGCACGACGTGTTCATTGGCAAATTGGTCGATGATGACAGTCTTGCAGTCGGTTTTTGTCACCAGCTGCTCAATGGCAGTGGCATGCCCCCATGCCAAGAGACGGTTGAGGTTGCCAAATTGGGTGATCAGTTCGTTGTATTTTGTCGGGTTAATTTTGACGATCTGGTGGGGGAAGCGTTCAATTAGCTTTTTTTGCAATTTTTTTTATCGTTGAATCGCTTAGCGTCTTCGAGTCGCGCACCCCTAAGTTTTTGAGTTCTACGATCTCATTTCCCCCAGCAAAAACGCCGGCGACGCAGAGAGGCCCAAAAAAATCCCCTTTGCCCGACTCGTCGATCCCGATGTGCGGAGTTGTATCGAGAGAAACGTCGTTGTAGGTGTATTCAAACGACTGCAAGATGTTGGGTTCTAAATAAAACTCGAGAAAGGGGCCCTTCTCTTTCCCTTGGACGGTGAGTTTGCCGCTCGTATAGAGGGTGCATGAAAGTCCCTTTTTTTTAGCAGAAAAGACGGTATAGGTAGGCTTAGAAATTTCAAAGCCTTGGTCGGTTAGATCGGCAATGAGCTTGGGGCCTAATGCTATGTCGATTTCTGCGACAAACGTGTCTACGCGAGATTTTTGCGGCTCTTCTTTATCCATGATCTTGCTTTAATTTACCCATCGCGTATAAGATTACAGGTGAACCCAATTCTGCACTAGGAAAACGTCATGATAGCCAATTCTGAAATGAAAAGCATAGGGGAAATTTTCAAAAACAAGCGCAAAGAGATGAATCTTTCTCTCAAAGAGGCTGAAAACGCCACGTCGATCCGCACAACCTATCTGCAATCGATTGAGGAGGGGGATCTCAGCAAGTTGATCTCTCCTGTTTATGCCCAAGGTTTTATGCGGCAATATGCGGCATTTCTGGGGATCGATGGCGACAAAATTGTGAGGGAAAACCCGGACTTCTTTATGCGCAACGAAGCGCAAGAGTTCTCCTACGGCATTGGAACGATGGAAATCCGGGGAAATCCCGGCTCTGGCGTCAAATGGTTTCCCAATGCTTTGTGGGTCATGGCGACGGGCGTTGTCCTCTTAATCGCGTGGTACTTTGCGCGTCTTTTAGAAGTGGTATAATATCCTTTCTAAGCTCAAACCATGTGCGGGCGCGGTCATCCCTGCCTGCGCTCTCTGGCCTCCTTCTAAGATTGCTGGAATCTCATCTGATGCAATTTTCCCACAACCGACGTAGGCTAAAGTGCCGACGAGGGTGCGGACCATTTTGTAGAGAAAGGCGCTTCCAGCCACTTTGATGAGCCATCTTCCCGCTTCCAACCCAATCAGAT
>JABDCX010000022.1:32318-34334 GCA_013287915.1 Chlamydiota bacterium
GCAATCTTAGAAGGAGGCCAGAGAGCGCAGGCAGGGATGACCGCGCCCGCTTCCAACCCAATCAGATCGATGGTTGTGATCTCGCGCTCATAATCGGCATAAGGGTGTTCATTTTTTTCTGTGCAGAGAGCCATGAAGTTCTTTTTCCCTATAAAGTGAAAGGCGGCGCGTTGCATCTCTCTTAAATCGAGGGGATGGGGAAAATGCCACGAAAACTCTCTATGGAAGGGGAGTTGGACCTTCCCTGTGCAGATGGAATAGTGATACTCTTTTCCGATCGAGTCGAGAGTGGGGTGGAAGGAAGCCGCGGCTTCTTTCACTTCAAGAATAGCGATATCGCGCGGGAGCACGCAGTTTAGGCTGTGTTGGAAGCGGTTAAGGGGAGGAAGCATGCTTTCTGTGGAGAAAGCGGCGACTTGACCTCTTGCGTGCACGCCGGCATCGGTGCGGCTAGCAGCTTCGACAGAAAGTGGTTCTTGCAGTACTGTGGAGAGGGCTTTTTCGAGCTCGTATTGAATGGAAGGGCCGTCTTTTGCCTTTTGCCAGCCTAAATAGCGCGTGCCTTGATAGGACAGTGTGAGTTTAATGATGCGCTTTGACAAATTGAGCTACCCCTTCGAGGAAGCGTTGAATGGCGAGCATAACCAACACCATCCCCATGAGTTTTTCACAAGCCAAAAGCCCATTTGAACCAAGCAGGCGTTGGAGTTTTGGTGCTAGCATCAAAACGACGAGAGCAAAAGCCCACGCCAAGATAATGCCCCACCACATGATCGTATAGCTTTCTTCTAGTTTAGCGAAGAGCATGATGGTAGCAAGGAGCGAGGGCCCCGCGATGAGGGGGATGGCAAGCGGTGTAATGAACGGTTCTCCGCTGGGTAAGTTGGTACGGGGGTTATCGGGAGCGAGAAATAAGATTTTAATCGCTACCAAAAATAAAATTGCCCCAGAAGCGACCTGTACAGTGGTTAAGGAGATATTCAATATATCGAAAATGTATTCTCCGATGATGCTGAAGAGGAGCATGACTGCGAGAGCGATTCCCATCTCTCTGACGATGATATATAGGCGGTGTTTCGGTTCGAGGCCGTGGAGCACTTTGAGAAAAGGGGAGATGTTTCCGATCGGATCCATGATCAGAAACAGGGAGACAGCGATTGTAAATAGCGTCATAACTTATCCTTGTAGTGTTTTAACAAATTGGTGCGCGCCATCGACGATCATGTTGATGGAGATGAGCCCTAAAATCATCCCCATGATCTGCTCAAGAGCGTCCATTCCCCGTTTACCAACGACTTTTTGCAAGTTTGGAGACAACCATAAAACAGCAGTGACGCCGATCCAGGCGATCACGATGGCTAGCGAAATGCCTAAAAAGTCTTCCGTTTCTCGCGCTTTCACCATGATGATCGTCATGAGTCCTGGGCCAGAGATGATCGGCATCGCAATGGGCACGAAGAATGGTTCTGTGGTGAGTTTTGTTTCAGTCGGGGATTCAGGTTTCTGAAAGATCATCCTCAAGGCAGTCGCAAATAAGACGATCCCTCCTGTAAAGGAAAGTGCATAGAGGCTGACGCCAAGAGCACCTAGAAAAAGATCGCCAAAAAACTGAAAGAAAATCGCCACCAAGAAGGAGATGAACGATTCTCTCAACATGATCCGCTTCTGTTTGGCAAAGTCGTAATTCTTGAGGAGCGCCATAATAGCAGGGGAGTTTCCAACTGGATTGGCGACCAAGAAAAATGTGATAGCTAAGTTGAATAGAGATGACACCGCGTTTTCCTAAGAATGGTCATTTTCATGATTTGAGCATCAATTTACCTCAAAACGATTTTTTTTTCACGAAAATCATTAAGAATCGTGTTTTCCACCGGTAGCAAAAAAACATGAACTGCTTTACTTATTTTTGGGGGGCGGCATAATGGGGTCATGACGTTAGAGATAGATTTTCGCAATGACGATGGCGGAGATGTGAGGCGGCTACTCTGGGCGACCGATCTGCATCTCGATGCGGTG
>JABDCX010000023.1 GCA_013287915.1 Chlamydiota bacterium
TTCATACAGCGTCTTTCCAAGATCGCTGATCTTCTTTGCGTTTTCTGCAATCATCTCTTGCTTCCACCCGTATGCGACAGAGCGGAGCAAAGCAATTAATGTCGTGGGTGTGGCTAAAATTACCCGTTGATCTACACCATATTCAATCAGGGAGGGATCATGCTCAAGGGCTGCGCTAAAGAAGGTTTCTCCCGGCAAAAAGAGGACGACGAATTCAGGCGACTGGTCAAACTGCTCCCAATACGATTTAGCCGAAAGCATTCCGATATGGGTGCGCACTTGCTTGGCATGTTCTTTGAGCTTCGTGATACGCATTTCCTCATCCGTTGTCTCGAGTGAGTCTAAAAAGGCGTTCAACGGGGTCTTGGAGTCAACAACGACCTGCTTACCGCTAGGAAGTTTGACGACGAGATCGGGGCGGAGCCTCCTCTCTTCAAAAGTAACGGATGCCTGTTCCACAAAATCACAATGTTCCAGCATCCCCGCCATTTCTACGGTGCGACGGAGCTGAATTTCTCCCCAACGCCCTCTCACATTGGGCATGCGGAGCGCTTTGACGAGATTCCCCGTTTCTTTATAGAGCTGCGCATGGGACGAGGTGATCGCTTTGATTTGTTCGCTCAACGAAGAGTAGGTTTGGATCCGCTGCTTTTCGATCTCTTGGATCTTCCCATCAAATTTCTCTAATGTCTCTTTGACAGGCTTCACAAGGGCATCGATCGCTTGTTGTCTCGATGTCAGATCGAGTTTTGCCGTTTCATGAAACCGTTCAAACTTCGTCGTAGCCAATTCCAAAAACGATTGTGTGTTGCTTTTCAAGGCATCGACAGAAAGGAGTTTAAAGGTATCGCTCAACTTCTGCTGAAGCTCCCGTTCCACTTGCAGCTGCTCTTGCAAGGCTGTGCACTTCACCCGCACAACCGCTGCATACACCGCCAAAACAATGAGAGAAACAATTATTGTAAGAGAAAAAATCAAAATTTCAAGAGTGAGTGTTGGCATGAACACAGTATATCTCGCAGATGATTACGAAACAACGCCCTCTTAGACACAAAGCAGAGACAGGGTGTCGGAGAGACGCAGAGAAAACATTCATAGTGTAAACTTCAGTTAGTTTTCAGGTTTTTTTGCAAAGTATCAATCGCGCTTTTAATTTTTGGTATAAGATCTGGTAAAGCCGTCATAATGGTGCTCCACACAATATCGTGATCGACATCAAAATACGCATGGATTAGCTGGTTTCTCATCCCCACTATTTCTTTCCAAGGAATTTGTTTAAAATGTGATTTTGTTTGGATAGAAATTGCAGATGCAGCTTCTCCTAAAACTTCAAACTCACGCATAATTGCTGAAGCAAAAAAACGATCTAAATCAAGGTCTTGACGCGATTTTCCGGTTGAAAATTTAGAAATAGCCTCTGCACAATCCAGCATATGGAAAGACGAGATAAATCACGATTAACCATAGATTATCTGAGCCTTTGCAATGACATCATCACGAAAGTAACGGCTAATTCCATTTGCTGTTTTTAGATCAGCGTGACGCGCGACAATGGAACTTAATTCCTCTTCCATGTTGACAATATCAAACAAAGTAGGAGTGTGGCCAGGTTGGAATTCTACTAAAAAATCGATATCGCTATTTGAATTAAACTGCTCCGTCAAGACGGATCCAAAAAGAGACATCTTAGTAATAAAATTTTTCTTGCAAAAATGCGTGATTTTATCTTTCGGAATCGGTATTCTTGGATTCATCATATAGCCTCTCTGTAGGTTTGCAGTCTTATTCCCAGCTTAGTGAAATTCTAAAAATAACTCAAGGTCCTCATCATCCTCACACTCTCTACCCATAATTCCTGATCAACCCAATCACCACACCATGAATCACCAAATTCTTTGGGTGGACGATCAGGGGCGTATGGTGGATCTGTGCGCCAACGAGCTTGACGTTCTTCCCATCGGAGTAATACTTTTTGACGATCAATTCTGTCCCGTTGATCAAGGCCACGACAGTTTCACCTGGGTTAGCTTCTTGTCTGGCCTCGACGATCAGGAAGTCGCCGTCAGAGAAGAGTTCATCTGTAAATGAATGGCCATGGATGAGGAGCGCGTAGGTCGCATCTGGATTGATCGCCATGGAATTGGGGATGCTCAACATGCGCGTCGTCGAATAGGTTTTAATCGGGTTGGTTCCCCCAATTTCACCCACCAGCGGCACGGCCACTTCTTGAGGCGAGGGTTTTGTCTCCAGCTCTTTGGCTAACGTCAAGGAGCGGCTCACTCCTTCTTCCGTTGTCAACACCCCTTTTGCTTTTAAGCTCTCGATATGCTTGTGGACTGTTCCCATCGATTTGTAGTGGAATTGAGCAGCTAATTCGCGATAGGTTGGGGCGTAACGGTTATTTGTGATAAAGGTTTGGATAAAGTCGACGATTTCCCGCTGCTTTTTCGTCAGGCCCTTCATGGCTCACGCTCTCCCAACAGGGCGTAGCAACAGAGATATGAGGTGAGCCACATGACCAGCGCTGCAAAAAGGGTGTCAGAAAAATAATGTCCTCCTTGCGCCATCCGTGCAAGCGACAAGGCAATCCCAAACAGCAAAGCCATCCCCATCGAAATCCAAGCCAGGCGCTTGCGCCCCGTCCAGATCCCAATCAATGCTGGGGCAAAAAAATAAAATCCCATCGTGCAGTGGCCGCAAGGAAAACCCCGAGAGGGTTCCGGTTGATGATTAAAATTGGGCTCATAAAATGGCCGAAACTCTTGCGTTCCCCCAAACTCAATCGTCTGCTTGGGTCGCGGCCGACCCCACTGGTCCTTCAGAAGGGCATTTGTGATCAACCCAGCTCCGATCGCCATGACCAGAATGCAAATCAACGCTCCACTCCGCAATGGCTTCCAAGCCTTGATCACAAAGCTCAATAAATAGACGACCGCAGCCGCCAAAAACGCCATCTGCCCGGGCAATTGCCCATACTCATACATGAATGTAGAAAACGGATGAGTCAAGAAAGAACCATCTCTATAAAAATAATGCGCCAGCCCCAAGTCAATTCCCGGGGTGAAGGGAGAAAGCAGCGCAACCACTACCACAGGCCAAAGCCAGAGCCTCTGCTCATTCCAAAACCGTTTCATCTAAAGAAACCCATTCCTAAATGTCTAAATCATCTTCGGACTCAGGCTCAAAATCCTCCAGGGTCTTCGACGCCCTGCCTGAAATGAGTCTGATAGTAGATAAGATAAGGGCAACGCAAATATAGGCCCAAGCGAAAAAGAAAAAGACCACGGCAAAATAGTGGAGAAACCCATAAGAAAAGATCACTGCGACAACCACGGTCAAAATGACGAGGCGGAATGAGGCGACTTTGATGTGCAGTGTTTTAAAACTCGGGAATTTTAGGCGGCAAACCATCAAATACCCTAACACGACCAACACTCCTGCCAACGTCCACACGCGCGCCACATCGCTCAAATCGATCAGGTTGCGAAATTCCTCAGAAACCAAAAGCAAATTGGCCGAGACCACTCCTGCTGCGGCTCCGGGAATCGGCAACCCTGTAAAATTCTTCTTGTTGTCATCCTCTTGCGCTTGATCACCCCGTGCATGGACCGTCGTCAAATAAAACCGCACCAGGCGCAACACTCCACACACCGAAAAGACCATTGCAGTGATCATCAAAAAAAAGGATAATTCACTCTCCTTGGGCAAAGAGAGCGTTTTCAGAACGATGACCGAGGGAGCCACTCCAAACGAGATCGCATCCGCCATGCAATCAAAAATACCGCCAAATTCACTTTCGGCCTTCATCACCCGCGCGACAGCACCATCCAATAAATCCGCCAGCGCTGCCAACAGAAGAATCGCCGAAACTGCTGCAACCGTCTGAAAGGTCGCCCCTCCCACTTCGGTCATTGTCATTTTAAAAATAACAAACAAACCGCACGCGAGAGCAAACGCAGTAATAATATTTGGAAGTAGATGGATCCTCTTAATCCTCATAATAGGCATCATAGCCGATAATACCCATTCAGACAATCGAAATCAGTTGTTTAAAAACAGGATTGGCACGATAGGCAGGATTGGCAAGATCCTGCCTTATCTTGGCGCTGCAGGCGATCCTGCTGATCTTGTTCCCTGCGGTTTGCTTTCTTTGCTTTTAAAACCGGAGTTGGGTATCTTTTCGGGAAATAACGATCAATTGGTTAGGATCAAACATGTCGCCGAAAGTCTCCCATTTTCAGAAAGTCGGGCAAAAATACCACGATTTCGAAGTCACCCACATCCACGAGATACGGGAGCTGCAGTGTCAATTGATCGAATTGACGCATCTGCCAACGGGCGCGCGGGTCATGTATATTGGGACAGACGATCCTGAAAATATGTTTTGCTTGTCATTTCAGACGATCCCCACGACGTCGGATGGGGTGGCCCACATCTTGGAGCATACGGTTCTCTGCGGGTCGAAAAAATACCCGGTCAAAGATCCTTTCTTTTCGATGCAGGGGCGGAGTTTGAACACGTTCATGAACGCCTTCACAGGGCCCGATTTTACCTGCTACCCAGCAGCCTCCCAAGTGCCGAAAGATTTTTACAACCTGCTCGAGGTGTATATCGATGCTGTGTTCCATCCCAATTTGCTGGAGCTGAGCTTTCTACAAGAGGGGCATCGGTTAGAGTTTGCAGTGCCGGATGATCCCAATTCACCGCTGGAAAACAAGGGGATCGTCTTTAACGAAATGAAAGGTGCGCTCACAAGTCCGAGCTCTCGTTTAAACGAAATGATCAGCCATGCTCTTTTTCCAAATCTCACCTATGGGGTGAACTCGGGCGGAGATCCAAAGGGGATTCTCAAGCTGACCTACGAACAACTGTGCGCGTTTCACCGCCACTTTTACCACCCAAGCCGCTGCATCTTTTTTTTCTATGGCAACATGCCTCTTGAAAAGCATCTCGATTTCATCGCAGAAAAGGTTCTCAAAGAGATCTCCCACCCGTTACCGCCCTTACCGCCGCTTCCGCTGCAACCGCGCTTCAAAGAGCCCAAACATCTCGTCGGTTACTACCCAACGTCGGAAGAAAAAGATCTCGACGACAAGGCAATCGTCTCCTTTGGATGGCTCACCTGCCACATCCTAAACCAAGAGGAGCTGCTTGCGCTAAACATCTTAGAAATCATTTTATTGGACACGGATGCTTCCCCTCTCAAAATAGCGTTTCTCAAATCGGGACTCTGCAAGCAGGTCAATAGCTACATCGAAACTGAGATCTCGGAAATTCCGTGGGTCGTCACCTTGAAAGGGTGCCGAGAAGGGGATGCAGACACGCTGGAAAAGATCCTAAAAACGACGCTCCAAACGATCGTCAATGAAGGGATCGCGATCTCACACGTGGAAAATGCGATCCACCAGCTAGAGTTTTTCCGCAGCGAAATCACGGGCGACCACACGCCGTTTGGGCTTTCGCTCTTCATGCGCTCTGCCCTGCTCAAACAGCATGGAGGATCTCCCGAAAGCGGCCTCATCATCCACACTCTATTTGATCAGGTGCGCAAGCACAACCTGGAAAATCCAAAATACCTCACGGGCCTCATCCAAAAATATTTGATCGATAATCCCCACTTCGTGCGGATCGTGATGCTGCCAGATGAAAATCTTGCGAAAAAAGAACACGACGAAGAACGGGCACACTTAGACAAGATTCAACAGGCACTATCAGAAAAAGAAAAACAGAAGCTCGTTGACCAATCCAAAGCGCTGCGCGCCTTCCAAAAACAGCAAGAAGAAGGCGACATCGACATCCTTCCCAAAGTCTCGCTCGACGATGTACCTAAAACAGCGCGCGTCCTTCCGTTAACGCATGAGGTGAGCAAAAATATCGAGGTATATCACCACAGCTGCTTTACCAATGAAATCGTCTATGCAGATCTTCTCATTACCCTTCCCAACATTCCAGAAGAAGACCTCAGCTACTTGCGCCTGATGACGACCCTCATGTCGCAGATGGGGTGCAAGGGGCGCAGCTACGTGGAGAATTTGGAATACATCCAAGCAAATACGGGAGGAATTGGTGCCGCCCTTCTCCTCAACCTGCAAGCACACGATTTTCGTCTCTACAAACCTCTGCTATCGATCCGCGGCAAAGCCCTCCACCGCAAAGCCGCACGCCTCTTGCCCTTGATCCAGGACCTTGCCACAACGGTCGATTTCGCCGACCGCCATCGATTGAAAGAGATCTTGCTCAAGCAATATACGGCGCTGCAATCCTCGATTGCATCAAGTGCCCTCAAATATGCCGTCAGCATGGCCGCTTCTGGGATCGATGCCCCGTCCAGAATCAACAACATTTGGAATGGGATCGAGTATTTCTATATGGTTAGAGACCTAGCACTTTCTTTCCACGAAAAAGGGGACTGGCTCATCGCCAAGCTCCAAGAACTGCAAGAAAAATTGACACACGTGGGAACGCCCGATCTCGTGATCACTTGCAACGCAGAAATGTTCAACGAGATCAAGCAACACAACTACTATGGACTAAATGAAATTCAAACGCGCCCACATATTCCCTGGATCAACGACTACACCATCACTCCTTGCGAATCGCAAGGGAGGATCATCGCCTCTCCGATTGCCTTTATCGCCAAGGTGTTTCAAACGGTTCCCTATACCCACAAGGATGCGGGGGCTCTCAACGTCGCTGCTGTCCTATTCGACAACCTCTACCTCCACACTGCCCTTCGTGAACAAGGAAGCGCATACGGAGGAGGAGCCGTCTGCAACAGTATGGGAGGAAACTTCTATTTTTACTCGTTCCGCGATCCGAACATAGTCTCTTCGCTCGAAGCCTTTAAAAAAGCCGTCGACAAGATCCTGCAAGGGAAATTCGACGAAGGCGATATCGAAGAAGCAAAGCTCGAAATGGCGCAAGGCTTTGATGCGCCCATCGCCCCTGGAAGCCGTGGCGACATTGCCTATGCCTGGCTAAAAGAGGGAAAAACCCAAGAGGTGCGGCAAGCGTTCCGCAACTCGATTTTAAACCTCAACCGCGATGACATCATCCAAGCGGTGAAAACGCACATTGCCCCGGCGCTTGCCAAAGCCCCCAGTGTTGTCTTTGCCGGCCGCGAGCTTCTCGAAAAGGAAAATACCAAGCTCGTCAGCTTGGGGAAAGAACCTCTCCCCATCCGCGACATTTAAAAAATTGGCTTGCCTGGAACAACTCCTTTCAAGAATTCTTCGCAAGGCATGCAAAGAATCCCATTTTCCAAGATGGTATCTTTACCGTTATAAAGAAGGATCTGCTTACTTTCAGGATAGTCCTCCTTAAAATGAAGCAGCCCACGCACGTCTCTTGACGCTATTTTCGTGTTATTTTTTACCTCAATTGCCCAAAAGCCTTCCTCGCCATAAACGACGAAATCCACTTCTAACCCGGCCTTTGTTTGCCAGTAATAGATCTGATATTTTCCTTTGGAATAGTCGCACCAGGCCGTCAAATGTTGGAGTACCAAACCTTCTAGCGTCCCTCCATCTATTTCGTTGCTAGTATCCATCGGCCCAGATGGGCGGAGTGCTCGGTATACGCCTGCATCGAAAAGATAAAATTTTGGATGGGAGACCAAAATCCTTTGGGCACGCTTGGTAAAAACGGGAATTAAACAGGCTAGAAGGAGGTCTTGTAAAATGTCGATGTAGTTTTCAATCGTGGAACGCTTTACCTCGCATTCCCTTGCGATATTGGCTGTATTGAGCACGTTGGCATGAGAAAAGGCGATTACCGAGAGAAAGCGTGAAAAATTTCCAATGTTTCTTACGAGTCCTTCAAACTGCACCTCTTCTTGGATGTAGAGATCTATGTATGTTTGCAAGACCTCCTCATGGTCTTGAGCTCCCCAAACAAGTGGAAGCATGCCCCACTTTAGCGCTTTTTCTAGACTGAACGCCTCCCCAAGCTCCGATGCCATAAAGGGGTGCATCGCCTTTTTTATCGCCCTTCCTGCAAGCAGATCTACACCCGCTCTTTTGAGCTTGCGAGCGCTTGAGCCCGTTAAAATGAACTGGATTTCACGCTTTTCTTCAATGATTGCATGGACAATGGGGAGCAATTCTGGAACGCGCTGGATCTCGTCAATAACAACAGTCGTGATGTCTGCATTAGCATCAATCAGGTCTTTTAGCCTTTCTGGATGGGCCGCAAAGGCCCTTAAGGCATCGGCCAGAAGTAGGTCGATGTAGTAGCTATTGGGATAGTGCTTTTTGATCCACGTTGACTTCCCGGTCCCCCTAGGGCCAAAGAGAAAATAGCTTCCTTTGGGCGGCGAAAAAAACCTTTTGACTTGCTTCATTTTCCCTTCCTTTTTAACCTAATTATGAAAAAAGGAAGGATATTTTACAACTCAAACTGAAAAAAGGAAGGAAATTTTCATATTTAAATGAAAAAAGGATGGAGAATTTACAACTCAAACTGAAAAAAGGAAGCTAGAACGCAAAAAACAAAAATGTTTTCAAAGAGGGGGCTGATTGCCAGCGGCGTGGATGATCACGCGGGCCATGCGATTGGGGACGTAGTGATAGGGAATGATCTCGATGTTTTCCACTTTGACGGTCTGGTAATCGGCCCCTTTTTGGATCGCCATCTGGATTGCTTGCTGTTGCAATTTCGCTAACACCTCCTGCCGATCTTCTAAAGACACCACGGTATCGACGACACCAGAAATTTGCGCTAAGGCTGCCCCATAGGCATTTGCAACATGTGCGTAGGGTGGAATGACAAAGCGGCCATCCAAGAGTTTTTTTGGGAAAAGGGAGGAGCCTCCTCCGATCATGATGATGGGAAGCGATTGCTCTTCGGGTCCAATTTTCCCGACCAAGGCGTAGAGTTGCTTGATCGCCTCGTCAAGAACGGCGCGACATCCTTTGTGCGATAGAAGGACGCGCTGCGACTCGGCTCCGGGGATTGTCACGTGTCCAAGCACCAAAGCAATATCGGTTAAAGTGAGTTGCTTGCCTCCAAATGAGAGGGAGTCGATAAACGTGCGGTTTCCACAACTTTGAGGGCCAATTTGAACTTTGCTTTTATCGACCTCAATATGGCTGCCGCCACCCATCCCAATCGAATACAAATCAGGCATCGGGAAATTGAGAGAGATGCCGCCAATCTTACTATTGTTTAAGCAGCGGCGCGGAATCCCCTTGCGCACGATCCCTACATCGGTCGAAGTACCTCCGACGTCGATGACAATGGCATCTTGCATCTTTGCCAGCTTCATCCCTCCAATAAACGAATTCGTCGGACCTGCAGAAATCGTCAAAATGGGAAATTCGATCGCGTGATTGAGATCGATAATGCTGCCGTTGTTTTGGGTGATCCACATCGGAGAAACAAAGCCAAGCTCAGAACAGGTCGATGCAAGCCCTTGAAACGCCTTTGTCATCACTTGCTTAACGGCTGCGTTGAGAATCGTCGAATTTTCCCTTTCGATAAACCCGGTTCCACCAATTTGATGTGAAAGAGAAATGGGGATTACTCCCTTGGTGATTTGATGTGCGATCTCTTTGACCAAAAGCTCTTGGCAGGGATTCAAGGAAGAAAAGGCCCCGACAACAGCGATGCTCTCTACCTTTTTTTTCACCAACGCCTCAATTGCCGCTTTAATCTCCGCATGATTAGTTGGGGTAATGGGGTACCCGTCGCACTCGTAACCTCCACCGACGGTGATTGTATCGACGTAGAGCGAGTTCTTTAATTCCTGAGGCCATAAGAAGCAAGAAGGGATCGACGTCGGATGGTGGCCTGCAACTCGTATTACTCCAACTTTATAAAGGTTTTTATGCTGCAAAATCGCATTGGCGATTTGCGTCGTCCCGATAAAAATGCCGCAAATCTCTTCGCTATTGACCTGAGACTCCTTGAGCACATGTGTTAAGGCTGTTTTGATCCCTGAGTTGATATCGGTTGTCGTTGCAGTTTTTGTTTGAGCAACAATCGCGTTTTCAGAATCGACCAAGACCAAGTCTGTATTGGTCCCACCAATATCAATTCCCACCTTATATTTTTGCTTTTTGACCATCATGCGATCACCTCTACTGGATCAACAGAAGATTTCGGTTTGCTTTGTGGAATGTAATCCATATCGTATCCAAAGTAGCGAGGACCCACTAATGCCAGCCCTTCGGGGGTCGTCCAAAGTGCTGGGCTTGGTAGAACAATTACATTCACCTTAATCCCATACTGCAAACTTTCACTCGTCACGGGAAAACCCGTTTCCATCTCTATTAGACTAATAATATCCGGTGTCGTTGCCACGGGTTGCCCATTGACTTTGACTAAAAGAAACTCGTTTTGGAAAAGAATTTCAATGTGGTCCGTTTTGTTTTGGACGACCACGCTCCCTTTTAAAAACCCTTTAGAAATCGCCCGATCGATATCGGTAATCTTTCCCGACCCAACTAAAGTCCCTTTGCTCGCATGCAAAATGGCGTTCAAAGGATCTTGTCCCGCTTGTTTGGCTTCCCGGTGCGCTTTGCCCAATGCAATGGCGCGCGTAATCGAGTGGTGGAAGGTCATTTTTTTCGCTTGCGTTCCAGTTAGCGGATATAGAGCTGTACAAGCTGTGGATCCCATAGCAATCGTAATTTGACGCCCTATTTTTTCGAGAGAAAGGTTGTTATTTGCGTAAATAACTGCTGTATTGCCCAAGCAATCGGTGATGACACATGGTGAGCACGAGGCACCCAATAACCCGCAAGAGGTCATCTGCGCCTCGGGAAAAGCTCTCCCCATTGTATCGGCATCTAGGACGGGGAGTTTCACTATCGGAGCAATCCAAAAAGGGGTAAACGCATTTCCACCCCCAATCTCAAATGGGACGATCGCAGTGATTTTTTTTTGGACGGTTTTCTCGAGTATTTCGAATAGGATATTAAATTCCCTGCCACTTTCGATTTTTTCAATTTCGGCAAGGGGGGCTCCGATGACTCCGATAGGCACGACAAAATCATCTGGTTTTAATTCTGCGGGACTGATTAAGGAAACACTTCCCCATTCCTGCATCACATGGTGCGCCATCATGTAGGGATAGGCAGGATCTCCCCCGCCCCCCGAACCTAAAATAGCAGCTCCAATTGCAAGGTCATCGAGATGACTAAGAGAAAGTTTTTTCATAGGAACGCCTTTTTGTCATCACTAGCATCGTCGCCAATGAAGCAGCAAAAGTTGCATCCAATACAGAAATTCCTGTTAACGAATAGCCAAACCAGCTGAGCAACCCAACTAAAATGCCAACAGCCCAAGCCAGCAAATGCAAGGGATGATCCTCTTTAGTTACTTCCAATCCGTGGATTTGCGCGAGGAGATAGCGGGTAAAAATCAAACCGCCCATACTCCCAATCGAAATGCCGATCACTTCGAGCACGAGCTCGATATGGGTAAGCAGGTCGACACAGGAAAGAGCGGTGCTTACCGCACCAAAAGCCAAGGTCTTAAACCACACCGAAGAATTTTTCATGAGCGTGT
Source organism: Chlamydiota bacterium (assembly GCA_013287915.1). Lineage (GTDB taxonomy): Bacteria > Chlamydiota > Chlamydiia > Chlamydiales > Parachlamydiaceae > JABDCX01. The sequence goes on from JABDCX010000023.1 coordinate 11,512, forward strand.
CCATACAGACGACCCCGGAATAGAGGTTGACATTGTTGGTCGTCCAGCCTGCTAAGATGAGAAAAGTGGCCGTCCAATAATTCCAAGCCATGCTGTTGTTGCGCTTGAAAACGTCGAGAAACGAACCGTCGGGGTTGGCGGCAGCTAAATAAATGCCGATAATTTCCAGTAGAGGCAAGCAAAGCCCAAAAACAATAGCAATGCTGATGTAGGCATGCTTCACCGTTTTTGCATGGCGATAATACGTCGGCAAATCGATCACAAATGCGATCGCCATTGCGATTACTAACGAAATCCCTCCGTAGGTAAACGGGATCTCTTCCAAAACGGCACCCGGCTGATCGACTCTATCAATTGAATAGGCTGCATATCCAATCGTGGCGATCAGAAGCGGCAAGCTCAAATTTGCTAAGATCGAGATTCCTCTCACACCGTACAGGGCAACCAACGTGATCAGAATTCCCAGACCTACATTTAGAGCAGTCCGCGTAAAAATAGAAGTGCCATCTAACGAAAACAAATCCATCACACCCAATGTCATCATATTCAATTGGATAGCGAACCATCCAACGAGAGAGAGAACGAAAGCCAGGGAGAAAAACTTCACCCCTTCTTCGCCAAAGTACTCGATCGCATTTTCCATCGTCGTGCGACGCTTAGAAACGCTCATCTTAGCAGCGATCAGTCCTAGAAAGAACAAAATCGCATTGCCTATCAAAACGGCTGCTATAGACGATGCAAACCCATAGTGTTGAATCATTGTCTGCCCAATCATGAGCACAGGCATACAAATGACTCCACCAATCTGGATTGCAGAAAGCTCTCCCCAATTTTGAGTATGAATCATATCAAGCTTCCTTAAGCCCTGTGTGAAGTATCCAAAAGAGTTCCAGCCATGTTCCCACTTTTTTGTTCTGCAACAGCATATCTACTACCAGTAGAAGCTGTCATAACAGCAAAAGAGCCAATCCCTATCGATAGGAAAGTCATAAGGGCAAGACTGAGACGGGTGTTAGTTTTAAAAAATTCTTTTTGCGCCATCGTCATACGTTCAGCAAGTGGAACGCTTTTTTCTAGATTCGCTAAACGCTGTTCTAAGCGCAGCATCTCCGCATTTGTCAGACTTTCGAACTGCTGCAGACGAACGCGCGTCACCGTTGCATCAACTGCTTCAGCTGCGGATTGCGCTTGCCCATGGACTGCATGGGCTCCATTGGCTGAACCAATACGGTTCACTCCTGAAGATTGACCCCTTTGAACCATTGTCTTTGATATTTGTGAATGCGGAAACCTATTCATATTGCTGGGACTAGCCACAAACGACATCCCACGCAAAGAGCCTAACACATGTTGCGTAAACATTTTTTCTTCCTCCTCGTTAAATTTTCAGATTTTTCCCAATTATCTCTAACCGGGAAAAAGTTATAACACATCGGACAGAATATAGACAAACAAAAATCTGATCCTTTGATGAATTGTAAAAAGATGACCAAAGTCACCTCTTACAGATTCATGCAAAAACATCTTAATATAATGCGTTTTAAAAAGACAAGAAAAAAATCGGTAGCATCCATTTTGAGAAACGAGTACCGTGCCTGGTATGAACATGTCGATACGTTTGATTCTCCTCAGCCTTTGCACGATAGCGCTCCTGGAAGCAGATGAAGAGTTCAACACGGGACAAAACATCGTTAAGCCACTTACACGATTAGACTTACGAATGAAATACGAAACTGGCGTCGATGTGCAAAACGGGAATGCTGCGATTGCCACGCTGCGCATGGATAAAGTCATCAGCCTTCCTCTCAGCTGGGAACTGAGCTTTCGCGTCGACCTTCCCTATTGGTGGTATCGATGTACAACCCACTCAACAAATGGATGTTACAATAGCCAAGTCATGGGAGACACTCTTTTGCAGATTCTTGCCGTGACCCCCGCACACGGCCCTTGGATTTGGGGATTTGGAGCCAAATTGCTCTTTCCAACTGCAGGGGACAACTTAGAAGTCGGTGATGGAAAATATCAGGTCTTACCGACCATCGCCTTTGGTTATGACATCTTCGCATGGGGCGCTGGATCGTTCTGTGGTTTGCTCGTCCGCCATGCGTTCGATGTGGCTGGTTTTGCTTCCGCACCTCACATCAACCGCACCTATATCCAACCAACCCTAAACATCGTCTTGCCTAACGAATGGTTCATAACCTATTCACCAGAAATGTGTTATAATTGGGAGGTTTCAGGTTGGTTTATTCCTTTTGATCTGACGCTCGGTAAAATGGTGACGAAAGAATGTGTCGTCACGCTCGAATACGAGGTAGCTCTCATGAGACAATACAAACAGTACCGGCAACTCATCGAATTTCGCGTGGGGTATTTTTTCTAAACCTTCTGCGCAGCAGGTGGAAGAGACTCAGCTCTCACAGCTAGTCCATAGGAGCCGACTCCAGCCGTTAAACAACCAACAAATCCTATAATAGAATAGACCTTTCTTTTAATCAATTCCTTGTAATTTGCTACTGTTTCGTTAGTAAGCGGCACATCTCTTTCGAACGCTATTATACGATCGGTTAATCGTTCAATCCGACAAGATTGTAATCCTTCAATATGACTCAGGCGAAGAGAGGCAATATGCTCATCCAGCCGATTACTCGCATCTCGTTCGGCCGGTGATTGTTTAGGGGCGCTTGAACTGAGCTGTGCTCTGTGAATTTTTGTCCCAACAACTTGAGCAACTGGCGATTGAAAACGGTTCGCACTATCACTTATCCCTCGGACACCATTCCATACAAATCTTGCAAACATATTGCCTTCCTCCTGTTAAAACCATTCTCCATTAATTCACGCAAGAGCATCCTAAAAGAACCGGTTTAAAAAAACAAGAAAAAATGATAGGGTTATACCAGACGCGCTTTGCGGAGAAACAAATATGACTCAACCCTTGCCAATCATCCTAGAAACGGCAGTTCAAGACGATAAAGTGATGCAAGATTTTGAGTCAGAACCGCCTCAGGTGGGGGGCGATCATTCCCAAATGGTGAAGGCGCCCCCCACCAGAGGCGGTTATGGCTCAAAAGATTGCGTCAATTTGGCGTCTTCAACTGCCGTTTCTAGGATTATTACAATTGACAGCCCACAAGGCTCTGTCTTAAAGAAAATAGCAGAACCAATTAAACTGCAAGAATTTCCACTTGCAAAAGAGATTGCTCAGGCGTTGTTTGATTCTTTAAAACCGTATCTGCCTGCTGCTGGATTGGCAGCCCCACAAATTGGGATCAGCAAATCGATCTTCATCTATAGCTACGATCGCAATCCGGATAACTTGACCGTTGTGATCAATCCGAGCTTTGTCCCCATCGGAGAGGAAACGATTGAGGAGTGGGAAGGGTGCTTTTCCGTTTTACTCAGTCGCAATACATGGCAAATCGCAAAAATCCCGCGCTACAAAAAAATTCGAATCACCTACACAACTTTAGAAGGAGAAACCATCGATCACGTCCTCGAAGGATTTGCAGCTAAAGTGTTTCAGCACGAATATGACCATCTGCAAGGGGTCGAAAACATCTACCGAAAAGATGCTACGGTAAAAGCCTTTGGAAACAAGGATGAATTAGAAGAGTTTTTCAAGAACATCAAGAAAACAGATGCAGAACACTACTTAAAACCAACACCATACAGATGATAAAACCCGAGCCGCAAAACGGTATTTACATCTTCAAGAGAGTGCGCTACACCCTCTTCGACCAATTTCTTTCCAATCGCATGAGATGCAGATAACATTTCCATGGCGAGTTGAGCCCCAAACAAATCCTCGCTTGACAACCGCTTAAAATAGGCAGCAATTTTCACCTCTCGCTCCGGATCCTTGAGGAGCGATCTCCACGTCAAACCTTCGGTTACCCCATTCCCCAAACTGTGTGCTTTATAAGGCATGTATAAGCCCTTCTCAACGTCATACACCCCTTTTGGAAGCCCTTCCTGATACTCGAAAATGCCCGATTTCTGACTTCCATCGGGATGTTGACCGCCCCGGACCCCTTTGCCGATCAACCTTTCCAAATAGGGGCAATGCAAGGCATCTTCTTCCAAAAAGGTCCTCATGATTTTCAAAATCTCGGTGCACACATCGATCCCAACATAATCGACGAGTTGAAAAATCCCCATCGGACGCAGCAGCCATTCTTGATACACTGTATTCACAACAACAAGTGCCTCTGAAAGAGACATCTGATGAGATAACCGTTCGACCAAGTGCCAGGCAAAAACAATTTCTCGCATAAAATGGCCATTCCCAATGAACCCCGCAATATCAGTGGAAGGGACAATCCGCTTCTTCAACTTTTCACCCATTTCCAGTCCAAGCGTTTTCAGATCCTTTGGGGCCCCCTTTGGGGTGATCATTTCCACTAATTGTTGCACAGGCGGAGGATTATAAAAATGGAAGCCTAAGATACGCCCTTTGAGACGCGCCTTCTCCTCTAACACATGGATCGGGATCGAAGAGGTATTCGTAAAGAAAATAGCGCGCCCTCCAGTCGCCTTATCGACTTTCGCGAGAACGTCCGCTTTAATCTCGACATTCTCAATAATAGCTTCAAACACAAGATCTGCCGGCCCACACTCTTCGACTCTTGTTAAAAAGCAAAGGGCCTGCAAGCAAACAGCGACCCGTTTGGAGTCGATCTTCTGCAAATGGTAGCGAAAATATTCCTTGACCCCATCGAATTGGGAAGGATCTGTATCGACGATCGTCACTCTAAAGTGATCCCCTTGCGCAACCCGCTGCAACAGCAACAGCACAATGCCGCGGCCCATTTTGCCAGCTCCGCCCAGCACAACGATGTGAGTGAATGGTGTCATGAGCTTTTTTTAGCTGATTGGTACAATATAGTATAGTGTGGCATTGCCCTAAGGTCCCTGCCGTCCCTTGTCTTTTAATTCCCTTATAGGAATAGTCCGGAATATGGCAAATGCGGTTAAAAAGACAGGTGGGCTGGCCGGCGTCGTTGCAGGCGACTCTGCGATCTGCTTATGCCAGGCGGAGGAGGAAAACCTACTCTACCGCGGCTACCTCGTGGGGGATCTGGCGGAGCAGGGCTCCTTTGAAGAAACAGCCTGGCTCCTCCTGCGCGGATCGCTTCCGACAGCACAACAGTTGAAAGAGTATCGCTATCGGCTCCAGGGCTTGCGCACGTTGCCGACGGGTGTGGAGCGAATTTTACAGGAAATCCCCTCCAAAGCTTCCATGATGGATGTGCTACGCACGGGATGCTCTGCTTTGGGAACATTTGAAGCAGAATCGCCTATCACACCTCGATTTGAAATTGCAGACAGATTGATTGCGAGCTTTCCCACGCTGTTATTTCGAGGAAAAATTCCTGCACAAGCGCTGCAAGAAGAGTCGCAAGCGGGTTATATTCTCCATTTGCTGACGGGAAAAACTCCTGTTGAAGAACACCGGAAGTGTCTGGATGTTTCGCTCACGCTCTATGCCGAACACGAATTTAATGCATCGACATTCACGGTTCGTACCATTGCTTCGACCTTGTCCGATTTTTACTCGGCAATCTGCGGAGGGATTGGCGCCTTAAGAGGCCCTTTGCACGGGGGAGCAAATGAATGGGCGATGGAGCTTCTACAACGCTTCGACAACCCCGACGAGGCAGAAGCAGCGATTTTGAAGATGCTTGCTGAAAAAAAACTCGTCATGGGATTTGGTCACCGCGTTTACACAACTTCTGATCCCCGCTCGGCGATTATCAAGCAGTGGGCAAAAAAACTCTCCGCAACAGCTTCTGATGGCTATCTGTTCCCCATTGCGGAGAGAATAGAAACGGTGATGTGGCGCGAAAAGAAGCTCTTTCCCAACCTCGATTTCTATAGCGCCTTGGCCTATCACTTCTGTGGCATTCCGACGCCCATGTTTACCCCACTCTTCGTCTTTGCACGGATTACAGGCTGGTCAGCTCATTTGCTTGAACAGCGCGCCAACAACAAACTGATCCGTCCAATTAGTCACTATACAGGGCCCTCTCAACAGAACTGGACTCCTCTAAATAAGCGCGTACACCATGAATAAAATCGACGAAGGGATCTTAAAAATTGCCGAGTATGCCTCCCATACTGTCATTGACAGCCCTGAAGCATACGAAACGGCAGCGGCCGCGCTAGGAGACAGTTTAGGGTGTGCCATCTTAGCACTTCAATTTCCTGCCTGCACAAAATTGTTGGGGCCGATCGTGCCAGGAACGGTGGTTCCCCATGGATGCCACGTCCCTGGTACCTCATATGTGCTAGATCCCGTCTGTGGCGCATTCAACATCGGCACCATGATCCGCTGGCTCGACTTTAACGACACGTTTCTCGCTGCAGAGTGGGGGCACCCCTCCGATAATTTAGGGGGGCTCTTAGCCGTGTGCGACTATCTGTGTCGTGCCTTCCCTGAAAGAAAATCCAAAATCACCATCAAAGAGCTCTTGACAGCGCAAATCAAGGCGTACGAAATCCAAGGCGGCCTTGCCCTTCTGAATAGCTTCAATCAAGTGGGATTTGACCATGTGATCCTGGTCAAAGTAGCAACGGCAGCACTTGCGACAGTGCTATTGGGAGGTTCATTCGATCAGGTGGTGAATGCGGTCTCAAATGCTTGGATCGATACTGGCTCTTTACGCACCTATAGACACGCTCAGAATACAGGATCGCGCAAATCGTGGGCTGCGGGCGATGCCACTAGCCGGGGAGTCTTTCTTGCTCACCTTGCCATGAAGGGAGAAATGGGCTATCCAACGGCTTTATCGGCAAAACAGTGGGGCCTTTACGACGTGTTGTTCAAAGGAAAACCCTTCGCATTTGAGCGTCCTTTTGGCTCCTACGTTATGGAGAACATCTTATTTAAGATTTCTTATCCGGCTGAATTTCACGCGCAAACAGCCGTCGAATGTGCCGTAAAACTCCACCCGCTGCTCAAAAATCAGATCGATCAGATCGCACACATCCTCATCGAAACCCACTCCTCAGCCGTAAGAATCATCAACAAAACAGGGCCGCTTCACAACCCCGCCGATCGGGACCATTGCCTCCAATACATGATTGCTATCGGTCTCCTGAAGGGAAACCTCACGGCAGAAGATTATGAAGAGGAGCAAAGCCGCGATCCTAGGATCGATCAGCTCCGCTCCAAAATGAAGGTTGTCGAAGATCCCAACTACTCCAAAGACTACCTTGACCCGCATAAACGCTCGATCGCCAGTGCCATCACGATCACAATGAAAGATGGCACACAGCTTCCAAAGATAGCTGTCGAGTATCCGATCGGTCACCGGAAACGGAGACAAGAGGGGAAGCCTCTTTTGTACGAGAAATTGAAACGCAACCTCTCTACACATTACCCCAAAGCAACTGTAGACAAGCTAATCGCTCTTTTTACCTCGCCCGAACAGCTCATGAAAATGCCTGTCAGCCAACTGATAGATCTGTTTGTCAAAGAATAGCGGGATCGCGCAACAGCGTTGCAAAGTGGTGAGATATCTTCGCAGCCAGATCGCCGTCGATAATCCGGTGATCAAAACTCCACGAAAGGGGCAAGATGTCGCGGATCACAACCTCCTGGTTTCTCACCACGGGGTTTTTTCGAATTCGCGCCACAGCTAAAATGGCGATCTCAGGAGGAGTGATCATGGGCGTTGCCCACATCCCCTCCCCACCAAGGACACCAAAATTGCTGATCGTAATCGTTGCGCCCTTCATCATTTCAGGAGAAGTTTTTCCGCTTAAGACCTCTTTTTTAAGCGTCTCATACGCGTAAATGACCTGCTCGATTCCCATCCTCTCCACCCCCTTCAGCACAGGCACGATTAGACCTTGAGCTGTCGCTGTGGCAATTCCGATATTGAGCTGTTGATGGTAAATGAGACACCCTTCCTGCATGTCGAGAGAACTGTTCAGAATGGGAAAGCTTTGCACAGTTGAGGCCAGAGCTCGGATCAAAAACGGCATATAACTCAAATGGATCTTCTCTTTCTCCGCTTTTTCCCCAAGCCGCTGGCGCAATTGAATCAGTCGTGTAACCTCGACCGATTCAAAATAGGAAAATTGAGGAACTCGATGTGCATCCATCCTCCTTGCCATGAGTCCACGCACACCTGTCAGTGGCTTTTTTGTGTCTCCCTCAAGAAGGGGCGGAGAAGCCGCGTGGGGGAGTTTTCCCTTCAGGTCTTCCAACATCACGCGGCCCTCTTTGCCGCTAGCTGAAATCTCTTCGAGGTCGATCCCTAATTGCTTGGCAATATGGCGCACTTTTGGCGTTGCCAACACTTTCTCTCCAGTTTTTTGCTTCACAGAGGGCTTCGCCTCTGACACTGTTTCTGGTTTTGAATGTGTTTGTGGAGGAGAAACCTCTTTTGCTTCGATTGAAAGGGCAATATCGTAAAGAGGACGATCTTTGATCGCAATCTCCCCTGCTTTATAATAGTGCTTCACAATAGTACCTGGATAGGGAGCTGGCAATTCGACTGTTGCCTTATCTGTCATGACGATGACGACAGGTTCATCTTGCTTAACGGTGTCCCCTTCCTGCTTCAACCATTCCACAACCTCCCCTTCGACCACTCCTTCTCCAATGTCGGGCAAGCAAAACGTAAATAGTGATGGCATCAATACCTCATCACTTCGAGCACAGACTGAATAACGCGTGGAGCGTCAGGCAAATACTCTTTCTCTAAAGCATTTGGAAATGGGGTATCCAATCCACAGCACCGCATGACGGGGGCTTCGAGATGTAAAAAGCAGTGTTCCATGATTTGAGAGGCAACTTCAGCCCCAAATCCTTGCGTTTTCGGCGCCTCGTGAGCCACGATGGCTCGTCCGCTTTTTTCAATCGAAGCGATAATTGCGTTGATGTCGAGAGGATTCAAGGTGCGCAAATTGAGCACTTCAACTCCAATTCCATGTTTTTCTTTGAGTGATTTTGCCGCCTCTAGATTTTGGTGGTGCTGTGCGCCCCATCCGATCAAAGTAGCGTCGTGCCCAAATGTTTCCACTGCAGCAACGCCAAACGGAATTTCGTACTCTTCATTGGGGACCTCCTCTTTCACAGCCCGATAAATCCGCTTGGGCTCAAGAAAGAGGACGGGATCGTTACTTCTGACCGCTGTGGTCAAAAGCCCCTTCGCATCGTACGGCCCAGAAGCAAAGACGACCTTCAAACCAGGCGTGTGGAGGAATTGCGCTTCAGGAGATTGGGAATGGTAGTGTCCTCCATGAATGCCTCCACCATACGGCGCGCGGATCACCAGAGGGGCCGCATATTGATTGCCAGTGCGGTAGCGCATTTTTGCAAGTTCATTGACGATCTGGTCGTATGCAGGAAAAATGTAATCGGCAAATTGGATCTCGCAAATCGGCTTCAGCCCTCTTTGCGCAATCCCAATGCCAAAGCCAATGATCCCCTGCTCGCACAAGGGAGTATCAAAGCAGCGCTGCTCCCCAAACTTTTCCTGCAACCCAGTTGTCACACGGAAAACTCCTCCGAATGCCCCCACATCTTCTCCAAAAATCAACAAGTTGGGATTGCGCGCAAACTCTTGATGCAAACACATGTTGAGCGCTTGAATGATATTCACTACAGCCATTGAGCTAACCTTTCTCTTGAGCTAGGGAGTTTTTTAATTGCTCGTATTCTATTTTCAACGACTCGGGGATTTCAAAATAGACATGCTCGACGAGCGATTTTAGGGGCAGATAGGGGCGCTCTTTCGCAACGGCAATCGCTTTCGAAATCTCTTCCTGAGTGGTTGCGACAAATGCTATTTCCTTTTGCTCATCCCAGACGCCTTGAGCTGTCAAATACATCCTCAACCGGAGGATAGGGCACTTCTTCTCCCACTCTTTCTCTTCATTCTCTTTGCGGTAAAGCGTGGGATCGTCTGAAGTGGAATGAGCTCCCATGCGGTACGTCATCGCTTCGATTAAGACGGGGCCTTTCCCTTCAAGGCACTGCTTGCGTGCTTTGAGAACAGCCTCATGCACGGCAAAAAAATCGTTCCCATCGATCCGTACAGCTGTGATCCCATACGCAATGCCTTTCGGTGCCACCCCTTCCGATGCAAATTGACGCGAACAGGGGGTCGAAATCGCATACCCATTATTGCGGCAAAAGAAGATCACAGGGCACCCTCTGACAGCGGCAAAATTGAGACCCGCATGAAAATCGCCTTCCGATGTGGCCCCTTCTCCAAAATAGCAGATCGATACACAGCTCTCTTTTTGCAGTTTCATGGCATACGCACACCCTGCTGCATGGGGAATTTTTGTTCCGATCGGGGAAGAGACAGTAACGACGTTCAAAGCGCGAGAGCCAAAGTGATTCGGCATCTGCCTCCCAAATTCGAGATCTTGCGCATTAGCAAACATGTGGTCGACGTATTGCTGGATGGTAAACCCCCGCCAAAATATAACACCCGCTTCCCGGTATTGGGGATACATCCAATCGCACATCTCAAGAGCTGCTGCGCTCGCTACCGCACACGCTTCCTCTCCCAAAGAACTCATCGCAAATGTGATCGTTCCCTGCCGCTGCAGCGTGATCATCCGCTCATCGACAAGGCGCGTCAACAACATCGTCTTAAGCCCTTTAACGAGAAGATCCGGAGTCAGCTTGTCCTGGCAGGTTGGGGATAAGATTCCCTCAGGTGTAAGATAGGATAGTGTTTCCATGCAATAAGCCTCTTAACCTCCTTCTAGCACTAAGGAGGAAAAAAGGAAAGGGAGAGCGGTTGAATAGATTCCAATACAAAAACACGAAGACTCTGAGAGAAAGATTGCCTAGAGATAGCTCATTTGTAGGCAGCTTCGAAGGATTCGAGAGCTTCCAAGGTCAAAGGATCGTCGGCAAGGAATGTGGAGAAGAGGGACGGCTTGAGGGTCACTGCAGAAATGCCCATCTCAGCCACTGCCAATAGCTGGTCTGTGTTTTGCAGAGAGGCTGCTAAAATTTTCGTTTCTAAACGGTGCTGCTGAAGAATGGTCTCCATCGTTTTAAGAGAGGCGTACGCATCGATTCCCGCGTCAAACATCCGTCCGATATAGGGCGCGGCGTAATCCGCTCCGGCAATCGCTGCCAAAAGCACCTGATGGGGATGAAAAATCACCGTGGCCAAAACCGCAATCCCTTCCGACTTGAGCGTGGTAATCGCGGCAATCCCTGCCTGTGTTACCGGTACTTTTACCAAGATCCGATCTGAAAACTTGTGAAAGGCACGCCCTTCCGTGACCATCTCTTGCGTGCTCCTGCCCAAGACCTGCGCGGCCACAGGGCCATCTTGAATATCCAAGAGCTTCGAAAGGGTCTTTTCAGTGCTATCCCGGCTTTTTGCCAGGATGAGGGGATTGGTCGTCACACCTGTCAAAATGCCTAACTGCGACGCTTCCCCAACTGCTCGATAATCACACGTATCTAACCAAATTTCCATCACGACACCTCACAAGCCATTCAAGAAGGGAATGGCTCCTTAAGAAATAAATAATCTCTCATGATATTATATGTTTCAATTAACTGAAAATCTGTCTTCCCAAACTCATCGTTGTACTCTTCCTCGACGTCAGGATCTTGGTTCTTTTTCAATTTGTCGAGAAAATCTTGGTAAGCTTTGTTATTTTTGATCCGCAGTTCCGAGTTCTTTTTCAAGATCTCCAGATACGGTTTATAGGTCGCTAACCGGGGTTGCAGATCAAATTTGTAAAGGAGCCTTACTTTATCGCGTTGATAAAATGGGATATCGGAAAGATCGTCGTCAAAATTGGGAGGAATGGTATCGTTTTCTAGAGGGTATTTTTTAAACTGCTCGCCAATCTCAGATTGGCTCAAAATCCCCGGAACTTCAATTTCGGGAATGACCCCCTTTAATTGGGGTGTTTTCCCAGAAACGGTGTAGTAGCGGCCTCGCGTGACATTGTACTCCCCTTGGGGATTTGGAATATCGTTTTTCTTAGTGGGGTTGAACGTCGGAGATTGGAAAGAACCTTTCCCAAACGAATGGTCATCTCCAATGATAAGAGCGCGGCCATAATCTTGAAGCGATTGCGCAACAATCTCGGAGGCCGATGCACTCAAGCGGTTGATCAAGACCATGAGAGGCCCATCCCAGACCATTTTCCCATCCCAGTCGCGCAAGTGCTGCACATGCCCCGTCTCATCTTTAATCGAAACGACAACTCCCTTCGTGATGAACATCCCTGCGACATCGACGGCTTGTGCTAAAATGCCACCCGTATTAAAGCGCAGATCGAGCACGAGCCCCAACACGTGGTACTCATTTTTCAACCGGTTCAATTCAGTTGTTAAATCAGCTGCAGAAGAGCTTCCATCATCTTGATAAAAGGAAAATAACTTCAAATAGGCGATCACCCCGTCTCCAAAAGGCTCGACGTTCGATTCATAACGGGTCTCTTTGAGTACAATTTCCGCTCGCTTGATGGTAATGTCTAGCTTTTCCTCTTTTTTGTTCTCTTCGTCGCCCCCTTCTCGAATAATCGTCAAGACAACTGGAGTATGCTCCTCTCCCCGGATCAATTCGACGGCATCGACCATGTCCATCCCGACAATCGGTTCACCATCAACCGCGATGATCCGGTCTTTTACTTTAAGCTCTTTGCTTAACGCAGCGGGGCTGCCATCGACAATTTTCACCACGGTCAAACCATTGAGATCATCTCTCAACGAAGCGCCAATTCCAAAGAGGCGCTGCTGCACATTGATCAAAAATTGGGTCGCTTCATCTGGGGTGAAGTAGAGGGTATGACTATCCAACGATTCTGCCATCGACTTCAGAAAATCGGTCAAAATCAAACGCTTCTTTTGCACAGGATCGCTTTGCAGAATCTTCTCTTCGAATTTCTCTTGTCTTTTTGCCAGGCGCTGGAGCGATTTTTCCGTCGTTTCTTCGTTTAACTTGCCTGCTGTCTCGATTTGCAAAGAGCGCAATCGGATCAATCTATTGAGCAGTTCGTGGTCGTCTTTTGCCCATTGCATGTCTTTAAATTCTCTGGAATTCACCTTCTTCGGAAGCGCGTTGACATCGATCAATTTATCCAGTGCATGGCGGCGTTGAATCGCTTGCACCATGACAGCATGAATTTGCTCATACTCGTCGAAATTGCTTTTTTCGTAGTCGCTTAAAATCTTGTCTAAGAGCTGATCGCTCGGTTCTAACCATTTTTGGATATCTGATTCGATGAAATAGGTTTTAATGGGGTCCAATTCGTCGATGTAATTCTTCAGAGAACGAGCGACGATCTCTGGCGTCACAGTCTTATAAGTCGCGTGGTATTTCATGATCTCAGAGAGCTTTTCCTTAGTCGCTTTTTCGGTTAACTCAGGAAGCTTCCCCTCCCCAATGGACGAAATACAGAGGGATAAAACTAAGAAAAAGGCAATACAGAGGCCACGCCCAGAGAAGGGTAGGCGAGAAAATGGTGTCATTCGTCCTCTTTCGGTGATGCAAACTAGCACTATCCGTGCGGGTACCCGATCATACTGGCAAGCCCAATTAATGGCAAATTCTCCACCCTCTAGGCGCTTTTTTGTCCCTCAGTGGAAAAAGCCCTGAAAAGCAGTTTAAGGGGCTTTTTTCCTGTATAGGGCAAAAATTTTCACTTTCTAGGTAAGAAATCGCTTGAGTTAAAGTCATTTTTATGTCATAATAGAGGACTAAATGAAAAAAAGAGCATGGCTTTTGGGGATCTGTACCCGAAGGCCGTACGCTTAAATCTTTTAGTTTTTAATACAATTATATAAGGAGGACATAATGTCTAAAAATAAACAATTTACAATTCCAGAAAACAAGCTCGTTTCAATTACGCAAGCTGCTGATCTCAATGATGTGACGCGGCAAGCGATTTACGTAGCGATCAAACTGAATAAGTTGAAAGCTTCGAAAGATAGCACACGCTGGACAATCCACCTCGACGACCTCGAAGCTTATCGCAAGCAAAAATATTCGAGATCGAAGTCGATGTACAACGGAGAACTCGTTTACGATCCTACGAAGGGTTACTACTCTGTAAACCAAGTCTCCAAGATGCTCAACGTGCCTGCTCAAAAAATCTACTACGCAACGCGCATTGGTCAACTCAAAGCTGTCCGCAAAGGCGCCGCATGGGTCATTCACGAAAATGATCTGAAAACATATTCGGAAGAATTTGTCGGAAAGAGAAAAAAGCGTAAAGCGTCTTAATCGTTTAGTGTACTAACCGCGGCCCTCTTGTTTTGAACATTCGAAGCAAGAGGGCTTTTTTTTGCCCAATCATGAAAACACCTGACATTCAACGCTGGGGAACTCTCCAAGATTCCACCTCCCGCATGACCCGCTTGCTACAACGGCAGCAGGTCGTCTCGGCTATCCGAGAAGACCTTTGCTCAGAGGGATTCTTGGAGGTGGAAACACCGTTGTTGGTGAAGTCGACTTGCCCAGAGGCGTACATCGACACAGTCGAGGTGGGAAACCATTACCTGGTGACTTCGACAGAGTACCAAATCAAACGTCTTATGGCGGGCGGTTTCCAAAAGGTATTCACTCTAACAAAGAATTTCCGTGCGCATGACCAGGGTGATTACCACAGTGCTGAATTTACGATGTTGGAATGGGCCCGAGCGGGAGAAGCGTTGAAAACAATCGAAGAAGATACCGTCCGCTTTATCCGAAAAGCATTTCAAAAGCTCTATCCAGGGAAAGAGAGGATCCATTTCAATGGAGTTGAGCTCGACATGATGGCTCAACAATGGGAACACTTTACCGTGCGGGAAGCGTTCCAGCACCATCTTGGATTGCGTGGATTGGAAGATTTCTCTTTGCAACCACTCTGCCGAGCTGCGCAAGCAGCTGGAATCGCTTTGCCAGAGACGTTTAAAGACGATTGTTGTTTAGTCTTGTCCTATTTGTTAGATCTCCTGCAACCCTGTTTGGGAAAAAAAGTCCCCACCTTTCTCCACGAGTGGCCCCTTTACATGACTTCGTCCGCACCGAAAAACGACAAAGATCCTTTCACTGCTGAGAGAACAGAACTGTACATCGGGGGCGTAGAGATCAGCAATGGGTTTCCCTTCTTAAGAGACGCAGACAAGCAAAAGGAACTCTTTGCCAACCAGCTCCGGAAAAGAGCCGAGATGGGGAAACCCGCCGTTGCAATCGATGAACGGTATATCGCCTCTCTTCCCGCGCTTCCTCAAGGAGCAGGGATGGCTCTCGGAATCGACAGGCTCGCGATGGTCCTCACAGGATCAAAGCGTCTCACCGACGTCCAGGCATTCGATTGGGAAGAGCTTTAAGCGGTATAAACACCTTCGGTGCTATTGCCGATTTGCAAGTAGCCAGAGCAGATCATTCCCAACCGATTAGCAATCCGCACCCCATCTTCTGAAACGGTGATGCAAGCAAGCCCACGCGCCTTTTGAGCCTGGATATCTGCAAAAAACTCCTTCATTAAGGCTTTTGATAGGGCACTTTTCTTTAGGGCTGGAATCGCGCTGAAGTTAAACAGATAAAGAGGAGGGCGGGTCACAGACCCATAGGTGTTTGGAGCCACCATCCGATCTCTCAACAGCTCCGGATGGTTTTTCATCCAGGCATAGAAATTGTCGAACATCGGATACCAGCCCGTATAGCCCACTGGCCGCCAAATCTGATCCTGGCACTTGATCCACCACGTCCTAAACCCTTGCGGAAAGGCGTGCATCACAAAAAGAAGGCGGTCAAAATTCACTTGATCAACAGGATTGGGATAAGAGCCAAGATCCGCCATAAATGTGGCTAAGGCGAACTTTCTCCAATTTTCTAAGGAATAGAGTCCAAACGGTGGCTGACTTGGTTGGGCAAGATCCTTCCATTCCAACGCGCGAAATTCCGCTTTAACGACAAACTCAGGATCCAGATGACTGACGATTTGCATCTCTGACTTTATCCAGAGGCGCGACTGTTCCCAATCGGAAAAATCGGGGACCGCCTTCAACACATCGACCAGAGGTTCATCTGAGCGCATAGATCTCCTTGACGCGGGCTTCGACACCATCCGATTCAGGGGAAGAGGCCTCTTTCACAGGGAGAGAGAGCGGTTCACTAGCCAAAACATTGACACAGGCCATGACATTTTTTGCTAAGAAAAAGGGATCGTATCCCCCTTCGAGAAAGAGGAGCAGTTTTCCTTGGCAAACCGCTTCTGCTAGGGCTCGAACCCGAATTGCTAATTGCTCAAACCCGGAGGTCGTGACTTGCATCATCCCCAAAGGATCGCTCTCATGGGCATCAAAACCGGCTGACACCAAGATGAGTTCGGGCTGGTACTGCAGAGTGAGTGGCTTAACGACGCGATCGAACAGATATAAATAGTCTCTATCCCGACACCCCTTTGGCAACGGGATATTCACTGTAAATCCTTTCCCCTTCCCTTTTCCCGTCTCGCTCAAAAATCCTGAACCTACTGGAAAGAGGTTGTCTTGATGGATGTCGATGAAGAGGACGCGCTCATCTTCATAAAAACTCTCTTGCGTGCCGTTGCCGTGGTGCACATCCCAATCAAAAATCAAGATCCGCTTTATTCCCATGGCAAGAGCCTGTCTTGCCGCGATGGCTATGTTGTTGAAAACGCAAAACCCCATCCCCTTCCCAGGCCTGGCATGATGCCCTGGCGGGCGTACAAGGGCAAACCCATTCCGAATATCGCCCCCCAACACCCTCTTCACCAACTCAACGCCATACCCTGCAGCTAAAAAAGCGGCCTTCACCGATCCTGGCGAAAGGGGCGTTTCGGAGATGAGATTGGATGCTTTCCCCCTCAAAGACTCGATGAATTCAATGTAAGCAGGGTCATGAATGCGTGCAATCTCCTCCACAGTAGCCGGAGAATCGAGTGAAAGATTCAGCAGGGAGCGATGGTGGCTCGCCTCAAAAGCAGCAAGGATGGCCTTCAAACGCTCCACATTTTCAGGATGGTCGAGAACGCCATGCTCTAAGAAACAAGGATGAGACAGAAACAAAGAGTGAGATTTTGTCATATGGTCAGTGAAGATAAGCCAAAAAGACAAATGTTTCAACAAGATGAGCAGAAAAGGCTCATCCTTGAACTCTCTTGATTTAAATGGTTGGGATGTAGCTATAATCCTTCTTTGAAATGGGGAGGGTGTTGTGGATCCGCTGAAACATTTATGGCTTTCTCAAAAGGGCCTTACGTATGACGATGTGCAAAAAAAACAGAGAATCTTCTCTTGCCAGCTCCTTGACCTCTTTCGGTTAAATGTTTATCAGCACTCCGGAAGCTTATTCGATTGGAGTAATTGGAATGCCGCAGAAAATGAAAAGAAGCGGCTTTTTTTGGGTAGGAAATTCATCACAAATGATCAGTTCGATTATCAAAAAGCCTTAGAAACAGTAAGTTGGATCAAGCAATTTCCTTTCCTTCGCTTTCCCCTGGAATCGCTTTATGTCCATTACGAGCTTTGGAAGGGAACTACTGCGACAAGCTTGATTCTTACCCTTCAGGCCAGATTGGATTTACTCCATGCCAATTTTTTTGCCCTCCTAGATGCTGTAGGGGAGTTTTCGACTCGTGAACTCAAACATTTAGTTGCTTTTCCAGAAACGCACAAAGGTATGGCTGACCAGGGAGGAATTAGATCCACCCTGGAACCCTTTGTACGTCAACCATCACCTACTCCCGCTATTACCAGCGCAAATGGGTTGGCCGAAGACTTAACTCCCTACTTTTGGAAAGATGCGCTAGTCACGGGAACAAAAGAGGACTTTCTCTACATCTTAAGAAAACAGACAAGTAAACAGTTCTCCTATGAACAACCTGTTAAAAACGAGATCTTCAACGCCCTGCCCGGGATGGCAAGACTTCAATTGGCTTTAAGAGAAGCAAAAGCACAAGCGGCCTCTGAAAAGGTCCTCCAACCCCTCCCAACCAAGCTAGAAGAAAGCCAACAACCTCATTCAAACAAAATTTACGCCCTTAGAAACAGGCAAAACGAAGTCGTGGCATACTTAAAGCATTCAAAAGCTTTTGGGGCAAAAACATTAGAAAAGCTAGCCTGGGATCTCGCGTGCATTTTCCAAGTCCATCCCTTGTTTAACCCCACGACGACGACGACTATCCACTCTCAACAAGATGGTTTTGGAAACAAATCCCAACTGGTGGGATGGAGGATTGGACACCCCAATCAATACTTCCAAGATATTCCAGCGACATCGACGTTGAAATCTCTTTCCCCTTTTCTCACTCTTGCTCCCATTAATTCTCCTGAGAAAGGCATTCCCGGAAGTTTTCAACCCACCATCCCAGGTCATGAGCTAGCTAATTACCTTGTTGCCTCTCGAACAGTGGGAGATCTAAAAACCCGCAAGGATCAGTTAATTCATGCGACTTTAGTGACCATCCTTTATGGAATGATGGATGCCCACGCAAAAAATATTTTTGTCAAAAGTAAAACCGACGAGGAAGACAAGGAAGAAGGCGCTCTCATCTTTTTCGATAACCCCCGGATTTTCCCTAATGGAGATGTGGTGCTTGCAGAAGATCATCTCTTCGCCTCCTACCGCTCCGGACTGCTAGAACTCCCAGACACGTATACTCCTCTTACTCCGCAAGAAAAGGAGTCTATCAAGACTAAAATAGCGGCATTCGAAGCAAAAATTCCTTTCATGGAGGAACACTTAGCAAGAAAAGCATGGAAATCGTCTTCTCGTGAAAAAGAGGAAGAAAAGAAGCCTAAAGCCAAACAGCCTTTCAGTGGAAAAACTCTTGAGGAAATCCTCCCTCCCCACTGGTTCGATACAGCAAAAGTGGTTCAAAATACAAAAGAACGCTTGAAACGCACAAGAGAGGCTTGCGACAAAGCGACATGTTTGCGCGATTTAGTGTTTGCCGCAAATCCTGCTTTTAAGTGGGTGGCTGCTTTACATATCGCCGGGTTTAATTCATTAGACACAGAGAAAACGGCATTAGAAATCCAAAAAATTTCTCTCCCCAATGTGGGCGGGTGTGCAATTCAAAAAGTTCTCCAAGAGTGTCAAAAAAGAGGGATCGATCCACTTGCACTGAAAGCAGCCTGCGAAAATCCCAACCTGTCCTTTGATGAGATCCTCGACAATTTGTTTAAACAAAAAACCTATGTGAATCAGGCACAATCACAGGCCTTGACAGAAGAAGCCTTAAAGCTCTTCGTTCAAAAAGCGGTGCCAGACTTTAAAGATCGAGATATTACTGCTCTGACGCTCTCACCAGAGCGGCTGACCGTTTTGAGCAGAATGACTCTTTTGCGATTCAGACATCTAGGCATTCCTATCGTCGAACTCAAAACTCTAAGAAAAAAGTTTAGCGATGAGTCTCTTGATGATTATCTTTTTGAACTCCGTCAAAGTCAAAAGACACTAGCCGAAACATTTTTCAAAGGATCAAGCAATACCTTCGTCATCTCGCCGCCTCCAGATATCTACACCGACACCAAATTTGTCCTATTTTACAAAGAAGAGAAAGGAGGGATTCAATCCGTTGAAATCGATTTCACCTCCTCCCCTGGGAATATCAATCTCGACAATTATACGGTTCCCGTTCTGTCCATGACCGATTTCAAGAAATTTTGCGATAACCTCCCCATTTCGCTTCAATACCGGCGCAAAGATGAAACCGCATTGCCAACCGAAACGTGGATTGTACAAATCGATGCCCATACGTTTACGCCGAAATACGTTTCGATCGTATTACTCGATGACTAATCAACAAAAACAAGATGTGCAGGATCGCAAAGCGGCAAGATAGACAAGATAATTCACCGAGATGTTCTATCTTGCCTATCCTGCTGCCATCGGCAATCTTGCTTATCCTGTAATTCCAATCCGTGAAGCAGATAAAAGTGTTTCGACATGTGTCGTCTGAGGGAACATGTCGAAGGCTTTGACAGAAACAGGCTGAAATTGGGAGCGGAGCCGCTTAAGATCCCGCGCAAGGGTAGAAGGCATGCACGATACGTAAAGGAGTCTTTCAGGTGGATTTGCAACCAGTGCCTCACAAATCCTTTTTTCTAGCCCCTCTCGAGGAGGATTGAGGATCACCGTCTGGGGCCGCTCTTGCTTCAGCAACTTGGGCAATACGAGAGCGACATCAGCTGTTAGAAAAGTGACAGGCTTCAATTTGTTAAGCTGCTGATTGATTTGGGCCAATCGAATCGATTCGGGATTTGATTCGACTCCAATGACATGAACACCCTCTCGGGCTAACAACAGAGAGGAAACGCCAATCCCGCAATAGAGATCTAAAACAGTGCCTCTCCCCCCTGCAAGGGTCTGCTGAACCAATTCCTGATAAATTAAAGCACTTTGGCCGGGATGATTTTGTGTAAAGGTACGTGTAGAATAAGAAAACGTCAATCCTTCGACGGAAAACTGGGCCTCTGTTATACCGTACGAGAGGTGGCGCCCTGGAGCGGTTGCCAAGAGGCCAAGGGCTAAGGGAACCTTTTCTGCATAACGGCTCAAGACAGCCTCAGCATTAGGTGGCATGGAGCTAAAATGAAAATCGAGCATGAAGCCATCACCAGGCGTTTTAGCTAGGTTGACCCGCCCATCGTCGACTCCTGAGCACTCCAATAACTGCACCAGCGCTCTCACCTGTTCTAAAATGGGGAGATCTTCATGCACGAAAATCGGGCACTCCTCGACAGGGAAAAAAGTTTGGTGATCTGCAGCCACATACCCGATGTTCCCTTTTTCTAAATGGAGGGCGACCCGACGGCGATACTCCCAAACAGACTGTGCTTCGATGAGAGGAGGTACAACGGCATCTTCCCACCCTCCCATCCGTTTTAAAGCCTCTTCTACCCACAACCTTTTGGCGTCTACCTGAGCGTGATATTTGAGATGTTGGAGCTGACACCCACCGCATACGCCAAAATGGATGCAACGGGGCGTTATCCTCTCGTGAGACGCTTTGAGAATCTGAATTAATTCCCCTTCGGCGTAGTTTTTCTTCTTTGAAAGAATCTTAAACTCAATCTGATCCCCAACGGCTGTAAAAGGGATAAAGACGACAAGCCCCTCGTGACGCACAATGCCACGTCCGCCAAATGCAAGAGCGGTTACCACACCTTCATATTTCAATTTGCGGCTTCCACGATTTTAAAGTCGCGCACCATGAGCTGAATGCTTTGACCTTGGTAATTGTTGATTTGAGGGGTAAATGCGACGCGCAAGACCATTTCCTTTTTGCGCAACGAGGAACTTTTTGCTGCTTTTCCGTAGGCAAAACCTTCAAGCATCCGGTCTCCCTGCTCGAGATAGAGCTTCAAATGGGTTTTGCTAATCACCTTGGAGGGCCAGGCCTGCTTGGCGTCAGCATATAGGACGGGTTGAGGGTTCTCATTGCCAAACGGCTCGAGTAGCTTAATCGATTCCATCATGTCGAATGTCAAATCTTGAAAACTGACCTCAGCATCAAGCATGAGTTTGGGAAAGACATCGGCATCTTTTAGCTTCTCTTCCGCTGCCGCAATGAAGCGCTTTTTAAACTCTTCGATATGCTTTTCCTTAATCGTCAACCCAGCGGCAAAATCGTGACCTCCAAAGTTGATCAGCAAATCGCTGCACTGTTTCAACACATCGAGCAGAGGAAATTCAGGAATAGATCTCACAGATCCCTTTCCAATCTCTTTGTCGATGGCAATCACAATAGTAGGCTTATTGTAGATCTTTGAAATGCGCGTCGACAGAATCGCAATCACACCAGGATGCCATTTATCGGAGTGGATAATGATCGCCTTTTTTTCCAAAATCTCGGGATGGGAGGTGACGAGCGTTTCCACTTCGGCAGACATCGTCCT
>JABDCX010000024.1 GCA_013287915.1 Chlamydiota bacterium
CTCTCAAGTTGGAAGATGTTCCTGCTAAGCGCTATGTGGTGAAAGACCGCTTTGGTGCCGGAGCCAAATGCATGGGAGTCGATCTCGATCGGAAACAGGCGCGTGCCATTGCTGCCCAACTGAAAGACCCGATTTACGAGCCTTTCTACCCAGGAGATGAGTATAGTATCGATGTTTACGTCGCTCTTACCGGAGAGGTGAAGGGGTGCGTCGTGCGCAATCGCGACAAGGTGGTCAATGGGGAATCGCAGATCACGACCTCTTTGCGCCATCCTGAACTAGAAACTCTTTGTGGGAAAATGGCGGAAAAACTGGGGCTTTATGGGCACGCCGTATTTCAAGCGATCTGTGAACGGGGCAAGGTGATGGGTGTGATCGAGTGCAATCCCCGCTTTGGCGGCGCATCGACGCTGAGTTTAGCTTGTGGCCTTAACTCCTTTGAGTGGTTTTTGCGAGAAGTGTTGGAGGATCCGTTGCCAGCGATGAGGCGCAAAAAGAATGCGTTGCGCCAGGTGCGCTATCCGATCGATTTGATCCTTCCTGCGGAGGGAGCATGAGTTATCGTTGCCTGACGCATCAACAATTTGAATTGGATCATTATACTTTAGTGCCCATCCGCGAGGAGGACATGGAAGCCGTTCGCGTTTGGCGCAACTCTCAGCTGCGCTACTTGCGGCAAGAAGAGCTTTTAACCGTTGAACAACAAAAAAACTATTACCACACCGTATTAGAGCCCTCATTTGGTGAAAAAGAGCCGCGGCAAGTCTTGATGAGTCTATTATATCGGGGCGTTTGCATTGGTTATGGAGGGATTGTCCATATTCATTGGATTGACCGGAGGGGTGAAGTGAGCTTTTTAGTCGCCACCGAAAGGAGTTTAAATTCTGAGGTGTACACGCGGGATTTTGTCCATTTTTTGTGTTTGATCAAACGGGTGGGATTTGAAGATCTCCACTTACACCGACTCCAGACAGAGACGTATGCGATTCGTCCTGTCTTGCACACGCAGATTCTCGAATCGCAAGGGTTTGTACTGGAAGGGCGCATGAAAGAGCACGTGCGGATTGAAGGGCAATTTGTCGATACAGTGATACATGGGTGCGTGGATGGAACGAAGAGAATGGAAAAATAGGCGCGTTTTCATCAGCGGAGGTGCCGGGGTCATTGGACAGCCGCTTGTGGAAGCATTGCTGGAGGCAGGTGCGATCCTCTTTGTGGGAGATCTTAAACCAGAGCCGGCTGCCTGGAAAGGGCGCCTCCACTACCGTCAAGGCGATTTGATCTCCCTTTCACGCGATGAAATTTCTCAGTTTGCTCCTCAAACCTTTTTTCATTTGGCAGCGGCTTTTGAGCGGTCTCATGAAGAATATGGTTTTTGGACAGACAATTTTCACCACAATGTCCACTTAAGCCATCATTTAATGACTCTGTGTAAAGATTTGCCTGCATTGCAATCGGTTGTGTTTGCTTCAAGTTATCTCATTTACGATCCCAACCTTTATCTGTTCACGATCTCTCGTCCATGCATCTCGTTGAAGGAAGAGAGCCCCGTCAATCCGCGCAACTTATGCGGGATGGCAAAATTGATGCACGAGAAAGAATTGCAATTCATTCGGGAGTATCGTCCCGAGTTGCAGGTCATCTGTGCGCGGATTTATAGAAGTTATGGGCGGCAGTCGCGCGATATCATCTCGCGCTGGATTCAGGCAGGTCTTAAGAAAGAGCCTTTGATGGTGTTTTGTGAAGAAGGACAATTCGATTACATATTCGCGGATGATATCGCTCAAGCCCTTTTAGGATTGGGTTCTCTTTCTTTTAGCGGGGTTGTCAACGTCGCAACAGGCCGCTCCCGTTCCGTCAAAGAGGTTGTGGCTTGCCTGCAAAAGAATTTCTTTGGCTTGCAGGTCGAACACAAAGAAGTTCAGATGCCCATAGAGGCCTCTCAAGCAGATATCAGTTTATTGAAGTTATTGTTGCCAGAATGGAGCGCTCAGACCATTGAGCAAGCAATTCCAAAGCTCATCGAATTCTATTCTTAGCCGCCGAAGGCCTTCAGCCACCGCTCCCAGTCGGTTTCTTTCTTTTTGGGCTTTTTCTTTTCTTTGCGCTTTTCGGTAAAGAGGCGTTTGTTGTCGCCTTGGACAGGGTCGTTGAGCTTTTCGGTAAAAAGGCGCTCGTAGTCGTCTTGGGTGGGGTCTTTGGGCTTTTCTGCTTTGGGCTTCACGGGCGGTGGTAGTGGCTTGCGAATGGGCGTAATCAGTTTGTCTTTTTTGATGCCTGCGGCAATATTTTTTTTCCGCTTGTCCACCCAGTCGAGGAATGCATCGGCAGCTAACGTCTTGGCCAGCTTGTAGCGGCATTGATTGGCGAGGACTTTGTCTGAGGTGACGACAGTGAACGATTCTGGTTTTGGGGCATCCTTAATTGTCTTTAAGATAAATTCATCGGCCGTCTCTCCCCGATCGGTATAGATGATTTCCAGGTCTCCAAGGTGGTGTCGGGACCCTTCAGTCGGCTGATATTGGGAATCGAAAACGAGCGTAGCATGTAGTTTTAACGTTTTTGCGGCTCGTGCCATCGCCTCGATAAGAGCGTTTCTCTGGGTTTGAAGGGATTCATTTGACTCGAGAATGCGAAAAAGGAGGTTATACCCGTCGATCAGGTAGTGCATGTCTGCTCGAGAAACGGCATGAGCTTTTCCAATGCTTTACTACGGTGAGAGATCCGATTTTTGATGGCGTCGCTCATCTCTCCATATGTTTTGTCGTAATCTTGCTTGACAAAGAGGGAATCGTAACCAAATCCATTGCCCCCCTTCTCTTCCAAGGCAATTTCGCCATAAGCAGTCGCTGATGCCGTTTTAGTGACCCCTGAAGGGGTCATGAGGACGAGGCAACACTCAAAATAGGCAGTGCGCTCATGGTTTTGGAGGTGAGCCATCTCTTTGAGAAGTTTTTTTCTGTTTTCTGCATCGGTTGCTTCTTCGCCTGAATAGCGCCTTGAATTTAACCCTGGGGCCCCTTGCAGGGCTGGAACAACCAAAATGCTCTCATCGGCAATCACTAAAGAATTAAAGGTAGCAAGAGCCTGACGTGCCTTTTCAAGGGCGCGTTCTTGTAGCGTGGCGCTGGCTGGCTCTCGGATCGGGTAGTCAGGGTGATGGATGAGGCTACGGATATCGAGCCGCTTAAACCCTTTGAGAATGTCTCGATACTCGCGCACTTTGTGCAAATTGGTTGTTGCAATGACAAGTTCCATGACTTTCAATAACCCTACGGCGTATAGCTTTTTATTTTGACGATCGTAAATTCGTTTTCCTTAAACTTAAACGCATCGCCCTCTTTAAGTCCACACATCTCTTGTGCGAGTTTTGACTGGAATGACAAAATGTTTTTGTCGACATCTGCATCCCAAGGGCCGAGAATTGTGTACGTGGTTTTTGCCTTTTTTTCATTTTGAACAGTCACGATTGCTCCAACCCCTACTTCTGAGGTTGAAATGTCTTCTGGGGTGATCAACCGGGCGCGTTTGAGCTGTTCTGACAACATCTTGAGCTCCCCTTGGAGGCGAGATCTCTTTTCTAAAGCAAACTTGTATTCTGAGTTTTCTCTTAAGTCGCCCAAGGCTCTTGCTGCTTCGATTTCCCGCGCATTTTCCACGATCTCGACCGTGCCGATTTGTTGGGCACGTGCTTGCGTTTTCAGATAGCCCGCCTCAGTTGTCCATAAGACGTTGGCATCGTGTGTGAGTTGCTCCTTCGTTTTGGGCTCAGCCAATTTCGGTTGCACGACAGCTGCTAAAGAGCGGAGCAATTTGAGATCGTGGCTAGAAAACGATTGGCATTTGGAAGCGAGGAGGAGAAACTCCTTGAGGAAAGGCACTGATGTGCCTTCGATGATCTGTCGGACAATTGCATACCGCTTCCCAGAGAGAATATTGATGATTTTCTTCGTCAGGTCTTTGTAATCGGGTTTATTTTCGATCGCACTGAGGAGAATTAACAATGCTTCCATCAAGTGGCCCTGCCCTTCCTTATTGGAGAAGGGGAGTTCTTCGGTCTCTTCTCCCGAGGCAATTTTGTTAAAGTACCAGACGATAAACTCAGGCTGTTGCGTGGGATATTGCACGAGCTTGTGGCACTCTTTTTCAAATGTTGTACGGGATCCCTTATCTTTGGTCAGTTCGTTTAAGATATAATCTCTCAAGAGACTTTGTGGAGTTGAAAAAAGAAGAGAGATGAAAAGGGAAGACCAATCTTTGCGGTGGTCTCGGATCAAGGTGAGAACCCGTTTTTTAATCGCCAAGATTTCGATCTGCGACAAGAGTTCTTCTGGACGGTCGAGAGATGTGATGAAGGTGGAAAGAGGGTGTTGAGCGACTTGGTGTTGGAAGAACGTATCGAGCAAGATCAAAATCTGTAGCTTGCGAGCTTCTGTGATATTAGGATTATTCAACAGATCAATCAATTTGTCTTTGATTGTTGTGTTGGCGGCATTTTTTTTCGTTTTTGTTGCGCTATCGCGTAAGACGTCGTAAGCACCCTGAATCACTTCATCGATATCCGTTTTGCTGTGGATCTTTTTTTCAAGATTCTCTTCGTGTGTTGCGGCGCTTTTTCTCAAGTAAAACGGAGCTTTTGTCGATTCGGGAGAAGCTATCATGGTGTCTTTTTTCAGGCGCGTCCGCGCGCTTTGCCACCACTTGGTCCATTCCGGTTCGGGAATGACCAGGTCGCATAAGGTGTCTTTGATTTCTCCGGCTGTTTTTGGGCCAAGATTTTTGAGAAGCATTTTGATGACAGCTACGGGGTCTTCTTTTGCTTCCCTTTCCAGATTGTCAGCATCGGCAAAGCGGCGCGCGAGGAAGTGCTCCGACGATAAGGGAATCAGCGTCTTAAAGGCGTTGGCAAAGGTGATGTGTTTCACACCTGTGACGTTTTCGAATTCGACGGCGAGCTGTTCTCTCAAAGTGGAAACGTCGAGAATTTCGCCAGCGCCCCAGCCGCTTGTGTGAAAGACGAAGTTGCCCTTTTTCATATGCATGAGGAGGTCAAAATGGGAAAGTGCACCTTGGAAATTATCCCGATTTCTCAATCCTGTTAAACGGAGGCGATCTGTAATCAACGATTCTTCTCCGTAACGTTGTTTGAGAGCCTCTAAAATCACTTCGACGAGAAGCGGAGTATTTGTCGTTTGAAGGTCGATGAGATGCTTTAGCACCTCGTAGGAGCCTTGTCCGGGGGCGATCGATTTCCACAATGGCAGTGCAGTTTCTACAAATTGTCCAAAATGTTTAGTAAAGTCTGATTCTTTGATTGATTGAAGAAGTTGAATGAATTCCTCGGCCTCTACGGTATCGCTTGCGCAGTACTCTTCCCATAGTTGAAGGAACTTTGAAAAGTTTCTTTCGTTGATTTGTGTTTGAAAATCCTCCAAATAACCCATTGTGATATCCTTCGTAAAAGGTTCGACCAATCATCCTGACAATTTATGATGATTGAAGTCGTGAAGGAGTATAACGCTTATTGCAGTATAATTTCAATAGAGGAATCGAGTTTGATTATTTAATCAACAAGGAGTAAAATAGGGAATGGGGGAGATGAACCTATCCCAATGAAATTTATGCATTCAGACGATGTTGAGCAACCACCAAAAGACCCATCTAAAGAAGGCCCGCCGGAGGACCCTTTTTTTGCTATTAAGCAACAGATTGAGATGGCGAGAAAAGTGAGTGAGGACGGGCTTGCCGACTCTAAACATCAAGTTGAAGAGATCGAAAAAATGTTTGCCAGCATGAGGAACATGCAGGCCGATCTTGATGAAAAGATGGAGATGGTGAGGGCAGAGGCCAAGCGACACAACGTCGATATAGACCGTTATTTAAAAAATGTGCCAGACTTAACGGCAAAGGAAAGAGAGCTGGCGGATGCCACAGTTAAGGAATTAAAGAATAAGATAGCCGAAGCGGTACCGCCAGAAGCATGCATTCAGCCACAACCTAAAAGCAAAGATAAACTCACAAAAGAGAGAAAAGGAAAAACGAGAGGGGCCCGGAACAAGTGGCTCCCAATGCCCTGAAGTGAAGGAGATTATGAAGAGAGTCGACATTTTTATGCCCCCGATCAGCCACTATGGAGTCCTTCCCCATTTCACAGTGAAATTGCATGAAGCAATGCTCCGCAATGGCGTGAAAAGCCGCCTTTTAGAAGCAAAGCGCAAAGACCCCGGTAGTTTTCTCAAGGCCATTTTTTCCGATCCCCCCGATTGCACGCTTTCTTTCAATGGTCTTCTACCCGATGATCAGGGACGCTTTCTGGCCGATATGATCAAGATTCCCCACGTAGCTTGCTTGGTCGACTACCCTTACGAATATGTCACTTTGACAAAAAGCGCTTATACGATTGTCACCTGCGTCGATAAAAGCGGGGTCGATTTTTTTAAGCAGCTTGGATTTCACAAAGCGTTCTTTCTTCCGCACGCCATCGAACCTGGTCTTATGCCAGACCATACGAAAAAGAAAGAACACGACGTTGTGTTTTTGGCTTCCTACATCGATTTTGAAGGGATCCGCGCGGGATGGAAGAAAAAATTCCCGACGAAAATTCGCAAAGCGATGGAAGATGCTGCCGAAGAGGCATTTTCAGAGCTCGACATTCCCTATTACAAAGCGTTTGTCTCTGCCCTAGATCGACAAATGAGCAAAGGTCCAACAATCGACACAACTAAAGTCGACTTCATTGCCGTCTTGCAGGAACTTGAATTGTTTATTCGAGGCAAAGACAGATACGAGTTGGTTAAGGCGGTTAAGGACGCTAAAGTGGATCTGTTTGGTGCCGGAGACGATCAGGCCAGTTGGAAAAAGGCGTTTAGCAAGCAGCGCAACATCGTCGTGCACGATCCCGTTCCTTTTGAGCAGGCTTTATCGATTATGAAGCAAAGTAAAATCGTTTTGAATAGCTGCCCTTGGATTAAAGAAGGGGGGCACGAACGGATTTTTGCAGGGATTGCGTGCGGTGCTCTTGTGATCACCAACGAAAACCGCTATTTAGCCGAACAATTCAAAGATGGGGAATCGATTGTCTTTTACCATCCAAGCCGTTTTGAAAAGGCGAATCATAGGATTAACGAGTATTTGAGTAACGACTCCAAAAGAGAGCACATCGTCGATAAAGGGCGTGAAATCGTATTAGGTTTGCACACGTGGGACCGTCGGGTAGAACAGCTCGTTCGCGAACTTCCACAGTATCTAAAAGAAATGAAGAAATAATGTCGCCCCTTTCCATTCGCAAGTTAGTTTCATGGTTCTTGGACCAAAAGCGCTCCCTTCCGTGGCGCGATGTTCCCCATCCATACGCTGTTTGGGTCTCTGAGGTGATGCTTCAACAAACACAAGTCGCCGTCGTCGTTCCCTATTTTGAACGGTGGATGAAGAGGTTTCCCACGATACAAGCCTTGGCTGAAGCCCCGGTTGATGCCGTTTTGAAGGAGTGGGAAGGCCTTGGGTATTATTCTCGCGCCCGTCACCTCCATGCGGGGGCGCAATACGTCGTTCACGTGCATGGAGGAGAGTTACCATCGACCCGAGAAGCACTGATGAAAATCAAAGGGCTTGGAGAGTATACTGTTGGAGCTATTTTAAGTTTTGCCTTTAAAAAGCGCGCGGCTGCTGTCGATGGGAATGTGTTGCGCGTTTTAGCGCGCTTTGAAAACATCGAAGAGCCGATCGATAAACCGCAAACGCGGCAGTTGATTACAAAACGGGTGGAGGACTTTTTGCCCGAAAAAGAGCCATGGATCGTGTCTGAAGCGTTGATCGAGCTTGGAGCGACCATTTGCGGAAAGAAGCCAAAATGTGTGCAGTGCCCCTTAAACACCGAGTGCAAAGGATACTTGAAGGGGGTTGCCGAAGAACTTCCCAAGCGCTCTCCACGACGAGAGACGATCGTTTTATACCGAGGCGTCGTGGTCGTCGAATGTGAAGGGAACTTGCTTGTTCGCAAGGCGGAAAAAGGGAAGATCATGGCTGATCTATACGAGTTTCCCTATTTTGATTTGATTAGAGACTCTTTTTCTCAGAAAGAGTGTCGAGAGCGCGTTGTGTGCGAATGGGGAGTTGAGATTGAGGTGATTCGGCGTTTAGAAAATGTGCAGCATACCTTCACTCATCACAAAGCTCACCTGAACCCATTCCACGTCGAATCCCTTCAGAGATTTCAACTTCCCGGCCACCGTTGGGTCTCTTTTGAAGAGATCTCTCAACTCCCGTTTTCCTCGGGCCACCGAAGGGTTTTAACTGAAATCATTTCAGGCAGAGTTTTTTGTTTACCTCGTGAAGTTTGAGGTATTTGTAATAGGTCATGTGCGCTTGAAAGGCAGAAATGACAAAGCCCTCGTATCCTCCTAGAATCCCCCCTTTCAGGAAATAACTGCGCAAAAATGCCCCAACGCTGCGGGACCAGGCCCTTGGCAGCGAGGAGTTCTTGCGTCCTCTGTTTTGTTCCGCGTACAACGAGGAGTACGATTGCATTTTCTGCAAAAAATCGTCCATGCTGTGGTAAGGGGTTCGCCGAATGGGAGCTTGGAAGGCGACAATGCGCATCCCGGTCGTCATGACCGATTCGTGCACTGTATCGTCAGTGAATCGCGTTTGCTGCTTATTGTACAATTTAATTTTCCGGTCTGGATGCCATCCGCACCATTTGATCAATTTTCCATTATAGTAGTTTAACCGGGGAAATGAATAGACCGCTAAAGGGTCGAGAGTGGCTTCGGAAAGGGCTTTGACAAGCTCTTCCGAGACGAGCTCGTTGCCATTAATGCTCAACACCCAATCGTTGTTAGTCGAAGCTGTGGCCATATTATGAGTTGGACCGTAGCCGATAAAAGGGGCATGCACGACATAGGCATTTTCAAACCGGCGCGCAATTTCGAGCGTCCGATCGCTAGATTCCGTATCGTAGATGATCACTTCTCCAAAGGGAACCAAAGCGGAAAGAACTTCTTTGAGGTGTCTTTCCCCATTTCGCGTCAAGACAGTGACGCTGATGTCATTAAGATCCAAATCTTAACTCCTGCGTAACTGTTTGCTTAAGAGACCTTACCGCATTTGCAGTTCGGTCCACATTTGCAATCGGGTCCACATTTACATCCATGGGAGACCGCAGGTTGACAACCGTTCGTTCCATCGCAATGACACCCTTGACCCGACATGCAACCACAATCAGAGGTTGCCGTGCAGGGACACTGCTCGCACTGGCACCCTGTTTTGCCACTTTCGGCAAAGGCTAAAGAGGTTGCTAACACGAAGCACATGATCAAGTATTGCATAAGGGTCCTCCTGGTTGTTCTGAAGTTTGGCGCATTTGCCAGTAAAAGTCAAATTTTAAAAGAGACGGCGGGGACGTTAGCTATTGGTCATTGACGCTGACGGCATTTGAAAAACGCAATTCGGGAAAAAACAGCTGTCCCAAAGATTAACAAATCAGGTGCCATCATCACTGTTCTTTCAGGTTTTTTCGATATGTCTAAAAAGCTGGTGGTTTACCTCCATGTTCTAACTCAGCTTCTATATCCTCTATGCTTGGTAGACTAGCCTTCAATTCTTTTGGAAGACTTTTTACAATCTGAGTTTCGTAGCTAGTCACGCTGATAGGGCTAGAACACCTGCGTAAGGCATATTCTGCTTTAACTTTGTTTTTTTTCCTGCACAACAGGATTCCAATGGATGGATTATCATCAGGGTGTCTTAGAAGATCGTCAACAGCCGATAAATAGAAATTCATCTGACCGGTGTCTCTGGGGTCAAACGCTACGGCTTTCAGTTCAATCACAAAGTAACAACGCAGTTTTAAATGGTAAAACAGCAGATCTATTTTGTGATCTTCTCCCTCAATTTCAATGCAAAATTGTCTCCCTACAAAGGCAAAACCTTCTCCTAATTCTAGAAGAAATCTCTGCAAATGGTCCATAAGCCCTTGTTCAAGTTCGCGTTCTCTATATTTTTTATCCAATGCCAAAAAAGAGAAGTTATAGGGGTCCTTTAAAGTTTGCTCTGCCAAATCTGATTGAATGGGTGGTAGGGTTTTCTTAAAATTTGTTATCGACTTTCCTTGCCGTCTATAGAGGTCTGACTCAATCCACATTTCAAGCATGCTACGGCTCCAGCCATTTTCGATGGTTTGCTGTATGTACCATAGTTGTTGTTCTAGATTCTCTAGTTTGTCTAATATGACCATGTTGTGACCCCAAGGAATTTGGGCAGCAGCTGCTGCCCAACTGTCCTGTGGAAAACACTCGGCAAATTGACGCATGTATTTAAGGTTTCTCAGAGAAAATCCTGATAAGTCTGGAAACTCTTCTTTTATGTCTCTAGCAAGTCGTTCGAGTGTTTTGGCACCCCAGCCCTCTTTTGTAATCTTTTCGGCAATCACCTTTCCTGTCCGCCAATAGAGCAGCGTCAACTCTTTGGTTACAGAGAGAGCAGCCCTTAATTGAGCTAGCTTTATGTCTGATTTTAGCTGCTCAAAAACTTGGGAATAATTTACTGAATCGACTGGTTTTTTCTTCGATAAGGTGGGGCTGTTTTTAGTATGTTTGCCCTTTGGCATTTGTTACCCCGAAATTTTGTTTTAGAATTTATTTTTTAAGCTGTTTATCTTAACCGCCATCTTGCATGGAATCAAGATATTTTAATAATTTTTTGCTGAAAATTTCTTGGGGAGGTTCAAGCCAGTTGCATATCTTTTTTTCTATGGCTTCAATCATTGTCCCTTAAAATGGAAAATGGTAGAGTTCGCCTCACTGCTCTTTCCTAGGAGGTTTCCATGCGCGTTTTATCTTCGGAGATGTTTTCATCCTTGCCAAATCAGCTGCACACAGAAGAGCCTCAAGCTCTTCCGCTTCTTAAACGGTTGCGGCGCAATCGCAAAAGTCCGGCTGTGCGGGCGTTGCTTCAGGAAACGCGGCTCCACCCTTCCGATTTCGTGGCTCCCCTTTTTGTGCAAGAGGGGGTGAAACAACAAACGGCGATTGCGAGCTTGCCTGGCGTTTCCCGCCTTTCGATCGATCTGGTGCTCAAAGAAGTGGAGCAGTTGGTGGCGGCGGGAATTCAAGCGATCGATCTGTTTGCTGTGGTTCCACAAGAAAAAAAAGATGCAAAAGGATCAGAGGCACTGCGCGAAGAGAATTTGATTTGTCGTGCCGTGCAAGCGGTGAAAAGGGAGTTTCCCCAACTTTGCGTCATGGCAGATGTGGCGTTGGATCCTTATACCGATCATGGACACGACGGCCTTATCGACACAGAAGGGAGGGTCATCAACGATGAATCGGTGCGTGTGTTAGGGAAAATGTCGCTTCTGCTTGCAGAGGCTGGAGTCGATGTGATTGCACCGAGCGATATGATGGATGGGAGAGTGGCCTATATTCGCGCTCTTCTCGATCGGGAGCACTTCACCGATGTAAGCATTTTGTCGTACACGGCCAAGTACGCTTCTGCCTTTTATGGTCCTTTCCGCGAAGCGCTCTCCTCTGCGCCCAAATCTGGCGATAAATTGGGCTATCAACTCAGCCCGCCAAATAGGCGTGAAGCCCTTCTTGAAGCGGCTCTCGACGAAGCAGAAGGAGCCGACATGTTGCTGGTCAAACCTGCCCTTGCTTATTTAGACATCCTTGCAGCTGTGAAGGAAAGGACATTGCTTCCAGTCGGCGGCTATCACGTCAGCGGGGAGTATGCGATGGTGAAGGCGGCGGGCGAGCGTGGGTGGATCGATGCCGATCGAGCGATGATCGAATGTTTGATGGCGATCAAACGCGCTGGCGCTGATTTTATTTTCACCTATGCTGCAAAAGAAGTGGCTACTGTCTTAAATCGTTGATCAGTTCGTACAATGGATTGCCGGTGAGAGCCTGGACGCCCACATCGCGCAGCCAAGCGGACAATCCATAGCCCCAGCGCGAGCGTTCGCTGTGGGTGTAGAAGATGTCGAATGGCATCGAGATGTACACACCTTTGTCGTAGTAGGTGCTTCCATTGATTTTGTCGTTTCCATTCGTGACCGTGTACCAGAGGGTGATTTGCATTCCGCTCGGAAAATAGCGCGTTATTTCGCTTCGGATTCCCCAATCGTTGGCCAAAAATTTACCCACGCTGAATTTGAATTCTATTTGCGTCGCTTCCCAATCGTAATATAAATTGACGAAGTACTGAGAACCGGTGAATTTCCTGTAGGTCGGCCTGAAGCCATCGAGCTTGCGGATTTCATTTGTGAAGCCCAAGCCTGTAAAATCCCTCTTTTTGAAAACAGCTCCTTCGATCCCAATAGCCCAAGGATTATTAACGGGGTAGTAGAGGAATTCGGTCGCTATGCCCCCATATTCGATTTCAAAGTAGCCTGTTGCAAGTCTCGCATAGCAACCACATCCCAAAGCCCAGTTTTTTTGGATGTAGGCGCGATCGAGGCTTAAACCCCTTTGTCCTAGATAGTGGGTGAGGTCGCTGCGCACGTTGATCAGCTGCGAGGGATTGAGGCGGTCGAAATCTGCTGAAGGATTGATGTTGGAAATCGCTGTATAGCCCACTAACACGTCGTAGTAGATGTCGTAGGGAAGAAAACCGTTGAAGAAGGCGTTGAGACCTAAAGCGTATTTAAATTTTCCACTCGAACTGCCAAAGAGCGTTAAGGTGCGGGGCGTCAATTCGAAGTTAAAAAATTCGATTTTCCGTCTAAACAGCAGCGACGAGGCATAAGGGTCGACCCGGCGCGCTTCATGCAAGGGGGTTAGTACCTTCAACTCTCCAAAACCAATCTCCTTTGCCGCCAAGGCTCTCACATATTCCATGTGGTACCGGTATTCTTGCACCGGAAAACCGTCTGAGTTGACCACGACAGTGACTTCATCGATGTTAGAGGGGATCAAAGCGCCTAACAACGCATTCAAGTGCTCTCTGAGATCACACTCTTCTCTGTAGGTGTCGTTGAGGATGGTGATTCTCAGTCCTTTCCCGCCACAGGAGGTGTAGTAGATGTACAAGTCGAGGATGTCGATCGCTTGCTGATCGAATGCAAAGAGGAGTTCTGGGACTAATGCTTCTTCACTTCTCCGAATTCCTAAACACTCTGTATTGCGCGGAGACACGTAAGGGACTGGATCGTCGATTTTGGGGAGGAATCCTTCTGTGTAGCCAAAGTTGTAAAAGGTAGAAATCGAACACGCCCATGCATCGCCCCGGATGTAGCTCAACGAGAAGTCGATTTCGTCAAACAAGCGGTACTTGATCCCAAAGTTAATCGGCGAGTTTTTGACCCGCCCTTTCGGGTGTGGCTCGCGGCTTTCGTGTTGATAAGGGATCGCATCGTATTCAGCGACCAGGGTGAGCATGTTTAGATAAGGCCAAGAGCACTTCCTAAAGGGCATTAGATGGATACCGCCAAAAAAGCCGCGGATCCGATTTGTGCCGATCCCTAAGCTGACTTCGAGATCGTAATCCATAAACACTTGCGTCAAGACGAAATAAGCGGCATGGAAGCTTTTGGTTCCGATGAAGTCTTCTAATCCAAACGCGATCCCAGGCAGTTCGTAGTTGCTCTCTTCGGGAGAGAGGATCGAGAATTTGAAGTTAGCGCCCTTGTCTGAAAGGTCTCCAAAGCCCAAAGGGGAGAGGATCGGATCTTCGACCCCGCGAAACACTCTGTAGCTGCCACTAATTTCGACCCGGTCGAGGATCTGACAACGCAGGTTGTACATGTGGTAAGGAGGCACATAAGCCATGCCAATCCCGATCTCCCCTTCCATTCCCATGCGCGCTGAGGGCATCGCAAAATACCCCCCTTGAAGAACGTGGTTGTAAAAAACGGGAAAGCGTTCGTTGATCTGTTTGTTCCAGTACCGGACGATGAGAAGATCGCGCATCAAATTCTCTTCTGCGCATTCTTCGGCAGCACCTTGGAATCCAGATAGGAGCAAGAAGGCAAGAAAGATGTAGGTTAGCAGTCGTCGTGCGCCCATAGTAGAATCTAGAGGGTTAAACCTTAGATTCTGCCACAATGAGGTTTAAACGAGAACCTCTTTTGCGTAGCGGCGCAGGCCCCCTTTCATGATTTCTGTCATTTCCATTTTTGAAGGGCACACAAAAGTAGGGAGAGCAAAATCCTCTGTGTCCACTTCGAGCAGGCCAAGTTGTTCGGCCATATCGAAGTCTTCTGCCATAACCGCTTTGACGAGCAGCATCGTAGGGACGTCGAGAGGCATCACTTGGTCGATCAAGGTGTTGTCGATAAAAGCGCGGTGCTCTCCATGTTGGCTCGTCGTGAAATTGTATTCCCGATGCGCATTGTTAAAGTGGCCGGAGAGATAGGCGCGGCTCATCGAATATTTATGTGCGCCAAGACCCATGAAATGGAGAAATTCCCTTTCCGTGTTTTCTGGGATGACGGTAAAGGCCGTGTCGTAAAAGCCGAGAAAGTCGGTCACTTCCACTTTGTGCCCCATGAGAGGGTCGCCAGAAATCAAGCGAACATCTCCCTTTTCCAGCCGACCAGCAGTCAGAGCGCCGATTGGAAAGCCGTGGCGCGCTTTGAAATAGCCTATACTGCCATGTAAAATGCCTGGGCCCGCGATGCTAATGATACGATCGGTGAAATAGCGCCCTTTTGTCAGCAAATAACCGATGGTAATCACATCGATTGTAGAGACAGTCCAGACCACATCTTTTGTCGAGCGGATCGGAGCAATTTTTTGGATGTGGAGGGAGGCATTGCTAATCGGATGGGGCCCTTCTGCTGTGTGTTTTTCTACCCCTTGAGCTTCTGAAAACGCTTTGCAGGGCGTATTTTTTCGGTAGACGAGGTGAATGGGGCCTTCTGTCAGTTTTTTCAATGCCGACAAACCTGCTTGGAATGCTTCTTCGTGGCCAGCGACCTGCATTTCCGCGGGAGGCACGCAAAGGGCCGATTCGATCGCTTTGACAAAGATGCATTTTGGGGGTTTGTTGGGATTGGCTAAGAGATTAAACGGACGGGAACGGATGTGGGTAAAGCCGCCCCCCTGCATAAGGCGCTCGACGATCGCTTCTTTTGTCACTTGTGCAATTGTGAGAGGGGGGAAGGCAACTGCGTCTTCTTTGGGAGCCACGTCGATCACGATCTCTTGCAAGACGCGCTTTAAGCCTCTGCGAATCTCTTTGATTGTGCCTGCCGCAGGAGAGACGAAGCACCTTCCGGGCAGCTCCTTGTCTTCTGCCAAAGGTTGACCGATCTTGACGACGTCTCCCACTTTGACTAGAACGGTGAATTTGATCTCTTCGAAGGCGCGTAAGCTAAGGGCAATTTGGGGAGGAGTGATCAAGGGGGCCGCATGGCCCGACGGCACAAGAGGGGCTGCTGTGGAACCCGATGGCTTTCCTTTCATAGGGATGTCGAGCCCTTTCGATATTTTTATGTTCACCATATGTCTTCCTATGTTATGGCTCAAGAAGCAGGAAAATACTGCAAAGAAACGTTTATTGCAACGAAAGGTATGATGATTAACCCGGCAATTCTATTTGCCTCAGCCTCGCCTCTCGAACAGGCGATTGGGGAATACCACATCGTCTTTTTGCATTTTCCAAT
Source organism: Chlamydiota bacterium (assembly GCA_013287915.1). Lineage (GTDB taxonomy): Bacteria > Chlamydiota > Chlamydiia > Chlamydiales > Parachlamydiaceae > JABDCX01. The sequence goes on from JABDCX010000024.1 coordinate 15,605, forward strand.
TGTGTTGTTCACGTTGGCATTGATTTGCGATTTGAGATCTTTTTTTATGCGGCAAGAGGATCTCACCTGGGGCACTTGGTTTTTGATTGGTGGAGTGATTGCGTGTATTCCCACCATTTTTACCGGGCTTGCCGCTGGGGCTTCTCTCGATCCCAACCCGATTTTGGAAAAACACGAAACGCTTGCCTACACCACAGCCATTTCAGCTTCCGCTTACGCCGGTTTTCGGATCGCAGCCATGCGATGGAAGATTGCGTTTCCGATCGCATTCTATGTCGCCTTTAGCGTGCTTCTCGTCGCTTTGGTCTCCTGGACAGCCGACTACGGCGGCTTGGTCGTCAGGCTGAAAGGTCCCTAACGTCCCTTGTCCCTGTCGTCCCTTTACTTCGCCTTTGGCGCTAAAAAGAGCTGCTGAATCACAATCGCAACGGCTGCTCCTAAGAAGATCGAGGGAGCGGCGATCAAGAAAGCAATAGCCAGGCCAGCTAAAATGAGGCGGCGAGCGAGGTCTGGAGCTTTGAGGTCTGTGTTGATCGATTTTAGGTAGGCGACGATCTCATCCCCAAAGTAGATCCCCCCAATAATACCCACGAGGAGCCCACCGTACATTTGGTCAAAGAACATCATGATAATGCCCAAAATGATCAAGACGTACGAGATCGCTTCTCGCGTGTGCGTCTTGAGATAGAGCATGAGGTCTTCCGATTGGCCTGCCGGCTTTTTTTCGGGGGCTGGAGGTGTTGACATAGAGGATCCTTTGGTTTAAGTCTTAATATTTCACTCTATACGCATTATTTGACTCCTCTGCAAGTCTTTTTTTTACCCCCCTCTCTAGATACCCTCTTCTATTATCTTGTCAAATAAGTAAAATTATTAATATAATCAATTATAGGTAATTTGTTTAGATGGGGGTGATTTATGGTGGATCCAACTAAAAAAAACAGAATAGATGCCTATCATCAACAAATTGAAGGTTTGCAAGAGCAAAAAAAAACACGAGGCGAAGTAAAAGGGTATGGGCAATTGTTTGGACATAAGGTGTCAAATGGGTTCGTCAACTTTAAAATTTCCATGTATAAAGCCGCGATTTCGATATTGAAGCGGTTTCAACACCCCGAAACTCATACGTCTCCTAAAACACAACAACGACGTCCGGAAGTTGAAGTAAGATTTACGCACTCAGAAAAGGCTGTTAAAAAATTTCATCAAAGCCTGCAACAAGATAGGAGCGCTCCAGACGCTTTAAAACAAAAGCCTCCAGAAGATGCGAAACGTAGTCCTCGTTCGCAACCGATGCAATCGGTAAGAAAACCAGCGCCTAAACCCCATGGAGATAGAGCGGCTTCTATGCCACAAGGAAGAGAGCCGCTGCGGTTTGAAGCGGGGGCTCGTACATTTTCTCCCGATGCTGGCAAGGGGTTAGTGCAGTCAGAGCATCTTAACATGAGAAATGCAGCAAGTAGCGTCGCTGATCATCTAAAGATCGTGAATCAATATGTCGATACGCTTGCAGGGCAACCGGAGCAACTGAGGGCCGCGTTGAAGTATGGAGATACGGATTTCAGAAAACAATGTGAGAAGCGTATCGGGGAAACACTTCGAGAAGAGTACAAAGAGATCGGAGAGCCTGATGGGAAAAAAGAATTTGTTCTCGATTTGTCGAAAAACAGCCCTCCTAAGCTTGGGATGTTGATGGCGGCTGCTCCAGCGGAAAAAAATGAAATGGAGGGGATTGTAGGAGACAGCAAGTTAGAGGAATTTAACGCGCTCGATGAGGATGGCAAGAAAGATTATGCCTTTAACTCATTAAAAAATGATTCCCAGGGTCTTGCGATTTTGATGAACAAGCTTCCAGAAACGGAAAGGAACAAGCTGGATGACTCCCTGATCAACAAAATGTTAGATGAGTATAAGTCATATACGAGCGAGGATCGAGACGCCTTTGTGCTCGATCTGGCTCTGGCGAATCCCGAAGGATTGAGAATCTTGCTCAAGGGACTTGCGTGGAAAGAAGTGGGGAGCAATTCTTTTCGTGCTCAAGAGACTGTGGTCAAACATCTCAACGATGCAGCTTGTGCACAGCAGAAGGAAGAGCATTTAGCAAAGGGCATCAACAGAGTAAATTACAAATCTGATCGCGGTGCTTTGGGCAGGTTTGTGTCGGGTTTCGACATCACAGGGAAGTCCCGAACGGGTTCTGTCCCGCTGCCAAAACCCCTTGTCATGCCTGAAGTGGGTTCTGACAAACCCTATGTACCTGCATCTGATGTAGATTGGGAAAATCTATAGAAATTTCTTTGTTTTTCTCTGGTGATTTATCCTTTGCCATCTATTTCCTTTGTGTTAAACTTTTCTCCTAAACAGTGAGAGAAATTCGACCCATGGGAAAGCTAAAGTTTACACTGAAAAAAAAGGATGCTCACTCCAGAGCGCGGAGGGGAATGATCGAGACGGCGCATGGCGTGATCCAGACCCCCATCTTCATGCCGGTCGGGACGCGCGGGGCTGTCAAAACCTTGACGAATCAGCAGCTGCTCGACATCGATGCTCAGATTATCTTAGGAAATACGTACCATTTGATGCTACGGCCAGGGATAGAGATTTTGCAAGAAGCCGGCGGGTTGCATAAGTTCATGAATTGGGAGCGGCCCATCTTAACCGATTCAGGCGGCTTTCAGGTGTTCTCTTTGTCAGAGCTGAATAAAGTGACCGATGAGGGGGTGCATTTCAGTTCCCACATCGATGGCAAAAAATGTTTCTTAGGTCCAACGGAAAGCATGTCTGTGCAAAAGGTGATCGGCTCCGATATCGTCATGGCTTTTGATGAGTGCGCCCCCTATCCGTGCACGCGTGCTCGGATGGAAGAAACGCTGGAGCGGACCCAGCGGTGGGCTAAGACGTGCCGCGATTATGAGCTCTCTTCCCATCAGAATCTGTTTGGAATTGTTCAGGGAGGGATTTATCCCGATTTGCGGCAACAAGCTGCACGCGCCCTTCTTCCCTTGGATTTTGAAGGGTATGCAATTGGTGGTGTTTCTGTCGGCGAACCAGCAGAGTTTATCAACGAAGCGATCCAACTCGTGGAGGCAGAGCTTCCAGAGGACAAGCCACGCTATTTGATGGGGGTGGGAACACCACGCAACATCATTGAGGCCGTACTCCGAGGCGTGGACATGTTTGATTGCGTGATGCCCACGCGCAATGGGCGCAACGGAACGGCCTTTACTTGGTCGGGTAAAATCAACATCAAAGGAGCGAAGTATGCACATGATTTCACTCCGATGGATCCGCAGCTCAACGCCTATTGCTCTCAGTTCTCCAGGGCGTATGTACGCCATTTGCTCAATGTCGATGAAGTGACAGGGTTAACGCTGGTGACGATTCAAAACCTCGCCTTTTATCTTGATTTCATGCGCCAGATGAGGCAAGCTATCGAGCAAGATACGTTACAACAATTTTATCAACGGGTTTGTGAAATTTATCCAGAATGAAGGAATTATTATGACAAGTTTGATGCGAATCGTTTTCTTTTGCCAATTATTTTTGTTCACCTCGCCTCTGTTAGCAGCGGGCGAAGGGGATGCGATGCCGCCGCGCGATCAGCAGCTGTGGCAGACAGTCATCATGATTGCAGTTGCAATGCTCTTCTTCTACTTCATCCTATGGCGCCCTGAGCAAAAGCGGCGAAAAGCGCTCGAAGCACAGCGCGATTCGATGAAAAAAGGGGACAAAGTCACAGCGATGGGGATCATCGGAATCGTGTTGAGGATCCAAGAGCAAACAGTGATCTTGAAGATGTACGATGGCTCCAAAATCGAGGTGTTGAAAGGTGCAATCACGGACGTGATTCCAGGATCCGAAGAAGATGAGAAGCGCGCGGAAAAGGAAGAACGTTCCGGCTCTAGCAAACGGGTCGATATCTCTCAAGCTGATTCGTAATCTATGGTGAAAGCGGATTTTGCCAAGCTGCGGCATCAGATGGTGCGGGATCAGATCGCCCGGCGAGGCGTCAATGACCCTGCCGTCTTAAGTGCAATGGGGCAAGTCCCGCGCCATCTCTTTGTTCCGGCTGAATTGGTCCGCGATGCGTATGGCGACTATCCGTTGCCGATTGGGGAGGGGCAAACGATCAGCCAACCCTATATCGTCGCACTGATGACGCAAGCGGCACAGCTCGATCCCGAATCGAAAGTTCTCGAAATAGGCACTGGTTCTGGCTATGCCGCTGCCGTTTTGTCGCGCATTGCCCGAGAAGTGTACTCCATCGAACGGGTGCACCCTCTCGTCGAAAGAGCAAAACATGCCTTGAAGGAGGCGGGTTACACCAATGTGCGCATCTTTGAGGGGGATGGCTCACTTGGTCTTCCAGAACAAGCCCCTTTCGATGCAATCATCGTAACAGCCGGTGCTCCTGTCGTTCCCCAATCGTTCCTCAGTCAGTTGAATGTAGGCGGGCGCGTGATCATCCCCGTCGGCGATGCCCTCAGCCAACAGCTGCTGCGTCTGAAAAAACTCCCCAACAACACCTACGCCCAAGAGGTGTTAGAACTCGTCCGCTTTGTTCCCCTGATCGGCGAACAAGGGTGGTAATCAATCTAAATATTTATTTTATATGGTTTTTTTTCTTCTTGTTTGATTTTACTTGTTGTTGATAAAATTGGCGGCACAACAGTTTTTCGCAAACAAAGGAGTGAAAAATGAATAATAAAATAAAGACTTTGACTTGTGTTTTGTTAAGCTGTTTCTCTTTCGCACAAGCAGACTTGGCATACGACGGTTTTGCCGAGGAAGAGTGTGGGGAGATGACCTGTTGCGAACACTCTTATGACAATACCTATCCAGTTGAGTTCGATAGCCGCCTGTGTGGAGGCTACCGGTATGCCACCCTGGGGATGGGGCCGTTTATCTTGATCCCGAATGTGGGGATTGGGTATCGGGAACGCTACTACCGACATGGGTGGGATGTGGGCGCGAGTTTTTCGACTATTGGGTATTACCATCAAATCACCGCCCACTGGGCCCGCCATCTCTATTTGAGTCCTTATACACAAAATTCGGGCTATCTTGGCTTAGGAGTCTTAGGAAGCGGGATCGTTTCGAATAGGGGAAAAGGGGCTTTGACCTTGGCGCCCGTTTTTGTATTCGGTAAGGAGCTGGAAAGCTCCGATGAGAGCCACCACTTTGTGGAAATGCAGGTGGGGATACCGACGCTCTGGTTTGAATCGGGACATTCGAAATTCAATTACATTCCGTTCTTGTACTTTAAATACGGTTTTTCATTCTAATTCAACACCTTGTACCGCGCTATCGCACTCTTCGATAGCGTGGTATTCGGAGCAGTTGGCCTGTGGGCCAGGTGTCACACAGACATCTTGTTTGGCCAACAGTTCGATGATGTAGGGGATCGCTTTGCGAGCTGCCATGCGCCCTGCGTTGTAGATCTGTTCGTTGTATTCGTCATCAAAAGTTCCAATGTCTCCTAGCTCTGGACGGATGATCACATTCGCATCTGTCAAGCAGCTTTCGCTTTGCCACAGGAGGGTAATTTCCGCACTCCTTTTAGCAACGCCAAATAGATTTGTCGGGAACGTTTGAGGTAAAAGGCCGCGCAAGTCGACCGCGACGATCACTTCGGCTCCAAAATATTTAGCGACCCGCACAGGTACGGGGTCAATGACGCCCCCGTCGACAAAGGCGCGTCCATGGAGCGAAACGGGGACGAAAACAAGAGGAATGGCGCACGAAGCTTCCACAGCTGGAATGATCGGCCCTCCGCCAATCGTCACAAGTTCGCTCGAATAGAGGTCTGTGGCGACGATGAAGAGGGGGATTTGGAGTTCGTCAAACGTGCGGCTGCATAGGTTTTTTTCGAGGAATTTGCGCAACGAACGCCCTTGACAAAGGCCATACCGCCCTTGCCAAATGTCGATGTCTATCAAGAGCCTGGACTTAAGCTTGAGGAGCGTTTCTTTTAAGTGGTCAGTACAGGGGTTATCCGCGTAGAGAGCTCCGACAATACTTCCAGCGCTGCATCCAACGATGATATCGATGGGGATATTCGCATGGTGGAACTCTTCCAAAACGCCAACGTGAGCTAAGCCCTTCGCTCCACCGCCACCCAGCACGAGCCCCAAACGGATCGGGTAGCGTAGGTGAGGGCATTGCGGTAAAAGAGGGGGGGTGTCCGAAACGTAGTAATGCTGCGGACAAGTGCAGGCTGTCAGTGCAACGAGAAGTGCAATGTAAAGATAGTTCATCATAGGAATTGGACCATAGCTCATGTTTTATAATTTCGCAAGCTTCCAGCACCGGTGGATGTGGGGATCGATGAAGTCGAGAGGAAGCGTTTTTTTAGAAATGTCTGTGATTTCACAACCTGTAAAAAGTGAAGGGTTAAACACAAATTTGCGCGAATTGGTGCTAAAGAAAAGGATCCCCTCTTTAGACAAGAGCTGCAAGGCTTTGTGGATGAGCGAGGGATAATCTTCTTGGATGTCGAACATCTGCTCCATCTTTTTTGAGCGGGAAATGGTCGGAGGATCGATCACGATCAGATCGTATGTTCTACCTGATGAGATCTCATCATCGAGGAAAACGAGGCAGTCAGCCCGGATGATCGGGTGGTTTTTTGCCGGGAGTCCATTGAGATCGAAATTCGTCCGTCCCCACGCTGTGTAGGTGTTAGAGAGGTCGACGCTTTTGGTGAATGCTGCACCCGCCATGGCGGCGTGGACGCTAAACGAACAGGTGTAGGCAAAGAGGTTTAAGACGCGTTTTTCTTTTGCATAGGAGGCAACGAGTTTCCGCGTTTCGCGATGATCGAGAAAAAGCCCCGTGTCGAGATAGTCGCGCAGGTTGACGTTAAAGCGCACCCCATATTCGAGTACGGGGAAAAATTGTTTGGCGTTGTCTGCTTTTTCGTATTGCTCCATTTTGGCTCGTTTGATGCGAGAGCGCCAAAAGATATGTTTGGGTTGCGCGCGAAACAACACGTGGAGGGCATGGGTCACTTCGTCCATAAGTTCCGGAGGGGGTTCATCGGTCGTACGGGAAGGGGAGAAATAGTGGATGCAAAAGCGCCCGTCGTAGAAATCGATGGCAAGCGGATAGTGGTGCAGGTGCCTATCGTAGATCCGAAAGCAGTTGGTGTGCGTGCGCTTAGCCCATTTTCTTAAATGGCGGTATGTGTTGCGGACGCAGTTGACGAAGGGGGAGTTTTTATCTTCTCCATCAGCAATTGCAGGGAGGTCAAAGGTGTCAGGCATGCTATTCTTTGGCTGTCTCAGTCACCTTTTCATTTTCCAGTCCGCAGCAAATCTCCACTTTTCCACTTTCCAAATGGTAGTAAGCTCCCACAATTTCCAATTTACCAGCTGCGATGAGCGGGCGAAGCAGTTCATGGTTTCGCAATCCCAAAACGACGCCAAGAACATTGACTTTGACGGCATTTTCAACAGGGTTTTCCGACAGGAGGATTTTCAGCCGCAGCGCCTCTTGCACTTTCTTGGCAATCGGTTCAATCACTTCGTCCTTACCATCGAGAACTGCCCTGATCGCTCCGCAGTTTTCGTGGCCCAGGACGACGATGAGCGTGGCATGCACCACTTTTACCCCATATTCGACGCTCGTCAGGGCAATAGGCCCCAGGACGTTGCCGGCAGTGCGGACGACAAACAAGTCGCCAAGCCCCTGATCAAAAATGATTTCTGGCACAACGCGCGAATCGGAACACCCGACGATAACAGCAAGAGGGTCTTGCACCGCAGCAATCGTCTCACGCCTCTCTTGCGAGCGGTTGGGGTGGGTCAGCCTGTCGTTAACATACCTTTCGTTACCGGCCATGAGTTCTTTAAGCACGCTTGCAGGTGCAGGATCTTCTGCTTGGAGGAAGGTGCAGGTAAACATGAGAGCAATGAGCAGTAGTTTTTTCATGACGGCTCCTTTTCTGCTCATTATAGATTGTGGAGCAAAAAAGTAAAGAGGAGGTTGAGGCCCAACGAGGATGTCATGAAACTGCGAAATCAATGATAAATATTATTTTTACAACGGTCACAACCATGGAACGATCTATTAATTTTTCTTTGAAAAATAATATTATACAAAGTACATTAACTTTACTGGGAGATAAAAATGTTGAGTTTGACTTTGCCCTGTTGGCCTAGACCACAGGTTGCTTCTCAATCCTCACAAGGGGCTATCGACGCATCTATTTCTGAAGCTGATACGTTGAGTGATCTCAATAAAACTATCCTAGAGCCCGGAGTAATTACTGCGATTGCAGCCGATTATCTCAAACTTCCAACAGAAGAGCTTCGAAAAATACAGCAACTGCACTTAAAAATCGTTAGATATTCTAGCACTTCTGAAACGCATTGGAAGGCAGCCTCAAATGCGATTTCGATTTTGAATAAAACAGGCTTTCCATTCCATGGACTATCTCTGACAGGTGTCCGCATTCGTTATGCCAATCTTTCTCATACTGCTCTAAATCATGTCGATTTTACAGGTGCCGATTTAACAGGAGTTAATTTTACTGAAAGCACTTTTGTTCAAACAAATTTCAATGGATCGAATTTTGATAAAATAAATTTCGGAATCGATTTATATTTTAAGCACGGATCAAACGTTGTTCAAATGGCTATGTTTCCTAAACAAAAATGGCTAGTCTCCTTAGATGAGATGGGTCTGTATATTTGGGATCTAGAAAGAGAAGAACTACTCAGACAAGAGCCACCTGGAAATAAAATTTTCAAACCAGGTTATTGCCATTTACTCGTTTCGCCGGACGAGAAATATATTCTTAGAGCATACCGCGATGGAAATAAAGGATGGAGGGTCGACATCGTGGATTCTACATTTTTAAAGAGTGTAACCCAAGACCTCTACTCCGGGATTGAATTTCTGTATAAATTCCTTCTCACTGCGGATGGACAGTATATCGTTGCCAATAAAAATCAAATAGGTCTTTGGGAATTGATTGTAGATGTTCAAGGCGTCCCGCATTTTGAGTTAAAAAATCGAATGTTTAAGGAGAGACTAAAGGGGGATTCTCTCTATGCCTATCACTACAAAACAAATCGCATTGCAATCTATTCTAACAACCGCATCCTAGTATTCTCTCTCGCTAATCTAGAATTGTTAAAGTCCTGGGTAAAGCCAGAAGATCTTTTTTTAAAGAAAATTCAGCAGGATTTTGAGTTTGCGCATGATGGTAACGCCCTCTTCCTCTCTTTTCGAGACCGAATTTTTGTGCAGCATTTTGACAAAGATAAACTCGAGGTGTTTTGTTCAGAAAAGGATTCTATAATCGAATTTATGGGATTAATTCCAGGAACCACATATCTTGCCTACACAGTTGATAGGAACCCGAGTAAGAATGCCCTAAAAATCCATGTTCGCGATATCAAAGAACCGAAGGTTCTCAAATCAATCATCGATTTTGAATGTATGAGTCTAGCGGGATTTCGTGCAAAACTGAATATGATTGTCCAGAAAGATAACGTTATCCTTTCTGATCGAGATGAGATTGTGAGGGTCCCCCTTAAAAAACTATCTGCAAACGGATATGAACCTGCTATCAAAAATGTATGCGATGTTCGCTTCAGCTCTGATAACAACCTGATCTTCGTCCTCGATGGAGAGGGTACACTACATCATTTTCGATCTTTTAGTGGTCAGCCGGTAAGCGGTTTCCAAAATCATCCTAAGGTAAAAAGAGAGGATGATACCGTTTCTGTAGATTCGAAAGCGGATTCTACTCCGACCCTTTATCTTTTCGAAGAGTATTGTACGCAAGACAAAAAAAAGTATTTGCGCATATATCAAGTAGGTACTGGCCAATACCACCAGATTGAACGGACGGATCTTGCCTATGCGATATCGCAAGATACTCGTTATATCGTCTTCCTTCGTGAAAATGGCCTAGAATTATGGGATGTTGAAAAAAAGAGAAGTCTTGGGAAGAAAGATATCCCTGTAAATAAAAGTTGCGACACCTCGTACATTGTTGTTTCACAGACCGTTTATCCTTCAGCAACTGTGTTTACATTACAGAATAACCTAGCAATGATATGGCAAATTGAATGGGAAGAGCAAAATCACATTCCAGCGACGTTACGTGCTAAATTTGAGCATAATATTGACTACAATACTCTGGAATTTTCGCCGCTTGGAAATCCTTTTGGTGGAGTTCAAGCTGAATTCTGGAATAGACTTTATGAAGGAGCCCCTCTAGGCCCACCTAAGCTGCATGCGAAGTTTGTAGGAGACAAACTTTATCTAAGAAATTTAGATCGGAGTATTTCTTGCCGAAATTTAAGCACGCAAGAAGTTATAATTTTTCGTTCACCCGATTTTATAACAAGCTATGATCATTTTGATGTATCTGATGACGGAAAATTCATTGTTGGTGTTCGCAGGGCAGATCTAATCATGTATGACACGAACGGAAATCAATGGCCAACCATAAATTTAGTGACTGAGTGCGGCTTTAAAGCAACGACAGATCTGTTTGTGAAGATTTCTTCTAATGGGCGCTTTGTTTCTTGCTGGGGTGAACATAAGATTTTCGTTTGGGAAAACTTGTCGGGTCATTTAAAACTGCTGTGGAGAAAGCCAAGAACATTTGAAATTCTTACAAATAAAATAGATAACATCAAAAAATCACCTCCAAATATTTTGCGGTTACTCGACAAATATCGTGAGGATCAAAAAGAATTAATCAAACAAGCAGAGGAGGGCACGTCTCCTGCTAAAATGATGGAACGCGTAGCCGAGAACCTCATGGAGTTTCGAACGTTACAGTTAAGGCACCAGCATAAATCGACTAATCCTGAGGAAACAACGCTTTAAACTTCTTCTCTGAAATCGTTTCATCAATCAACCGTTGTTTGTCGCTTCTTTTCGGCCTTGAAGAATTGATGCCTGCGAAATACTCACGATAGTCATCGTGCATGAATGTCCAGTATTTTCTATCCTTGTCCGTGATTTCTTCGAACTCTTTTGCAAAGATGCGATTGGGTTCCCCGTCAGGATCAATTCCAAGAAATAGCTCGGCGAAATGGGTGTACGCCTCGGAGTCTTTTTCCATATCTTGAGGAATCATACCCTGAGGATCCATTGTATCTCTGTGTTGACCCATACGAGACGCAACTTTTGCTTGGTGCTCGAGGAACTTAACGGCCTGAATCGGATTAGTAGAGTTTAATTTACGCTGTGCTCGTAACGCACGTATGCAAGCAAAATAGGAAAATAGTTCGTGTGCGATGACGTCCGGTTCTTTTGTTTGAAAGAGATCACCAAATTTAAAGCTCGGGTGCTCCTTCTTGTTCGCTTCTTCAATGATTGACACGCATTCTGCGCAGATTCTAAGGCGGAAAGGGTTGGCGAGAACTTCCCAAATTTTCATGGCTTGTAAATGAGTAAAACTGTTTAAAAAATCATTTTTCGTCATCAGCATGCGCTCTGTTAAATCTTTTGGTGGATATTTTGTCCGAACCTCCCAAAACCTATCTAAATAATCAAATATCCTTTCCTCGCTGAACGGCTCGATTATTAATTCTTGCAACCCTCCTTCATCGGGCTCAAAAACGCTAGTAGGATTCACGCTTGCACCCGTTCTGTACAAAAAGATGATTTTAGCGTTCGGCCCTAAATCCGCGAGCCCGTTTGGATTATATATATTCGGATCTTTGTCTTTGTCCACCGGTAAGCTAAGTTCATCATAAGCATCGAATATCCAAACAGTGTTTTTCTTCTTTAGGGCCTCATTTTTCTCTAAATCGCTATCACCAATGCCGTGTGCTTTTAACGTTTCTGAGACAGCCCCTTTCTTATAATCCTTTAATCTAGGAAGAGACACATAGACTGGAAAGAACTCTTTTTCTGTATAATTCTCTAGCAGCTGATGAGCAAACATTTTAATGCCAAGCGATTTTCCTGCTCCTCCAGCCCCACCGATTGCTAAAACACGTTTATCGCTTTTTAAAAAATCCTGCAAATGAGTATCTAATGGTTTGATTGCAGATGAATCGCAGCCCTTTGCATCGAGAGGAGTAAAATAGGAACGTGCAGAGACAAACTGCGGATCGCTAAGCAAACACCTGTGAATGCTTTGGAGCGTTAGCAGGAGAGGGTAATTTTCTTTGACAGCTTTATCAAAAAGCTGGGTAGGCGGTTCTTGCGGATCAAATGGTTCTATTCCGGTAGGAACTGTTTCACCCCAGCTACGTAAGACAGTTTGCGCGGCATCACGCACGGGTTCCATTCGAGGATTTTTACTCGTGGTCAGCTGCTGTAATCGCTCGCTGATGAGCTTACGAAGCTCTGGTTTGTAGTTACCGACCATAAAAGGATGAGTTTCTTTACTTTTCGCACTATCTTTATGGTTATCATGGATTTGCTTATAAAATTCGATTGCCATTTTTTTAATTTTTATGTCATTTTCCATAGTTCCTAGTTGCGGGGCATGGAGGACCTCCCATAGCAGGTCGGCAAAGCCCACTACAAAATTAATGTTGTGGGTGTCAATCTCGTTCTGAACTTCTGCAAATTTTTTTCGCAGTCTTTCCTCAAATGGAAAGAAATATTCAGGATTTTGCCCGAAAATGATTCGGCGGATTACTTGTAATTGAATAAACCATTCTTTCTTCGGATCCTGAACTTCGAAAGCCTCTTTGATGTCGGGATAAGCAGAGATTAGTGAAGAAATAATTCCCAATGGATTTGTCGGATCGATTTGGAGTTGAGCCACCCCCCTTAGAAAGAGGAATCCTCTGTGAAGGAAAGCTTCTTTTGTGGATCTGCTTTTGGGAATCAAAGTAAAGGATTGAGTTCCGTAATTCGCTAGGTAAGCAATACGCAAATCGGGATGTTTTTGATACGGTGCAAGGGCTTTATACGCCTTTATATGAACGTCGGAATCAACCTTTTGCACGCTACGGATGGTCATTATATCTAGGAGGGCTATTGTGGCTTTGAGTTGCTCGGTCAACACAGCAACTTGACCACTCTGTGAATGAGTACCACCTAACTGTGTTGTTAAAGCTTTCAACATATCAACAAGAGCTGTTGGATCGAAGCCTCCTAAATATTCGAGAGGCTGCATAATATCAATGCAATTTCGAGCATCTTTCCAAACGTTTTGATAGAGAGTCTGTTGATACCGTGACAATATCGTTGTAAGTTGCCTTAATGTTGGTAAGTCTTTTAGGGCAGCGTTAAGCAGATGGGTGATCAAACTGTTGATAATGCGGAAGCCGTTATGAGGGGTTGTCAACTCGATGAGCTCACCAATTTCACGAAGCGCGTCTTCAGAAGGGAACGGATCTTTTGTAAAACTGTTTACCATGCCCTCGACAATTTTGTCAGCTTCAGGACTTCCTGCACGTAAGAGGCTGCGCGCATTGTATGCATTAAGAATAGTTCCCTCTGGCGATGGATCAGGATCTTTTTTACCGTTTGGATCAGGAATAACCAGATCAAAAGATGCCCTCATACCTAGGGGTTGCGGAAATATTTCGATCTTCAAATTTCCATCTAATCTAGGTAGATGTTTTTGGAAATCTATCCGAGTCAAGTTGGAGAGGCTGCCAATATTGGGTTTGACCGGGATATACTCACCTTCGGGCTTGTCCTGAATTGCCGCGTTATTGTCATTGGGATCTGCTGTATTCATATCCAAACGATAATTACAGCCGTTGGCAATGCCTTCGATGTGCACATCTACAGTAACGGGATAAGCTACGCTGTTTTCGCCACAACGTACTTCCACATGGCGATTACCAAACCAAACGCTCCCCTGTTTTGTTACAATCAAATTCCTTTCGAAAAAAAACTTGGCGACGTTCAGTAATTTCCATGCAGGGGGAAAACTCAGAAGTCGAACTTCAAATTCCACTTTTTTATTGCCTTCTTGAATCCAGGTATTGGGAGGGCGTTCATCTGGAAAAAGTGTGATGCTATATTGAGTCAGATCATCAAAAGATCCTCTGAGATGGTATCCAATGCGGAATGCCCCAATCTGATGCTTCTGAGTGGTGGGTAAGGGAACTGTTGTTGTAGACGTGACACCTCGCGAGCCGGGTAGAGGCGTTATACCATTAGGACAACATCTTCCAAAAAAACTTGATGCATTCATTGCCATATCTCCTATTTAACAAAAACGTTCTATGCCTTTAGCTCCCACTCTATATTGTCTTTAGGCTGGCGACGGTAACACCAAGGCCGAATCGTTCAATAAATCTACCAGTAGTGGCTTCAGATTGGAGGATCAGCCTACCAAAGATTTATCTATCAATGCAAAATAAATTTTAGTCCAAGTAGTTTGAACTCTCAATGTAATTAAGACCGAACCAAGGTCCATTCCCTTGCTGCCAAAACGTTGACCTGCTACAGTCTGAGCTATGTGGCAACGCGAATACAAAGATTATCCGACGGACTCTACCCTGAAAAAAGAGCAGGTCGAACCCAGCCAAGGCATTGCGGGGTGTGAAATGCATGAGCTTATGGGATGGGGAAACACAGTGCACATTCCTGTGAAGAAAAAAAAGAGGGGCATCTTGGCGGATTGGCTCATCCACATTTTTAAAGGAGATTCGGCCTCATGACGCAAAAAGGGGAGCACACTTGGGATCTCATTTTGCAGTACCACCGGTGTCCAAAGTGTGGGCAGATCATCGAAAGTCGAGAAGATTATCGCTATCAAATGGGCAAATGGATTAAAGATGTGAAATGTGACCGGTGTGGGCACCAAGAGCGGCTGGAAAAGAAAGTCAAGTTGACTTTCGGCCCCTTGATCGGAACACCAGAACCGCCTGAGGTAAACTGGAAATGAAAGAACTTGATTTTCCAAAAGATGGGATTCCCGATTCGTACGAGGAAAAGATCGCTCGCGATACGCTGGAGCGCTATTCTGGATCATCTGTCGAGGATTTCCAATCGTATTTGCTGTTGACCAACTTTCCCAAATACGTGCATCAGTTTGCTGAGACTCGCGGCATAAAGGTCGTGGAAGGGTCTGCGTTTAAGGTAGCCCATTCACCCGAAGAAAATATCTCGATTCTCGATTTTAAAATCGGTTCGCCAGCAGCAGCTTTAGTCATTGATCTATGCGCCTATTTGCCGATCAAAGCGGCTTTATTGCTTGGCATGTGTGGGGGCCTGCGCTCCCATTACAAAGTGGGAGAATACTTCATCCCCGTCGCAAGCATTCGCGGGGAAGGAACGTCCGACTTCTATTTCCCTTCAGAAGTTCCTGCGCTGGCAAATTTTATGGTGCAGCGCGTTGTGACGAGTTTGTTGGATCATGAAAATATCATGTACCACATTGGGATTACACACACGACGAACAAACGCTTTTGGGAATTCAACGCCGCCTTTCGCGAGCGGCTTGAAACGACGCGCCCACAAGCCATTGAGATGGAATGCGCGACTCTTTTCATGGCGAGCTATCGCTATAAGCTACCCTTGGGAGCACTTCTCCTGATTTCCGATCTTCCTCTAAAAAAAGACGGAATCAAAACGAAAGAAAGTTCGGATAATGTCTTTACCAACCACATGGCGCAGCACGTAGAACTCGGGGCCATGGCTCTGCGCAACTTGAGCGTAGCGATCTCCAAGGAAACCAAAGGGGTCTTCCGCGGGAGTCGCCGCCGCTTCGAAAACAAGAAATAGAACAATTCACCACTGAGAACAGTGAGTCCAGTGAGAGACTCCGAGAGCATTGAGAAAGGCTCTTGCTTTATTCTCTGTGCCTTTGCGTTGAACCAGAGGACGTAGAGAATCCATTATATTTTCTCTTGTTCTCTCACGATCTCTCACTGGTCTCGGTGATCTCAGTGGTGAATTTTAGGTAAGGTGTGAGGCGATCACCTTTTCGAACTGGTCGGGAGTTTTGGGGCGGGTCATCGGGATCTTTTTGATGAGAGGTTCTTTTTTGTTGGGCTG
>JABDCX010000025.1 GCA_013287915.1 Chlamydiota bacterium
GCCTCTTCCAAACCAACCACAAACAGAAGGCATTAAGCGGATCGGATACCACCTGGCCGGAAGATTTAGCGATCACACAACCTATGACATCGCGCTATACCCCGGACAGACCAATTACACGGCAACGACGACAAAACTGGCTGGGTCTGAAACCAGAGTGAGGGCAGTTGAAGGTATTGCTCCCGCATGGACGCTAGAGAGTCTTGCTGCAGAATTTTTTTCACGAAATATGATCATCACCAAAGAGGGGTATGGTACTTTAAGCAATCGCCGTGTCGTGATCCATATGGGGATGCATGAGGATGCTCTTCCTGTGGGTGTTGACATTCGCATTGAAGGGATCGCCAACGGACGCCTCTATCGTTTGGATTTGAATACAATCGATATTCGCGCCAGCAAAGCATTTGTTCAAGTTCAAGACTCTACCAATTTTCAAGAGGTGGAAGAATTAAATCTTGGCAATTTATGCCACCTCAACGCCTCAGAATTTCAAAAGCATGTTCCGTATTTGTTGAATAAGCTTGCGGTTCAGATCATTTTATCTCCACTAGGCTTGAACATCACCTTGGATCAGGTCATTCCTGATCCCAATCCCAATCCGCCTCCTCCGTTAGATCCACGGCCTGCGCTAGACGATCGGATTTCTCTTCTCAATGTGCACAACGTTACCGACCTCATCCGTTTATTAGGAAGCAGAGGGGCGGATGCGAATAAAATTATTCGCGGGATGGTAAGACTTTTCACAGGACAAAATTTTCCCTTTGAAAATGAGCTGGATGAAATGGGAGAGTTGATGCAGATATTAGATTCTCGCGAGACATTTCTCGTTTTCAATAGTTTGGTGAGCCGCTTGAATGATCAGGCTCTACAAGACACAGCGATTTTGAGCCTCGTGGCAAAGATTTTAAGCCGTCATCAAAAAATCCACTCTCAAAAGGGAAGAGAAAGCACGTGGCAAGACATCGACATCATGCAAAAAGAAGAGGATTTGAATGGTTTGTCTGCTTCTGATCTTGTAAGGATTTTGGGAATTTTGACGACGCATCTCAAACCCACAAATAAAGATTTAAGCTGCGTTACCAAGCAATTAACGGCTATCGTTGCTCTTCTCGATATGATGGTTCTGCGAAAAGTGGATCAGGTTGAAGAAGGTTTGCATAAAAGCGCCTACAACGCCATTGGTGCATTGAAAGGCAGTCCTGATCTTCGGGTTGACTATTTGGCTAACTACGGGACCCAGAGTTTCAAGCTGATTCGTGATAATCAAACACTAACTGAAGCTGTGCTGCATCGGGCGTTTCTTCTGCTTAGAGGGCTAGCAAAAGCGGACATCAGCCTACTAGAGCCTTGGCATGTCATCAGCATCATTGAGGGGCTTCCCGACATTAAGGAAGCGCTTAGCTTCCAAGATCGACAAAAGAAATGGTTTGTTCACTTGTTGAGTCTTCGGGAAATGATTTTTGGCAGAACTCCAGCGGTATTTATCAAATACGAAAATTATTTAAGAAACCCGAAGACTCCAGAAGTTTCATCTATCGATTTTCACGATGTTCACTTGGTAGTAGGCTATTTAGATGTATTATGGGATGCGCTTGAAGTTCCGCAAATTGGTACGCCGGAGCAAAACTTACAGGTCAAAACCATGGCAGTCGCCCTTTATGGAGAGATCTACAACGACAATGCACCGAATGCAGCCAAGCAGAAAGGGCGCTTTTTGATATCCGAAGCACAATACCAAGAACAGTTGTGTGAGTTGGTGATCGAACGGTTGCGACGATGCACAACACATCCATTAGAAGCTATCCGGAAAGAAGCTTCGAAAATGTTAGTCGATTGCAACGACAAAAGGGCGGCTTCCGCTCCGCCTTTTATACAGACCCGTCCGCCTTCTGATCTTTTTAAAAGAGCAATTCTCCAGAATTTCCCTCTTTTGGTGACACTTCAAAGTATCCAAAGAGCCTTGCTTGAATTAGATGAACAATTTGTAACAGCTCGCCCTTATTTTATTTCCTTGGATGCTCGAGAGTCTTCGGGAATAGCAACTAAGTCGTTAGATACATGGCTCGATGAGTTTTTAAGCGGGCCGAATCGCGTTTTAGCGATTGGAGGAGCTGGAGGAGCCGGAAAGTCTCTTGGGATTAAAGACTATGCTGCTCATTTATTGGAAAAATATCGAGAAAAAGATTGCTTCCCAGTTTTCTTATCATTACCTAGATTGCAAGATCCAATCCGAGGTTCGGTCTCAGAAGTATTTGGAGCGCATGGGGTCGGAGCCTCTCCTGCAGATCTATTGAATAGACAAGAGTTTTTGGAGCGTAATACTGTTTGGATTTTTGATGCTTATGATGAGGTGAACTTAGAAAGGCTCAAGGGGAATGGTTTAAATATCTATAACACAAATAACCTACACCAGTTGGGTGCCAAGGCAAAGATCATTTTCCTGTACAGAACAGGAGCAGGTGTAGAGCCTCAGAAAATTTTTAAACCGAATCAGGGAGGCCTTCAAGAGCTAACCATCGAGCCTTTTTCCGAGCGGAAGATTTTTGAATACTTGGATCGTTTTTGCGATGTCCGTACTCAAAATCCACCAAAAGAAGCTTCGATGCGTCTTGTTTGGACAAAGGAGCAATACCGGACCAACTTCGAGCAGTTACAACGGACCCATTTTTGGAACCTCTTTGCGAATCCTTTGCGTCTTAGAATTAATGCGGACATTTTCCCGATTATTGTCGCAGCTCGTCAAAAGGTCAATTCACAGTTTCGTCCAACGGATCTTTTCAAAGGGCAAGAGGAAAGTGTCATTGAAAACCAGATGTTTACTTATTTTGCCGTAATCCAAGCATTACGAGCGGTTCGAAAAAACAATACAGAGTATCCTGCTAGAGCAGTCGATTTCTTAAGATACCTCGCACGTGTCGCGGCCAGAATGACAGAGTATGGTGTGAAGGCCATACCTTGTGACCTCGAAGGGGATTATCGCAGCCATTTTGCGGATCTTTTTGATCTCAGGGGATTGGATCTGTTCACCAATTTTCCTAACAGAGTATTTTTCAAAGAAATGGACGTGTGTTCTGTTGGAAAGTCATCAAATGAGACCACTGCTGACGAACAACCAAAACAAAAGGAGAGGTTAGCTTGGACGTTTATGCACGAAGACTATGGAGTATTTCTGAATAATGTTCATGGAAAAGATGACTCAGCAAAAGAGGAAATGATTCAAAAAACCATCACACAAGAAGATTTTGATGCTCTGTTTGGTGTCGATTGAGATGATGTTGGAGAAGGCGTGCATTCTGAAGAGAGAGATTTTTGCAGCCCTCTAATTCGATGTTTGCGATTTCAATAACTTGGGGTTTTTGCCACAGGAGGCGAAGATGACTGTTCTCGATTTCCCAAACGTAGGTTTTACCATCCCCCCAACCGGCGATAAAGCGGCCGTTTGGGGAAAACCGTACTTTTGTCAACGATATCGGGTCTTTCGAAACATCTATCCGTCTGTTTTGTTGGATATCCCAAAGAATGATACAGGCATTATCGATGCCGACGAGATATTTTTTGTCTTCTGAAATATCGAATTCTCCAAATAGGCCAAAACCTCCTCGAACAGGGATTGGTTTGGTTGTGCGCTGTTTTAAATTGTATTGCACGATTTCACCACCCTCAATCTTATAGAACAAATCATCTCCAGAAAATTTTACGGTGCCTTGGAAAGAATGAAAGCGATTGATTGAAAACTGGGCTTTTAAGTCACATGGAAGGTCGGGCTCTTGCCAAACCACTTGCCACAGATAAACGCGGCCATTTTGTTCAATCAGGACATGGCCTGATGGAAATATAACTTCCGAAATAGCAAGCTGTGGCAGTGGAGTCGGTGCTAGGAATGGGGGAAGTAAAACCGTTTTAACGTTTTTCTTTTCTTTGATATCCCACAATTCTAACTCTCCTTTGCGGAAAAAGACACTATACCGCCCGTCTTTTGAGACTGCAAACGCAAGATAATTTTTTTGGATTTGATGCACTATAATTCCCGTCTCTACTTCCGAGATGCTCAAATGGCCAATTCCATTTTCTCGGTACTCTCCGATAAGAAAGTCAGCATTTGCAGAGGTAGTACACGCATATCGTCTAGCACTTATATCCTCAGACTCATTCCAAATAGGCCATTCCGCTTCAAAAAATTGCTGATGGTCTCGCGCGTGTTCAGTTAAGGCGCGGGATTTACTTGAAGACTTTCCTGAAAGAACCCGGAATTGCTGTGTCGCTGCTTCCTTATCGAGAAGGATCAGTTGTTCGTTATCTGAGGTAAATCGGACATCGGTAACATGGGTGACCTGCTGTTCCCTAGTTTGTGATGCGATTGTGATCAAAGGAATGTTAATGATGAGTGAATTTTCAAAGCAAATAAGCTGATCGTCGAGCAAAAACATATTGAATCTTCTAGGTGATTTCACAACCGAATCGATCTGGTACAGCATTTCGTTTGGTTTAGAAATATCTCTAATGCAGAATTTCGCTTTACCTATGCCCCACTCAACATAGTAGCCGAGTAACGAGGTTGCACGAAATAGCTTAAAACATGTGATAGTCAATGGTGTAAGTGACTTATCGGCAAGTGTAGGTTCCTGTTCTACAAAGAGGAGTTCTTGCTGACCCTTTTTGATGTTCCAACGATGAATCTCATTTTTGCCTCCAAAGATTAAGTCTTCCCCATCTGCTGTGAATTCTAGTCCTGCATGATATGGAACAAAACTCCTCCAAGGGATCTGATGTATGGGCTCAATAAGCGATAATTCGGGCACGGAATAAATTGCAACCCCAGCACGGGTGCAAAGAGCCAAGCGGTTACTCTCGCAATGGTAGGAAAAGCCCTCATGCTCATGATCAATGATCTTGGGATTTTTTTTGTTAAATTGTGGATTCCCCCCATCTGAATCTGTAATAAGTTCCCAAATCCCTACGTTGTCACCGTAAATGAGCAGATAGTCCCCATCTCTTGTTTGTGTAAAAAGGTAAATATAAAATGCACTTTGCTCAAAAGTCAGTTTCTGCGTGGTGTTTTTCGAAGTGTGGTTATCGATGATATTTAAACAGACAACAAAATCGGTTTTTTCCTCTCCCCCTTTCTCCAAACGCACGTCGAGAAGTAAGATGTATCTTTCATCCCGAGAAACAACCAAAAAACTGTTCTCCGGAGAAGCAACGCCCTCGCCAGTTATTTCTTTTTTGATCCAATGTTTGCTAATAAGATCCCAAATGTATAAGGTGCGGCCCATGTCTAAAGAAACAAGACGTTTTTTATCCTTTAGAATAGCCATTTGAACGACGTTCAATTGATGTGCAAGCGGCGGCTGGACGCCTAAATTGATCTGGTTGAGATCTGCTCGAGTGAAAAAGACTTGATTCAAGGAGCTCCAGGAAAAATTGACGCCAGTCAAAATTGCTCCTGTAAAATCGACTCGATTCAAAATAGCATATGAAAGGTCTGCATAAGGGATCGAAATGTTTTGCAAGCAGAGGTCTTCGAAAGCAAACCCGGATTTTTTTAGTATCGAAATGGCGTTAGATGCCGCTGTGGAATGCCTTTTGGAAATGCGCGAATACAACACATACTGAAGCAGGCTATTTTGCTCTTTGCGAAGAGTCGCTTCGTTGGAAAGCAGCTCTCCAGCTTTCTCTCGTATCGCATCAATTGTTAACTGATTCTTGTTTAGCCAAGCCAAGTAGCGTTCTTCCTCAACCGAGAAATTAAACGCGTTTTCCGGATTGAGTCGGGAAGGTGCTGTTGCCGGGAAACAACAAGACAATAATCTAAGCATGTTTCAGTACTCCAATCAAAAACTTGAATGCGATAAGAAAAATGTAGTTTTTCACTCTATTTTAAGCAAGCCAAGACGCGTCTCCGTCTACATGAACATCGGCCTTTGAACAGTTGAGTGACAAAAACACCTGTTTAGTGACAAAAATCGACCGGGGTGTAAGAAGCAATCTTTCGCGCTTCCGCAGCTCCTTCACTCGGTCCCAGGAATAACGTGATCGAGGGATGTGTTGATATTTTTTGTAAAAAAAGATGACTCAGCAAAAGAGGAAATGATTCAAAAAACCATCACACAAGAAGATTTTGATGCTCTGTTTGGTGTCGATTGAGTTGATGTGGTTTTAGAATTTGTGCATTCTGAGGAGAGAGATCTTTGCAGTCCTTTAATTCAATGTTTTTGATTTCTATGGTTTGCGGTTTTTGCCACAAAAGTCGGAGGCGATGGTTCTCGATTTCCCAAACGTAGGTTTGCAAAGACCCCCAACTGGCGATAAAGCGGCCGTTTGGGGAAAACCGCACATTCCCTAAAAAGCTAAGGTCTTTCATAACATCTAACTGTCTATTTTGTTGAATATCCCAAAGAATGATGCGGTTAATTTCGACGCCGATGAGATAATTTTTGTCTTCCGAAATGTCGAATCCTCCGGAAACGCACAGAGGTTCTTGAACCGCGACTGGTTTGGTTATATCATTTATTAAATTGTATTGCATCAGCGCGCTGCTCTCATTCGTATAGAACAAAGTATCACCAGAAAATTTGACTTTACCTTCAAACGAGTGGTGGGGGTAGATTGGAAACTGGGCCTTTAAATGATAGGGAAAATGGGGTTCTTGCCAAACCACATGCCATAGATGAACGCGGTGATTTTGTTCAACCACGACATGGCCCTCTGGAAATATAGCTTCCGAAATGGCGAGATGTGGCCGCGGAGTCGGTTCTAGGAAGGGAGGAAGAAAAACCGATTTAACGGATTTTTCTCCTTTGATATCCCACAATTCTAGCTCTCCTTCGCGAAAAAAGACGATATACCGCCCATCTTTTGAGACTGCAAACGCAAGATAGTTTTTTTGAACCCGATGCAGCACAATTCCTGTATCGACTTCTGATAGGCACAAATGACCAATTCCATTTTCTCGGTACTCTCCGATAAGAAAGGCAGCATTTGCAGAGGTAGTACATACATATCGTCGAGCGCTTAAATCCTCAGGTTCCTTCCACTCAGGCCATTCCGATCGAAAGAATAACTGCTTTTCTCGATGGTGTTCAGTTAAGACGCGGCGTTCACTTGAAGGATTACCGGAAAGAACGCGGAATTTTTGTGCCGTTGCTTCCTCATTGAGAAGGAGTAGTTGTTCGCTATCTGAGGTAAATCGGACATCGGTGACATCGCCGACCTGCTGCTTCCTAGTTTGTGATGCAATTGTGCTCAGAGGAATGTTGCTGATGAGAGAATCTTCAAAGCGAATGAGCCGATCGTCAAACAAAAGTACGTTGAGTCTTCTATGTGAAGCAATCCGATCGATCTTGTACAGAATTTCGTCGGGTTTAGAAATATCTCTAATGCAGAATTTTCCTTGCCCCGAGTCCGACTCAACATAGTAGCCGATTAGCGAAGTTTTAGGAAATAACTTGATACGTGTGATTGTCACGGGAGTAAATGAAAATTCTTGCTCAGAGAAGAGGAGTGTATGCTGACGCTTTTTGATGTGCCAAAGATGGATCTCATTTTTACCTGCAAAGGTTAAACATTCCCCATCTGTTGTGAACCCTATCCCGTTACAGTCAGGAACAAAATCCATCCAAGGGATCTGATGTTCACCAATAAACGATAATTCGGGCACGGAGTAGATGTCAACGCCTGAATCGGTGCAAAAAGCCAAGCGGTTACTTTCACAATGATAGGAAAAACGACCATCTTTATGAGATATCATCTTAGGATTCTTCTTGTTGAATTGTGGATTCCCATCTAAATCTGTGATGAGTTCCCAAATCCCTACGTTGTTATCGTAAAACAGTAAATAGTCCCCATCTTTTGTTTGTGTAAAAAGTTGTATTTTAGGCGCGTGTTTATCAAAAATCCGTTTCTGTACGGTGTTTTTCGAGGTGTGGTTATCGAAGATATGCAAACAAACAAACAAATGGTTTTTCTCCTCTTCGCCTTGCTCGAAACACTCCCCAAGAAGTAAGATGTATCTTTCGTCGCGAGAAACAACAAAAAAACTGTTCCATGCAGAACCAGGTAATACACCAGCGTTTCTGTTCACGTATTTTGTCTCGATCAATCGGTAGCTATTAAGATCCCAAATAGCTAAGTGGTGCGCTATGTCTAAAGAAACAAGCTGTTTTTTATCCTTTAGAATAGCCATTTGTACGATGTTTAATCCCTGATGAAGCGATGGCAGAACACCTAAGTTGATCTGGCTGAGAATTGCTTGTGTGAAATTAACTTGACTTAAGGAACTCCGGGAAAAATTGACACCTGTCAAATTTGCTCCTGTAAAATCGATCCGCGTCAAAATCGCATAAGTAAGATCTGCATGAGGGATCGAAACATTTTGCAAGGAGAGACCTTCGAAAGGAAATCCGGATTTTATCAGTATCGAAATGGCGTTAGACGCCGCTGTCGAATGCCTTTTGGAAACGCGCGAATACAACACATACTGAAGCAATTTATTTTGCTCTTTGCGAAGAGTCGCTTCGTTAGAAAGCAGCTCTCCAGCTTTCTCACGTATCGCATCAATTGTTAACTGATTCTTGTTTAGCCAAACTAAGTAGTGTTGTTCCTCGACCGAGAAATTAAACGCATTTTCCGGATTGAGCCGGGAAGGTGTTGTTGCCTGGAAACAACAAGATAATAATCTAAGCATGTTTCAGTACTCCAATCAAAAATCGGCCTTTAAGCAGTTGAGTGACAAAAACACCCCATTTCGTGACAAAATATGACGGAAAGAAAACGATAGGTCCTAAGATTTCGGATAAATATTTTTAATCAGGAAAGCCCAATGGTTGACTGCGCTTAGTTCTCTGAATGCGAGAAAAGTAAATGTTCCAATAGCGAAAGTTACACCCCCACAACCCCCACATACACTACCACCAGCTACTCCCCAACTAAAAGATCGAATACTGTCGAGGGCTGTTTGTGTGGTACGATTTTCTGTGTTGTGGTTTGCTTGATCCGGTGTAGAGTCTGGTTTTTTTTCAATCCATACTTTGTAAGTCACAAATAGGGTAATAGCCAAAGCGACAATTGTCAATGCTGAGCCTCGGTAGAATTTTATCCTCTCCGTGCTAATGTAAACTGGGTTAAGGATTACGTCAAACATTGATGCCACTTGTGGGCTAAGTGTTTTTTTGTAGGTTTCAAATAGACCTTTAAATTTTTCGTCCGTAACCATTGCTTCTAACTTTCCTGGAATCAAGGGAAATAAAATGCTTTCGTAAAAGGACTGCTGTGGAACAACGTTTACATTCATAATCTTTCCCATTTTTGCTTTATTTAAAACTGTAATATAACAAAAAACTCCTTTTACATCAATCTAAACCTGCAACCTTTACCCCACGCTCATGGTGCCTTCGGCGCCATTCACGCGGGGCTAATTCTTTGCCGCCGCTCCCTGCCATTGAGATAAATCGCTGCGCTCTGTTACACTTGAGGGAAATAACAGAGGAGGAAAAGATGAGCACAACTATGATTGTAATAGGGATCGTTGCCCTCTTGGCGATCTGGCTGATTGCCCTGTACAACCGCCTGGTCGGCATGCGCAATATGGTGAAAAATGCGTGGAGCCAGATCGACATCCAATTGCAGCGCCGTTACGATCTGATTCCAAATCTCATCGAAACTGTGAAAGGGTACATGACGTATGAAAAAGGCACTTTGGAAGCTGTCATCAATGCCCGCAATCAAGCCTCTGCGGCTCGAAAAGCGATTGAGCAGTCGGGCGGACCAACAGAAGGCTCGTTGAAAGAACTGATCGCCGCCGAGTCGACACTTAAAGGTTCTCTTGGCAACCTCTTCGCGCTCGCAGAGAATTATCCCCAACTGAAGGCAAGCGAACCGATGCAACGGCTGCAAGAAGAGCTCAGCTCAACAGAAAACAAGATTGCGTTCTCGCGCCAAGGGTATAACGACCAAGCGATGCTCTACAACACGGCACAACAAACATTTCCTGCCGTTTTGGTTGCAGGAGTATTTGGCCACCACCCAGCAGACTTGTATCAGGTCACCGACGCAGAAGCGCGCAAAGCCGTCAAAGTGGCATTCTAATTATGGCCTTTAATTTTTGGGAAGCGCAACGCAAGGCGCGCTCCCGCACTTCTTTTTATGTGCTTGTATTTATCCTGCTCACTCTGGCGGTCGCTGCTGGGGCGGAGTGGGCCATGCGCGCCATCGACACAGAAGACTACAATCCCCCTTTCCCTCTTATCGGCTTGATTTTCGTCTGCCTCACATTCATCGTCGCGCTCTTCCAATATTTAATGTTTCGCTCGCAAGGGGGTAGCTACGTCGCGGAATCGGTAGGCGCGCGCCGCGTCGATCCTGCCTATGCTACGCTCGAAGAGCAGCAACTGCTCAATATCGTCGAAGAGATTGCCTTAGCGGCCCATTTGCCAACACCTGCTGTCTACATCCTCGAAGCACAAGAGATCAATGCGTTTGCCGCAGGACTCACAACTGAAAATGCTGCTGTCACTGTCACGCGCGGCTGCATGCAACAGCTCTCCCGCGATGAGCTGCAAGGGGTGATCGCACACGAGTTTGGCCACATCTACAACGGCGACATGGCCATTAGCTTGCGTTTGGCCGCTATGTTGATGGGCTTCTACTTTGTTCTCTACCTCGCCATGCGGATGATGCAACTTTCAAATATGCAGCGATCAAGCGGTGGCAGGAAAAACTCGGGCGGAGTGATCGTTATAGGGGCTTTAATTTTAGCAGCTGCAGGCAGCATCATGTGGTTTGCAGGGTCGATTCTCAAGGCAACAATCAGTCGGCAACGGGAATATTTAGCCGATGCGTGTGCGGTTCAGTTTACCCGAAACCCAAATGGGATTGCTGGTGCCTTGAAAAAAATCGGCGGAGAAACCGTCCACGACATGCCCAAAAGCGGCATGGCAATCTCCCACATGTACCTCGCTGACACGTCGTTCTTCAGCGACCTGTTCGCCACTCACCCTCCGTTGCCGCTCCGCATCGCCGCCATCGAAGGGAAAACCTACATGCCCGATGAGTGGAAACAACAACCTTAAATAATCAACATCGAATCGCCATAGGAGAAGAAGCGAAATTTCTGCTCGATCGCTTTGGCATACGCTTCACGGATCAGCTCGTAGCCCGCGAATGCGGAGACCAGCATTAAAAGAGTCGATCCTGGCAGGTGAAAATTGGTGAGAAGGGCATCGACGTATTTAAAGCGATAGCCTGGGTAGATGAAAATATTCGTTTTAGCACGGCCAGGAACCACTAACCCAGCATCATTCGTGGCTGATTCAAGGGCGCGGCAACAGGTCGTGCCCACACAAATCCGCCGGTTCCCCTTGCCCAGTGGCTGGTTGAGCAGTTCAGCCGTCCGCTCTGTAATGAGGCTCAGTTCTTCGTGCATGAGATGCTCTCGCACATCTTCGGTCATCACGGGTTTAAACGTGCCAAGCCCAACATGCAACGTCACAGCCACGCGAGACACGCCTTTATCCTTCAACTCCCCTAAAAGCTGTTCAGTAAAATGCAACCCTGCTGTCGGTGCTGCGACAGCGCCCGGATTTTGCGCATAGATCGTTTGGTAGGTGGTGCTATCTTTTTGGTTAGCCTCCCGCCGGATGTAGTGGGGAAGAGGGATCTGTCCATGCTGTTCGAGAAGTTCTTCAAAAGGGCCATCACACTGAAAGCGAACGTGTCTTTCTCCATCGGCCAAAATGCCAATCACTTCGCAAGAAAGGGTCTTACTAAATTCGATCTGAGATCCGATGCCGCACTTCCGGGCAGGGCGAACGAGAGCATCCCAAGTTCCATCGGAGTGGCGGTGGGTCAAAAACACCTCTGTTGCTCCCCCGCTTTTCCGTTTGCCTAAGAGACGCGCAGGGATCACGCGCGTGTCATTGACGACAAGTTGATCCCCTCTTTTACAAAGGGAGGAAAGTGCGCGGAAAGAGGTCGTTTCGATCTGGCCTGTTTTTCGATTGACGATCATCAGACGGGAGCTGTCGCGCGGTTCTACGGGGAATTGCGCGATCAGCTCCTCAGGTAAGTCGTACTGATACGACGAAAGGGCATAGAGATCCTTGGACATACGAGTGTCTAATCGAGATATTGCATGAGCTCGATTCGGATGCCAGGATACGCCTTGCCTAAGATCTGCGCCGCATTCTCCCCGCGATTGGCCAGATCGATCGCTTGAGGGAGGGTGATTTGCGACATGATCATATCGCCTTTTGAAGGATCCCCTTTCCAGATCGCTGGGAAGGCACGAATGCGCTCGTCGCTTATCGGCGATGTGCTCATCACCATAAAGCGAGTCCCTTCGATTTGCTTAGCCAATCCTCCGGTCGCTTGCAATGGAATCCCTTGGTAGCCCAACTGCTGCGCTTCGATAGACCAATATTCCGACTTTGGATGCTCGGCGTAGTAGTAAGCTGTCGTGCGGGCTGCAATGACAACTGCTGCCAATGCTTCTTGCGGGATCTGTTGCTTTTGGTACTGCGAAAGGGAGTAGCTCAAGAATTGTTCCACAGGAATTTGGTTGACGACGCTGATCATCCCATCGACATCGTAGACAAAGATCAGTCCAGGGTATTCGATTCCATCGACAATGGTCGTTGTCGTCTTGTCATCGGGCACGATCAAAATCTGATGCAAGCCAGGAAACTCCTCTCCCCACTTCAGCCCCTCTTTCGTGGCTTGGATAAATTTGCGCTTCCCTGCAAAGCGGGTGCTGATGTGCTTGCCTGTATGCGGGTCGATGATTTTGTATTTTCCCTTCACTTCGAGAATCACACCGATCCGGTCATGCACGAGCAGCGGCTTAATCGTCGGCTGCTGCGTTTTTGTCGATTTTGAAACATATGTCGTCATGCTATCCCACACGCCAGAATGGAGAGGCGCTACATAGGGGATAAAAGCAGCTAACATCAGACCGAGTCGCATTAACATAAATTGGCTCCTTTCATTTAAATTTCAGTTTTTTTCATATGGCCGTAGGCTTGAGGAGTGACTTCGCGGCCTCGCGGCGTTCTCTTTAAAAATCCTTGCATGATCAAAAATGGCTCATACACTTCTTCGATCGTCGATCCCTCTTCTCCGATCGCTGCAGCTAGGGCATTCAGGCCCACAGGGCCTCCTTGGTACAGTTCGATCATTGTATTTAAGATCTTCTTGTCCATTTCATCAAGCCCCATCTCATCGATTGCGAGCATCTTCAACGCTTGGTCGGCAACACCGCGATCGATCACGCTGTCTGTGCGCATTTGGGCGTAATCGCGCACCCAACGCAGCAGGTTATTGCCGATGCGCGGCGTGCCGCGCGAGCGTCTTGCAATTTCATAAGTAGCATCCTCGTCGATTGTCAGGTTGAGAATGCGCCCCGTCCTCTCTAAAATGCGTGCAATCAGCGAAGCATCATAATAATCTAAGCGCGAGTTAAAACCAAATCGAGATCTTAAGGGGCTCGACAAAAGCCCCGTCCGCGTGGTGGCACCAACCAAAGTGAATTTATTGAGTTTCACCTGCACGCTTCTCGCGCTTGGCCCACTATCCAACATCAAATCGAGAACGAAATCCTCCATGGCAGGATAGAGGTACTCTTCGATCGCACGATTGAGTCGGTGCAACTCGTCGATGAACAAAATATCGCCCGTTTGCAAATGTGTCAAAATCCCCGCAAGATCGCCCGGTTTTTCAATGACGACGCCCGACGTCACGACGATATTCGTCCCCATGCTCTTTGCCAAAATGTGAGCCAAGGTCGTTTTCCCCAAACCAGGAGGCCCGCTAAACAGGCAATGGGGAAGTGTTTCTCCCCTCATTTTGGCAGCGCCAAGCAACACTTCCAAACGCTCGCGCACCGCATCCTGACCGGTGAAATCGTGCAGCGTTTGCGGACGGATCGGAATCTCAAAAACAGCATCTGCCTTTGCAAGTGAAGATTCGACAAAATGGGTGCTCATATGAAGCCGAGTATATTAATCAGGATGAAAATGATCAATAAGGGAGCTGTATATTTAATGCAAACCCAAAAATAGTCGGAAATCCACGGTTTTGTCTTAAAATTCACCCCCGCTCCCTCGCCCATTTCTTTCAACGCATTTTCGATTCCCCAGCGATGCCCAACGAGAAGAACAGCCACTAAACCTCCAAGTGGGATTAAGATCGCCGTTGCCGCATAATCCATCCAATCGAGCCAGGTCATTCCATGGAATGTCCAGTTTTTCAATAAGCTGGTCGAAAGCGCTGCTGGAATTCCCAACAAAAATGCACCAACGCCGCAAAGTGCCACTGCCGATGAGCGCTTCCACCGTTTTTCATCGATCAAATAGGCAATTGTGGGCTCCATCGCAGAGATCTCCGATGTCAAAGCCGCCATCACCACGAGGAGGAAAAATAAAACCGCAACGCCATGCCCAAGCGGAATTTGGCTAAACACCCATGGCAGCGTATGGAAAATCAAACCAGGTCCCGAATTGGGCTCTAGACCAGCTGAAAACACGATCGTAAAGACAGCTACGGCCGATAATAGGGACACTACCGTATCCATGATGACGACAGGAATGCAACTGCGGAGCAGGTTTTCACTGCGGCTTAAATAGCTCCCGTAGGTCACCATCGTCCCTTGGCCTAAGCTCAAAGTAAAGAAAGCTTGCCCTAGTGCCACCAAAATGGCTTCCATCGAAAATGCTTTCCAATCCGGCGTCAATAGAAACGTCATCGCTTCGGATGCCTTTCTTTGCATCAGCCCATGAATCGCCAAAAGAATCAAGACGACAAACAGAAGGGGCATCATGATCTTGTTGCACCGCTCAATTCCATTCCGGACGCCTAACATTAAAACTCCCACACAAGAGAGCAAAAACAGGAAATGGAACGTGACGCCCCAGTATGGGTTATCCATTAAAGACAGGTGGTGCTGTTGCACCGATTCGGTCGAGGCAAAACTCGATAAATTCCCTTGAGCAGCCTCCACGAGGTACCCCAAAATCCACCCTGCCACAGCACTGTAGAAAGCGCTGACAAAAAAACCGGTCAAAATTGTCATTTTGCCAGCTCCCCCCCATCCCTTCCCGCCTAGCTTGGCAAACGCCGCACTTGGATTCGTTTGGGTCTTTCTTCCAATGACCACTTCAGAGATAAAAACGGGAAAGCCGATCAACAAAAGAGCCATCAAATACATCAGGATAAAGGCACCTCCGCCGTACTGCCCTACGATATAGGGAAAACGCCAGATATTTGCTAACCCGACTGCAGAGCCGGCTACGGATAAAATGAACCCGAGCTTCGACCCCCAAGATGCTCTATTTGCCATGATAAAACCCACTTCTAGTGAAAGTAAAATGGCGTTAGGATAGCGGATCTCAGAAAAAATGAGAAGTACAACTTGCAAAGAATCAATGTCTATGTTAACTTAATTCCTTAAAGTCGTTATCTTTTGGAGGTTACAATGTCTCAAGAAGATCTCACCATCGACCACAACGCTGTGGCCGACGGCGTCAAATTGTCTGCCATTCAAGAAGGCAAAACAGTCGAGCACAACGTCGAGACGCTTGCTTTGCTCGTCGGAGCAGAACGGCTGAAATTTCTCGAACAAAAAATCACGAAAGAATTTCAAGAACTTAAAGCGCGTCAAGAACAAGTCTCCTCCCACAACAAGCTCATCAAATCGATCAATGCCGCCCAGCACGAAGGGGAGCTCGACCTCACAAACAACGATGAGCTAAGAGCAAAGCTTGTTAAAGCAAATGAATTAGGCGTTGAAATCAATCTCGATAAAATGAGATACACGAAAGAAGA
Organism: Chlamydiota bacterium; assembly: GCA_013287915.1. Lineage (GTDB taxonomy): Bacteria > Chlamydiota > Chlamydiia > Chlamydiales > Parachlamydiaceae > JABDCX01. Next base: position 15,814 of record JABDCX010000025.1, read on the forward strand.
CCTCGAACGGCTGAACGAGAATATCCGCCTCACGGTGGACGATCTCAATGTGATGAACGAGATGCAGCTCCAGACGGTGAACCGTCTGTTGACAGAGAGATACGAAACATACCAGATCATGCGTAACATCGTAAAGCCGTTGCACGAAGACAAAATTTCGAAGGCACGCGCCGCAGGCGGAAGATAAGATCATGGAAGCAGCGAGTACAATCTCAGAAGATTCGGTCGAAATGCTGTACCAGTTGGGATACGAGCTTTATCGCAACGGCAAATACAGCGATGCAGAAGATTGCTTTAAGCTGCTTTCTGGGCACAGGCTCGAAGACAGACGCGCTTGGATGGGGCTCGGAGCCACCTACCAGATGCAAAAAAAACACGCAGAAGCGATCGAGTGTTACAGCATTGCCGCCCTCCAAGAACCAAACGACCCTTATGTCCATTGGCATGCTGCGCAATGTTTGCACGCTGTGAAGAACCCTATAAAAGCGCTTGAAGCGTTGCGTTCCGCTCTACACGTTGCCAAGGCTGATCCGCAACACGCAAAAGCTGTCCCCGCCTTAGAAGTTCTAGAACAAGTCTGGAAACAAGGAGCCACCACATGACAGATGCTATCACACGCCGCACCACTCCGCTCGTCTGGGATATGCCATCCACACCGGTTGACGCGCCAAGAAGACCAATAGACAACACCTACTACGCGAGTAGCCTTGCCTCTTTGGGAGGCTCCAGAAAGAAGGCCTCTGAAAAACCAACAGACTGGTTCAGTGCGGTTGGAAACTGGGTGAGAGAGTTGTTTTTTGGAAGCGAAGCAGTGGATGGGAAGTCACACATTGGAACCACTCAAGGCGAGCTTCCAAACATCCCACAACTGACCCCTCCTTCCGTCCGTTCCAGGCCCAGCGCCTTTCATGAAAAGGCGCTCCAATTGCGACGCGAATTAAACCAGAATTTGCAGAACCTACAAGAAGAAGATGACACGCTGAAGTCGAAGCAAGACACTCCCGGCGGCGATTATCTCCGCCAATTGTTTGCCTGCTACATGGAACATAAAGAGAATCGGGAAGAGGCTTCAAAAGCACGCTTTGATATCATCCAGAAACATAACGGCGCCAAAAAAGCCCTCAATGAAGAGATGAGCACCTTGATCGGTGAAATGCATTCCCACGCTAAATCGAGCAACCTCTTAAGCTGGGTGGAGAGGGGCACTGCATTGATCGTCTTCGGGGCGATGGCCTATAATTTCTTCGCAAAAGGAGAAATCCAAGCCTTAAAACCAGATTCAGCGATCAACACCTACCTCCTCCTCGCCGGCGCTGCTACCCGCGTGATGAAATTCAATCTCGACTATAAAAGTGAAACATTAGAAGGAAAAAAGGTCGTTTCAACCGAGCATACGAACGCGCTGGAAAAGAAAATCAACTTTGGGTTAGACTACCTCGTTCAGATGCAAGAGGAATTAGCCCGTATCATCAAAAACATACGCAACCACCTGAATAATCACCACCAAGCCGTGATGGAAAGCATCCGCGCTAAATAAGAAAGAGGTCAACTATGGCAGTAGAAAACAAACTCCCACACCGTCAACTTGAACTAGAAAGAGAACGCCTATCAATAGAGTTTGACAATGGGTTAAAAACCAGAATGGATATCGACAAGCTCCAAGAGCTCTTTATCCATCTCTTGATTGCCACAGCCCGCACCTCCAGCAGAAGCGGACAGCTCAAACGGCTAGACCAACACGAAGCGGTCATTTTAAAAGCGAAGGAAATCCAAGGAACGCACAATACCTATCCTACTTTTGGTTTAAAAGGCTTTGGAACAGTCGCAAGCGTAGCGGCTGCCTTTTGCGGAGCTATGCTAGCCGTTCAAGAAGCGAATATCAGACCTCTTACCGCAGAGATGATCACCCTCCTTAAATCTGGAGTTAAAGACCTCGACATCCTTGGTAAAGCCCTGGCAGGAGGCTCCGACATTTTCACTAGCAGGGAAAGCGGACAAAGAGAGCTTCTCAATGCTGAAATGAGGGCGATCTACAACCGCCAAGATCAATTGGGCACGACTGTCCAGCAATATTCCCAAAGAATTGAGTCCCTGTTAGCCAAGGCAGACCAACTGCTCCGCCAACAAAGCGAAGCCAAACGCGGCTAGCAAAAAACTCTCTCGTACCCAACAACTGCGAAGCAGTGGCAGCGGATGGCCACGGCGCGTAAGCCCGTGGTGAGAAATGTTAGATATTTCCCAGCTGCGAAGCTGCGACAGAATGCCCCTTACAACCCTACCAAGGCAATTGCAGAAGTCCGTTTTGGCGTCTTTCGGCGCTTTTTGCTATTTTCTGTATTTTGCACAACTCCCCTACTCTTAAGAGTATGTGGAGTTGCGACAAAACCCAGAACCTAGCCAAAATCGCTCAAAATCCGCCTAAAACCTACTTCTGCAATTGCCTCTACCGGGGTTGGATGTTTTATCCGATGTGTACCCACGTTCCTTCGCTTCGCTCAGTCACGCGGGGCTAATTCATAACACCGCTACCGCGGTTTAGGGCGGTAGCGGCATAAGGAATTAGCCCCGCGCGAAATGGCGCCGGAGGTGTCATGAGCGTGGGGTAAAAATTTGCGAGACGGCAAGGCAAAAAAAAACTTGCACACCCGAGGGTGTGCAAGTCATTCTCATAGACAGTTATTTATCTACTAAAACCAGTTCCATGGGTAAATGAACCACTTTGAAGAAAATGGATTGAAATAACTAACTTTTGAAGAAGCCACTGGTTGAGATCCAGAGCTTGTGCTGCTGGTACTTGTTGCTGCACTCTTTTCTGCCCAAACAACTGCTGCTGCAGTGTCCATATCTTTCAAGAGTTGTGCTGTTACGCTACCCCCAAACTCTTTTGCGAGAAGATCGTACATTTTCGTTTCGAAAGCACTTCTTACTTCTTCATCTTTTTTGCCTTCTGCCATGCATTTATCCAGCAGTTTCACGCGTTCAAGCGTAAAAAACTGGCTTGCAGCAGCCAAGAACGAAAGCTTATGTTCGGAAAAATCATTGGTAAAAATTGCTGCTTGTCTAGCTTGCACTAGTTCGATAGCGGCTTTCTTTTTCTGCTCATCAGTTGCATCTGCTACACCAAATATGGCATCCAAAGAGAGCTTCCACATCACCATCCCTTCGTGAGTATAGCGATAAGCATATGTACCCATTCTAGTACGATCCGACTCGATCATATTTGAAATGAGTTGTTCTTCTTTACCTTCAGTGACGATTACACCTACGCGCTGAGCAGCTTCGTTCCAATTCAGCGACGCAATCTCTTTGATCTCCCTGCCTGAGTTTGGAGCTACTGATTTTCTTCCGGCTTTGTTAATCAAATTAGCCTGTGTTTCAAACAACGTTTGGTCACAGTTAATTGTAAACATGGCAGGTAAAACATATTCTCCCGGCCTGTCTGGATCAGTAATATAAGCCTTTCTCAAGAGGAATGCTGGATCTTCTATGTGATGGCCAAGAGCAACAGTAGCTGGTGAACCACTTGTCCTCATTGTTAGCAATGGTTTTGCTGCATCCACATCTTTTCCTTCCTCTCTCACTTCTCGATAAGCCCCATTCAGAGCAACTGCAATTCGATTATCCTCGCGTTGTTTTGCGTTAAGATTTTTAAGGAGTTTATTATCCAAAATGGCTAGATCTCCCTTATCATCAAACTTAAGGAAATCGCACGCTTTCCTTAAGTCCTTGTGCAGTGCTTTTGCTGGATCGGATGCCTTATCAGTTTGCTCCATGATTTGAATCAACAAGCTGATAATCCCCTTATCACGAGTATTTACCTCTTTTTCATCCTTTGCAAACTCAGCTTTTAATGCAGCCAATAAGTGAGTATCTTTTGCATTAAATTTCTCTGAGGTAAAGAGCTTCAGTGTTTTTAAGACTGCCGGGATTTGTTCGGTAAGACCACCGAATACTCCAAATCCATCATTGAATCCAGTCTTAGAATCGGTACGCTGAGCGCCCAGCATGCGGGCACTGTTAAACGCTTGAAAGATACTTCCTTCACCTTTAACTGCTTTGCTCAACTCTTCTGCATTTGGAGCCTGAGTGAACGTAATGTTTGATCCCATTCCTTCAACGACTTCTTTGTTTCTGCCGTGAGCGACAATACGGAGACGCAGTTGCTCGTTGAGGTCTTGGATATCTTTCATCGCAGCTGCAATTAACTTCTGATCGTCTGCTGTCAGTGCTTTTGAAAGTTGCCCTTTCTGGATATTTGCGCTTTCAATATCACTTAATTGCGCACCATATCTTATTTCAGTACATGCAGTTACCATAGCATTGTAAATCGCCATGTGTCGATCGCTAATCGCTTTGCAAGCTGTCCAAAAGTCAGTGGCGTTCGCATAATCTTTAACCGCTGCAAAATGTCCTGCTCTAGGGTGATTAACGTGCGCTGTTAAAATATCCCTGTCGTTTAGTAATCGAACGTTAAGACTATTTCTATAGGAATTGATAGTCATCGCGACTTGGTCGTCCTTCGATGAAATCTCCTTTACTCCCACTTTTAGAGAATCGAACAGCTTTGTCTCAAGTTCTTTCAAAACAGCTTCCAACAAACCTGCTTGTCGTTCTGTCAATGTCTTAGCGCCTGTCAAAGCAAGCATAGAGCTCTGAAATAACACATAGACGCTACGATAAGCTGTTTCAACTCTTTGGTACTTATCTTGCGCCGTAGTTGCACCCTCAAACACATTCTCTGGCAACTTGTACTCTGCAGCAGCTTTTTTAAAGTCAGCGGCTATAGCATCTTCTTTTTTTGCAAGGTTTAGCGCTGTGATGTATTGGTACCCTTTGTAGAGCGCATAGCTGACAACGATGACAGCGGCGGCGATAGCGGCGTTTTGCTTGGTGAAGTAGGGAGAAACTTGTGCAAAAATGCGCTGTGCCAAGGTACCGGCTTTTTGATCAACTGCGGCATTAGCAATTGTGGGAACAACTGCAACAGGAGCAGTCACTACTGCTCTGGCTGGAACTGCAGCGGGAACACTGGGTGTTGCTTTGGGTACTGCTTTCGCAATGTCAGCCATGACTGGTGGCTTTGGCAACAACACAGCTGGGGCGTTGTTGTTATTTAGTCTTTGTGGGCTAGGCATAATCCTCCTAAAGTGGATATTTTTAAGCTTGTTAACTCTTTATATTTAGGCAAACATTTTACTGATCAAAGTCAAAAATTTACGCGATCTTTACATTATGGTCAAGCGGTTTAAAAAAAAGTTTCTAAAATACTTATATATAGGGATATTTGTTCATTTGCTGAGAAAACTTGGGACGGAGCTAGCAGTTATTATTTGACGACGTGGATGTAAACGTCCGCTTCTCCCCAAAGAAAGGGAACGGAAAAGGTGTGCATGATCTCAAGATGTTCACTATTAGGATAGTCTGTTAAAGGAAAACTCACTGTAATGACCCGAGTTCCTTTTGAAAGTCTCGAAAATTTGGCGATCATCTTGCGGATGGTGGCCTCATCCATACAAGTACCGCACAGATAACATACCGACGCACCTGTCAAATCGGCCTCACGCATATCTTGTGCGATAAAAGTGAGCCGCGGGATGTTCAAACGGTTGACAAGGCGTTGTGCGCGGGAAATAAATTCGGGATTGTGCTCGATCCCAACGACTTTACATCCGATAAGCGCTTGAAGCCAAAAACAGAGCTGCCCCCTTCCACACCCTAGCTCAAAAACGCAATCGTGCTCTGTAATCGCGGCTGCGTTGACAATTCGCTCAAAAGAGGTTAAAGGCGTCTCTCCATAGGTGTCGAGTTCTTTTACTTGCCGCTTTTCTAAAAACCGTTTGCTCATCCTGTAAGGATTATGGAAAAGGTACATCAGGTGCAACGAGAGATCTGCTTTTGCAAAATTCCAATTCCCATAGTAGCGGCAAACATCTTTCAAAAATTCGAGGGTATTGCGGGCTTTCACTTTTAGATTGAGCCAAAACAGGGAGCAAAACTCCTGGGGCGTGAGTTGACCCATTTCACTTTTTTTGACCATGTCTACCACCCGTGATTTATATGACGCAAAATCGACCATAAACTTAAAATATCAATGGATAAATGAGATAGGCAATTAAAAAGAACATCAGCGTCGATAACACGTCGTTAAACGCTGTGACGATAGGCCCTGAGGCCACTGCAGGATCGATTCCAAAGCGAGCAAAGAAAAATGGGGAGAGCGATCCTAAAAGGGTAGCCATCATGCACGCGCCAAACACCCCGAATGAAACCATCGCCCCCACTGCAACGGCTTCGTTGAACGGGTTGCTAATTCCAACGCTATTGAGGAGATAAACAATGCTTCCACACAGGACTCCGAACAAGGTGCCAATGAGAAGTCCGATGCTAAACTCTTTTTGCACAGCCTGAAGGCGGGAACCCATCGAAAGGGAGCCTGTCGACATCCCGCGCACTAAAATCGTACTGCACTGAATGCCGACGTTTCCCGACATCGCGGCAATTAAGGGAACGAAAAACGGAACGTGGTAAAACCAGGAGCGGTCCTTGAAATGCGCCATGGCAGTGGCAGTGATCAATCCCCCGCACAGCGTGACAAAGAGCCAAGGAGCGCGCAGGAAAAAGCGTTTGAGAATGGGCTCTTGTTCACTGACATCTTCAGCTGTACCAGCGATGTTCGCGATCGTTTCGTCAGCAATATCTTCCATCGCTTCGACGACGTCTTCATATGTGATCACCCCTACCAAATGGTCACGCTCGTCGACAACAGGAAGAGCGGGGATTTCATAGCGCTCGACCAAATCGACCACTTCATCGCGCGAATCGTTTGGGGTGACTTTATGCAAGACGGGGCGCATCACCTGCCGCAATGGCAAATGGTGTTGGTTGACGATCAAATTTCTTCCTGGGACATAACCTGCTAAACTGCCGTCGTCATTCAACACAAAAATGCGGCGGGTGAGGTCAATGCCAGGGTTATCGCGGATGTAGGCAGCAACTTCCCCAATCGTCGTGTTCATGGGAAAGGCGAAAAATTCGTTTGTCATCAAGCGCCCAGCGCTGTGACGGTCGTGCTTTTGTAGCTCTTTGATACGCGAGGCTTTTTTGGGATCGAGCTGCTCTTGGATCCGTTTGAGGCGGCGATTTGACATGTCGTCGAGGATCCAGACAGCCTCGTCGGGGGGCATTCTTTCAATCAAGCGCTTGATCTCTTCATCCCCAATGCGGCGCAAAATGGCAACGCGGGTGTTACTGCCCGTGTTGATCATGAAGATGATTTTGGCATTGAGGTCGGGCAAGTTGTCGTAGACGACGACGCGCGAACTGGGCGGTAAACGGGTCACAGCGTGTGCTAAGTCGATCGGATCGTGCTCGCTTGCAATTTTCGCAATGTCATGGAGGAGGATTTGGTAAGTTTCTTTATGAAAGGCGTTTTCTAATTTAGCGTTGAGGACGTCATCGAGCTGGCTGGTTTTGGTGTCCATGAGATTGCCTGAAGCCATCCCATACTCCTCTTCCAGCTCTTCTGTTTCGTCTTGGGGATTCTCCACGCATTGCACCTAACGTTTTAATGTTTAGATTACTTGGGCGAATCCTAAAAGACAAGGTTTTTTAGAGGTGCTAAGCCTTAATGAGCTCGCCTTCTAGCCAACTCAAATACGCCTCATTGCCGCCATCGATGGTGCGAAAGGTGATCTCGGGGACTTCGTAGGAACAGTTCTCTTCGATCGCTTTTCTGATGGTGTCGTACTGATCGCGACGGGTTTTTAGCACGATTTTGCTTTCCTGGGAAGTTTCGAGCTGGCCGTTCCAGCGGTAGATCGATTCGATCCAAGGGATGATCTGTGCACAGGCGACAAGCCTTTCTTGAACGAGGTAGCGGGACACCTTTCTTGCCTCATCTAAGCTGCCAGCTGTCCAGTGGATTTCGATGTATTCGCTCATGGGAGTCTCCTTAGATAAATGCCAAATTGTTCAGCCGCAAATCGACCACGCGGAAGCGGCTGCGATCTTCTTGAAAGAGTGCTTTTGGGTGGTATGTGCGCAAACGCACGTAATTGTGCAATTGGTGTTCCCAATTCTCAGGTGTAAGGCGCAAGATGCGTTTGTTCTTCCAAAACTCAGGATTTTGTTCGACGATCTTCTCTTCCCCTTCTTCGAGGATTACGATAATTTGCCGTTGACCAAGCACTGGCGCTGCAGCTTTAGAAAGATCGACGCTGATCAAATGCGTTGCATCGCCTAAAATGCGGGGAATATTTGTAAGAAGCAGGTAGGCAAGTTCACTGTTTTTACCCATTAAACTGCTTCCCCAAGGGGGACGACTGGAAGAGGGAAGCTGAGCCTCTTCAAAATAAACGACTGGGATCTTTTTCGGTGTGAAGTAAGGTTTAAGGGGGAAAAGGGTGCCCGTTGCATCAAAAGCTGTGTTAGCAAAATTGCCGATGAGTGCCACTGGTTCGCGCAATTCTAGGTCGACGTGGATTGTTCCTGGCCGAATTTTTTTGACCTTTGCTTCTTTGATCGCAACTGTTGATTTGAGCTTTTCTTCCGCTTCGTTACTATTAAAGGAAAACAGATTTGTCGGCTCATCGACAGATAAGCCGAGCAGTTCGGCCAAATGCCCTGCCTTCAAGAGGTCGCGTTGAGCCGTTGTTTGAACAAGAGCAACAATGTGATAGGCAGAATCTGTGCGTTGCTGCACTTGTGAATAGCGGTAATAGCTGAGTCCCAACAACGCTGTTCCATTGATCAGCGCGACCGATAGGAAAATGAGCCCCCACGCTTTTTTGGTCGGAATTGTGGGATTAGCCACAAGCGGCTCCTTTTGCCAATAGTTGCAACACCTCACTTGAAAGTTTTGTGATATCGCCTGCCCCTAATGTGACGACGAGATCTCCCGGTTTCAAAAAATCTGCAACTTCTTGCGCTAAATGGGAGCGTTCGACAAATTGGGATGGGCATCGATTCGCTCCTTGAATATCAGCTACGACCACTTCAGTAGTGATGCCTGGAATGGGTTGTTCGCGCGCAGAGTAGATCTCTGAGACAAAGAGGTGATCGACTTCTTCGAAAACTCCTTCATACTTGCCCAGGCAGCTCTGTGAACGGGTGTAGCGATGGGGCTGGTAAGCCGCGATGAGGCGGCGGTCGCCAATAGCGCTCCGAAGACCTTGGAGAGTGGCTTTGAGCTCGGTGGGATGGTGAGCATAATCGTCGATGAACAAGATCCCTTCACACTCCCCTTTCCGTTCGCAGCGGCGCAAGACACCACTGAAGGTTGCAAACGCCTTCCGAATCATCGCTTCTTCGACACCTAGCTCAAGCGCCAATCCAAATATGGCCGCAGCATTCAAGATGTTGTGAGAACCGATCAAGGAGAGATCGATCTCTCGATATTCCTTTCCTCTATACTGTACATCGAACGTTTGCATCCACCCTTTTGCCTTGGCGTGTGTGATGCGAAGCTGACAGTCTGCTGAAAACCCGTAAGAGGTGCCCTGAGGCTTAATTTGCCGCAGCAAGGGATCATCGCCGCAGTAGAACAAGAGATGGGGATCTGTGATTTTCTTCATGAACGTTTCAAATGTGCTCACAAGTGAAGTAAGAGTCCCATAAAAATCCATGTGATCTTCGTCGATATTCGTGACAATCGCGCCATAGGGTAGATAATTGAGAAATGTTCCATCGCTTTCACACGCCTCTGCAACGAAGAAATCGTGGCTGCCATGGCCGCTGTTGCTTTTAAACTGAGGAATGACGCCGCCAATCGCGAATGAGGGTTTTAAACCAGCAACGTGCAAGACCCACGTGAGCAAAGAAGAGGTGGTCGTCTTTCCATGCGTACCAGCCACGCAAAGGGAATGGCGGCATTTTTGCATCAGGCGCTGCAGCAATTGGGAGCGGTGTAGAAGTGTACAGCCAAGCTGAAGCGCAGCTTGGTATTCGGGATTCTCTTTTTTGATGTCTGTCGAATAGACGACTGTCGCATCTTTTTCTACATGTGTTGCAGAGTGCCCAATGTGTACTTTTGCACCCGCCTGGATAAGCGTTTGCACTTGCGGGCCAGCAGCAACATCGCTCCCCGTCACGGGAATCCCTTGCTGTAAAAGTAAGTGAGCAAGCCCACTCATTCCAATGCCACCAATTCCGATTAAATGATACTTCTCTTTCATCAGTCAAACTCCTTTACGATTGTCACTAAATTTTTCATGCGCGCACGCGATTTATACAAGCGAATTGCTCGACGCATCCCTGCTAATATTTCATTCTGTTGACACAAAAATGCACTTAACGTCGATGAGAGCCTTTCAACGGTCACTTCCTTCTCCGCCAACTTCATCCCTCCCCCCACTGTCGCTGCAATGAAATTCGCATTGTGTGTTTGGTGGTCTTCAGCAGCCTGAGGATAGGGAATGAGCAAAGCGGGTACTTCAAATTCAATAAGTTCTGCAATGGTACCCGCCCCTGCGCGTGAAATGACACAATCTGCTGCCTGCCACGCTAGGTCCATGCGCGATTCAAAGGCTTTGACGGAAGCTTTGATCCCATGTGTTGCGTAGTAGTGAGAGACTTTTCTGACAAGAGTGGTATCACCGACGATGTGGATGATCTGAAAGGGGAGGTGTTTAATCGCGCAGAAGGTTTGCAAAAGAGCTTCATTGATTGCCTTAGAACCTTGAGAACCTCCAAACACCAAGATGACCATCCAATCCATATCGAGCCCAAAATAGCTTCTTGCCGCTTCTTTGGTGGCGCTTCCTTGTTGGAAGCCGGCTCTTAAGGGCATACCCACTTCGAGAACGTTGCCATTCAATAGATGGACTGTTTCTGGAAATTGGACCCCTGTCAATGCAGCCCAGCGAGACATCAACCGAGTTGTTTTACCAGGAATGCTGTTCGACTCGTGCAACACGATCGGCACCGATAATAAGCGGGCCGCAACTAAAGGGGGAAATGTGTAAAAACTGCCAAATCCAACGACGACAGAAGGGTTAAATTTTTTGATGATGACGCGGCTTTGCCAGATGCCACGAGCAATTTTTCCCACAGCCAATGCCACTTTACTGGGATCTCTGGAGACAAAGCTGCCGCACGAAACGGTGTAAGACTCGTATGAGCCGCGGTCAAAATAGCGATTTTCCGAAAGTCCGCCTCCAACAAAGACAACTTCGCAAGAAGGATCTTCGACGGAAAGCTGCTGAGCCAGCGCAATCGCAGGAAATATGTGCCCACCTGTTCCTCCGGTGGCGATCATGATGCGTCTACCCATGAACGACTGACTCCTTTGACTGAGAAATATTTAACCTAGGAACAGCAGTTTCTAGGTTTAATAGCAAAGACAAGCCCACTATGTTTGCCATCAGCGAGCTCCCTCCTTGACTAAAGAGGGGAAGATTCAAACCTGTGCTAGGAAGCAGTCCAGAGACAACTCCCAAGTTGAGAAATGCCTGAAAACAAAGCAAAAATGTCGCTGTCGATGCGATAAAGAATGCCCCTTGGTTTTGTGCTTGGTAGGCAATTGTCAGTCCGCACGACAACAAAATGAGGTAAAGCAAAATCAAACCAATCATTCCCACAAAGCCAAACTCCTCAGCATAGATTGCAGCAATGTAGTCGTTCTGGGCTTCTGGCAAGTAGCTCAATTTCTGCAAACTATTTCCCGGTCCCTTCCCCCACAATTGTCCAGAGCCTGCCGCAATTTTTGCTTGGTAGGGCTGATGGCCCTTCCCCTTCAAATCGAGCTCAGGATGTAAATAGACTTTCAGCCGAGCCGAAACATACGGAAGTTGAGAGGCAAACGTTCCTAACACAAGCGTAGCGATCAAAAGCGGCCATGCCCAGAACTTAAACGGGATCCGCATGACAAAACAAAGCATGATCAAGGTCAAACCCATCACTCCAGCCGTTCCATTATTGGGTTCGATGAGGACTAAAAAAATGGGAATAGCAGCCAATCCGATCAATTTTAGAAACTCGACAAAAGCGAGTTCCCCCTCTTGATATTGCATCAACCGCTGGATGAAGAAAGCGGGGACGAGATACTTCACAAACTCTGAGGGTTGAAAGGAAAAGCCAGCCAGATGGAGCCAGCGGCGCGATCCATTCACTTCCCGTCCGATCCCTGGAATCAATGTCAAAACCAAAAGAAACGTAAAGAAAACGAGCAAGGGTTGGCTATAAAAGAGCAAGTTGCGATATCCGATGCGATAAGTCATCCATCCAATGAACAAACCACTTACGGCATAGAGGATCTGTTTGTAGAGGGCCTGATGAGTCCCTCTTTCGATTTCATGGTCGAGAATTTCAGCTGAAGTCGTACTAAATATCATCACGATCCCCAACAAAAAGATCACAGTAGCCACAAAAACAAGCAAGGGCCTAGCATAACTACTCATCTCAACGTACGCGTATTCGATCGCCGACTTTTAAGTTGCGTGCTTTCCCCTCATCCAATCCATTGAGTTTGAGGAGTTGATCGACTTCCACTCCAAACTCCTTTGCAATCTTCCAAGGGCTATCCCCTGTTTTGACTGTGTAGTATTGAGGCTCTCCCGCTACAGCCTTTTTCTCAGAAGGCTTTGGCGCCGGTGTCAAGGTGGCAACAACAGGCTTTTGCGCAACGGCCACTTCGTTACCAGCCGACTTATTTTTCGCGGGAACTTTTAAAACTTGTCCAATGGAGAGTTTTGAAGAGGTCAAATTATTCGCCGCTCTGATAGCCTCAACAGTTGTCCCATTATTGCGAGCAATTTTCTCTAAAGCATCTCCGCTTTTCACGGTCACTTCGATGTAATTCTGGCCTCTGCTGTCGTTTGAGGCAGTCAATTTCGCAGGCGCAAGCACTACACCTTTTGGCTCGTCATTATCCCATTCGTCGTCTTCGATAAAAGTGACTTGCTGCGGGTTTGTCGTTTTGAGTTCTTTTAGGAACGTATCGACGTCTTGGGCACTCTCTTCAACGCTCAACTCCTGCTGCTTTGGAGATGAATACTCGTTGCGAGCAACTTCTTTGCTTGGCGGCACTGACTGGTTAGTACTGGTTGTGTCATCATCCACATTGACAGCTAGCATAAATAGAATTGCTAACAGCCCTGCATTGATGAGTAAAGCAATCACAATCGTATCTCTACGGCTCATGAATCACCCCTTTTTAAACTGGTTTTAGAATGTACAATGCGCTGAAATTCTTCCCCTCGATGCGCATAGTCCTTGAACATATCATAACTTGCACAACCTGGCGACAAAAGAATTGCATCTCCTGCATTCGCATTTTTCTTTGCAGCATCGACAGCCTCTTCCAATGTTGTGTAGACGCTTACTGGCACGTGCGGCTCGAGATCGCGCTTGATCATCGGCGAAGCTTGTCCGATCGCACAAACGGCTTTGACTTTTCCAGCAAATGCAGAAATCCATGGCAAATAGGGCGCTCCTTTATCGACTCCCCCTGCAATTAAAACAATTGGCCCTTGCACTGTTTCCACAGCGCGAATCACGGCGTCGATGTTCGTTCCCTTGCTGTCGTCATAATAGCGCACACCGCTATCCACTGTTACAAATTCGATGCGGTGCTTCGGTTTCTGAAAAGTTTCCAATGCCTTGATAAACTGCTCTCCAGTCACTCCGTAGCGATGGCAAACGGCAAATGCGGCCATGATATTTTCGACGTCGTGGGAACGGCGCGTCCCATAAGTGCTGGGAAGCTTCAGTTGCGATTTTCCGTCGATCGTAATCACTCCCTCTTTTGCCACGACAGAACAAGAAGGGTCGTAGCCGTACAAAATGGGATCTATTTGCGCAAAAAGGGGCCGATATTGCTCAAAGGCAGCTTGCTCGAGATAGAAAGCTCCCCCTTCGACGAGAAGATCTGTGATATGCGCCTTGGAGCGCGCATACGCATCCATCGTTTGATACCGGTCGAGATGATCTGGAGTGATGTTGAGCAAAATAGCTGAATCTAAGCAGGGCTCTTGCATCGTGTCGATTTGGAATGAACTCAATTCCACAACGGCATAGGCACACTTTTCCTGTTCGAGGGTATCCACAGCATCCGTCAATGCCACCCCCACATTCCCCAAAGCAAGCGCTTTATGCCCACAACTATTTAAAACATGTGTGATAAGCAGAGTCACCGTCGTCTTCCCATTTGTGCCTGTCACTCCGATGCACGGAATGGCAATTTCTCGAAAGGCTAGCTCCACCTCACCTATAATCGGGAGGTTGGCTTCACGCGCCAACTGCCAGATCCTGTGGTGGGGTGGGACCCCCGGAGAGACAACCAAAAGGTCCTGTGATTTTAAATCTTTGACCTCTTCTTCATGAACAAGCGCGCACCCCTCTGCGCGAAAGAGTGCCATATCGGGATGGTTTGCTAAATGGTCCCGATTTCCATCGATGCCCGTCACGCTTGCTCCACGCTTCAGCAAAAAACGGACAGCCGCGCGCCCACTTAAACCTAATCCCAACACAGCCACGCGCAATTTTGACAGTTTCATAAGCTCACCTATTGAAATTTCAACGAAGCTAGACCGACCAGAGCCAACAGAAGTCCGATAATCCAAAAGCGAATGACCACTTTTGTCTCCGGCCACCCTTTATATTCAAAATGGTGATGGATGGGAGTGCATAAAAAAATCCGTTTCTGGCGAGTTTGGAAGCTCCAGATTTGCAGAATCACCGAAACGGTTTCCATGACAAAAACGCCGCCGATAATCCCCAACAGAAGTTCCCGCTTCAATAACACCGCTGCAACCCCAATAATGCCCCCTAGAGCGAGTGAGCCTGTATCTCCCATAAACACTTGAGCCGGGTAACCGTTGTACCACAAAAAGCCGATGCAGGCACCGACAAAAGCACTTAAATAGATGGCAATCTCGCCGCTTCCCTCGATGTAGGCAATGTTCAAGTAGCTTGCCAGTTGGACGTGGTTTGACAAAAAAGCAAACAAAGTTAAGCAACTTGCCACCAAGATCAAACACCCTGCCGCAAGGCCATCGAGCCCATCAGTCAAGTTCACGCTATTGGATGTGTCGACCACGACAAAAATGATAAATGCCCCCGCAAGAAGCAGGAGTCCGCCTGTCAAAAGATGGATCGGCTCTTTGAAAAATGGGATATAGATCCGAGAGGCAAATTCTTGCAGAGGCACTTGGGTCAATGACGTGGCGCCATGTACTTTTGGCTCCTCTGTGGAGGCCTTCACCACCTCCTTAATCACTGGAGGGTGAAACCACTCCCCTTGTGCGATTCCCTGGTTAGCGGCAGGAACCAAGAGATAGATGGCGAGCAGCAACCCGATCATCCCTTGAATGCACAATTTTTGCTTCCTGTTAAGACCCTTCGAATTCTTGTACTTCATTTTCAAGTAGTCGTCTCGAGCTCCTAGTAAACCCAATGTCACAGTCGTAATGAAAAAAATCAGAGTAAAAATGCTCCTCAAATCCATCCACAAAAAGAGAGAAATTAGCATAGCGATCAAGATCAAAGCCCCACCCATCGTCGGGGTCTCTTTTTTCTTCGCGTGGAGCTCGGCCAGTTGTGGGCAATATTCCGTTAACTCCGACTGTTCGTTTTTAATGCGATAGACTTTTT
>JABDCX010000026.1 GCA_013287915.1 Chlamydiota bacterium
CTGAACAACTCGACGATTTGATCGAAATCCAAAACAACATGGGCTTAAAGCCCATTTTTACTGAGAAATTCTTGGATAAAAAAATCAATGAGTTATACAACATAGAACGACTCCCCGCTGCAGGAACTGCGGATCGCAAGCAGCTCGACATGCAGTATGCGGCCCTCCTGTTGGCCTGTACAAAAGGCGGAAGTCTTGAGCGATACCGTCAATTAAAAGCCATAAAACCCCTCTTTGAATCGTGCGACCTCATCCAAGTCGGTGGTGCTCGCAACTCACTCTTGCACTCTGCACTCCTTTCAAAACTGAATAACACGAACAAAGAGAGCATCGCTCTTGGAAAAGAGGTGTACAAAGACATGACCGCCTATGCACAAAAACACTATCCTCATCTCGATGTGCTCAAATTGCGACGTGGCGGCAGCGCCTGGTATACCCGTTGGCATGCATCGGTACGCATTCAAGACAAAATCTCTTTAGAAAAAGCAGAACTGTTCGACGAAGCATTGGGGATCGATACAGCAGCCAGCGGCAGCTTGACCAGCGCTGTCATGCGCCGCTTGATCAGGCACACCCTTTCGCTTGCCAGCGAATTCATCATGGTGCTCCCCTGCAAACTGATGCTGAACGTTGCGGCTGGTTCAAAAGCAGAAGTTCTCGCGGAAAATTTCGCCCATGCCGTTCACACGGTCTGCCCCTTTATCCCCAAAGTGCTTGCAAAAACCTGTGCTGTGTTCCTGATTGAAACATGTGTGTTAGTTTCGGGGTTTGCCTCGGGAATCGTCCTTGGAAAAGGGATCACGGGCAGCTTGCAACACGCCAGGGAAAAACTAGACGAATATACCCAAGTTTCCGCCTACGGCAACACACCCACAGAGCGGATGGAACACGCACGCATGCATTCCAGCCTGGAAGACCGCGGAGCTGCTCAAATGAGCATTGGCCTCCTCCGAGAGTCTATTCAAGAAGTGATCAATGAAAAAACTAAAGCCAACCCCGGCGATTCAGATATCGGCCCGTTAACAGAGATTAACAACCGATTGGAAACATTAAAAAATAGCAATAAAGAGGGCAAAAACATGATCATGGGGATCAAGTACGTTATCCTCTCTGTGCAAGCCGAAAACGAGGGAAAACCACCACTTAGCTTGCCTGCCTTAGCCAACGTGCATGAAAACCTGCTAGCAAATCTCGAAGACCCTGTCAAATTTGGGGAGAGTATGCAAAAAGCGCGTGGAGAAGTCCATGCAGCTGCCAAAGCCGATGTCGACCCACTTGATCCAACGACCAATCCCCACGTCAGACTGGCCGAGAACTTTGTCAAATTGCGCGATACCCTCGACTGCATCTATACAATCCCCAATCCCAAAGGCGGCGGAAGCTTTTTCGAAGGAACTCTCAACTTGATCACCTTCCCCTTTACCCACCCCGACAATGCAAAACTCCATGACATCATGGAGCAGCGCACCTTTGAAAGCCCCTATGAACTCGGACAAATGGCAAACAAAGCCTATGACGTCGTTGAAACGGCTGTCTTGTGGATGCAGGCCAATAAGATAGATCCAGAGAAATCTCCCACTTATAAAAATTTAATTGACCTCGGAAGAGAATTGCGCAAAACCCGCGATGAAATCATAACTGACGCAAGAGCAGCCCGTAAAGACAAAGTAACCCAAGCCTAAACTAGTGGTTGTAGAGCCCATCCTCGGGGGCGAGCCTTTGGTACTCGTTGGTTAAGAACTGCTCGATCTCGGCAGCAGAAGAGAGCTTCAACACAGCCTCAGCCAGACGGGTTGCTCCGACAATGCTCGTCTTGCGAATAGCGTTCTTGATGGTTGGTAGATGGCGGGGGGCTATCGACAATTCCTGAATACCAAGGCCTAAAAGAAGAGGGGTATAGCGAGGATCGGCCGCGATCTCGCCGCAGATACAGACGGGGACGTGGGCGCGGTTAGCTTCGCTGACGACGTAGCGGATCAACCGAACGACCGCCGGGTGAGCGGGCGTGTAGAGGTGGTTCAAAAACGTGTGGGTCCGGTCGACGGCAAGCGTGTATTGCACGAGATCGTTCGTGCCGATCGAGAGAAAATCGCACTCCTTGGCCAATAAATCAGCTGTCATTGCCGCTGACGGGACCTCGACCATACACCCGACAGGGATGTGAGGCGCAAGTGGGATCTGTTGGCTGCGCAGCTCCGCTTTCACCTCTTCGAGTATCTCTTTTGCTTCTAAGAGCTCTGCCACGCTAGAGATCATGGGAAAGAGGATCCGGATATTGCCTTGATGGCTCGTGCGCAAGATCGCGCGCAGCTGTGCTTTAAAAAACTCCCGCTCTCTCAACATGAGGCGAATGGCGCGGTATCCCAAAAAAGGGTTCGATTCTGCCACCTGCTGGGCATGGCGAAATTGCTTGTCTCCCCCAATGTCAAACGTGCGAAAGACGATGGGAAGCGAGCCGAGTTTGTCGACGAATTTGCTATAGAGAGCATACTGCTCCTCCTCAGATGGGAGCGGCGCTCCGGAGGCAAATGCCGATTCCGTTCGCAATAACCCGATCCCATGGCCTCGAAATTGGTTTAAGCCCTCTACCTCACGCAACAGGTCGATATTCGCAGAAAGCTGCACGCGATACCCGTCGAACGTTTCCGATTGCAGCCCGCCCCGATTGGTTAACGTGCGGTAATGGTCGTGTAAACCCTCTTTCATCTCTTTGTATTTCTTGAGAGTGTCCTCTGTAGGGTTGACAATGATCTGTCCGGTTCTTCCGTCGACGATCACAGCGCCGCCATGCGGGGATTGCACCTGTTCGAGATTAATGCCGCTCACATAAGGGATCCCCTTTCCCTTGGCTACAATTGCTGCATGGGAAGCTGCGCTGCCATGTTGGGTGATAAACGCGCAAGCGAGGGTTTTATCGATTTCGGCCGTATCAAAAACGTTCAAATCGGTTGCTAGCACGATCGAATCGGGCGGAAGCTGATGCAAGGGGGTCTTATGAGTAAAGATCAAGTGATGGGAAATGCGCCGTCCAATTTCTTCGATGTCTTTAAAACGCTCCCGGAAATAGGGGTCGGGAAGCAATTCGAATTGCTTCTGACACTCGGTCACGACTGATTTGAACACAAACTCGGCATTTTTTTGAAGAGCCCGAATCCTCTCCTCGACGTCAGTTGTAATCATCGGATCATCCATGATCTGCAAATGGCTATCGAGAATAGCAACCCCTTCGACGATCCGGTCTTTCTGAAGCCGTTGCTTCAGCGCATGGATCTCGTCTTTCCCTTTGGAGATCGCTTGGCGGAAACGGCGAATTTCAGCATCTACTTTTTCAATCGGAAGGCTTTGCTCAGAGATGTGTTGCTCCTGACGGTGCAGGACGATGAGGTTTCCAATTGCAATCCCGCGGCAGATCGGCGTCCCTTGTAAGTACAGTTCTGCGCTTTGATTTTTCATATATCATTCACCAAAGCCAGTTTGAAACGCATGCACAACCTTTGCCATCATATCCTCGGCATCTTCCCCATCAATTGTCACTGTGATCACAGAATTTTTTGCTGCGGCTAGCATCAACAAGCTCAAAATGCTTTTTGCATTGACCACGTCTTTTTTGAGTTGGAACCGCACGTCGCTTTTGCAATTGCACAATAGTTTGACAATTGCTGTCGCTGGACGGGTGTGGAGCCCTTGTGGATTGACCACGCGCACTTTGCGTACTAATTTTGTCATCTTATGCTTTATGCTTCGTTGATATCATCTCTAACAACTTGTGGTTAAACTCTTTGGCCGAATTATAACCCATCCGCTTTAGGCGGTGATTGAGGGCAATCGTTTCCAAGAGAAGGACCACGTCGCGGCCGGGTTTGACCGGCAAGATATGAAAGGGTAGTTTGGTGCCTAAAATATCGCAATACTTTTCGTCGATTCCCACGCGATCGTAAAAATGGTGGTCATCCCACACTTCCAATTTGACGACGATATCGATGCTCTTTTGATCGCGCACGCAAACGGCGCCATAGAGGTGGGCGACGTTGATGATCCCAATGCCGCGTATCTCCATGTGGTGGCGAGTGAGCTCAGCTCCAGATCCTTCGAGATAGTCCCCTTCCCTTCTGCGCACTTTGACGATATCGTCTGTGATGAGGCGGTGACCCCTTTCGATCAATCCCAAAGCCGCCTCGCTCTTACCGACAGAGGAATCGCCTTGGATCAATACGCCAACGCCAAACACTTCGACAAGCGTTCCATGGCAATTGATGCTTGGAGCAAATTCTTCTGATAACAGGAGGGTCAATTTGCTGAGCAAACTCATCGTCGGCATACTGGCGCGCAGCAAGGGGATATGCGCCTTCTCACACAAAGTAACAAGCTCTTTTGGTGGGCGAAAACGGCGCGCCACAATCACTGCGGGGGTTGGAGTCGTGGGATACAGCAGATCGGAAAGACGGGTAATTCGCACTTCAGAACTCAAATCGCGCAAATACTCGATCTCGGCCTTTCCAAAAATCAAAATCCGTTTGCTCACGTGCCCTTTGAGATACCCGGATAAACTGAGGCCAGGGCGCTGCGCTTCTGGAACTTTGATCCGCCGTTTCATTCCCTCGGCGCCAGCGATGATCTCAAGGCCAAGCCTTTCCCCGTGTA
This sequence comes from Chlamydiota bacterium, assembly GCA_013287915.1. Taxonomy (GTDB): domain Bacteria; phylum Chlamydiota; class Chlamydiia; order Chlamydiales; family Parachlamydiaceae; genus JABDCX01. The sequence continues at coordinate 4,642 of JABDCX010000026.1, forward strand.
TATTGTAGAGATCTTCAACGCGATAAAACATGGTTTCTTTCTATACCACTCGTTCTAGGTAAAACATTAACCACTCGGTGAATGTCGCAAAAGCCATCGTCTCTGCGCTCGATGCTCCACAAAAGACATCGGAAATCGTGTGGGCTTCTCCAGAGTAATAGACGTTCCCCATTTCTTGTTCAGGGTACCACTCAGCCCAGAAACATTGGTAAAAGGGCATTCCAAAAGACTCGTAAAAAGGGATGAGCGTTTCTGGATTGACGGGAACTCCCTGAGATGTGAGGAGGGGATCTTTCTCCGCTAAAAACTCTTGAAAGATTTGATACAACTCAATCACTCCGAGCGAATGGGTAAGGCCGGTACAATCGGTCGTTTTGCTAAATCCATCGTGGATCTGCAAAAACGCTAGATAATCGGGTGGGAGGAGATACTTCGGAAAAGCCGCTTGTAACGCCGCTTGGTTTTTCTCTGTAATGGGTGGTAACCCCTGGTAAAAACCGGTATTTCCACGCAAGCTGTAGACCAGGTGCGCTTCAAATGGATCGGAAAACTTCTTTTGCGTCAAAAACACGCAAATGTCATCAACAGAGGAGAAAAAACGGTCGATAAAGGGGGTTAACCTCTCTCTATAAGGGATTTTCATCATCCAAAAATCGCGGGTAAATTCGACCCGGTCCTTAGAGTCCAAATGGGCCAACTCATACCACCCCCTAGGGAGAAGGGGCGTTTTGGCACTGATCTCCTCCCAACGGACATCGGGCGCCTCATGGAGGGAGATCACCGCATGGAAATTGCCCGAGGGGGACTCGTCGGGGGAACAGCGGTAAAATTCTTTTATATGGTGGTCCATATCTACCGTAGGAGTGGGTTGCCTCCTTTTTACCATAGAGCCCTATTTTAAGGATACCACAGCGGAAAAGGCCCTGAAAATAACAGTTGCCAAAAAAATTACTTTCTGCTATAATGAGGGTCCGAATCGAGAGGCATTGTCGTGGAAATTTCGAAAGCTTTCAGCATTAACGCAGACTTCAGAGTCAAGAACACCCCTCCTTCGTGGGAAATGTGCCTATTTGCCGACGTTGTCTTTATCGACAAGACCCACGAGCACACGACTCCGACGGTTTACCAGCTAAAAAGCGCCTATAATCTTGCCGATCTGAAATTCGCCAATACCTATACTGGCTCTTGGAAAGATCTCTGTGCCTTCTTAGGCGAGATGAGCGCAATCGATAAAAAACGGAAGGTACTTTACCTGGACAATAAGCAGATCGTTACCTTCAAACACTTGATCATCATCAGCGGAAAAAAGCCGCTTATGGCAACAATTAACCACGAAATTACCCACGCCCTGAACGTGTTAGCAGAGGCGTTGAAAGTAAATCCTAACGTCGACTTGATGATCCTCCCTTCCTCTTCATTAAAAAACCGGAATGATCATGCCTCTATGGATCATTTGAATGAAAAGCAAGAAAGTCGCGTTCAAAGCATGATTCACCCCTTCTTTATCGAAACAGACAAACAACAATCACATGTCGAAATGGATGCTTACAACGAGCGCCTTTACGAGATCTATCTCTGACAGCTTCCTCCGCTTTTGGCAACACAACCCAGCGCTTCTCTATGGCATCATGGCAATTTGGGGCGTCCTCCTCCCCCTTTCTCCTGAGCTGTGGCCCTATTGCCTCCTTTTTCTTGCACTTGCAGCGCTCCCCTTATGGAGCAACAGAGATTTCTTCCATTCTCCTCTCACAATCCGCTTTGGTTTAGGGATTCTTCTGGCCATTTCCCTTTTCTTTTTGACGCAACAGACGTATCTCGTTCCAGATGCCCTTGCGGCGCCCGTTCGAGGGGTAGCCGTTGTCAAAATCGATTCTGCGGCAACAACGACCTCCCCTTTTGGAAAAAGACGCCTTTACAAAGGGGTTGCGACCACTTTCGCGGGGCCAGACGGGGTAATCGCTCGGAATCTGCCTATCACACTTTCCCTTCCCTACTCTGCTTCTACACCTCCTATCGACCGCACGTATCAGATCGAAGGGCGTTTGCGCCGCTCTCCTCAAGGAAGGTTCTCCATTTCCCCCGATCAGACAATCGCTTGGAAACCGCTAAAGCCCTTGTGGAGCCTTGCAGAAGAGCGTTCGCTTGCCAAAAGTTTCGTCAAACAGACAATCGAAAAGCAGATCTCTTCTCCCCACACTGCCGCCTTTTTATCGGGAATTGCCGCGGGGGAATTTGATGACACGCAGCTTTCGTTTGAGCTCGGCCGCTTCGGGCTGCAACACCTAATGGCGATTTCTGGACTGCATTTTTCAATCTTGGCAGCGATGCTCGCAACGCTCTTCAGCTTTTTCTTCCCGAAGAAGGGCGTTGCAGCTGCAACCCTAATTGCCCTCTCCCTCTATTTTCTTTTTCTCGGCCACTCCCCTTCGGTCTTAAGAGCGTGGATAGCAATCGCGCTGTTGATGGGTGCTGTCTTTATCAAAAGGCGAAGCCAAGCCCTCAACTCCCTAGGAATTGCCCTACTAGCAATTGCAATCCTCGACCCTCTTGCAATCCGCTTCATCCCGTTCCAGTTTAGCTTTGGCGTGACAGCTTCAATCTTACTCTGGTATGGGCCTTGTGACCACTTTCTCCAGCACCTTTTTCAAAAGCGAACACTCAGCGCTGTTGCCGCTATGCATTGGGTTGACCAGCACGGCTATTGCCTGCTCCATTTCTTGCGCCAAGGGCTTGCTTTGGCAATCGCCGTTAACCTAATCGCTTTGCCGCTCACCCTTTTTTATTTTCACCGATTCCCTTCGATGAGCTTCGTATACAACTTATTTTTCCCCTTTCTCGTCAGCGTTTCTATGTTCCTTTTGCTCTTAGGACTGCCCCTTCAATGGCTCCTGCCCCCTCTAGGCAAGGCTCTCTTTTGGCTCAATGAACACTACACCACTTTCTTGTTGAATTTGGTCTTCAACCTCCCAAAGAGCTTTGATCACACCTGGCATGCAGCTCCCTTCGACGGAAGCTTCATCCTGATCTATGCCATTGTCTTATTTGCCGCAGGCATTGCCGTTCGCGGTTCGTCTATTCCCCTTGCTCAAAATTTTTTAACGACATAAGCTCCGCTTAAGATGGATCATCTCAAGGAAGTCACAGATAAGCTCAAGTCGAGCGCCTCGCAAACTGAGAAGATGGAATCGCTTTCTAAAGCTTTTGAAATCTTCTCTGAAGAATCGCTGCGCCTGGAAGCCGCTTACTCCTCCTTGAATCAACATTTCCAACTCCTCAACCTGGAACTGCAAGAATCGAATCACCGATTGCAAAACAAGGTGGCTGAACTCGACATCATCACCCAATACCTCAAAAGCGTTTTGGACAACATCTCCCAAGGGATCATCTTCATCGACTTTCAAGGGATCATCACCACCTATAACAGCGCGGCTGAATCGATTCTCAACCTGCGTGCGCACGCCGTATTGAAAACCCCCTTTTGGAAACACTTTGAAGATCGCACGTTCGGTTTTTCGATGCGCGAAGCGCTCTATGCCAAACGCGCCCCTTCTTTTTCCTCCATGTCTTACAAACACCCTCAAGCGCCCTACCGCGACCTCGAAATCTCCACCACATTTGCACTGAATAAAAGCCCAGAACCAAGTCCAACTAAACCCCATGCCACAACACAGGGGCTCATCTTAATGATCCGCGACATCACGGAAGTGCGCTACCTCCAGATGATCGCCAATCGGGCAGACCGGCTGAAAGAACTAGGGGAAATGGCCGCGCAAGTGGCACACGAAATTCGCAACCCGCTCGGAGGGATCAAAGGATTTGCAGCGCTTCTGTGCCGCGATTTGGCCGATCGGCCGCAGCTGCAACAGATGGCCACCTACATCATCGAAGGAACAGATGAGCTCAATCGGCTCGTCAATCAAGTATTGCAATTTGCAAGGCCCGTACACCCCCACTACGAACCGATCGAAATCATCAGCTGGCTCGATGAATTGCGACAACACGTCCTCGCCGACCCAGCCGTCCAGGCAAATCGTATTTCGATCGATTTGAAACACCAAACTTCTAAAATCATCCTCTACTTGGATGGAGCCCTCTTTAAATCTGCCTTGCTCAATTTAATCGTCAACGCCATCCACGCCATGCCAGGAGGAGGAACGGTTACGTTGAATGCCGAAGCCACGGAAGAGACTGCACAAATCTCCGTTTCTGATACAGGCGTTGGCATTCCAAAAGAGCACCTTGCGAAAATCTACTCCCCCTTTTTTACGACAAAATCCGACGGCACAGGACTTGGACTTGCCGAAGTACAAAAAGTCGTACAAGCCCATGGAGGGTCTGTCGAAGTGGCCTCTGAAGTTGAAAAAGGGACAACATTTACCCTGTCCATCCCCATCAAAACAAAGGTAGCTTTATGACAATAGAAAAAATCTTGATCGTCGATGATGAACTCATTGTGCGCAATTTTCTCTCTGAGACGCTCCGGCGCAAACACTTTGAGGTCACTGTCGCAGAAGGGGGGCTAAAGGCGATCGCCTTGTGCAAAGAGACCACATTCGACCTCGTCATTACCGACATGAAAATGCCCGACCTCACAGGGATTGAAGTGCTCAAAAAAGTCAAAGAACTCTCCCCTTCTACAGTCGTCATTATCATCACTGCCTTTGGCAGCATCGAAAATGCCGTTGAGGCAATGCAATATGGGGCTTTCAACTACCTCCTGAAACCTTTTTCACCCGACACCGTCGAGGCTGTGATTGAAAAGGCACGGGAACATCTTAGCCTCGTTGCTGAGAATACCTATCTCAGACAACAACTCTCAGCTAGCCGTCCCGGCTTGACGGTGATTGCCGAAAGCCCCTCCATGCAGCGGATCATCAACGAAGCAAAAAGCGTTGCCAAGAGCAACACCAACGTTTTTATCCACGGCGAGTCGGGCACTGGAAAAGAGGTCGTCGCTCAGATCATCCACAACAACTCTTTGCGCGCCAACCGCCCCTTCATCAAAGTAAACTGCGCGGCTGTCCCTGAAACGCTCATCGAATCGGAATTCTTCGGCCACGAAAAAGGGGCTTTTACAGGAGCTTCCGCAAGGCGCCTTGGACGATTCGAATTGGCCCACACAGGAACGCTCCTCCTCGATGAAATCACCGAAACGCCCCTTCCGCTCCAAGCCAAGCTTTTAAGAGTCACCCAAGAGCAAGAATTTGAGCGCGTCGGCGGCTCGCGTCAAATCATCGTCGATGTGCGGCTGATCTCCACCTCCAATCGCGACATGAAGGAGGCAATTGCAGAAAAGCGGATGCGCGAAGATCTCTTCTACCGGCTGAACGTTTTCCCCATCTTGATTCCCCCTTTAAGAGAGCGGAAAGAGGATATCATCCCGTTAGCAGAATACTTTATCACAAAGTCTTCGCTAGAAAACCACCGAGAGAAAAAAACACTTTCTGCCGATGCAAAGAAGAAGCTGCTTGCTTACGACTGGCCAGGAAACGTACGTGAACTATCCAATATCATCGAACGGGCGATTGTCCTCGACAATGGCAAACAAATCGGCGCTACGCATCTCTTTATCGAAAGTCAAGAATCCCCCAAGGATGAGCCCCCTGCCAAAAGCAAAGATAGGTCGCGACAAAAAATCCCCATTGGCTTGACACTTCAAGAGGTAGAAAAACGACTCATCCTCGCGACCTTGCTCGCTCACCAGAACAACACAACCAAAGCAGCTGAGATGCTCGGCATCTCACAAAAAGTGCTCAAAAACAAGATCCTGGAATACAAAATCGCTGAATAGAACAAGACGACCTTGTTGACGATTCTCCAAAATTCGGGCACGGGCTCGGGCTCGTTCACGAAAAGATGGCTATTCACGGAAGAGGGTGATGTTTTCATCAGAGTCGAAGCTGTAGTTCCACTGCCAGGTGGGCTTGGAGAGCGACTCGTGGTGCCAGGTGATCTCTCCGTGCCGTTCATAGACGACGAGACGATGGTTTTCGGGGACTTCAAACTCCATGTCTCCTGTAAGAGTGACATTCTCGGCCAAAAACTCCCCGTTTCCATGAATCACAATTCGGAGAGACTCATTTCTTTTGTACGCGCGTTTGTAACAGTCTGACACATCACTCAAATCTGCTCCTGCATTTTTGACAGAGACGTTCAGGAGCGTGCATTTGCCCGCTTGTGCACTGTTGTAGCGCAAAATTCCATACCCATCCCGCTTTCCCATCGGAGCATCCGCATGGATCAGCAAGCTTCCTTCAAGATCGAGATTTTCGACATACGCCTCTCCAACTTCCATGAGCCACTCAGCTCCCTCGTGAAGGCGTCCACCTCGGATTTTTTGTGCAAGAATTGTGTAGAGCATCCCCAATGCAGGATGAAATTCGACAACAAAGGAAGGTCCATGCTCAATATACTCTTTCTCGCTCCGCTTTTCCGGGAGCTGAAAGTGGCAGTGGTTAGAGAGAAGGTCGCGATAATTTTCCATTAAATCGAAAAAACACCCCTCAGGTGTACACAAGAGCCCTTCCCCTCTTTTGAAAGACTGCTTCGTCACGGAAATGGTTTTGATGCGCTCACTATACGTCACGCACGTGCGGAGTTGGTTCCCATGATCCTTTTCGATCGGCTTTGACAAAACGGTGACAAACTGATCAGCAATATTTTGCATTATCGCCTCTAAACGCCCCGCTTGCTTCTCAACAACCCCGTCCTTCGTATAACAAGAGACGGAGTGTTTCACATTGATCAACAAACCGGGAAATGGGTTACGCTGACACGCCAACTTCACCGCCGCCAGATCTGCAACCAAAATATTCGCGTTTGCTGGGTATTGAGAATAGGGAGAACCCTCTTTCAATGGCTTGTCTTCAATTCCCCTCTTTGCAAAATCGGTATACTCAATATTGGTGATCGTGTGTTCCACCCCTTCTGCCACTTCGGACATCTTCAGGACGACCGTCCCCTCAGGTGCTCCTAAAATGCGGCTACAGCAGGCGAAACCAAAATCTTTCCCGGCTTGGCAACCCAGGCCCAGCAAAGCCAAAATCCCTTTGTCCGTCGCTGCAATGGGGTTATTGATCTGTCGCACTAAGGCTTTGCTCCGTTGCTTGGAGGCAAGCCAATCGAAAATGCCCTGATGGAGAGCCTCTTGCCAAATCACTCCGTGCCCGCCCGGCTTCAATAGCAGTTCTAAAGGCGCTTGCATCACCCAACTCCCATCCGTCGCAATCATGGGCACCGACAATTGCTTCATCAATTTGATCGTCTGCGGATCTCTCCCAAACCAAGCGTGGGAGCGGCATTGCTCTAAAATGAAATCGTGGTTTTTCTTTTCTGCAGATGTCATCATCACAATTGGCGTATGCAACTGCTTGGCAAAAAATTTGTAGTGGAGGTACTCCCTGCCTTGCAATTCCCTCACCAAGCCCTCCAGAAGGGTTCTTCCACAAAAAAGCAATTGAGCCGCCGGAAGCGGCTCACCCGTTGATGCATCCTCCAGATGAAGACGATCCCCCGCCCCGCCTATCGGGTAAAAATCGGCAACGGTACTCAAATGCTCGATCCCCAAGCGGACTAAGCGGCGTACCTCCACGGATTGCTCCTCCAAATTCACCCCTTCAGGCCTTTGGTAGCGGCACGCCTCATGGATAGCATGAGAGGGGGCTTTTAAGGCCAAGATCAACTGCAGAGCATTCAAGTGGTAACCAACGATTCCTCCGATCGACTGATAATAATGCTCAATCGAAACGAGCCCCTGAACCAAAGCGCGCAATTTATCTTCTTCTCCTTCGTCCAAATCAAAAAAGAGCGTATCCCCTTGCCCAATCGCCAGTAAGACAGCGAGGACATACTGAATATCAGGAGAAGAAGCCTCGAAAAAGCGGTTCAAAACAACCGAATTGGCTAGATAGTCTTTAACAGAGTGGGTATGAATGAGATAAGACAATTTTTCTTCTAGAGAGAAATTTCTCAATTTTGCTTGCAAAGCGAGGGTAGAGGCTGCCTGGGACTCCAAGGATTGCGTGTCAATTTTAATGGACATTAAATTTACCTAACTGATTTAATATAAATGTGTTATAAAAGCAAAACCACGGAGGGTCTGGGGGTAGCAAATTGCAACCTTTTCCCTATTGTTCCAGGGTCTTGTCTTTAGTGCAAGAAATAGCAAGGGTAGTGGTGTCAGGAAGAAATTGCTTTGACTATAATACCCTTCGAGAGATAAAAGGAATCCCAGTAGAGCTTGGTATGCTTGGCGGTTGACAGTAATAGAAACCGCAGCAGCTCAGAAATTTTACGGATAATTTTAACAACACTTTTAAGGAGATCAAAATGGCAAGAGACAAAAAAAACTCAGCATTCATGAAACCAGTACAAGTTAGCGACGCGCTTGCAGAAATCGTTGGACGCGGCCCAATGGCTCGTACAGAAGTCACAAAGAAACTCTGGGACTACATTAAGAAAAACAAGCTACAATCCCATGACAACAAGCGCAATATTGTGCCCGATCAAAAACTCGCAAAAGTTCTCGGATCGTCACAACAAATCGACATGTTTAAAATGACAAGCAAAATCTCTAAGCATTTGACTGCTCCTGCTTCTCGTTAAGCAAAGGCTCAAAAAAAAAGGCCGCATCTGCAGACGCATTTGCGGCCTTGTTTTGATTTCCATTATCGCGTATCATCTCTCTGCAAGATGAAGACGCAAACCCAATCAACCCATACTTTTTTAGACCTCCTGTGGAACGGCTTTTGCATGGCGACGCTTGTCGGCGTATGGCCCCGTTTCATCGAGCCAAATTTATTGCTGACAACACGCCTCTCCTTGCCGATAGATCACTTGAATCCCACACTTGCCGGGACAAAAATTGTTCAGATCAGCGATTTACACCTCAATCCATACATCTCCGACAACTTTCTAAAGAAGCTCGCACGCAAGATCTGCCATCTTAAACCAGACCTCATCTTGCTGACAGGCGATTTGATTTGCTTTGCGCGACCAACCGAAAACAAGCGATTGGAAGCTTTTCTTAACCTCCTTTCAGCTCCTTATGGATGCTTTGTCTCTCTTGGCAATCACGATTACGCCCAGTACGTGACCGTTGGCGAAACGGGAGATTATGTCGTGAAAAAGAAAGAGGAAGACCCGTTCAACCGGGTTTTTTCTCGCTTCTGTCATACGAGAGCCTTGACCAAAAGGGTCACAGAGGAAGCCAAACAAGTGCCCCTCAACGCAGAACTCGTCGCTCTACTGAAACGGACTCCGTTCCAACTCCTCCATAATGAAACCGTTTGCATTTCGGTCAGAGGAGCGCCTCTCAACATCACAGGGCTCGGTGAATACACATTGGGAAGAACAGATCCCACCCAAGCCTTTGCTAAATTCAAAAAAGGAGCGCCAGGCATTGCCTTGCTTCACAACCCCGATGCGCTGCCCCTTCTGCAAAATAGCCCAGCTGAGATCGTCTTGTGCGGACACACTCACGGAGGGCAAGTGAACATTCCGTGGTTATGGAAAAAATTCACGCGGATGGAAAATGAGTGCTATAAGAGCGGTCTGCACCAGCTCGGCAAAAAATGGGCCTACATCAACCGAGGGATCGCAAGCACAATTGCCTTCCGTTGGTTTGCCCCACCAGAAATCTTATCTTTACAATTGTATGCACACGTATAAGCTCCTGATCGCCTACGATGGAACTGCCTATTGTGGCTGGCAAATCCAACCCAACGGCCTTTCCATTCAACAAGTGATACAAAACGTCATTCAACAGGTCACCCAACAAAAGGCGACTGTGATAGGCTCTGGCCGAACTGACAGCGGCGTCCATGCACTTGGGCAGGTGGCCCATTTCCGGACAGAAAAGGAACTCGATCTCTATCGGTTCCACGGCTCTCTCAACGCCCTGCTGCCGCCCGACATTCGCGTCCTTGAAGTAACAGAAGCAACCCCCCATTTTCATGCTCAGTTCGATGCGATTGGAAAAACGTATCGGTACCACCTCCTCACCCGTGCCATCAGAGATCCGATGCGGCGGTTGTACTCTTACCATGTGAAAGAACGCCTCAACTTCGACGCAATACAAGAGGCCGCCCAGCTCTTTTTAGGCACACATGATTTTACCTCATTTTCGAATGAAGCGCACAAAGGGGCTGCCGCTGTCGATGCGGTGAGAACTTTGAATAAGCTTGCAATCCTCCCCAGCGACGATACCGTATGCCTCGAATTTCATGCGGATGGATTTCTCTACAAAATGGTGCGCAATATCGTCGGAACGCTTTTAGAAATTGGAGAGGAGAAACGCCCAAGCAGCGATGTCGAACGCCTTTTAGCAGCCAAAGACCGCCGGCAAGCTGGCAGAACCGCGCCGCCCCACGCCCTCTTTCTCGTCAGGGTCGATTATCCCACGACCTCTTTGAGCGAGGATAAGACTTTGACCCCTTGAGCTTTAAAAGCAGGGATTTCTGGATAATCGATCGCACAGATTAAGAACGGCTCAACGCGATGCGTCCCCAACAACGCCTTCATCCCGCGTGGCGTATCTTCAAACCCCACAATTCGGTCGCTCGGTTTTGAAAATAATTGAAGAGCCCTGATGTAGCACTCTGGATGGGGTTTAGGGTGGGTATATTGGTGCCGGGTCACCCAATGGGGAATCGTATTCAAAATCGGATTTTTCCGACGCACGATCTCCACCAATTCATCGGGCGAATGGGTGACGACGCACCGTTGTATCTTCGCATGATCGAGTGCCGTCAACAACTCAATAACCCCTGGCATCGTGTGCACAGCCCCTTCGTTGAGAAAATTGACCATGTTCTGTTTTTTTTCCAGGTAGAGCACCTTCCAATCCGATTCTTGTGCATAGAGCTCGGGATATTCGGCGTACATCTGGTCTCGAATCCCTTCCGCCGTGTAATGCGCAATGCCACAATATTTGGGAAAGTCCCACGCCAAATCAATTCCCCGAGTAGCGCACATCTGCTTGTACGCCATGTAGTGAACCTCTTCCGTATTGACGAGTAATCCATCGAAATCAAACAAAAAGAGCTGGTATTGATGAATCCAATCCATAAAAAGCCTGTTGTCGTTTTCGCTCAAGTATGCCAAAATGGCATAATCAATACAAACAAACTGAAAGTAGAAATGAGAAACCGTGTTTTAGCGGGAATTTTGTGCCTTTTGCTTGCAAGCTGTGGATCGGGTTCTGAAGAACAGATTCCGCAAGCCAGAAAGCTGCAGAAGGGAGAATACATCTATCGCAAAAAGGGGGAATCCCATTTTGCAACCCCATCTCCCGAACACAAACCTCTTCCCACCTATCCCTGGGAAAAGCCAACGACTAAAGGCTTCCCCTACATCACCAAAGAGCATTTCCGCTGCAAAGGGTGCCAGGGCAATCCCCCACGTTTTGTGCAAAATGGGAAGGAAACAGAACGGCTGACAGATTGCCTAGGAACCCAAAAGCATGGGTTACCCTTGCGAGATGGCAAAGAGTTCATCTATCCCGTTTTAACTGAGTTGATGAACTACCTACAAGAGACCCTTGGCAAGCAGGTGATGATCACATCAGGCCATCGGTGTCCAGAACACAATACGTACATCGACTCGTCAAAGGAAAATCAAACCTCCAAGCACCAGATCGGCGCCGAAGTGTCCTTTTACGTCGTAGGGGCTGAAGAGGAGCCGCTCGCGATTGTCGAACAGCTGATGGCTTACTACAAAAAAAACAAAGAATATGCCACATTCTTGCGGTACGAGAAAGAAACAGATGTCTCCACCCCGCCGTGGTACAACAAAGAGATCTATATCAAGCTCTACAAGGCCCATGAAGGACGCAACCTAGACAATCACCACTCCTACCCCTACATCAGCATTCAGGTCCGCCACGACCGCGACCTGAACCAAAAGGTGACCTACTCGTGGGATCAAGCCACCCGCAACTACCACCGTCGCTAAAAACTTATTGCTAATTGAACATCAGCCCGCTATAATCTCCGGGCTTACAGACAAGCCGATGTGGCGGAATGGTAGACGCGGTAGACTCAAAATCTACTCTAGGCAACTAGGTGCTGGTTCGAGTCCGGTCATCGGCAAAAAAACAAAAGCTCCCCTCGGGGAGCTTTTTTTTGGGCAATGAAGAAAGCCAAAGTCTTGGCTTTCATCCGGACGAGAAGTGAGCTGTTTTCAGCGAACCGGCGGGAAACCCGGAGTCCGGTCATCGGCAAAAAAACAAAAGCTCCCCTCGGGGAGCTTTTTTTTTGGGCAATGAAGAAAGCCATATTTTGACGATTAGATTTTTAATTCTTTTGAAAATTCGTAGCTGATAAGTCGTAGGGGTTCGGTTTTTTTAAATGCTTGTTCCTCGTGGGAGGCTTTTAAAAGCTTTTGTCCGCTATCTTTGTGGGCCATTTGTGCAACAAATTCTAAAACCTCTTTTTCCGAATCTGAAAAAACACTTAAGTCAGGTTTTTCAATGCTTTTTAAAATATGGTGGCCTCCAGAAGTTAAGATTCCCTTAGAGAGAAATAGCTGGTAGATGTTCTGAAACTGATCTGGGCATGGACCGTATTCTAAATGAACATACCTAGCTCCCGTTATGCTCATCCCATGTAGTTGAAAATGTTTAAAATCTGCATAAAACAAGGCTTTATTCAAAAATAAGGGGCTCTTCGTAAATCCTATCAAATAGCGCACAGCTTGTTTAAACAGTTCTAGACAAAATGGCCTGTTGCCGCTGTAAATGTCAGAGGATTGGCTTTTCCAATGAACTTCAAGGGCATTAAGTTCTGCATAGGCTTCATCGCATTTCAAACGAATATGATCATCCTGAACAATATCCTGTACAAAATATGTCTCCCAACGCTTGATACTTGCTTCTCCAACTTTTAAATAGTTGGCGAAAGCAGCTTGAGACATTCCAAGCGAAGCGCGATATTTGATAATCTCTTCAGATGTCAAAAGATGATGATGCTTGCGATATTTATCCGCAGCACTCCTTCGAAGCATATTCATTTGCTCGCCATCCATTAAAGGCGTTTGACATTTTGTGCAAACAAACGAGGGTACAACCACCTCAACTTCCTCTCCTTTTATCTCAGGATTGAAGCGGATGTTTTTTGACTCAAACTTTTCACAATCACAATTTAGGCACTTCATTTAATCTTCTCCTTTTTGTTCCGTCAAACGGCTTTGATGCAGTGAAACGTAATAATATCGCTCGTTCTTCAAAACAAATTTGATATACATTTGCTTAGCACATTTAAAGCTCCACCAGCTAAAAGCTAGCAGCTCAAGCCCTTCTATTGATTTCTCATAGGATTTTTGTGGAGGTCTTCCTCCTCTATAATCCTTTGGAGAAATTTCCTCGAGCAACTCCCTAATCAACGGCCAAACACCATTTGTATCACCAACATCTAGATCATTTAACTCGCCGACAGCTTTTGAGGGGTTAGCAAATAAGCCATGTCGGTTTTTAGAAATTCTTTCGCTTCATCTAATCGTTTGATCAGCTCTCGATCCGAGGGGCGCTTATCGTGCATTTCATGTCTCTTCGTATCTTATTATAGCATCATATGATACCATTATGCAAGAAAAAAAGTCAATACCTATGCCGAAGGACCTTCTTTTATCACGCGGTTAGGTTTAAACCTGAAGCAGTTGCAAATTGTCCTTGCAAAAGCTATTCTTTTACAAAATTTGGAAAGGAGCCCTTTATGTTTGGAGCTGTAGTAGCACCCTATGTCCAAGTGGTTCAAGAACCCAAAATCACATTTGATTTAGAGAAAGTACAGCAGGTTTATGATGACTACGTGGTGAATTGCCATGCAGGTCTTACCATGGTGATGGGGCATCCTTTCGATGATGCAGAATTTCGCGAGTACATTCGACAAGAGCAAAATGCCATAAAGGCTGTTTTCAGATCTTATGGTCTTGAGGATCTCTTAATTCTTTATGATGTTGATTACCAAATACATGCTACTCTTATAGAATTAGCAAACCAGCACGACAACAAAAAAACAAACCAACAATTTCTCAATGAGAATGAGCTTTCGATTTCCGGTAAAACGAAAAAAATGATGAATATTAATTATTCTGTTCAGTGGATAAGAAAAACTCAACCGTTTGAGGTTGAACTAGGCCCGGATGTTCTTTCAGAGGAACATCGTGAAGAGACTTTAAGAATTACTGATTCCGGGCAAATAGTCATGAAGGGCCGTGCTAAAGATCGCAAACTTTTGGCTGAAATTCGTGCCGAATTTGAAAAAGAAGCAGGTGTGATTCACAAATACGGAAAAGACGATGATGAGTTCTTTTTTGTGATTGGATATCTGAAGCCAGACCTCCGTTTAAATGATCGTCAATTTCGTGCCGAATTGGAAAAATGCCTCGATGCTCGCCGTCCGAATATTCAACTAGCCTTAAAAGTGGACAGCGTTAAAGTGATTATGTATCAAAATTATTCTCTCGATCGCAGTGCGTGTTTATGGGAGTCAAAGGAATACAAATTGCTTCAAGAACCTGAACTGCCTCAAAAAAATCTCATCGACAGTGTCATGCAAGTTATCAAAGAGCAAAAACACTTGATCAAGCAACAGGAACAGGTAGCTGTTTAATACGATAAGGACAAGGGACCTTATCCCTTGTCAAAAATCCTATTATTATGCTATAATTAGACTAATTTTAGATCACAAACAAGGATAGTTTATGCTTAAAAAGATACTATATTTCGTTGCTGGAGCCGCGATTTTATTTAATAGTGCCATTTTTGCTGAGATCATTGAAACGAGCGAGATCGCCACTGTACAGAATTACGTCACGGAAGATTCTCTCGTGTTAATGAATATCACCGGTACCCTTTATGCACCAGGCACGGCATTGGCTGACAATCAGTGGAGAATGTTTTTTGAAAAGCGCGTCAAAGAACTCGTAAAAGACGAAGCAGTTGCGGAGCGCATGATTAACACAATCAAAAATGAGATCGTCAAAAAACTCCCCAAAAAACCTGTTGAAGAAACAACTGCCCAATTTGTAGCTCAGTTACAAAGTCGAAAAATTCCGGTCTTAGGGATCACCAGAAAGCAAATGAAAACTGCCTACGCTAACAACTTCGATGTGATCACAAGCAAACACCTCTTGAGTGTTGGAATCGATTTAGGAAAAACTCTTTCCTATTTGACCGTTCAGGGAAATGATGACGAAAATCAAGCCTTAGCACATGGCATAATCTTTACAAATAAGAAGATGCTAGGTCCTTCTCTGCTCGCTTTTTTAAACAGATTAGAAACCAAGCCTGCAAAAATCATCCTAGTAGATGATGCAGAAAAAAACCTAAAGAGTGCCGAAGAAGCTTTACAGGGCCACGAGATCGTCTTTGAAGGATTTAGATACAGCCGCTCCGATAAACAAAATGCGGACTTTGATCCCGTCCTAGGTACGATCGAATTCTTTGCGTTTATCGCAGACGGTAGCACCATGACAGATGAAGAAGCCTCCCAGCTCAAGGAAAGGACCGCTAACATCGACTACACCGCCTTACTTGATCAGTACATTATACTAGAGGCGTACTACGGATACCGTTCATAACACTTTCAGAAAATCGCAAACTTCTATAAATGTAAAGCTCACAGAAGCTAGGAGGCTTTATGGTGAGTTTTACCCTATTCGTCTGCAGCGTCATCTTCACTTTCATTCATCTCACACGCACAAAACAATGGTTCTATCCTAAGTCGCTTGAAACGTTGATTGCTTACCTCCTTCTCTTCAATATGGGGATCATGGGAGTGCTGGCAGCTTTTGCACACGTTTTTATGGGACCAGAGACGGCTAAAATGATCGGATGGGCCTCTGGAAGCCCATTCCAATACGAAATCGGCATGGCCAACTTGTCTTATGGAGTTTTAGGAATCCTTTGCTTCTGGATCCGAGGGCGCTTTTGGGATGCGAGTGTCATCGGTTGGAGTGTGTTGCTCCTGGGATGCTTTGCAGGGCATATCATCAACTACTATATCGATCAAAACTCCGCCCCATACAACATTGGTCCTCCCATTTGGTTTTACGATCTATTTCTTCCCCTCGGAATTCTCTCTCTTCTCTTTTACTTGAGAACTTCGAAATACATGAGTGAATAAAATGGCTGCACGGCTCTTTCTTGTTTTTTTATGCTTAGCTCTTTGTAGTGCGCTACAAGCCACTGAACTGTCGATCATCGAGAAAAAACTGGATATCGATGGCACAACAGCCACCGTCTTTGCCATCGTCCAACCTGACGGTACGCCCGGCATTCGGATCGAAAAAGGAAAAGGGTTCGATGTAGAGCTTGAAAATAAACTCAATGTCCCCACTTCGGTGCATTGGCATGGTTTAATTCTTCCAAATAATCAAGACGGCGTTGCCTTCATCACACAATTTGCCCTCTACCCAGGCCAAGCCTATCGCTACCAATTCCCACTTACGCAAGCGGGAACTTTTTGGATGCACTCCCACTTAGGTTTACAAGAGCAAAAGCTACTCAGCGCTCCTCTCATCCTTGTGGACCCAAGTGAGCCAAAAGTTGCGGACGAAGAGGTCGTCCTCTTCCTTGCCGATTTCTCCTTTCAATCCCCTGACGTGATTTTTGAAAAACTGCGTTGCAGGCGAGAACCTCCCATGAAAATGGACGTTCCCGATCTCGTTGAAGTAGACTACGCTGCTTATCTCACCAACTGGCGCACTTTAAAATCGCCTGAAATCGTCAAGGTCACACCTGGAGACAAAATCCGCTTGCGCGTGATCAATGGCGCAAGTGCCACCAACTTCTTTATTCACCTTGGGCAACTTAAAGGGGAGGTGATTGCCATCGATGGCAATCGCACTAAACCGTTATTGGGATCCGATTTTGAACTTGCCGATGCGCAGCGGATCGACATCCTCGTAGATATTCCTGAAACAGGAGGGGCCTTTCCCATCCTAGCTCAAGCTGAGGGCACGGATAGACAGACAGGCCTCATTCTTGCAACACAAGGATCAGCGCTTCCAAGCGTATCTGAGAAAGCCACAAACAAAGCTGGCGCTTTAACAAATGCCCAGGAAGGCAAATTAGAAGCACTTAATCCTCTTCCCCCTAAGCAAGTCGACAGGCAACTGACGGTTGAACTAGGGGGAGATATGGAGACCTATGCCTGGACAATCAATGGACAAGCATGGCCTGAATCGACTCCCCTCATCGTCAAAAAAGGGGAAAGAGTGGAAGTCATCTTCAAGAATCGATCAACAATGTCCCACCCGATGCATCTGCATGGGCATGTTTTTCAGGTTAAGGCGATCGATGGCAATCGATTTGAAGGTGCCTTAAGAGATACCGTTTTAGTCACACCAAATTCTACGTTGACAATCCAATTCGATGCAAACAATCCAGGAGTATGGCCATTCCATTGCCATATCTTGTACCATATGGAAGCGGGGATGTTCACCGTCATTCGATATGCCGATTTTCAACAGCCTTTATCACTGCAATGAAACAGAACCATTGACCTCTACATAGGCTGCAGGGCTAAAATCGACTATCCTTACTTTTTTCCTAATTCTCGTGAACCGCTCCTTACATCCATGATGGGTTTTGAACTTGCCATGAGTCAAATAATCGGGACCGTACCCCTCACTCAGATAGCGCATCGAGTCGTTAGGCGCATTTACCAATATAGGACCAAATGGTAACCTCACTAAAGGATCAATTTCATGCGGCAACCAAAAAAAGCGATAAAAGTAACCGCACAACAACAAGTTGTCATAGCGATAGGTATTATCTTGATGGAGGCGATAGCCGGCAAGCTCAATAAACGGATAGTGAGATGATCTTGATGGGTATACTTTCAAAACATCTTCCTTTACTAAGACAAACCCATAGCGTAAAAATTCCGATTTTAGGGCAAGAATCCTCCCTTCGTCTTTGCTATGAAATACCAGATCGACATCATCGTCCCAAGGAATGATTCCTTGATGCCGAATCGCCCCCAAAAGAGTGCCTCCGTCTATCCAATAGGGAATTTCGTGCTCTTCAAAGAGTTGATCGACCACTTTGAGCATTTGGTAGAGTAAACCGACGAGCTTGGGGTCTGTACGGGGGAATAGGAGATCTGTTTCTTCCTGTTCATTGGTGCTGAGCGGTGAAGTGCTTTCGGCCTGAACAAGGGAACCGGAAATTAAAAACGCAATCAAAATGATATAAGGCATATTTTAACATTCCCTTTAATCTTCCCATTGGCGACAATGGGGTTTATGAAAGCTCTGTTCTTACACATGACATCCCACACACATACGACGACCGGCAAAGGCCGGTAAAACTCTCATTTTTTCTTTTCACATTCTATAGTTCCATCATTAAATTTTAAAAGGAGTTTTTCGTCATGTTGCGCAAAATGCCATGGATTTTATTGGCAGTCATTTTTTTTGTCAGTCTGTTGGGTGACCAGATTTCACCCGCTTATCAATCGATCCTACTTGCCATCAGCCTTTCGATCAAATCGCTGATCATCTCCGTATTGCCGTTTGTCATCTTCGGGCTTCTATTTAAGACGGCCGTCTCATTTGCGAGCAAAGCCTCCAAGATGATTTTGCTCATCTTTGCTGCCATTTGCGGTTCAAATTTTCTCTCCACCCTCCTCAGCTATAACGTCGGAACGCTCCTTTACACATTTGACGTTTCCATGAGCCTTCCAACAAGTGAACACGTTCTGCTGCCCGCCTGGGAATGGAGTGCGCCAAAATGGATTGGGAACGACCAAGCTCTACTTTCAGGGTTGGCGCTGGGACTCGTCATCGGCTGGACAAAGCCTTCACTGGCTCTCAAAATCGGATCTTTCCTCGACATGGGAGTGAATGGAATCTTGAAAGCCATTCTCTGCACGATCCCCTTGTTTCTTGCAGGTTTCATCGTCAAAATGGCTCATGAACATGTCATCGGGGCAATTTTTCACCATTATCTAGCAGTTTTTGTGATGATCACGTCTGCAGTTTTTACCTATATCGGACTGATCTATCTCGTCGTGAATCGTTGCCAACTTCAAGAAACTTTTCAAAGTTTGAAGAATATGGCAGCAGCAGCCATTGCGGGCTTTGGAAGCATGTCAAGCGCTGCGGCCATGCCTCTGACTATTCTAGGAGTAGAGAAAAACTCCAGAAACCCCGTTTTAGCTAGTTGTATCATCCCATCAACGGTTAACATCCACCTCATTGGCGATTGCTTTGCAATCCCCATTTTTGCATTTGCTGTGATGAAAAGTTTTGGTGTCGCGGAACCGTCTTTTTTCACCTATTTGATCTTCGCTTCCTATTTTGTCTTGGCAAAATTCTCTGTCGCTGCCGTTCCAGGAGGGGGAATCTTAGTCATGCTCCCCATTTTAGAACAGTATCTGGGGTTCCAGGGGGAAATGCTATCGCTCATCACAGCCCTCTACATCCTCTTCGATCCGGTGATTACGTGCGCAAACGTATTAGGCAATGGAGGTTTTGCCCTCGTGATCGATCGGGCAAACGGGACGACAGCTCAAGAGGATGCCTCAGCACTAGAGCTGCTGGATAAATCCCTCTAAAGCATGGTTGAACTGTTCTGGCTGGTCGACAAATAGGGCATGGCCAGCCTCTTTAAAGACAGTCAATTGCGCTTGGGGAATTGCCCGTTGCATCTGTTGCATGTACTCCAAGCGCTGCCCTTCGATAGCGGCGATCCACACAGGCAGCTTTAGCTGCGGCCACAAAGGGCGATAATCTTGTAGGATATAGTTCTCGATCAACGTCATGAGGGTATTGGTGGGTGTTTTCATCGCTACTTCATACAGTTTTTCCGTATACGTCTCAGGTTGAGGTTGTGTCAAAATGAGCTTCATAAACTCGCGCGTGCTTTTTTCCCGGTTCACCTGGAATTGCGTCCAATAATCGACTGTCCATTCATAAAAAGGAACACTCGGGTCGATTCCAGATAACCCGTCGACTAAGACAAGTCCCTTAAGAGCCTTTCCAAAGTGGACGGCATAATTGATCACTTCTCCAACAGCAATCGACCATCCAATCAATACAAGCGGCTGTAAATGAAGTGCTTCTACAACAGAATGGATATCTTGTGCTCGCCCATATGCATAATGCCCTTCCGCAACCTGGTCCGACTCTCCTTGAGAACGGGGATCGATCGCAACAACTGTGTAGTTTTTAGAAAAATAGGCGAGTTGCTTCTCCCAGATCCAAACGGGCATCATCACACCTGGCACAAAGAGAAGCGTCAGCGGCTTTCGCTCTTCCAGATTCTTAGCCAAGTAGTGTATGCGCACGCCATTGCTATTGACAAACCCACTCATACTAAGCGTCTATATCTCGACAACTAAATTTGAGTCAAAAAATTTGATACTGAAGTGCTTATAATTTTTTTATCGTTGCTAAAAATCTGAGAAATCTTGTAGCTTTCAGCCCACTTGATAATTATTCATGCTAGTCAAAACATGAATAGATTGAAATATTTTTTTCAAAAAATATTTTAAAATTAATGGACTATGTGCTATGTGCAAGAATAACAAACCCAATAGTAAGGAAGGGGATTTATATGAAGAATAAGATAATTGCTGGCTTTGCTGGCATAACGCTGTTGCTGTCGTCTTTCGCAACAGCACAAGATTGGTGTGGTTGCGAGTGTGGAGATGACTTCTGGCTCAATGCAGAATATCTCTACTGGAAGATCCAAGATTCACCCAAAGTCATTCCTCTTGTTGTGGAAGGACCAGATGGATTGGATGGAGACCCTGTATTGAATCAACCAAATACAACAATCATCTTGGGCGATGAATCGATCAATAATAACTGGAGATCGGGCGCACGCTTTGGCGTAGGCTACTGGTTCGATGGCGAACGCTGTTTAGGAGTTGAAGCGAATTATTTCTTCCTCCCAACAGGAACGACCAAAACGACCGTATTTACGGATGGGTTGGCTGGGTCAGCTGCCTTATACGTCCCATTTATCGATGTGACGACAGGATTAGAAAGTTCTTATCAATTGGCTGATCCAAGTAGCTTTTCTGGTTTGGCCGTCCTGAAAGGGTCGAACGATATGCAAGGGGCTGAAATAAACCTTTTGACAACGATGCCGTACACATGTGAATCAAACATCGTCTTGTTGGCAGGTTTCCGTTACTGGAACTTCCACGACCGCCTCTCGTTCGACACAAACAGCCCAGACGTGCCACCAGGGACTATAGATATTTACGAAACACTCGACAAATTCCACGTACAAAACAATTTCTACGGCGGACAAGTTGGGGTGAAGTTTAATTACACCTGCAACCAATTCTTCGTCAATGTAGAAGGAAAAGTTGCTTTGGGTGCTCTATGTCAAAAAGTGAATATCGGTGGAACGTTCACTACAGACCATTTTAGCACTCCAGGCACCGGCGTTGATTACGTGGGTGGTCTATTTGCCCTCCCAACAAATATCGGCGGCCATTCCCGCACCACTTTCTCTGTCCTCCCAGAAGTGAAAGTGGACCTCGGGTACATGGTGACTGACTGCTTCCGCGTCAAGGTAGGATACTCCTTCCTGTACGTCAGCAATGTCCTCTGGGCATCTAAGCAACTCAGTCGCGATATTAATCCAACGCAATCGGGTGCAATCACATTTACAAACCCTCAACCTACCTTGAATGGGGAAGCGGCTCCAGTGGCCTCTCTCAAAGGGGACGGGCTCTGGGTGCAAGGTGTGAATGCAGGTATTGAATTCACGTTCTAATAGTCCTAACTAGCAACCCGAGGAGTACTCCTCGGGTTGTTTTCATTAACGAGGTGGATGGTTGATGAGAGTCGCAAACTTTACGCTCGCGATGATCGCCGTTCTCTTTGCCCCTTCTCTTCCAGCAGAATTGTGTTGCGACCGCACAGATAGCTACTGGGTCGAAACAGAATACCTTTTATGGAGAATCCAAGACTCTCCCAAAGTGATCCCTCTTGTCGTTGAAGGTCCCGTTGTTCCTCATGGCTCCCCCGTTTTAAACCAACCAGACACATCGGTTGTATTAGGTGGCAAAACAATTGGCAGTAACTGGAGATCGGGCGGACGATGCGCCCTTGGCATGTGGTACGACCAGCTACGCTGTTTAGGGTTCGAAGCTCGCTACTTTTGCCTGCCGACACAATCGACCCAACAGGCGGTCTCTTCCAATGGAACGCCTGGTTCCCCCTTTTTGACGGTTCCGTTTTTTGATGTCACAACAGACCAAGAAAGTTCCGATACGCTCGCCCGTCCTGGCGCGTTTGCAGGGATGGCTACACTTAAAGTTTCGAATAGCATGCAAGGCGCGGAACTAAACGTCTTAACAGAAATTCCCTACTCCTGTGAATGGAACTTTAGCCTCTTGGCGGGGTTGCGGTACTGGAATTTCATCGAACGGCTGTCGTTCGATACCAGTAGCCCCAATGTCCCCCCACGACGGCCAGACGTCTTTAAAACGGATGACAGATTCAATGTCAAAAATAACTTCTATGGAGGGCAAATTGGCGGAGGCTTCACGTACAACTGGAACTGCTTCACTGTACAGGTGGTCGGAAAAGTCGCTTTAGGAGCGCTTTGCCAATCGTCCCACATCGAAGGAGACTTATTCACCAATAACTTCAATGGACGCGGGGCGCCCGTCTCTTACGAGGGTGCTTATTTTGCCCTTCCAACCAATAGCGGGTACCACAAAGAAACCCGCTTTTCCGTGATCCCAGAAGCCAAGCTCATTTTAAGCTATCAAGTCACTCCGTGCGTCTGGGTACAAATTGGGTACACATTCCTCTACGCCAGCGAAGTGCTCTGGGCAACAAAACAACCCGATAGGAACATCAACCCCACACAATCCCCTGTCATTGAATTCGCCCCAAATCCCCTCCTAACCGGACAGCCTGCTCCCAAAGGCTCTCTCCACTCTGCCGGCCTCTGGGTACAGGGGTTGAACGCCGGCCTCACCTGGGAATTTTAACACTATCTGAATGACGAAATTCTGCTCATAAGGTAGAATAGAGCGCACAATCGACAAGGAACCCAACATGGCAAAGAAAAAGCTCCTCCTCTCAAAACCGCGTGGCTTTTGCGCCGGCGTGGAACGCGCAATCGATACGGTTGAAAAGGCGATTAAACTCTGGGGAGCTCCGATCTACGTGAAACACGAAATCGTCCACAACCGCTACGTCGTCGATAACCTAAAAGCGATGGGAGCGATTTTCATTGAAAATCTCGATGAAGTGCCTGTTGGTGCGCGTCTGATCTATTCCGCGCACGGGATCTCCCCTGCGGTGCGCGATCACGCCAAACAGCGCAATCTGATCGAAATCGACGCCACGTGCGGGCTTGTGACGCGCGTCCACTCGGCCGTGAAGCGGTTTGCCGCGCAAGGGTTCCAAATCATCCTCATTGGGCATAAAAACCACGTCGAGATCATTGGCACTGCGGGCGAGGCCCCAGATGTCACGACGATCGTCGAGTCGGTCGCCGATGTGGAAGCCTTGCAGTTTAGCCAAGACGAAAAGCTGTTCTACATCACGCAAACCACGTTGAGTCTCGACGACGTGAAAGAGATCACCGATGCCCTCATTGTGAAATACCCCAAAATCGAGACGCTTCCCAGTTCGTCGATCTGTTACGCCACGACGAACCGTCAGATGGCACTCAGGGAAATCACGGACGAAACGGATCTCGTACTGGTCGTCGGCGATCCTCAAAGCTCCAATTCAAATCGGCTCCGGGAAGTTGCCTCAAAGCGTGGAATCCCCTCATACCTGATCAACAACGAGAATGAGATTGAAGCAGCTTGGGTGGAAAAAGCACAAACGATCGGGCTCACTGCCGGCGCTTCAACGCCTGAAGTGATCGTGCAAAAGTGCATTGAAAAGCTCCTCGCCCTCGGCGTAGACCAAGTAGAAGACGTCGTGTACACCCAAGAAGACGTCGTCTTCCAGCTCCCCAAACCGATCGTCAACGCATTAGCGCTCGTAAACTAATACAAAAATCCAAACAAAAAGAGCGGAATTTCATCCTTCAGAGGCTGGAGGATTTCGTCTTTGACTAAATAGACAGGCTCACTGACATCTCTTAGCTGCTCTCTCTTTTTACTTTTGCCTCCAATCTCAAACACTGCCTGGCGTGTGCGATAATCGCCCTGCTTCGAATAAAACAACTCGATACTACCATTCTGTACCGATTGGATAAAAAACAACTCCCGCTCCATTCCCTTTGACGGAACATTCCCCAAATACTGCTGCAACGTATGGATCAGGTTTGTGTTGTTTAAGAGTATTTTAGAAGGCTTTCGGATCGCTGAGCTTCCCCCTTCAAAGGGGCGCATCTCCCGCACAAGCCCCACCGATGATAAAATCGAAATATAGTGCTCGACTGTTTTGTGATCGACACCCAAACTCTTTGCCAAATTGTACACATTAAGCTCGCCGGGCGGAATCGAAGCGAGGTAAGTCAGCAGTTTTTTGAAGTATTGCAAGTTAGGCGTCTTCAAATTGTAATAATTGGCAATATCTTCAAAGATCGTCTTTTCAATGACTCTAGAAAGCTTTTCGTAATAAGAGTGCACGTCTTCAAACACAAAAGGGTAATACCCTTTTTGTAAATATTCGGCGAAATGGGGAAGAATGCGAGGCACGCCCTTTAACTGCTGAAGAGCTCTTAGAGGATGTTCAAGAATCTCCTCCATCGAAACGGGTTGCAAATCGAGATCCAAAGTAAAATTGAGATATTCCCGAAAAGACATCCCATGAAGGCGATACAATTTAGCGCGGCGAGAAAGATCGTGCGTCCCTGCGACCAAGTCGAGCATAGAACTACCTGAAAATACAATCTTCAGGGAAGGAAATGCATCGTACATGTTTTTCAGCTCTTGATTCCACCCTTGGTACTTGTGAATTTCGTCGATAAATACAATTTGATACCCCTCAACGAGGTGGAGATGAGTGACAAATTCCAAAAGAGTAGTTTGTTGAAAGTAAACGAGATCGGCAGAAAAATAATACGCTTTCCCGTCTTGAAACAGCTCATTCTTGATATATTGAAGCAGCAAAGTCGTTTTTCCCACACCCCGAGGCCCGATTAATCCCGTTAAACGATTGCGCAGATTAAATTGTGAATAGAGGTAGCGTGGTTTGGTAATGACTAAATTCTCAATCAAACGGTGAAAGGTCTCCGTGATGAAACGATCCATTTGGAGTCTACTCCTAATATTTGCCTATTTATTTGGAGTATACTCTAAATCGAGTTTTCTTGCAACTTTCCGTTCTCTTAGATTAGGCGAGGGGATGCACGAGCTGCACAAGCGGCTGGGCGTTATGGGAGAGGTCCGGGCCATCATTTTGGAGGCAGCAGAGGATGGCATTTGTGTGCATGCAGCAAGCTGCTAGGAATGAACCAGTCAACTCTTGGTGCCGTGTGAGGGATGCAAGGGTATCGGCATCGCGGTGGCGCGACTGATCACCGGCCCTCCTTTCGAGAATTTTCTCTGCTGAGCATGTCACCCATGCAAAGGCATAGGGCGATAAAATCTCTAAAACGGCACGGGGCAAGCCGGGGCAAAATCCAGTCGGCGTTTTAATCAAGGCGTGTGTGTCGACGATCACCACTTTTTTTTCTTGGGTTT
>JABDCX010000027.1:0-1568 GCA_013287915.1 Chlamydiota bacterium
CCTTTGCGTCCTTGCCCTTCGACGTATTCGCAAGCTTGCCCTTCGCGAGCAGCTTGGGCATTTCCGCCCTGGATGTTGCTGGTGTGCACAAAAAGCTCTTTGCCACCGTGGTCAGGTGTAATAAAGCCGAAGCCTTTTTGTGTGTTAAAAAACTTGATTTTCCCTTTAAGTCTTGTCATATTCTTCTCTTCTTTTTGTTAATTTCCATAACGCCTAATTGCGTTCGTTCCATCCATTGTAGCATATCTTGGATTAAGGTTCTACGTTAATAGGTAAACACCCGCAGTCGTTTGTGAAATTAAAGCTGCCACTCACCTGGAATGTGCCTGAATTGCTCAAAATTACACCACTGAGAGCCCCATCAGGAGAAGCCAACGTAAACTGAGAAGAACTCTCATTATTGATTAAAACATAACCAGGAACTCCCGATGGCGATGTCACGTTGTTCCCTTGTAAATTCACGCAAAATGGCTCTTGATCAGAATCAACCGGAATATTGACTCCCGAAGCATTGGGCAAATTGGCCACTGCAATTGTGTTGTTCAGAATGTCGATACACAGCAAATTACTTCCCCCATCGAAAGGAACGAAATTAATTCCGGTGTTATACCCTACACTCTCGTTGGTTCTTTGAATGTCGTTGCCTAAAATCGAAACAACCCCGTTCGAGGCACCTTGAATGGAGATCGCAAAGTTATAGGGATTAACCGTATCGTTGCAGAGGAAGGTGTTGTTTTCGATCACGATGTTCCCCAGATGCTCGTTACCGCTGAACTGAATGGCATCTGAACCAACTCCTCCTTGCATGATCAACGTATTCCGATCGATCTGAGCATTGGTCATATCAGGCCCATCGCCGCTAAACAGATCGGGCCCTCCTCCGATACACAGAGGCTTAGAGTAACCTACAGTTCCAGACAAACTTCCATCGATTGTAAATCCAGAAACAGTGTTGCTATTGTTCAGTAAAACGACCGCTAGTTGATACGGGAACGGATAGCCATTGGAGATGAGAGGGGAGGTCGTCGAAAGGGCTGGAATGGTCACAACACCCGTCGTCGTCGTGATTGGATGCGTCACGCCAGAGCCAAGCAATTGCTGGCTATCTTGCAGCACGATGCACTGATTCATGCCTGCATCGGTCCCATCGCCTGGGTAAACATAGATGATATCATTGGGATTAGAAGCATCCTGCGCATCTAATAACGTATTGAAAGGCGATTCAAACGTCCCATCTGAATGGCTCGTGTTATCGACAAACCAGAAAAAGTAAGGTTGATTGGTTGCTGGGTTAATTGCAGGGGCGATCACGTGCTGCTTATGCACAGGGATAATCTCATGGCGAGCCACTCTTTGATACAAACGCTCTCTCAGCGCTACGTTGGCATTGCAACAGCCGCAACTACTCTTGGCAACCATTCCTGAGGAGCTTCCAAACGGAATGACGATGCTGATTTGCCCTTGTCCAATCCAGCGGAAAATTCTGTCATAAGACATATTCCCCTCTATCCGGATGTAATCGAAAATATCGAGAGCCACGCGCCCTTCGCCCCCCCCCATGTGCTCGA
>JABDCX010000027.1:1578-2345 GCA_013287915.1 Chlamydiota bacterium
GTGCTCGAACCTGGTCCTTCGAGATAATAGGGCCCGGCTGCAACATAGAGAGGGAAACAATCAAACCAATCCAGACGGAAGCCCACTTCCGCATTCGCACCCCCCAGAGCTACTTGACGACTCGATCGGGAGATTAAATAATTCCCTTCGAATGAATCGAACTCCGTCGCTGAAAAAGGGCCTTTAGTTTCTCCTACAGGGATGTATCCATTAAAGCGGAAATCAAAACACTCTCCTAAATACTCTAGCCCAATGGTGACTTGATCGAATTGGTGGTGGTGCGATTTGCGGTAGTCGTAGTATGCATTGATCCCAAATATGCCCGAATCGCACAACGTGCGGATGCCAAGCCCTGCATTGAGAGCAGGTTTGCCATTGTTGAAAACGTGACCGCGCACATCGATAAACGGTAAATAAGTCCCTTCCAACAGTTCATCCGTGGCAAAGAACCCTTCAACAGTGGTGTAGCCCTGATTATACCCAATCCCCTTCCCTTCAATATGCCGCACTGCCACTCGCATCGGCTCCACATCGTCCTTACAGCAACAATCGGACGACCACCCATTGCAAAAGAAATCTCCACCCGCTTGAAGCCCGACACACAAACTCGTCGATAAAAAGAGCGGTAAAATAAAGCGTTGCAACATGGGGACCTCCTTAAATTAAGCATCTATTTCCGACCTATACAGGAATTCTTTAAATTGTAAAAGAAATATTTTAATTGTTTAATATTCGAGAAGCCTTCTATTATGTTCACGCGATTTACC
>JABDCX010000027.1:2355-9716 GCA_013287915.1 Chlamydiota bacterium
ACCACTGTCTGGCTGCTCTTCTTTTGTGATCAAGCGCAACAGAGTTGTCTTTCCTGTCACAAAGACATTCGGCGGACAACTTCTCTTCGATGAGCTCACCTTCTCTATCAACAAAGGGGAAAAAATTGCCCTCGTTGGAAAAAATGGGACAGGAAAGACAACTCTGTTGCGCTTGATCACAAAAGAAGAGCAGCCAGACAGTGGTAAGGTTTATATCCCTCCCGGATACCGCGTTGGGATCCTCAAACAACATCTTAACTTCACAAAACCAACAGTCGTCGAAGAGGCGTGCATCGTCCTCCCACCCGATCGGGAGCACGAACAATACCGCGCTGAAACGATCTTAACGGGTCTTGGCTTTACAGAGGAAGACCTAGAGAAAAATCCGAACACGTTTTCGGGTGGTTACCAAATCCGAATCGAACTGTGCAAACTCCTCTTATCTGAACCCAACTGTTTCCTGTTGGACGAGCCTTCTAACTACCTCGACGTTCTCTCGATGCGCTGGCTCAGCAAATTCCTTAAAACCGTAAAAGCGGAGATCATCTTAATTTCCCACGACCGCGATTTCCTCGATGCAATCTCCACACACACCATGGGCATTCACCGCAACCAACTGAAAAAAATTGAGGGTGGGACAGAAGAGTATTATACCCAAGTTTTACAAGAAGAGGAGATCCACGAAAAAACGCGGGTCAACCTCGACAAGCAGCGCTCCCACTTGCAAAGCTTCGTCGATCGGTTTGGCGCTAAGGCATCGAAAGCCGCACAAGCGCGCTCTAAGGCGAAAGCGATCGGCCGTCTTCCTGTTTTGGAAAAGCTAGCGAACCTCCATCACCTCGATTTTGACTTCCACTCCTCTCCCTTCAACAGCCAAAAGGTCTTGACGGCATCCCACATCTCTTTTGCCTATCCAGGGATGGAAAAGCCGCTTATCCGCGACTTCAACTTTTTGCTCGAGAACGGACAAAAAATTGCCTTGATCGGTAAAAACGGCAAAGGGAAGTCGACCCTTCTGCAGATTTTGGCGCAACAACTAAAACCGCAAGAGGGCTCTGTCACGGCTTCAGAGCAAGTCAAGATTGGTTATTTTGGGCAAACAAACATCAACCGCCTCGACCCCAAAAAGACGATTTACGAGGAGATCCACCTCGCAAATCCTCTGCTCAACATCACCCAAATCAAGCGGATCTGCGGCACGATGATGTTTCCCGGCGATACATCGAACAAAACGATCGGAGTGCTCTCCGGCGGAGAAAAGAGCCGCGTCTTGCTGGGAAAAATTCTCGCCGCTCCTTGCAATCTGCTCTTGCTTGACGAACCAACCAACCACTTGGATATGGAATCGGTAGAAGCGCTCGTCACCGCCGTAGAAACCTTCCCAGGCGCTGTGATCCTCGTCACACACACGGAATGGATTTTGCACCGGATCCCTCAAAAACTTCTGATCTGTCACGAAGCCCACCAACAAATTTTCGAAGGGACATATGCAGACTTTCTCGAGAAAGTGGGTTGGGAAGAAGAAGCTTTGCAAAAACCACAAAAAAAGACCGCTGCAAAACCAGAACCTGTACCAAAACCCGCAAAGATCTCCAAATACCGCATGGGCGTGCTTGAAAAAGAGATCGATGAAACGGCCCAAGCCATCGATGAGAAGGAAAAAGAGATCGAAGCGGCTTCTTGCGCACAAGACCCGCAAAAAATCACAGCTCTTTCGCAAGATCTTGCCACCCTCAATCAACGTCTAGAGTCCCTCTACCAAGAATTTGAGCAAGGGTAAGCGTCGTGCTACCTCCTTTCTTGCTCAAAAGTCTCCAATTGCTGATGATGTGACTATGGAGAACTACCTAGATTTAGAGCCGTACGACCTTGTCTCTCCCGACGGGGCTATCACGAGCTTAAAACCGATCAATGAAGAAAGCTCTGAAGCGATCGTTTTCATCGAGAAGATCGCTCCCTCTTTTGTCGGGTTTAAAATCCCCAAAGAGCGGATCTTTTTCAACATCAAAAGCACTTTGGCGCAAGTGGGATTGAATGGCGTTGGGATCGAATACGAAATCGATGAGAAAAAACACTGCGCCCAAGTGAAAGTTCTCCTAAACACGCACGGAAGAATCGCGCAAGAGCTGCTCAAATACCTCACAGTGGGCACATTCATTGGAAAACTCTTTGCAGCGGATGAGAAGCGGCGCGTGAGAGATCCCGATTATCTATTCCGCATGTTTGGCCGTTCAGATCGGAAAGGGCGACCTCTCTTGTCTCTGGGAGGGATGCAAGGAAGCGACGATCTCATTTTAGATAAGATCGACGGGCGCACAGTGGCCTTTCTTTCGTTGCAAAATGGACGGATCGCCTACGATGACTCGGTCCACGGCTTCTTACCTACCTTAGCCAAAGCCCTTGCCGCAAACATGCACACGCGCGACCTCGTGAGATTGCACCAAGAATGGAAGCCGTTCCAGCCCCGCAATGCGGAAGAAGGGGAAATTTTGCTCGTCAAATCGCTTCCTCTCCACATCCGAACGGTCTTTGGCAGAGTAGTCGACGAACTGTTGACCCAAGGTTATTTTCACACGACTGCTTCTATTCTGCAACCCGACACGACAGCTTCTGGAGATGTTTACGAGTTGTATGGCAAAGGGAAACGGGAAATCACCGACATCCCATTGGAGTTTTACACGCTTGAGCCATATCGGGAATACGTTTTTTTCTCCGACAGAGACCAACTCCAAGAATGCCTGGAAGATAAAAACACCCTCTTTAAGGCCTTTGCAACGGCTCCGCAGCCCCAAGACAAATACACGGCAGTCTTTATCGTGAAAGGAGAGCAAATGCTCCACCTAACGACAGACGATTGGATTGCCCGCGATATCCGACAGCACGATTTTCCCGGAAGTGCTCACAGCACCCGCCAGGCGCTCATGGTCGATCGCTACATCGATCAACAACCTTCTTACCCATTTCTCAAAAGCATCGACCAGGGGTGGATCACGAGTCAGGGTGTATTGTTGTGCCGCTATTTTCCTTCCCCCCTCATGAAGCGGTTGCTTTTAAGCGACCAAGTGCAAAGATGTTTAAAACGGATCTACTTCCAATACCCTTCCCATGCCCACCAAAGCTATTTTTCAGCCGAAGATCGCTCGATGTTAAACGACCTTGAAAAATTTGCGATCCCCACCTATTGGGTCGACGAAGAGTCGCAATCGATTCTCCAATACGTGCGCAAACCCGAATACGATGCGGGGATGTTTGTGCCTCTCGACAAAGTGGACACCTTCCTCAAATCGACTGTGTTTGGGATCTATGGCTCTAATCTCTTGCGCGACAATTCCGATCACATGCTAAAAAGCCTTCTCCAAGGCATCCTCGACATGCGCGCGAGCATGAAACACCCTCTCCTACACGCCAACACCCCCATCGCGTTTGTCACGGGAGGAGGTCCTGGTGCCATGGAAATGGGCAATCGCATTGCAAAAGAATTGGGCATCCTCTCTTGCGCAAACATTGTCGACTTCAGAAAAAAAGACAATTCCGTCGTCAACGAGCAACGAACAAATCCGTACGTCGAAGCAAAAATGACCTATCGCTTGGATAAGCTCGTCGAAAGACAAGCCGAATTCAATCTCGACTTTCCGCTCTTTGTGGCCGGAGGGATCGGCACCGATTTCGAGTTCTCCTTGGAAGAGGTGCGACGCAAAGTGGGCGCTGTGGCGTCCCACCCCATTCTGCTCTTTGGAGAATCCGATTATTGGCGCGAAAAAATTACCTCTCGGTTCCAGTGTAACCTAAAAAATGGCACCATCAAGGGCTCTGAGTGGATCAGCAACTGCTTTTATTGCGTTTCAACGGCAGAACAGGGGCTGAAGGTGTACCGTCAATTCTTTGAAGGGACCCTCGCAATAGGGAAGAACGGTCCTGTCTTGCCCGATGGCTTTGTCACCGTCACATAAAGGCGGTTACACAACCCAAACGTAAACGTACACGCATCCTATTACTCATAAGTTTCCTTTTTGACTCTAAGGATACCTTCAGAACCAAAAAATAGTGCTATCAATAAGGTCTAATTTTCAACGCAGAGACGGGGAGAAGAGACGCAGAGAAGCTGCTGTTCACCCCCTCTGCGTCTCTCTGTCTCCCCGTCTCTGCGTAACATTTGTTTAATTTTTAAAATATATAATTATATTTATTTCAACTCTGTTTCTTTAGGTCACCTATGACTTATGGGTAACAGGATGCGGGCACGGGCATGTTCACGAAGGTCTGTTGAGGGAGAAGGGGCAAAGAGGCTGGCTATAGGCATTTAAGTCATTGCCAAACCAGCGGTCGCAGGTCCAGAGCACAAGGGTGAGCGAGACGACGATCGCGAGCCAGAACCAAAACGTGTAGGGATCCTTGCGGTACGATTCGTTGATGAAATCTTTTTCCGATAGCTCGCCCATCGGGTTTAAAACCCGTAAGTGATGCGCAAACTAAAGTAGTTCGTTGGAAACTCAGAAAATTGCCCTTCGACAGAATACCCATCGTGGTACTCGGCAAAGATGCGCAAACGACGATAAAGTCCGCACAATTTCCCAAATTCATAGCCTAAGACATACGTCGCATCGATGTGGCGCTTAAAGTCATTGCTCCCCCTAAAATAGGTTCCCAAAATGGGGCAGCCGTACAGCACATCTTTCACGCTGTAAAAACCAAGACGGCGCAGGCGCACTTCAAATCCAAGAGCCGAGTAAAATGGGCTGATGTGAAACGATTCATCTTGTTGAACCACCCAGCCAAGTCCCCCGAACAGTCGAATCTCTTCTGTCAAATCGTGTGAAATAAAGAAGTCGAGGTACTCTGCGCTTGGGTTGCGTCGATCGAAATGGGGATGGTTGAGCAAAAATTCATCTCCAATGTGGGAAGAGATGTGGTAGCCACGCAACCGAAATTGCCACTTGTCAAAGGCATACGTGATGGGAACCCCCACGTAATAATCGGCATTGATTAAGGGAGCTGATTCGTAGCATGGGTCAAACACCGCCCAAAGCCCCCCTTCCAATTCGATTTGAAGCTGACCATTCCAGGGGCCCACATTCAACCAGCGGTAAAGAGCGAATGTATCGCCATAGGAGACAGGGATGTTGTTCTGGTCCAATACGTTATCGTTAAATCTCCACGCCACGGAATAACAAATTTGACGCGGGTCTGCCATGAAGGGTCTAAAGAGAGGGGGATCTTCTGGCATCCAAATTCCAAAACAACAGGCGCTGCACCCTTCATTCAACTGCAGATCGGGATCTTCGTACTGCGTACACACAGGCGTCTCGCAACAGCCAAAATCGGATTCGGGGTCATACTCATCAAATGACGACAATTGTGTGCCAACCGTCACAAAGAAAAACAAAAAAAGAGAGACAAGGGTTTCTCGATAGTGCTTGCGTGTGCTCATGTGATAGGTACCCATTTAATGTATTGAGAACAAATGAAATCTATAACTGATTCGGCGGTTATGAGGAAAGAAAAATTATCTAATACATCTAAGGAGAAGCTGGAGAGGTCTCGGATCGCTGCAGACAAGCGGCTGCTTTTTCGACAAAAGCAGAGAAAATGCGCATCCCTTGCTCGGCGGCCTTTCTGTAATGAGGATAACTTCCCAATTGGGAATCTTCTGAAATGGCAAAGCCAAACTCTGGATGAAACTGAGTGAACACGATATTGCCTTTCTCATTGACGATAGCTTTAGGGACGCCGTCGTGTTCTAATACGGTATGCAATCCCTTCCCAATCCGATCATTTGCTTGGTGGTGCATCGACAACCCATGAATGTTGTCATGCACCATCGATGAAATGACCTGAGCTGCTACCGGGTTTGCTCCCTTTTTTATCGCAAGCTCATGATAAACACCGGCATGGCCCTCCACACTCCTCAACGTTCCTCCAAAATAGACATTGCCCAACTGCGCTCCGTGACAGGTCCCGTGAATCGGAAGATCCTTTTGATGCGCGCTCGCAATCAGCGCACAGGCATTGATGCTACGGCGGTAACTCAATTCAGGCCAAGTGTTCATCTCCCGTTTTTGCCCATACAACTCGGGTTTAACATCTTCAGATAACCCGGGAAGAAATAGGCCATGCATGTAACTCGCGATCTTTTGCGCTCTTTCCTTCATCAAGGCAATGTGGGACCCAGGCTTTGCCTGTTGCAAAAGGGCGTCGCAAATGCTCATTGCAGTTGGAGGTAATCCCTGTTTAGAAATATCCCTCAACCCCTTTTTTACCTCACCATCAATCCCTTCCGTGGAAATACCCTCCACGTGGGAATCGATCTTCAATACGATCGCGTTACATTCCTTCAAGGCCCTCCCTGAAGCATCCGTAAAGGACCCCACCCCCTTAAAATTCCAGATATATCCAATCACTGGCCGGGTCATGATATGAGGTGTGTTGTCCGACTGAGCAAATTGATTCTCAGTCCCAACGAACAAACAATCGGTCAAATCAGACCTGTAAATCTCCGAATTGAGGACGTTCGCATCTAAAAAGCAAGTCTCATTCAGGCGAGAATTGTCAATAAACACATTTGTTAACGAAGCTCCGTTGAAAGCTGTTCGAGTCAGGTCGCTCCTCGCAAATGTCACTTTATCCAGGCGAGCTTCTGCAAAATTTGCATCGGTCAAATTAGAGTTCATAAACAAAGATTGTTTAATCTGTGATTTATAAAAACTAAAACCTGAAAAATTACAGTTGTTTGCACCGACGCGTTCAAAAAAGACCGAACCGGCATTTGTTTGAGAAAAATCGCAGTCGGTCAACTTGACACCCTTAAACCGAATCGCATAGGTCGTGTCTTTGTCAAATTCACAGTTGATCAACTCCATGTCCTTTAACTCCATGCGTTGTCCAGGCTCTCCCTCATAGTCCGAAAGAAAGAACGCTTTCCAATCGATTTTCTTGAAGATTTGCATGACCAAGCGCTTCAATTTATCAATTAACTCCTGCATTTTCTTCAAGCTATGCAACATGTCGAGAAGAGTTTGAGACCAGCTAAAGCTCGACTCGCCCTTTGGGACAACCACCTGAAAGGCTGAGGAGCTAGAAACGGGCATAGCTTCTTGATAAGCTGTTTCCATCACAGCCGTCTGCCGTTCGCGCGCGACCTCTTGTGCGGCTTTTGCAAACGACACATTCTTGACTTTATTGGTAAATCCACGCTTTTCCAAGATCTGGTCAAAATCGATCTGTTTTTTCGGTTCTTTCTCCATCTCATCCTGAACTTCGGCAAGCACCTCTTTCAGCTGTTCTTGTGTCACTTCCTTTCCAAAATAGGCGCGATGGATCGTCCGTCCGTAGGCAGGCACTTGTGATAAGCGGATCAAGGCCAA
>JABDCX010000027.1:9816-24019 GCA_013287915.1 Chlamydiota bacterium
TCTTTCAGCTGTTCTTGTGTCACTTCCTTTCCAAAATAGGCGCGATGGATCGTCCGTCCGTAGGCAGGCACTTGTGATAAGCGGATCAAGGCCAACAGCAAGTTAGCAAACCCTTCTGGCCGCTGCCCTTCTTTGAGTTTCTGATGCGACGTATACAATTCGACAGTTGCGTGCGCGAGCAAGGAGAGCAGTTTGAGTTCAGGACCACCTACCACAATCGAACCCAAATAGAGAATATGGTGCGCCGCTGCGAATAACTTAAAGCTCGCTTTCTGCCACTCCGATTTTTGAATTTCGACATAAGCTTCTTGAAGATCTTTGACGATTTCTGCCACACTCGACGCCACAAT
The DNA here is from genome assembly GCA_013287915.1 of Chlamydiota bacterium. Classification (GTDB taxonomy): domain Bacteria; phylum Chlamydiota; class Chlamydiia; order Chlamydiales; family Parachlamydiaceae; genus JABDCX01. The sequence goes on from JABDCX010000027.1 coordinate 10,167, forward strand.
CCCATAGGCAGGCTTGTAGACGCTCAGAAAGACCCCGGTCACCACCTGTGCCAATTGAATTGCGTTGGCACGTCTTTTCTGTGGATCTAGATACATTCCGTGTAAGAGCTGGGCCGACTTAGCTGCGCCTAATCCCAAAGTTAACGTCGTCCGGACCGGTTCACACATGCAGAGAAAAGGAATGGCAATCTTTGCCACGCGTTGTGTTTGAGGGGAAGAGGCGAATACTGTGGCATCATGAACAATGGAGTCTTTAATATAATTAAAATCAAATTTAAAAAAACTTGTATTATTAATCACATAAACTCCGATTAATTACATAACAATCAAAATCAGGTGGTGATTATATTTGTTTTTCTATTTTTTTACAACCAAAATCGTTTAGACATTTTTGCGGTTATGAGGGAAGAAAAATATATCCAATACCCCTAATGAGAAACTGGAGGGCTCTCAGATCGCTGCAGGCAGGCTGCTGCTTTTTCCACAAAAGCGCGGAAAATGCGCATCCCTTGCTCGGCGGCCTTTCTATAATGAGGATCTTTTCCCAATTGAAATTGTTCTGAAATGGCAAAGCCAAGCTCTGGATGAAACTGAGTAAGCACAATTTTTCCATCCTCACTGACGATAGCTTTAGGAACGCCGTCGTGTTCTAACACTGTATGTAATCCCTTCCCGATCAGATTATTTGCTTGGTGGTGCATCGACAACCCATAATAAATGTGATCATTCACCATCGACGAAATGACCTGGGCGGCGGCTGGGTTCGCTCCTTTTTTTATCGCAAGCTCATGATACACACCCGAATGATCCTCCACTCTCTGTTTCAATGTTCCTCCAAAATAGACATTGCCCAGCTGCGCTCCATGGCAAGTCCCGTGAATTGGAAGATCCTTTTGATGCGCGCTCGCAATCAACGCACAGGCATTGATACTACGAAGGTAATTCGTTTCAGGCAATGTGCCTCGCTCCCGTTTTTTCCCATACAACTCAGGTTTGACGTCATCGCCTAACCCGGGAAGATATAAACCATGCATGTAACCCGCTATCTTTTGCGCTCTTTCCTTCATCAAGGCAATGTGGGACCCAGGCTCTGCCTGTTGCAAAAGGGCGTCGCAAATGCTCATTGCCGTCGATGGCAACCCATTTCTAGAAATATCCCCCAACCCCTTTTTTACCTCGCCATCAATCCCTTCCACAAAGATCCCCTCCACTTGAGAGTCGATTTTCAAAACAATTGCTCTATTAGATCGCAAGGCCTTCTCTGTAGCATACGTAAAGCCCCCTACCCCTTGAAAATTCCATAGATAGCCGATCACCGGTCGGGTCATGATATGAGGTGTGTTGTCCGACTGAATAAATTGATTCTCCGTACCGACAAATAAACAATCGGTCAAATCAGACCCGTAAATCTCAGAATTGCGCACGTTCGCATCTAAGAAGCAAGTCTCATTCAGGCGAGAATTGTCAAAAAAAACATTTGTTAACGAAGCTCCATTGAAAGCTGTTCGGGTCAGGTCGCTCTGACTAAACCCTACGCGATCCAAGAGAGCGTCTACAAAATTTGCATCAGTCAAATCAGAGTTCGTAAACAAAGATTGTTTGACTTGTGACTTATAAAAATTAAAGCCTGAAAAATTACAGTTATTCGCCCCGACGCGTTCAAAGAAGACCGATTCGACATTCACTCGAGAAAAATCGCAGTCGGTCAACTTGACGCCTTTAAACCGAATCGCGTAGTTCGTGCCTGCGTCAAATTCACAGTTGGTCAATTCCATGTCCTTTAAAACCACCCGTTTTTCAGTCCCATCACCAAAATCCTTAAAGACTTTCCATCCAAATTTCTTGATAATTTGCTCAAACAAGAAATAGAGCTTGTCGAGGTCAAAGATCTTCTGCATTTTCATCAATTTGATCAGAGCCTCACGGCCAAAGCTCATCTTCAGCCTCTTCATGATACTCGAGAGTTCGACAAGAGTGTTAAAACCAGGGTTCTCTCGAAACCTATTCAGAATACGTATCAAATCAAGAAAAGCTTTAGACAAGCTAGGACCCAGCTCGTCTTTTGAGGCCGCAGCCTGAGGGGCTGAGTCGCAAGAAACGGGCACAGCTTCTTGATAAGCTGTTTCCATCACAGCCGTTTGCCGTTCGCGCGCGATCTCTTGCGCGGCTTTTGCAAACGACACATTCTTGACTTTATTGGTAAATCCACGCTTTTCCAAGACCTGATCGAAATCGATCTGTTTTTTCGGTTCCTTCTCCATCTCATTTTGAACTTCGGCAAGCACTTCTTTCAGCTGTTCTTGTGTCACTTCCTTTCCAAAATAGGCGCGATGGATCGTCCGTCCGTAGGCAGGCACTTGTGATAAGCGGATCAAGGCCAACAGCAAGTTAGCAAACCCTTCTGGCCGCTGCCCTTCTTTGAGTTTCTGATGCGACGTATACAATTCGACAGTTGCGTGCGCGAGCAAGGAGAGCAGTTTGAGTTCAGGACCACCTACCACAATCGAACCCAAATAGAGAATATGGTGCGCCGCTGCGAATAACTTAAAGCTCGCTTTCTGCCACTCCGATTTTTGAATTTCGACATAAGCTTCTTGAAGATCTTTGACGATTTCTGCCACACTCGACGCCACAATCCCATAGGCAGGCTTGTAGACGCTCAGAAAGACCCCGGTCACCACCTGTGCCAATTGAATTGCGTTGGCACGTCTTTTCTGTGGATCTAGATACATTCCGTGTAAGAGCTGGGCCGACTTAGCTGCGCCTAATCCCAAAGTTAACGTCGTCCGGACCGGTTCACACATGCAGAGAAAAGGAATGGCAATCTTTGCCACGCGTTGTGTTTGCGGAGAAGAAGCAAATACTGTGGCATCATGAACAATGGAGTCTTTAATATAATTAAAATCAAATTTAAAATAACTTGTATTATTAATCACATAAACTCCTTGTATTATATAGATATTAATACAGATGCGATATTTTATTTGTTTTTCTATTTTTTTACAACCAAAATCGTGGATTATGGAACTGCAAGCTAACAAAATTCGGGCGCTGGCACGTTTACGAAAGAGGGTTTCTTCGGCGAAGCCCATGGGAATAGGTGGAATCGTAGTAATCGAGGACGAGCGCGATCGCTTGGGCAAGATCGCCTTGTTGGATCGCTTCGCTAGCACTCTTGGCCCTAACCCGGCCTAGATGCTTCTCAATCCGGCCGATGGCCGCGATCAGCTCTTCAGGGGAAGCTCCCCCGTATTCTTTCAAGAGTCTCTGGATCCGCTCTTCGCGGGGCCGCTCGATCACCTCTAGGCGAGCAGAGGCCATTTTTTGAGACAAGGCGATCGGCAAGTGGCACGTCCCAATCAAACGGCTTTCATTTTCGATCCAAACAGGCCGCGTGAGATCAAACCTGGCCAATGCTTCTCCGATTGCATTTTCAAACTGCTCCGTCGACGGCTGAGGCTCGAGAATCCCGACACGCCCAAAAGCGCTCCCCCGATGGCATGCTAAGGCTTCTAAATCGATCACCTGCTCTCCACGCTCTTTAAGATCGGCAAGGGCCTCTGTCTTTCCACATCCAGTCATCCCTCCAATCACGATCAGCTCAAACGAACGCTCAAATTGCCGGTGGCACCATTTCCGATACGCTTTGTACCCCCCTTTCAACGTCGCAACGCGAAAACCCGCAAGCTCCATCAACCATCCCATCGCCCCGCTGCGCATTCCTCCACGCCAACAATAGATCTTGAGGGCTTTGGAATCGGCTTGACTTTGTGCCTGAGTGACAAACGCGGCAAGCTTGGGGCCAGTGAGTTGCAACCCTAAGAAAACAGCGGGATCTTTTCCCTGCTGCTTATAGGTCGTCCCCACGAGAGCGCGCTCTTGATCGGTGAATAAAGGCAACGAAAGGGCACCTGATATGCGCCCTTTGGCATATTCCAAAGGGCTTCTTACATCGATTATAACGCCTGGTTGTTGGAAAAATGCCTCCACGTCGCAAACGAGCGCCATGGTGTGTCACTCCTCTGGAACAAGCTTCTTGAGGCCGCCTAAATAAGGCTGCAACACAGCAGGGATGTTGACAGAACCGTCCGCGTTTTGATTGTTTTCCAACAAAGCCACCATCAAACGGGACGTGGCTAGGCCAGAGCCATTCAGCGTGTGAACGTATTCGAGCTTATCCTCCTTATTCCTAAAGCGGATATTGGCCCGACGCGATTGGTAATCGGTGCAATTGGAGACAGAAGAGACTTCGTAGTAACGGTTCTGTCCGGGCAGCCACACCTCAATGTCGATCGTTCGCGCAGAAGCAAACGACATGTCGCCTGTGACTAACAGTGCGTTGCGATAATGGAGGCCCAAACCGTTTAAGATCTCTTCAGCGCTGGCCATCATCATCTCAAACACGGCAGAGCTCTCCTCTGGCTTGGCGAAACAGAACATCTCTACCTTGTTAAATTGGTGCATCCGAATCAATCCCCGTTCCTGAGAGCCAGCAGCGCCAGCCTCTCTGCGGAAGCACGGCGTATAAGCCACATACTTCAAGGGCAACTCCCCTTCAGGAATCACCTCTTCGCTATGCAATCCATTCAGAGAAACTTCGGCTGTTGGAATCAGATAGAAGTGAAAATCTTTATCCTCGATTTTGAACTGCTGATTGTCGAACTTCGGAAGCTGCCCAGACGCAAACATCACATCGCGCCGCACAACCACAGGGGGCATCCATTGCATAAACCCATTCTTCAGGTGAATGCCGATCATGTAGTTGATCAGGGCCCACTCTAAGCGAGCTCCTAAATTGCGGTAGACGGGCCACCCGGTCCCAGCAAGCTTCGCACCCCGCTTGAAATCAAACAAGTTAAGCCGCTCGTTCAGTTCCAAATGGTTTTTAAAGGGGAAGTCAAACGTTGGTTTTTTACCGACCTCTTTGATCACCACGTTGTCTTGTGGAGATTGGGAGATCGTGATGTCATCCATCGGAAGGTTTGGCAAACGGGCAAGGAGATCGATAAAATGGGCTTCAAGCTCTGTTAAACGGTTGTCTAGAGAATGAATCTGCTCGGCGTGGGCACCCACTTCGTGCATCAAATCGGTTGCATCTTTCCCCTGCCGTTTCAAGACGCCGATCTGCTGCGAAACCTCGTTTCGCTTCGCTTTCAGCTTTTCCACTTGTGTTTTGGTGTCTCGGATCTCTTCGTCTAAAGCGACAATAGGCGCAAGCTCAACTGTCGGTTCTTTATGCCTCAGCTTCGCTTCCACTTCTTGCCAATTCTTGCGGATCAAACGGATATCGATCATAGGTGTGCCTCAATATGTAATACCTATTGAGGATCATACACCGCACGTCTTCTTGTCAAGCCTGAATATTGGAATTTTTGTCCGTTTCCGACAGATAAACGCGGAACATCTGCGTCACTGCCAACATCGAACTCACGGAGTCTTTCTGACCGACATAGTTGCTGATGTTATCGATGACACTCTCTTTTCCAGCGGCATCTTTTGGGAAACATGCTTGCACTTGTGTCAGCAAATTGCTCATGAGCGTCGTTATCTTTGCACGCATCTCATCAGACGTATTCTCAGGAAATTTCAATAAGCTGCCAAGTTGGCTCGGATCGGCGTTGAGCAACTCCTTCATCTCCATCCCGTTCATCCCCCCATAAAGAGTGCGATACAGGAGATTTAACGCCATTGCTGAGAGTGTCAAGCGCACAGCCGTGTTCAAAGCAGCACGCTCAGGAGGGAGTGAAGAGGCACCCTCCATCTGAGGAATGACCATCCCCAACACCTGATTCCCATACTTGACGGCAAAATCTATATCTTCAGGGGGTACGGGTGGTTTTTGACCTAAAGCTTCCGTTAACATTTCTGCATTGACTTTGTTCACAGCTTGCCCATTCAATAAGGCTGCAACCAGAGCAGCGGCGGCTTGAATATCCATTGGCATACCAGAAAGCGGCCCACCGACCCCCGCAATCGCATCTGCGAACGGACTGACACTAATCCGATCAACCCCGGTAGAAGAATCGACCGCTCCCACCAATGCCTGTGCATCTGCAATTCCTCCTGCCAAGACCCCTGCCATCGAAACCGCCCCAGGATCCGTGACCCACTGTTGAAGCTCGACACGCGCCATCGAAGAGGCGGAAAGCTCTGGATGTAACTCAGCTTGTTTTTGACTCGCCCGATACTCTTCGGCAAGCTGCGCAAGCATCGCAGCGTAATTGCCCCACATCGAGTCTGAGATGTCTTTTTCGGTCTCTTGCACAGACGTTGCTACGTTGATTGCCGTTGCCCTCGCACTTCCCAATGCCGCCGAATCTACACCCGAAGCCGATGGAGGATCGAGCGAGGGAATATTCGCTGCCAAAATGGCTAGCGCAGCCGCCTGCATCTCACTCGCTTGGATCGAAGATGCCGATGTAGGAGCTGTATCGCTCGTCGTCGCAGGCTTAGAAACACCCGGTACCCCGCCTGGCCCACTGACCTGGTCGCCCGGCTTCTGACCCCCAATGCCTATGTCCATGCCCATAAAACACCTCATCCGAAGGGCAAATAGACTCCCTTCTTATCCCTCATTATATCAAATATTTATTTAAAAATCACCACTATTTTATTTGGCTTAAAAAGGCAAAAACTAACAAATTTACTATAAAAAATGACCATTTCACTACAATTAACTAGGGGTAAGAAACCGTTTTTTTTGACCTAGAACGGCGATTTATGGTAGATTGGGCCCCAAAATAGGAACATTTGGAAATTAAGGAGATAAAAATGGATGCTCGCTTAGGAAGATTTTATACTGACGCCGTGTTAACAATCCGAGAGAAAGGCTGGTGTCAACAAGCGGTCTCACAGGTGGCAAAGTACAAACAACACACAGTCCGGGCTTTGGCTCTTGCTACAGGGCTTTATTCAGCCTATAAATGCTATCAAAAACCAGCTGAGGCTCTTGCAATGGCTGCCTTTGGCGCTACCTGGGCTTTGCTCCATCATGCCATTCCACAGTTTGCCAAAGATGTGTTAAAAAATCAGTATATCCCTGGCGTTATACGCGCTCCATCGTTTTCCGGCAATATTGCGACATCATACACTGTGCTTTCCTTCGTGGCCGCTCTTAAAGCAGAACAGCGTGTTTGTCCTTCGTTTGATAAAGTAGCCGTCTTTGCGGCCTTTGTGTTGACAGAATTCGTTCTAGTTCCGACCGCCAAACTGGCTATTGACGACCACTTTCACCGTGACTTTGAAGATGACTTCCCAACAGATCAATACCCCAGCGCCGCCCACTATCGCCGTGACTCTGAAGATGACTTCCAAAGTGATCAACACCCCGATGGAGACAGGTTCGCATCCTCCTCAAGCGTTGAATCTTCACTAGTTACAATGAGCAGCCGGGTTCTGCCTTCAAAACCAATTGATATTAGTCAAATAGACATCCTTTATTTAAATAGTAACATCCCGCTGAAAGACTACCACGAGGTATTCCCTCTAGGCACACAACTTATACTCTCAGATGGACGTAAGTATTTTGGGGTGAATCGCCAATACGCTCAGGAATGGACTTCAGCTGCGAAAGATCAAGCCAGATATGCTCCTTGCCACAGCAATGCGGTCGATGATCATAAGCTACGACAAGTTGCACACTTATTACCACTAGAGACCGTCGTAGTTTTTCCAAAGGGTCAAGGATCATTTCAATTGAAAAGCTGGGATAGATGGCTTGGGTCTTGGGTTCGAGTTGAACGGAGCCACTAACAAAGCGATTACGGATCCCCTAGCGGATTAAGGCTGTGCCTACAGCTGCGAAGCGGCGGCAGAAAACAATCACGATTGTGACTGCACTAAAAACACGAGCATTTGAAAATTAGGGAGATATAAATGAATAGTGCATTGGACGGGTATTATGGCGTCGTGAACTCAATCCGATTGAAGGGTTGGGGTCAACAAGCGCTCACACTGGTTACAGACTATAATAGCCACACAGTCAAGGCGTTGAATGGTGTTGCAGGCCTTTGCTTTGCTTATAAATGCTATCAAAAACCCTATGAAGTTCTTGCAATGGCCGCGTTTGGGGCGACCTGGACTTTGCTCAACCATGCCATTCCACAGTTTGCCAAAGACGTGCTCGCAAATCATGGAAGGATATTTCGACCACGCATTCAATTGTTTTTAGGCGAAGTTGCGAGATCATACAACGTGCTTTCCTTTGTGGGAGCGCTTAAAGCAGGACAGCGTGTTTGTCCCTCCTTCGATAAAGTAGCAGTCCTAGCAGCCTTTGTGTTGACAGAATTTTTTCTGGTTCCAGCTGCCAAACAGGCTATTGCCGACCATTTTCTCATGCATCGGCAGCCCCAATTTTTCCCTAACTTCAGTATTGATGACTTCGAAAGCCCTCCATTCGCATCCCTCACTAGCACTGCAACAATGTCTGCAATGAGCAGCGAGGATCTGTCTTTAACACGAGTTGATATTAATCAGATAGACATCGATTATTTAAACCGTGAGTTCTCGTTAAATAAATACCATGAGGCATTCCCTATTGGGACACGCCTTATATTCGCAAATAAAGATACATATGCGTCTGGGAATACTCCCGGTTTAACTCCGAAATGGATTCAAGTCGCGGAAAAGCAAACCCAATATGTTCAGTGCAACAGCAGCAACAGCAATAACAGCAGTGTGAATGGTCCGCCTGGCAGTCACCATAAGCTAGGACAATTTGCACACTTATTGCCACTAGAGACTGTTGTCGTCTTACCAGCTGGTCGGGGGGCATTTCAATTGAAAAGCTGGGATGAAGGGCTTGCGGTTTGGGTTCGAGTTCAACGGAGCCACTAGCAAAGCGATTACAGCCACCTTTTTAGGAAACTGAAAGAAACGGTAATTGCTGATCACCCTCCAAAAGCTTGACAAATCTAAGGTTGTACTTTAGATTTGTCAATATGTACCAAAGACATCTGAAACCTTATATTTTAAAATATTCCAAAGAATATCCACTGCTGGCTCTTGTAGGCCCTCGTCAAAGTGGCAAAACAACTCTTGTTAAGGAGCTGTTCCCAAGCTACACCTACCTTTCTTTAGAGAATATCGACACCCGAACCTTTGCGCTAGAGGACCCAAAAGGATTTTTAAAGCAGTATCATACCCACGTGATCTTAGATGAAGTGCAAAGAGCGCCAGAATTATTCTCCTATCTGCAGGGGATTGTCGATGATGACCCAATACCTGCCCGTTATGTTTTGACAGGGTCCTCTCAATTTTTGCTGATGGAAAGTATTTCCCAGTCGCTTGCAGGGCGCATTGTGACTTTCAAACTGTTCCCCCTTTCCTTTCTTGAACTTTATCGCTATCCTCCTGAAAAGCACTCCGAAGGTATTTTCAAGAAACATTCAAAACGCTCCACCATTTCGCAAGAAGAGCTTTATTCTCTCCTTTTCCAAGGATTTTACCCAAGAATCCATGAAAAGAAAATCAACAGTTATAAATGGCACGAAAACTACATTGAAACTTATGTTGAAAGGGATGTAAGGCAGCTTCTAAATATCCGCAATCTGCGCACGTTTGAGAGTTTTTTAAAGCTTGTCGCTTCCCACTCTGGACAGCTTGTTAACTATACAACTCTCTCGTCAAGCCTTGGAGTCTCGCTCCCAACCATTAAAGAGTGGATTTCGATTCTCGAAACAAGCGGGCTCATTTTTATTCTCCCCCCTTTTTTCGAAAATTTTTCTAAGCGCATTGTAAAAACTCCCAAGCTTTATTTGGCTGATACTGGCCTTCTTTGCTATCTATTAGGCGTCCGGTCGACAAACCATCTAAAAGCTCATCCATTGCTAGGTTCTATATTTGAAACGTTTATAATAACTGAGTGCTTCAAAAGGTTTTACAACATGGGTCAAAAGCCTCCACTTTACTTTTGGCGCGACCAATCGGGCAACGAAATTGACTTGCTCATTCATGAAGGCACTTGCGCCTTCCCAATTGAAATCAAGCTTTCTCAAACTTTCAGGACGGATTTTGCAAATGGAATCAAAAAATGGATGGCCCTTGATGATAATCCTGCAAAGAGCGGAGAAGTCATCTATTGTGGAAACGAAGCGCTCGGGATAAAAAGCCCTATCACAACCTTGCCCTGGTTTCAAATATGAATTGCAATGTGATCAGGAGCCACTAACAAAGCGATTACGGATCCCCTAGCGGATTGAGGCTGTGCTTACGGCTGCGAAGCAGCGATGGCACAAGCACAACCCGAGAAGAGTGCTTTGATCAAAGAGAATAGATCCTCAAGAAAACTTGCCAGAAATAAGAAGAAAATGGCATCTTTTTGCTAAAAGGATTGATCATGCTCGAGCAAAGTAAAGTCACATTCATGGGTTTAGTTGTAGCGTTGTTAGTTACATCCTCCGCTAGCGCGAAAATTGAGAGGTTGGTTGTCAGTGAAAATTATGTGCAAGAACGGGAACGAGAAACCACTGAATATGTGCCCCAAATCGAGCTTGCTTTACAACATACTTTAGAGATCTCGAATTTAGATTTAGATCGCTTCAATCATAATGAACATGTGCAACCCTACATTGGTAAAGTACGAGATCGTTATCCTGTTGGCGATAAAATGGTTCTGATTACAACTGATCGCTTGACCGCATTTGATTTGCCGGTTGCGCAAATTCCACTGAAAGGCGCGGTATTAAATTTAATTTCTGAATATTGGTTCAAAAAAACGGCGCATATCATGCCAAACCACATCATCTCGGTGCCACATCCCAACGTCACCATTGCCAAAGCTGTGACTCCCTATAAAGTGGAATTTGTCGTGCGTGAATATTTAACAGGCTCAAGTGGCACCAGCATTTGGACTTTATATAAAAAGGGGCAACGTCAGTTTGGCGGTATTGTATTACCGGATCATATGCAACAGCACCAAAAACTCCCATGCCCAATTATTACTCCTACTACCAAGTCTGACGCGCATGACGAACCCTTAACTCCACAAGAGATCGTCACTCAAGGTTTAATGACCCAAAAACAATGGGATGAATGTTCTGCTAAGGCCATTGAATTGTTTGAGCATGCGCGTGATGTTGCTGCTAAACGCGGTTTAATTTTAGTCGATACTAAAATGGAAATGGGCATCGATGCGCAGGGAAATAATATCTTGATCGATGAGGTGTTTACTCCAGATTCATCGCGCTATTGGATTGCATCCAGTTATGATCCAGAAGCCGTACTTAAAGGCAAAGGGAGCCCAAAGAACATCGATAAGGAATTTATTCGCTTATGGATCAGCTCACAATGTGATCCCTATAAAGATCCAATCCCCAAGGTCCCTCAAGATCTAATCGTAGAACTTAGCCGTAGATATGTCATGTTATACGAAATCATTACCGGCCAGAAATTCCCATTTGAAGACGTGATTGGCGCTAAGAATTTGAATGAGTCAGTCTATGAAGAACTGGCGTTATGAACTCAAACGCTTCAATGCCGTTGGATCTAGCGCCTCCAGGCCTCTGACGTGATCCAAGTTGATTAAATTTTGCAGCTTGAGATAGCCTACAAGGTGAACATTTTAACCCGAGGCTCTGATGACTATCCTTAAATACTTGCTTGTACTTCTCCCTTTTTGCAGCCAATTATGTTCTACACCCAAAATTGAAATACGCGTTGGGAGCGATTCAGACATACCGAGGATTCAAGAGGCGTTTTGTATTTTGGATCAGCTTGGGATTGATTATGAGCTCCGAATTTTATCCGCTCATCGAACCCCTCATGAAATGATGGCTAAAGCTCAAACTTTGGAGCAAGAGGGTTTTTCGGTATGCATCGGTTCCGCCGGAGGGTCGGCACATCTCCCCGGGATGACAGCATCGGAAACTCCCCTCCCTGTCATTGCCTTGCCGGTTAAAACGAGCTACTTAGATGGCCTTGATTCCTTACTTTCTATGATCCAAATGCCTCCGGGAATTCCCAACGGCACTGTGGGGATCAATGACTCAAAATCAGCCGCCCTCGCAGCCGCACAAATTGCCTATCTTGGCGACACTCAAGTCATGCAAAAGATCTGTACATTGAGAAATATTCCATACAAAGAACACACGCCGCAATCTCGAGTAGCTGTTGTAGGTTCAAAACAAAAAAACTTGGGTGTAGAGTTTGAAAAAGCGATGGAGCTGTTCGTCGCTTTTAATGTCGAAGCGATCGAGTATGACATCGATGAAGAGGGGTTTTTAGATCAAGCTATTGAATCTGGGTGCAGCGCGCTCTATTTCGTTTGTGATGTTCAAAATGAAGGGCTTGTTCAATGTCAACACTTAGCGAAAAGCACCTTTTTACCTTTTGTCGTGATCCCCTATTTTGAGAATAAGACAAGCCTATCCCCCACGTTTTTTTTATCAAATTTTGTCGAATGAAGCCGCTCTTTCTATGGGCATCAATCAGTTTTCCAATGGAGCCCTCTATTGCTTACAGATTATCGGTAACGAAAATGCTCAAGTACGCAATAAATTTAATGAATACCGTCGCGATCTCTCAGATTCTGTTAAACAAAAAAACAAAAAGCTACAGGAAGAAAAGCACAAAAAGGAACTGACCTAAAATAAGAGTGCAAATCTTGCCGTAACCCCTTGCAACATAAGGCTCCTCCCTTGGTGGAGGAGCAAGTTTGGCTGAATGTCCTCGGTCGTCTCTCCGGAAAGGTTAAGGGGTCTTGATTCTACCGAGGAGTAAACGTTGATGAAATCGTTTTGATCAATCCATTGGGATAGCTCATATCCTATCTTCACAAAAACTTGGTACTGCCAAAAACACCCCGTCCATTGCAATCCGATACTTTCTTCAAAGTTTGCCCGCACGCGGTTATATTGGTCTTCAAGAGTACCATCAACGGGAATTAAACTCGGCGTGGGTTGTCGAGTATCAAAGGTAGCGCCAAGAGCGGACATTCTGTATTTGTAATGCGCGTAGAGCAGAGAAGCAGATACATTACCGCACAAGCTCCATCCGCAAGCAAAATCCCAATTAAAACCCATTCCCGTTCGAATGCCGCCAGCCGAAAAATTCTGTTTAATGTTTAGATCAGAATCGAAAGGAATAACGCCCTCTCCTGGGCCAAAAACTGAATACATAAATAGGGAATGATAATCCGTATGATAGCGTTGATTGATCCAAGCGCCGCGCACACCGATGTAAGGACGCAGGCAAACGCAATTTCCGATTGAGAACTCGTTGCCTATCGATAGATCAACGACATTGTAATTTAAACTCCATTTGGCCCGTGCACGATCGGCCCGAGCGCCAGCAAAATCGGAAACCCACTGGATATTAAAAAATTCCTGAGGAAAATTTGGAGTCTGAAAGGAACCGTCAGCATGGCCATTTAAGTGTGTCCACTCAACAGCAAGGCCCCAGCAGCAATGTGATTTGTAACCCCCACCCACTCTAAACCCGGGGCTCCAGTCATAACTGAGGTCTTTAACTTTGGCATCGAGACCAACAATGGGCACGGAGAAATCAACTGTATCGATTTCCGAATAACCATATTCAAGGCCGTCGACAAATGGTTGTAGATAGAGAAATTCGCCAAATACGAAATAATTATCGTTTACACAGCCATTCTGATCATATGTCACTTGAACAGCGTCTAGCTGACACTCATCAGCAGAAACGGCTTGACAACACATCATGAAGCCCATGCACAAGATGCGGCATTTTTCTCTCATGTTACCCCCTCCGTTAAAGAGGGGCATTATAGCAAAATTTGGGTGTTATAAATCAAGTTTTAGGTTTAAAGGCTAGCTCTCGCATAGTTAACATTTCCTATTAATTATTGTTAATGTATAATAAATATTATAAGCTAGAATAGT
>JABDCX010000028.1 GCA_013287915.1 Chlamydiota bacterium
CTCAAGAGCCTTTTTGACTCTGTCGATGTGGTCGGCGGTTGTGATCCAGTTAAAGGCAACAGGATCGGGGCGCTCAAAAATGAGGTATTCAAGAGTCATCTGGTTGGTGGACGTCTCCTGCAGCTTTTTGGCCTCCTTATAAAGATGCTTACCCTCACTTTTGCTGAGCGACCAACCACTGCTTGGAATTAACAGAAGGAGTAGAATAATGATCCGCAGCATTTCCATCACGTTTTGTAAAAACTAATTGAATCACCAATCTGTTCATAGCCATAGTGCAAACAAGACCTAAAAAATGGAAGCAAATTTTGGAAGGAACGAGATTAGGCCTGATTTGTAACCTGTTAAATGTAAATACCAGGCTTAATTAATTGAGGGTGATTAAGAATATATTATTTATTTCAATATTGAAGTTTATTGGATTTGGTGATAGATTGGTTGTGTCGTAGTTTTTCAAGCAGGAGGAGAGGATGAGTAGTGTGCATAGCCAAGCCATTTTCAATAGCTATGGGTTTTCAGGTGTGACTTATATCAGGCGGTGTCAAACGGAGCTGAGCGCAAAAGGATATGGAATTGGGTTCAATGAAAGGTTCAGACAATTCACTTTGTTGAATTCTAAAGGGATGACAAAAGAGGCTGTCCAAGCCTTTTTCCAGTATAAGCAACTTGAGCAGTGGTATTTTGCTGCAACCGATCATGTAGACCCTTTAGGGAACCGGGTGATTTCCTTACAATCTCCTATTAAACCTTACATAGTCCTTGCAGCGCCAAATCCTTTTGGTGGAACACCGTTCCGGGTGCACATCGACGCCAAACAGAACGAATAGAGCATGATGCAGAGAGTAGGTTTAATTGAATTGAGCCCCCGATGATCTTCCGGCAAAAGTTTTATAATTTAGGCAAAGAGGGTTCTCTTCCAGATTAACGCCTAAGCCAATTAGTGTTGGAAGACCGAAACTGACGAGATGTGTAATTGCGGGCAACATCCACTTATATGCAAATTCATCTTGTTTATTGCCAAAAATTCTGGAATGTAGAGTGGTAGAAAAACTATATTGACCGGCTTTCGCTTTAATTTCTTCCCATGGGATCGCGCGACTTGCTTCGAATTGGTAGCTCTGCCACAGTTTTGCATTGAATTTGTACGTGAGGATAGTGGCAATAATAGGCAACGCAATTGCAGCAACAATCATGGTCCCAGATTGGACCAGTTTGCCTTCCCTTTTAGTTTTATCGTACGCTGATTGTAGATTTTGCCAGATTGTTGGGGGCGTAGCACCACCGGCTCTTGGAGACTGCATAATTTTTTCCTTTTTTGTCAGGTTTTAGAGTCGTCAGTCTATCATAAAATATGAATTTTGTCATTTTTATTTGTTCTATAGGGGTGTGACGCGGCTGAAGTGAACGCCCTGGTGGAAGATAGAAACGAGGGGTATTCCAGGGATGATGATTTCATCCGCGATTGTCAATTCTCCTGTTGGTGTTTGGGCAAAAATCCGCACGGAAACTCCATATAAAAGCCCTACCAGGCAGAGTTCGTTTGTCAAAAACCAGTAACCGGGGTCTTTGATGCAAGCAGTGTAGTCCGTCAACGTATTTTGATTTTGATGGACCTTATTTTCTAGCTGGGTTTTTTCTGCCAGAATCTCTGCCAGTTTTTCAAAAGGCTTTTTGGATTGACTGTACGTCTGGGCAAATTCAAACCTTGAAACAGCGGCAATGTTTTGTCGAAGAGCCGTTTTGAAAGCCAGTTCGTTCTGATCAAATTCATTTTTACGCCCTTCAATTGCGGCATTTTGTAGGCCGGGAACTAAAACCAGCATAAAATCATTCATTTTTCTGGCATTATTTTCTTTCATTTTTTTGAAGGTTTTATAAACGGCTTCTTCTACCTTTTCTTTGGTTTTTTGACGGTCAGCTTCTAACTCTTTATTTTTTTTCTGGTCCTGCTTGTCGATAATCGACGATTTTGCGGCTAGTGCCTTTCCATTCGGTCCATTAGCTCCGCTTCCGAGAAGTAACTCAAGAATGATTTCTTGAAACTTCTCATTAATCTGTTGTCCTCGAGGATGCACTGCCACGTCCTGGAGGCAAAGAGTTAATCGATCGGCAAACTCGTCGCGTTTCTGTTGGGCATTTGCGACACAAAAAGTTCCGGCTTGATTTGGGATCCCAAAAAGAGAGTGCAATCCACACGTCCCATCTCCTTGGGTTTTCTCTATTGCAAAGCGTTGTCCCTGAAAATCAAAAATGGATCCTTCCGCTAGCTTAGGTATTACTGGGACGGAAGGAATGTCTGGAGATGCAATGACTGCTGATGCATTTTCTTCGGTCTCTTCGTCTTCCGCAGCGGCTCCGCCTGCTCCGTTTGGCTTTGGGATTTCGCAGATTTCGAACTTCATCTTCTTTTTTTCAACTTGCTTGCGCAATTTTAGGAGCTCTATGCGTGCAATGAGAGAGTCGAAAGGCGAGACTGCAAGAGCATTAATGTGTTTATAAAGGGCTTCGGCTTGCACTTTGCTAAGTTCCAAGGGGGCTTTATATGCCATTGCATTTTGAAATGATTCGCTTATTGATTGACGAAATTGCGGGGTAAGGACGCCATCTTTAAGAAAGCCTTGCTCCTCCAAACTTTTTACAATGGAATCCCCCGAAACATTCTTGAAAACGTTATCAAAATCAGCATTTTTGAGTTGCTCTCGGACCTTTAATTCATCCTGAAGAGAGCGGTTTTTTTTGCTTTTATCATACACAGCGTAAACATAGGTGATTTTGTTTCTTTTAAAGGCATTGATAAAAGTTTCTTTTCCTCCCACGTTGTTTAAGCAATGGTTGTAACGTTTTTCTAAAGCTTTACAGAGCTGATCGAGTCTCGTCTGTGGTTGGGACGGCAACGCCGTGAGATAATCATGCAGCAACTCTGAGCTTACGCGGACTTGTGAGGCAGCATCGCGGGTTGCCTGACCAAATCCTTTCTTCACATGGTAGAGAATCAGTTCTTGTGAAGTTGGTATGTATTGAAGCACATCAAACAATTCGATGTTCTCAAGGGTAACCCGGTCACCCACCAGATAGTTATTTTGATCGCTGTATTGACGGTTATAGACGTCTTCTCCGTAAAGTCCCTTTTTTCCTTGTTTAGCTGCTTTAATTACTTCATCTGTTGGCCATGGCATGGGAAGGTGATGGGGGTTATTTGAATTTACGAGACACTGTGAGAGTAAGTCGCGAAATTCTTTTTCCACCCAATGTAAGTAGTCTATCGAAAGGGAAAGCCAAAGAGTGCCTAGCCGGAAATAGCTTGTCTGAGTTTTAGTAATGCGCACTTCTCCTCCAAACATGTCGCGCAATGGACATGTTTGGGTGTTTCCACGTATCTTGAACTCAAATTTGATTTCTCTGAAGATTTTTGCAAACTCAGCAGAGGTCTCACATGTTTTTAAATCTGGAATGAGTTCCGCTAACAGCTCTAGCACTTCTTGGGCGGATTTTCGAGATTCCCATTTGCTATCCATTGCCTTGTTGCGCGGGATATGGTGTGAAACAAGGCGAAAACTCGTAGAATCAGAATAATCCGTCACCAACCGATGTGAAAAGAAAAGGGGCGTTGATATATTTCCACTAAATGCTTCCCAAATGGCCGTATCCATTAGCTGATTAAGGCCAGCGATCTCATCAGAACTGACGGGCTTTAAATATTTCCAAAAGGCGAGATCGTCGCAATCTTCCTCTTCATCACCAGGCTCATCTAAAATTTTCTCTTGCTTATCGACCTTGATCAGATGGGTTTTTTCTCCGTGATAAATTCTAGAAAGGTGATCGAGTAGGGACGGGAAGTCGGCATGACTGAACTGTTTATGGAAGCGGATTGCACCGGTTTCGATCTCTACCTGATGTGTCACCTTGGGATATTTTCCCCCTTCCGTGCGAAAAGTTTGGAGTCTGTAAAGTGACGAATGAGACCTAATCCGCGAGGTTATGTTAGTCACAAATTTATCATAAAGTCTGGTAAGTTGGAGCGTTTCATCCTCTTTGAAGATTTTATTACTTCGCAAGGTATTTCCAACAAGTGCTTGATTGTCGATGGAGTGAGCTTTACTGTCTAAAACACGCACGAGAACAGCATGCGGAAACGTATAGTCCGTAAAAGGGGAGACGCGGTGCCAGCCATCGCCAGAAGTGAGTGAAAAAATGTCGTCGGCAGTTTGTTTTGTATTGGGATGGACGTATTGCCTATAGAGAAAACCAATTGTTTCTAGTTTAGAAGTTTCTAATTCCGTTTGATCGGCCCCCAACGCTATCAGAGATTTTGCTAAGTTTGAAATGGTTTGGGTTCGCCTAGCGTAGTAGAGTAATCCAAAGCCAAAACCGACATCGTCATTTTGTACGGCTAATTTATATAGCTCATCCTCTCTACAACGTTCGTTTTGCAATTTGCTGTTGGCAAGAGCGATGATTCGCTGACACAAGCGGCTCAGTTTTTGAAGGGGAGTAAGTTGATTAAAGTTGTTTTTATCAGCATCAGTCATCGATCGCTCAATCAATGCGATAGACAGAAGACGGATCGATATAGGCTGAAATTTTTCTGTGGGAAGTGCTACGACGACAGGTTGTGCTTGATCTGCCTTCTTTTCTTCTTCTTCATTTTTAACGCCGGCTTGAGAGTCGGGGGCGCCAGGATTTACCAAGTTCATTATAATTGCTACCTAATCTAAAGCATTCCGAGGGCTTCGAGGGCGAGCTTGAGCTCGGAGTTTTCGGGCTTGGCAAGGGCGCCGCTGCCAGCGAGCCAGGCGACGTAGTCCTTGGGGAGGCTTTTGATGGGGGTGCCTTGGTGCTTGCCAAAGGGCATGTGGTGGAGTTGTCGGGGCTTGTTGAGGAGTTGGAAGGCCTCATCGATCGAAAGGTCGTCTAACATGTACCCAAACACCTTTTGGAGCACGATCACGTCGTCAAGGGCGCGGTGGGCTTGGTTGGCGGGGATGCCATAAGTCTCGCGGAGGAATTGGAGCGTGTGGCGGGGGAGGTCTGGGCGGTAGCGGCGGGCCCATTTTAAGCTGTCGAGGAATTTCCAGGGGGGCATGGGAAGACTGCACCGCTTGAACTCTTCCTTCAGGAAGTAGTAGTCAAATGTGTCGTTGTTGTGCGCGATTAAGACGCTATCACCTTCGCAAAAAGCAGAAAACTGTTGTACGGCTTCTTTGAAAGAAGGGGCATTGGCAACCATCTCGTTGGTGATGTTGTGGATGGCGGTCGCTTCTGCGGGAATCGAGCATCCAGGATTGATGAGGGTGTCAAATGATTGCCCTGTGGAGGCGTCGTAAGCAGCAATTTCGATGATCCGATCGCGTTCTGCTTTGATCCCGGTTGTTTCTGTATCGTAAAAAATTGCGCGCATTGCCATTACATTTTCACACCTTGCATCATAGATGGGGGTTCACGGGTGATTTCTCGGTTGTTTGTCATGGGGTAGATCGAATAGTCCTCTGCGGAAGGAGCTCGGTAGCAAGCTGTGACAGCAACAGCTGCGCAGACGAAACAAATGAGACGACAAATCTTTTTCATGGGTTCTTCTCCGTTTAATGCGACCGAGTCTAGCGGATGGGCGCGTTTTTCTCAAGAGCCATTCCCGTCGTGTATTCTTCGAGGTTTTGACTCGCGTTCATCTATTTTTGTTGCTAATTACGATTTATTAAGAATAACGCAATCAATTAATATATAGTGACTTGCAAATTCTTATTGTTTGTGTTGCGTTAACAATTTTACAATAATACATCTAATGTTATAATTAAATTATGTAGTTATTTAGTGATTTATACTTTTAAGCTGTTTAGTTGATAGTAAATATATATTAAACTGCGAAAAAGTTGGTTATGGAGGTATAAGATGTTAAACTTGCGAGGTTATCGGTACATAGAGCATGTAGCAACGAGCATGGTACAAGGAAGCCAATCGTCACTTAACCTAGAACGGATTCCTAGAGATATTCCCGAAGAAATTTGCCATGCGCTCTTTTCAAGTGGGTTCCATAAAGGGAAGCCGCTTTCAGCCATTCACACATTCGACTGGCTCAACAAAATAAAAGACACGCTCCAAATCACTCACAAAGCGTACTCACCTAACCCGTCCTTGGGTGAACTTTTTTTTGGCACGATCAGTACCGAACGGGCAAAACTTGAAGCCGCATATATAGCTTCCATTAAGCAGATTGACGCCTTAATCGATATCGAGAGGGCAAAAATTATTGCCGAAGGAACAATTTTTAATAAACCTTCGGAATCAGTGACTGTTAATATTCAGGGCTTAAATATTGCGTGCAGTAAAATGGCCTTCAGTCAGTCCAAGCCTTTAAGGAAGGCTCTTCAAGCAGATCTTGAATCTCCGGTTAAAAACTTCGAAGAACAAACAGCACTTTTAACCTCTATACTGGAATCTGCAGCCTACACAGAGAAGACTGAGACAAGCAGTGAAACTCAAACGCTCATTACCGTCAAAAAAGTTACGGGGGTTTCACTCGATCAGACTATTCAAAAGGTCATGGAAGGAAAATTTCATAAACGAGTCCTGGAACATGTTTTAAGTCAAATAAACGCACTCCAACATCCAATAGATGATCAGCTAAAACAAACATTGCAAAAGTTGATCGACAATTATGAGCCGCCTCACTTTTCTAAAATCATTCACGAGTTAACACCAGAGGTGATATCCACCGTTTTGTACTATCTTCACACCGGCGAAAAAGAGATCCGTGAGGATTTCAAGACTGAATTCTCAGAAGCTTGCGCGTTACTTGAGTTACCCGATGAAGAAGAGATTAAAGCTTTTCTTAAAGAGAACACACCGCAAATAGATCTACCGAATGCAAGATCGTTATACAAACTTGAGGAATTGCAGAAAAAGAAATTGTTGGAGGCGGCGGCAGAGGAAGAAAGAAAGACAACCTCGTCTACACATCTTCTCAAGGGAGTCGGTGATGTTACCCGGGGACTCCTGAAGATTGCACTCGCTACAGCTGTTGCTACTATTAGTACAGCTATATTTATACCTAAATCTGCTACGTTTTTCTGGATGATGTATTATTTGGATTGGGAAGGCGCTGTACTCTTGAATACATGCGCCTTAATGTTGTCCTCCCTGTTCCTTGCTTTAGGGGGATTATACGACCTGTGCGACCTGGGTGGTGAGGATATGTATGCACAAAAGTATTATAAAGTACCGGAGATAGAACGCCACCTTGCGAAACTTAAAGAATCTTTAAGAAAAGAAAGAGATATCGAAAAAAGTAAACAGTATGAAAAGCAGATTGAAAAGTATGAACTTCAACTAAGAGATGTTCAGAATTTTTTGTGGGAATCAGCGGGAAAGCGCCATCCACATACTTATATAGCGCCGGTTTCTCCCTTTGGCGTGTTGCGCTCAATTTATAATGATTTTGCAAGTGCCGCTGGACAGTTTCAACATGCTTGGGAAAAAATGGATGAGCCCGTCATTGAGCACGGCTAGTGAACTGTAAATTTCTAAATTTGGAGGTTGTATGCCTAAACAAAATACATTAAGCCGTGAAGAGCTAGACTTGTTCCAACAGATCAAGGAACTGGTCGAAGAAAAGATCAAAGTCAAAATTCAGGAAGAGAAACTGGCCGGACATGCAATCCCAAACAAAGACATGCTCGAAATGGAGTGTACCGATTCTGTTTTCCGTGAAATGGAAATGACCTTTTTGGGAACGCTACAATATGTCGATCTCTTTAACGAGCACCTACAAAAGGATCATCCGGATCTGTACAAGCAGATCAAACATCACGTTGAAAAAAATGCGGAGAGTCTGAAAAAACTCACCTCTTTTCACCAGGTCGTCGAATATGGAAAAAAGCACCAAATCGATTCCCATTTGTTAGATCGTGTGTACAAAGTGAGCGTCAACCATTGTACGGCAGGCAATTTAGACAAAGCTTTTTTATGCTTCAATTGGCTTTGCCTCTTTGATCCCAAAAACCCAAGAGTGTGGTTTATGAAGGGGATGACTGAACAGAGTTTAAAAAGATACCCTGAAGCACTCCTTTCCTATTATCAGGTGATTTCCCTCGACACCGATTTTATCAACGTCTACACACAATTGATGAACTGCTTGATTTTGATGGGCGATTTGGTCAGCGCCAAAGAGATCTACAAGACATTCACAAAACAGGTCGATCCCAAAATCTACGCCAACGATCGGACGTTTTGCGAAAACCTGCTCTGCATCGAGGAGATTTTTTCGTGACTAAACAAATGAGACGATTAATCTTTTTCATCTGTCCGGATTTGGGGTGACAGCATCGACAATACAGTCGCAAACATAGTCGCATAGCTCATTCGAGTCTTCTTCGACAAAAACAGACTTTTTCTCCCGCGCGCATTCGGTTTGGCCTCTGTTGTTGGTCATTGGGGTGGCAGAACAGTGCTCTGGCGGTGGCATCCGGTAGCAGCTGGTGGCCAGCAAGATAACACATAGAGTAGCAAAAATTTGGCTTGCGGTCATAATTTTTTGGCCTTGGGTCAAATATGTAGTAGCAAGCATAGTTTAGGCGTTCATTTTCCTCAATATTTTCTTTTATTATTCTATTAGTCGCTGAATATAAGTGTGTTATGAATAATTATTATATTTAACAAACAAAGTTTAATTAGTGATATAATAATTATTATGGTGGTCGGAGGTGTTATGAATCAGAACGCTAACTATTTTATTAGTGCGTTTCATCAATTAGATGCGAATAGTCAGTTAACTATTTTATCGCATTTTGAACAGGGGACGGAACCGAAGAAAAGTGAAACTGATTCTCTAGCGAGGGGACTTGAGCACCTTCCAGCGGCATTATTGGAAAAAATGAATTTAAGGAAGGATCTTCGCAGCCACTATCCCGTTAATCAGGAAAGAGCGATCACGGCTTATTTAGGTTACATTAAGAACGAAGATGGGGTCAGGAGGTTTCTGCAAACCCAGAAGCTGTCTGTGGCTTTTTCCAAACATTTCGAACATTTGAGGCCGGCTGATCGAGAGATCATCTCGCGCTACTTAATCAAAGAAAAGCTCAGTCAAGAAGAAGTGAACATCCTCGGTGATGCTTTGACACACTTGCCCGAAGAGTTTCTGGAAGTTTTAAGAGTTCCTTCTGAGCCTGAGGCAGTGACGATGGGAGATTGGCTTTCTAAGATGATAAAAAGCTGTAAGGAAGCCTTTGGCAACTTACACTTGCCCTTCTGGAAAACGGTTCAAAGGGAGAGCGTACAAGCGCCTCCAATCCATAATGCTGCATATTTCGCCGGGGTTGTGACTACATTTAGAACATTTCTTCAATCGGCATCAGGGGAAGTTGCGAAAAAGATTGTCCATGAGACCTCCAAAAAGGAACTTCAATTTAGCCCAACGCAGATGCTTATTCCCAATGATAAGCAATGGGACAAAACAGTGAAAGAGATGTCGGGGGCCAACCCACCGACTGAGGATGAGGGGAGAGTCCTGGGCGAACTGACCCATCTCTTAAAAGAGTATAACGCGATTCCCAAATTTGAGTGGATGGATAGGCTCGAGAAGCTGCACGATATCCAAAATTTTCTTGAAAAGCAGATTAACGCGGACGTTGAAAAGGTGGGGTCAGGAGAGGAGGGTGCGCTTCAGCAGAATCCGTTGCATAAAATGCTTGTTGGCCTGTTCGACAATGTTGAGAATAAAACCAATTATATCCTCGAACTCAATAAAAGAGAAATGTTGGTGCAAAAGGAATATTATCCAATCAATTATAAGATTGCAGAATTTGCTGATGGGACACCTCAGAATGTATTGGAGGCCTTAGAAAGGTACCAAACGCTCACTGCAGAACAGGTGAGAAATCAAAAGCTATTTCGAGGGCAGCAAGGCGACATTCCCATCACGCCTGCAGATTTAGAAATTCTTAAGGAGCAAGATACGCACCGCCTTGAGGCTCTTAAAGAGTTGCAAATATTACTAGAGAAAGAAAAAAAGACATTTCTCACAAAGAAAAATGAAAAAATCCCCCTGCAAGATCTGGTAAGAGAGAAAATCAAATATTTCGAACATCTCCAAAAACGGGGAAGGGCAGAATTAGAATACGGGGGCTTGCCTTCTAGGGTTGTACAGCGCCACCACCGCCAGGAGCTAGTGATCGCAATGAGCGCTCAAAAAGGGGGGCGCACTCTTGGTCAAGAATATTGGCTAGAGAAAAAGGATCCGTTGCATCGCGATTGGTCAGACCCTGTTTTAGCGAACTCTGTCGTGAGTGATTGGAAAAGCAAATCGTCATTTACCTCCTTTTTGACCTATCTAGAGACGGTCGAGGATCAACAGATCGTCATTAGTCAGACTGAAAACGCGAGGATTCGCTATTTCGATGCGAAACAGCGAGAGAATTATCGGCTCGATTTTCAAGCGGACGAGAAGAATAATGTTTGCATCTTAAGAAATGGAGCTCTTGCGGACACGCGCGGAGAACGGACCCATTTTTCGGGAGAAGGCTATGCCATTTTTGTCGAGGACGCGGATGGAGAAATTTACATCGGATCTCATGTGAAAGGGGAAAGGCATCATAGTGGTTTTTTGGCTGGAGGGAACGTCGATGCAGCTGGAGAGATGGTGATTAGAAATGGAAAATTGATTGAAATCAAGGATAAAAGCGGGCACTACCACCCAAGTAAACGACACATTTTAAAACTGTTGCAAACACTTCATCTCAAAGGGGTTGATCTTGCGGGTGTTTCGGTTTCGTTGTTGGAAAAATATGGGACTGGAAGCGTAGTTGCTTCTAGGATTGAAGGGGAAGAACTTGTGAGTTGCGTTTTTGATGCAAAAGAGCTCCTTGAATCTCACGGAAAGTGTTTGCCCAAGTCTTCTGCTTCTGGATGGACCCCTGTTCACGAGGCGGCGTGGAATGGCAATTACGAAGAGTTGGAAAAGAAATTAGATCAAATGGAGAAAGAGGAAGTTCTGTCCGCTGTCAATGCCAAAGATGGTGCGGGTGATACACCTCTTCATCTGGCGGTGAGAAATCAGACTCAAGCAATGTTAACAGAAGCGGCAAAAACGCACCAAAAAGAGGAGTCGGCGGTCCAATATGTCACTTCCTGGGATAAGCAAAGAGAGTGTGCCGCTCTTTTGCTCGATTCTGGAGCAGATCCCAATGCCGTCAACAACGATGGGGAAACGCCGCTTCATCAAGCTGTTGCGGAAGGCAATAAAGAGGCTGTTGCATTTTTCATGTCGAACAAAAAAACAGAGCTCGCTGTGAATGATCGCAATGGGGTTAGCCCTCTTGAATTGGCAGCCTCACAGGGATCAATAGAAATCTTTGAGGCCTTGTTAAAGGACTCGAGAGCATCTGACCTCTACCAAAAACCTGCGCAGGCGATACGTTTGCTAGAGGCTACTTTTGAAGGGGGAAGTTTGGAAAAAGCCACGCTTCTCTACCATTTCTTAGAACAGAAAGGAAAGTTGCCGGAAAATAAGAACACCCTTCTATTTTTATACGTAACTAAAGGGCGCCGTCCTGAGATTCTACCATTTTTACTCGCACAAGGTTTGGATATCAATGCCAAAGACGAGCGTGGAAGAACCCCAATGCATGCCGCTGTGCTCTACTACCAACCCAAAAAAATTGAACAGTTGGTTACTTGTGGAGGCAATATCAATATGCCAGACCACAAGAAACAAACGCCCCTCCACTTAGCTGTGGCAAATGCCGTGACTGCCGCACCAACCTATCTTGGCAAAATCAGGATCAAAACTATTGAGATGTTATTAGACCAAGGGGCAAATCTTGAAGTTCAAGATACAAACGGAGTAAAACCTCTCGATACCTCAATAGAAGGGGGGCCAAAGAACGAAACATTGCAGAGCTTGGTCGAATATGGGAAAGAGGGTTTTGGAGATCTTTTGGAAGCGGCGCAACGCCGGGGCTTAGAGTACATCCGCAAGAAGAGAAGGGTTGTTGTTCTCTCCTGACTTATTCGTTTTCAGCCAGTGTTTGGGGTGTGACCCGCCTTCTTTCTTTCTGTGCCCAGTTGATTCCTCTTGCATTGACCACTGGAAGAAGGTCGCCGAATCCCTCTTTTTGGTTTTCGACGAGCGATTGTAAGCTGACATCAGTTCCATTAATTGTCGTATCCAGTGGGTTTTGGTTTGCTTGATTCACGATGAAGAGGTCTGCTCCTATCTCAAGCAGCGTCTGGATCGTTTTCATGCGGATATAGGGGATGGGGATTTGGGGTGAGGTCTTCGCATACATGACTGCTAGGTGCAGAGCTGTCTGCCCTTGAAGATCTTGCAGTTCGAGAGAAGCGTTTTGCCGCACTAATTCTCGTATTAAGAGGGGCTCGCTTAAGATAGTGGCCAGATGTAACGGCGTTCTGCCCCGCGTATCTTGTGCGTCGATGTTTAACCCCTTTGAAAGCAGGTAGTGCAAAACTTTGGGGTTTTGACATTTTGCAACAAAGGTAAAGAGGAGGGCGTTTTTATCCTCGGGCAATAGCTTCTGTTGCTCAAGCCGTTCGAAGAGAAGTTGTGTTTTTTCCAAGCTACTTCCGCTAATTGCAGCATGGAGAAGTTGCATCGCTATTTCTTGGGTATTCACATATTGGCTTGAACGGGGATCGTTCAACAAGAGCTCTAAGATCTCCGCTGAGGCCTCCTTCGCAGCCAGTGACAAGGCCGTCATCCTACTTTGATCAGGAATGTCTATCCGTGCCGTAGGATTTGCTAAGAGGAACTGTACGGCTTTTTTGTTTCCAGCCCGTATGGCGTCGTGTAAAGGGGTTGACCCCGCCTGGTTGGTAGCATTGATCTTTGCACCGGCTTGTAAGAGTGCTTGAGCGCACTTTTGATGCTCCTCCCACGAAGAGGTATACTCCACCTCACTGCTTTCGTTCTGCTTTGGAGAAGTAGGAGTCAACATAAAGTGCAGCCGATTTTTTACAGTCAAATGTAGGGGAGAGTTTCCGGCGCTGTCTTGAGCATTGACGAAGGCTAGTTGCTCATGCTCTGGTAGGGCTTTGAGTTCCTTAGCTAAGCTTGGGTGTTTTCCGTTCCACGCGGCTTCGTGAGCGGCGCTCCATCCGGTAGTTGAAGATTTGGCAAGACAGTGTCCGCGTGTTGTTAAGTAGTCGTAAGCATCGTAGACGGCATAGACGATGGTTTCCATTTTATGCCCAGTCTTAGTTGTGATGATGTTTCCATCCCCGGTTTTTTGAGGCATCGAAAGCTCGATCCCTTTCAAGTCGACACCTTTTTTGTTGAGAAGCTGCAAGGCGCGAAAGATATGGCGATGTTCTGTTAAGTAGTGACCGCTTCCGTGTTTGATCTTGACAACGCGCCCTTCTTTAATGACGATCTCTCCGCCGCTTCTGACGTTTTCCCCTGCCATAAAGCCGCTGTGGTGCCTTCTGCCTAAAATTTGCGGGCCGATGTACATCTCGCCGTGGTTGTCGACGACGAAGATATTATAGCCTTGACCAGAGATGACTGTTGTCCCGTCGCTTGTATCTGCCAATTGCCCATTTCTGACGAGGCGGGTTTGGTGGTCTTGGTCAACGACAAAATCGAGTCGCAGTTCTTTGCGTCCTTCAGCATCGAAATACGTCACACGCGATTCATCAACGGCGTTTGCGATTTGTTCTTTGTGCTCAACCGTTTCTAGATAGGTGAAAAAGGAGGTGAATGACGATTTGTTTTTCCACTCAGCTACGATGCTATTGGCTAACTGTGCGCCCGACCAGAAGCGGTGTAAGGGATCATTTTTTTCTAGCCAATACCCTTGAGAAAGGGGGCGTCCCCCTTTTTGCAGGTTTACCATCGCTCTTAAAAATTGTAAGCGATGCTTTTGAACTTCTTTAGAGGAAAGGCCGCTATAGTTTAGCTCTGCTCTTCCTTGGGCTTGCAGATATTCTAAATAATTAATCTTTTCTTTTACCAGTTCTGGCAAGAAGATTTTCTGGTTTTTTTTGTCTTTCAACGTCTTGTTTTCAACCAGAGCATTCAATTTTTTCAAGGCCATCAACCGTTTTCTATCCAAGTCGTACAGGGCGCCTGAATGGGGACATGTTTTGCGCTCATTTGAGAGATTTTGATACTCGCGAAGGGCATCGAGGATTGTCATAGGGGTCGAGTCAGAAAAATTCTCGATCTGGATGTCGATAGGATAATACTCTTTTTGAATTAACAAAGCGCGTCTGTTGATTTCGACAATGTACTGTATTTTATTTCCGATCTTCTTAGAGAGTTCAACGAGGGGATGGAGCGCTAAGGAGGGCGGCAGTGGTTGCCCACTGAGGAAGCTGTCTATGAGATGTTTTAGCCATTGCAATTTTTCAATCCGATCGTTCCACTCAAATTTGGGGATGGCGTTGCATTCTGTTAAAAGCCGTGTGATACGTGAAAGAAAATTGGCAAGATTG
The DNA here is from genome assembly GCA_013287915.1 of Chlamydiota bacterium. GTDB lineage: Bacteria > Chlamydiota > Chlamydiia > Chlamydiales > Parachlamydiaceae > JABDCX01. The sequence continues at coordinate 14,443 of JABDCX010000028.1, forward strand.
CTATCCTTGCTGGCTTCTTCTTTAAGCGCATCGCAAGCACTTTGCCATTCTTTATTTGTAGGGAGCAGCATTTGCCGGGGAGAAAAGCGGAACTCTCTTCGGCCAACTTCGTCGATGAGCTTCTTTGTCAGTTCTCCATGTGGAGATTGCAGGAAGGTTTTGAATCGGCTGATGACGCGTGCATTTTTTTCCCTCTCGTCAAGGGGCACGCTCACACAGGTCCCTGCATCCATGGGAGAATGTGAGGATTCTTCTAGCGCAGGTTGGAGAGGCTCCTCTGAGATAGCGTAAATACGAACGGAAAGGCGGGACAAGGCCAGCGCCAAGATTTTTGCTTCCTGTGGAGACAGCTCGTTTTTTACAATGTAGCTTGAAATGATTCTCTGATCTAATGGGCTTAGCTGTTGAAAAAGTTCCAAGAAAACAAGTGATGACTTGATTGAAGACAAAAAGGCATTTGTCGGAGCATCCTGCGCTAAAAATTCAAAAAAATGGGTAATTGCTTTTGCTCTTTTTGGGAGGTCTAAGCTGCGGATGTCTTGGGAAATATTGGCTTGATCCAGCAATTTTCTTGGCAAACGAAGGAGGGTGGCCGAGAGGGAATGGATCTCAGGAACTGACAGATTCTGTCCATTTTCGTAATTTTTTAAAAAATCAGCCTGTTCGTTTGTATGTAAGGCGCGAAAGCTATTTATAAATGTGTTGGTATTCACATAACTCTCCCGTTTCCATGTTTATGTTTATAATAACATATTTATTTATTAAATGTAAAGATAATATTAAGAAATATTTATATAAGACTATGAAAGAGGCTTTGTCCCGAGGAGGGTGGTTGCGATGCCTCCGGATAGGGGTTATCCAGAATGAGTCCTCAAAATACGTCTCGCTGCTATACCTTCAAACAACAAACAGGGCAAAAGGCTCCTTTTGCCCTTTGAACGAGATGAAAGTTGATGTGTTAACCTGTAATAGTCATCCATAAAAACTGGGGGTTTTCAGGGGCGATTAAGTCTTGTCCAACACGTCTAGGTATTCCTTAGCCTTTAGGCAGCCTTGTTCTGCTGCTTTTCTTACTAGTTCCAGAGCCTTTTTCTCATCCTTCGGCAAACCGATACCATGAAAATAACATCTACCTAAGTTGTACAATGCAGCTGCGCATCCACGTTCACTAGACCATTGATACCGGCTAACGGCTGCATTTTCATCTTGAAACATACAAAAACCAGTTTCAAAGCATTCGCCCAATCGATTCAGAGAATATTTACACCACATGTCAGCACCAAGCGAATAAAGCTCTACAAATCTTTCCTTTTGCCTTAAGCTCAAACTTGGAGAGGTGTTCGGAATTAATTGCATCTCTTTACCCAATTTATAAACCTCTTCAGCTGTCTCCACATCCTTTTCCACACAATTGCCAAAGAAATAGCAATCTCCCAGTAAACGAATCGCTTGTAAATTTCCTCTGCATGCTGCCTTCCAGTATAATTCTATTGTCTTGCCCTCATCCTTCTCTACTCCTTTACCATTACAATAATACTCCGCCAGCAAAACCATCGCGTTAGTATCACCATGTCCCGAAACTTGCTCGTATAACTTGGCTGCTTTGAATTCGTTTTTTTCCACTCCGATTGCTTGTGTATAACATCTCGCCAAATTCATCATGGCTTTCGGATTCCCAAGTTCGCTTGCTCTTTCGTATAATAGAGCAGCCTCTTTTTCACTTTTTAACACCGCTATTCCCTTTTCATAAAATTCCCCTAAACAATTCATAGAACGCGAGCAATTCTGTTCAACTCCTCGCTGATAAAACTCAGCAGCCCTATTTAGGTTATTAAGTACACTTTCACCATCACGATAATAATCACCAATCAGATAGAGCTTGCCGACTCTGCGATAACACTCTTCAGCTTTATGGATATCTTTTTTTACTCCTTCCCCAAAGAAATAGCACTCTCCAAGAAAAAAGAAAGCATGACTGTCGGAATATGAATCCGCTTGATTAGCGGCTTTTTGGTATAGCTCTAGCGCTTTCCTAAAGTTCTTTTCTACCCCAGCGCCATTATGATAACAATCTGCTAGAAAGACCATCGCGTATGTTGCGAGTTCAGTATCCATTTCTGTAATTTTTTCATATAACTGAGCCGCCTTAGCTGGGTTTTTCTCTACTCCGATTGCCTCCATGTAACATCTAGCTAGGTTCATCATCGCCTTAGCGTCGCCCAGTTCACTTGCGCGTTGATAGACAGCGATAGCTTCTTTTTCATTTCTAGAAATCCCTGAACCATCTTCATAGCATTCACCCAAGCGTTCCATACAATTTATACATCCGTTCTCTGCTCCCCTCTTGTAAATCTCTACCGCTCTTTTTTCATCCTTCTCAACATTGTTGCCGTAAAAATATTGATCACCAAATAAGTGCAACTCCCCTGCCGACTTATAAAATTCTTCAGCATTTTGTTCGCTTTTTTCTACACCAGACCCAAAAAGATAACAATCTCCAAGGATGGATAAAACAGACTGACTTCCTCTACTAGCAGCCTCCTGATAAAGCTCGATCGCCTTCTTTTTATCAATTTGAACTCCTTGCCCATAACGATAACAATTACCTAGTTCAATCAATGCTGATGTATTACCCATTTCAGCGGCTTTTTGATATAACTCAATAGCTCTAGCTTCGCTTTTCTCTACTCCAATCCCATAGAAATAACATTCAGCCAAACCTTTAATACCATCATGATTTTCAAGTTCGCTTGCTCGTTGATAAAACGATACAGCCCGCTTCGCATCCACCTCAACACCGATGCCATCCCGATAGCATCTTCCTAACAAAACCAATGCATATGTACTTCCTGATTTGCTAGCCCTCTCGTACAATTGAACAGCCTTGACGGCGTCCTTCTTCACGCCAATTCCCTTTCTATAACAATCTGCCAAATCCGTTGTGGCGCGCTCATACCCAAGATCACTCGCTCTTGTATAGAGTGCTACAGCCTCAAAATCGTTCTTTGGCACTCCAAGACCATTCTCATAACAATCTCCCAAACGTTGCATGCATATTTCACTGCCCGTTTCAATACCTTGCCTGTAGAACTCTACAGCGCGTTTTTCATCTTTCTCTACTCCATTCCCTTTTCGATAATGATCTCCAATCCTAAATAGAGCATTAGCTTTTTTGTAAAACTCTTCTGCCTGATGAACATCCTTCTCAACACCATCCCCAAAAAAATAACAATCGCCAAGATATTGATAAGCCGTTAGATATCCCTGTGAGGCTGATTTGGTTAATAGATCTACAGCTGTTTTTTTGTCTTTTGGCATACCAATTCCATTGAGATAACAAAGACCCAAGCTGCACAGCGCAGGTATATATTCCATCTCACTTGAACGTCTGTATAAAACTACTGCTTCCAGCTCATTTTTAGGCAAACCTACTCCATCCTCATAACATTGACCTAACCGTTGCATGCAAACTTCACAATTCCCCTCAACTCCCTGTTTATAGAGCTCTACAGCATGCTTTACGTCTTTTTCTACACCCATGCCATTCCAATAACAATCTCCTAACAAATACATCGCACATGTACTACCTAATTCAATAGTTTTCTCACATAGCTGAATGGCCTTTGTTTCGTTCTTCTCCACTCCAATTCCTACCAGGTAACATGTGGCCAAATCTACCATGGCTGGAACAAATCCAAGTTCGCTAGCCCTTGTATACAGCGCTACCGCCTCAGATTCATTTTTGGGTACAACTACCCCCTTTTCATAGCACTCGCCTAGACAACACATGGAAACGGCACATCCTCTCGCAACGCCCCTTTTATAAATTTCTACGGCTCGTTTTTCATCTTTCTCTACCCCATCACCGTACATATAATTATTGCCCAGAATGTACAAAAAACCGCTCTTGTCGTAATACTCTTCCGCCAAATGAGCGTCTTGTTCCACTCCGTCTCCCGAGAAATAGCTCTTTCCAAGAATGTGCATGGCATCCACATTTCCCTTGTCAGCAGCTTGTCTGTACCACTCTATTGCTCGATTGCCATCTTTTTTAACCCCTCTACCGCGACGATAACACTCCCCTAAAATGACCATAGCCCAATCTTTGCCCTTTTCTGCGACCTTTTCGTATAAATGAATCGCTTTAGCTTCATCCTTTTCTACCCCAATTCCTTCCATATAGCATCTTGCTAAGTTGCTCATCGCTACATAAGCGCCAAGATCACTAGCTCTTTTATAGAGCGTTACCGCCTCCTTTTCATCTTTTGGAACGCCCAACCCTTTCTCATAACATTTCCCTAAATGATTCATGGAAAAGCAACACCCCATCTCGGCGCCTTGCTTATAACACTCAGCTGCTCTCTTTTCGTCCTTCTCAACGCCATCGCCATACAAATAATGATCACCCAACAGAAACATGGCCTCGGCTTTTCGATAATACTCTTCAGCCAAGTGGACATCCTTCTCGATGCCGATTGCTTTCATGTAACATCTGGCTAGATTCTTCATGGCAAGAGGGCAGTCTAAGTCGCTTCCCTTTTTATAAAGCTTTACTGCCTCTAGTTCATTTTTTGGTATCTCAATCCCTAGTTCATAAAATTCTCCTAAAGCACCAATAGCTGATCGATTTCCCACTTCAGCAGCTTGTTCATACAAATGAATGGCCTTAGTCGCGTCTTTTTTAACTCCAATGCCTTGCATGTAACAGCGAGCCACATCCTTCATGGCATTCAAGTCTCCAAATTCACTGGCTTGTTGGTATAACGCCAATGCCTTCATATAGTCTTTATAGACACCAAGACCCTCTTCATAGCATTCGCCTAAACGACGTATAGCCGCTGGAAGTTTTTGATCAGCCGCTTCTCGGTAGAATTCAACGGCTTGCACCTCATCTTTTTTAACTCCAGCACCTTTAAGATAACAATCACCGATCTGCACAAGCGCAAATACCCAACCGATTTCAGCCGCTTTTCTATAGAGTTCTAAAGCCTTCTGCTCCTCTTTTACCACCCCACACCCTTCCTCATAACATTCACCCAGATACACGATTGCCGAGCTCTCTCCTTGATCGATTGCTTGTTTGTATAACTCTACAGCTCTCTTTTCGTCTTTCTCGATGCCGTCCCCATATCGGTAACAATGAGCAAGAGCAATTAAACCACGGCCTATCCCCATCTCCGCACACTCTTGAAAAAACTGAAAGGCTTTACGTTTATCAGACTCGACTCCAGCCCCATACCGATAACAATTTCCGAGGTCGATTAAAGCAAAGTAATCTCCTTTGTCAGAGGCCATTTGGTAAAGAGCAGCTGCTTTGCTTAGATCTTTTTCGACACCAATGCCTTGTTCATAGCAACGAGCTAAATTAGTCATGGCATCTGCGTTTCCTAACCTGCTCGCCTCTTGGTAAAAGGCAAAAGCTTTAATGAGGTCTTTCTCAATCCCCAAGCCATTTTCATACAATTTCCCTAAACTGCTCATCGCTTCTGGACTGCCTAATTCGAGAGCCTTGTTATAGAGCTCAGCAGCTCTTTTATAATCTTGCGGTAAACCGCGCCCATCAGCAAAGCGAGAAGCTTCTTGAACAATCTCTTCCATTCTCTTTTTCTGGCAAGACTCTAACATGGATTTGGCTAAAGCGTGGCCGAGCTGACTAGCTTGCCAATAGTATAAAAGCTCCTCCGAAGGGTCTTTCTCTACCACTAAGCCATCGTGATAACAAATGGCAAGATTGTACATCGCTTCCGCATTGCCTAAATCCGCCGACTGTTTCAATAACTGAATTGCTTTCGGACAGTCTTGTTCCACCCCTTTCCCTTTTAAGTAACAAAGGGCAAGGTTGTTCATGGACTCTTTGTGGCTAAAAGCGGCGGCTTGCTGATAAAGGTTGAAAGCTTGGAACTCATCTTTGGTGACTCCGTCTCCATGCTCAAGGCGAAAGGCTTGTTTGAAAAGGGAGGTTGCCTCGTCAAAATCTTCGTCTTTAGGTTTGTTTTTGGAAAAATGGCTGCTCATATAACATCCTCTTTTTCCGACAAAAATGTCCAATCATGTTTTGTTAAAATTTAAACCCCTTTTCTCTTAAAAAATCTTCAGGGTTAATGTTGAGAATAATGGGTTCTTTCTGCTCCTGAATGTGCCCTTTTTGAATACCTTCTAGACGGTCTAGTTCTTTTTCCATGACTTCCAAAATGAATTCTCTTTCTAATTTGTTCTTTGCTTTGATAATGGCTTTTTCGAACTCTTGTCGTCTCTCATCGGCTCGGAGAATGAAACTAAGTTTTGTAAGCCAGTAATTCATTTCCTCTAGATATTTTTTCGCATAATCTGGCTTTACGTCCGACAAGTCTTGAGATTTATCCACTTTTTCATCTCCATCGGTAGTGGGTGCTTTATCCTTTTTGTCGTCTTCATGTATTTGAACTTTTTTCGAATAAACAAGGTTCATCAATTGTAAGAAAGCTGTAAAATGCTTGTTATCCAAAAGAATAGGATCCAGAACTGGAACTCCATGATGTTTAGCCAAATGCTCTTTCAATTTGGTAAACTTTTTTGGATCGTCCAAGATCGCTTTATGGTGGGGGTTGCTTCTATTCAAAATAGGGCGGACTCCACCTTTGGCTTTATCGATATGAGTAAAGAATAACTTGTCGTCGTGTGGATCAATAGTGTTTCGGTGGATTTGGACTAAATGTCCATTTTTATCTAATGACCACGCATGGAGATCTTTAAGTAAGTTGTGCGTATCTGCGCTCAAAAGCACATCCTTAGTTGATTTGATATTCACAGCCTGAGCGGCTATTGCAACAACGTTCGTTTCTTTAATCTCGACTTGTTTTTCAGTAGATTGAGTTTGTTTTTCAGCAGATTGTATTTGTTTTTCATCACTTATTTCGGTGTTTTTTGCATCAACTTTATTTGAAATCGAATCCTCTGATTTCTGTAATTTTGCTTCTTCTTCTTCCTGAGCTTTCATCTTTGCTTTTAAAGCTAGAATTTGCGCCCTTAGTTTGTCTGCATCTGAACTTTTTGTGTTACGAGGTTCCAGTATTAAAGCTCCGTTTTGGATTGCACGCCCCCCTAAGTCATTTGTCGCTTTTTGCGATATGTGTTGCCCTTGGCCAGTGGCTTCATCGTTATCAGTACCCTTGACGAGTTTTTGGGTTGCTGATTCTTCTGAAGGATTCTTTACTTCTTTCTCATTTTTACCGTTGTCGGCAGAATTTGGAACAGGTTCGCTTGATTCAGAGGGATTAACTTCTTTCTTAATTTTATCGTCTGGTTGCTGATTGAATGGATTTTCTGAATAATTTGGAAAATTTCCAACATTCATAGTATCTCCTAAATATAAATTTATACTACATTTTGTATTATAATATAAATATTTGTTTTGTGTCAAATTATGTTTATTATACCAAGATTCTTGACAAAAAACTGCTTAAAAAGCTACTATGGGCCCGGTTTGGGAATATTTAAATCCAAACCGTTAAGCACAAAGGAGAACTCTATGTTAAGCGCTCTTAAAGGAATGGTAGGTAAACACCCTAAAACCACATCTCCAGCTCAGCAACCCCCTGAAATTCTATATGAAGGCAAAGCCTCAAATGGGGTGACAATAACCGTTGTCCAAGAAAACGAAGAAATGAGAAAAATCCGGGAAAAAGTCGTTGAAAATGCAGCAAAAAGTCAACAATTAAAAGTTGAAATAGCCGATGCTAAACGGCAACAACAAGAAGCCAGTGCAAAAGCAGCTCAGGCAAAAGCAAATATTGAGGCCAGCAAGCAACGCGAGGAAGCTAGTCGCCAACGCCAGGCCCAGCTCCAAACAGATGTGCAACAACTCCAACTAGAAAAACAACAAATTGCCGTTAAGCGACAACAACTCCAACAAGAGATTGCCGACGATGATGCTGAAATGGCAAAACTGATGGCACAATTAGCACAGATTGAACAAGCTCAGCAAGACGCCCAGCTAACAAGCAAGATTTAAATTTCAGCTTAAGAACCGTATAAAGGGCAAAAGATTTTTTGCCCTTTTTCTCATATCTTTTTAAGTTAGTTCAGAACAAAAAACTGCTTAAAAAGCTAATATTTGGCCGGTTTGGGAATATTAAATCCAAACCGTTCAGTAGCCTATGCACCCCGTACAGGCCTAAATAAAGGAGAAGGGCATGCTAGCTACACTGTTTGGGAAAGGCCCTAAAACCGCTTTTACATATCGTGCTAGAATTTCTTTTTCAACCAAAAATATAGCCTCTGTCCTCCAGGGAAAAGAAATCGGCTCAATTTCATAACCGAAAGTAATTTGATTTATCTAAAGTCTCCAGAATTCGTCGACATTCATCAAAAATTTGTTTTTTCTTGTTCAAACAATCCCCAAAAATTTCTTTGCAGCTGGTAATACAAACAAGGCACCTTTTTTATGCAATTCTCTGATACCGTTTTTTGTGCTTGAATTTATGCTTAAAGGGACGATAAAGTTATTGAACAGGTCTTGCAAGCCCTTTTTTCGATCTTCATCAGTTAACGGTTCTTCAAGATTTAGAAAACAAGAATAATTTTCGGGTTGACGAAGGAAAATGTTTCCGACGTCAGTTTTAACCAGTTTTTTACTTTTTTCGTAAACATTTCCGAAGATGCCTTGAATAAATAATTTGATGTTCAGGTAGTAAAATTTTCCAAAATTTGACTTTTGCAAGTCTAGTACATGAATAATTTCATCGGACTCTTTGAACCATCCCTCAAAAGCTTTTTCAAATCCATTGTCTTTTGCGACATCACTAAACATTTGTTTAAAGTCACGGCTTTCCATCAATATGTCTCCAAATGAATTTTCCAATCTATACTTTCAAAGTCTGGGACGGTAGATATTTCCTGCTTGTATATTTCGAGTTGTCTATAACCTGATCTAACTGAGCGCGGATTATTTGGTTTAAGCTCATAAATGACACCTTTTATTGGATCAACGTAGTCTATCCTTCTACCACTTGGTAGTCTGTATTCCTTCAATCCTGGTGAACCGATTTTATAGGATTTGTGTATTTCTTGTCCTCTTCGAAGAGTCGATTGTGTGTATGGTGGTTTTGTTACACTTGTAGTCGTTTTGCTTGCTTTCACCGCTTTCTCGGCCTTGGTAGCTCCGTTAAGGGCTACTGTTGCAGTTCTTCCCGCATTTGTGGCGGCAGTGCGTCCGGCGGAGCAGACGAAGCCAAGCCCAGTATCGACGTACATCGCTGTTTCGTAAGATGCTCCAGCTTGTTGCAGGAGGTACGCTGTGGTTGTATCGACATATTCGCCACGCCAAGCTGTTCGGACGCCTGTCACAAACTGGTCTAAGCCATGTGCAGCAATAATGCCGCCGACGGGGGCAGCAATGCCGCTTGAACCTGTGGCTATGCCTACTCCACCTACCATCTCAGAAAAGCCCCCAATAGCTTGCATGCCTCCATGAAATCTCGGACTTGCCAAGACACTTGAGGTAGCTGATTCTGTGTAACGGTAAACAAGGGAGGCAAGGCGGCCATCGGGATCGAAG
>JABDCX010000029.1 GCA_013287915.1 Chlamydiota bacterium
AAACCGCAGAGACTAATACGTATAATCCTGCCGTTATCGGCTTTTTTGGTCCTTTCATCACCCCACAACTCAACTATGATAGTCAAAATGTCTTTCTGACCCTGCAAACTCAATTCTGGACAGGTGCTTCGACAACAAATCAAGAAGCTGTGGCAATACAATTAGATGCGTCCACAAACCCCTCGCTTTTCTTGGGGAATATTTTGAGAACCCTAGCCTCTTTGCCAACGGATGAGTTTCAAACCGCCTTGAGCGAAATGAGCGGTGAACAACACACGCCAAATATTCTGTTAGTCCAGGAAGTCAGTCACCAATTTGTCCGCAGGCTGTACGATCCATTGCGCGCACTAATAACGACCCCTTCCCTCTGTGATCCTTGCCACCCAGGCAAAAGAGATTTCTGCGAATGTCAAGAGTGGTCGCTCTGGGGAGAAGCTGGCGGTGGCGGCCTGCGTTTAAAAGGGAACTGCAATGCACATGGGTTAAATGCCAACGGCTACGAATTCACATTTGGAGCCCACAAAACATTCTTCGATTGGTTTACCCTTGGATTTGCCGGTTCATATGCAAACACTCTCGTCCACTACACCATCGGAGGAACCAATAATATCAACTCCTACATGGCCGGTCTTTACGCTTTGCTCCGTCCCGAGTGCTTCTATCTCCTTGTCGATTTAGCTTATGGATATAACAAAGGAAATCTACGCCGCCCCATCCACGTGGGAGATACCCTTGTCCAAGCCCGCAGCAGGCCACAAATCACAGATTTCTCCTTCTATGCAGAACTGGGATTGGATTTCTTTTGCTGGGACTTTGCCATTCAGCCGTTCTATGGAATTGAGGTCGATACACTTTGGCGCAAAAAGATAAACGAACACCATGCCAACGACTTAAATCTTCTCGTGGAAGAAGCCACCAAAACGTACACTGTCGGAAATCTGGGAATCCATATGGCCTACGACATTTGCGATGTTACTATCGGATTTGACGTGGCATGGCTGTATCGATTCACATCGGTAGAAAACAGCATCTCAAATATGTTTCCGTTTAGTACAAATCAGTTCGAAGTCAGAGGTGTTCCCTTGGATAGGAATAGTGTCGAAGGCACCTTCTACCTCATGAAAAATATCTGCCAAGGTTGGAACATTTATGCTGAAGTCACAACGCAAGCATGGAGCCGTTTTTCTAGCTACGATGGTTTGATCGGCCTCGAGTCTCATTGGTGATTGACGACAAAAGAAATCTCTATCTTATTCGGTAGCAATATCTTCTTTCACAGATTGTCACACTTGAGCTATATTCCTGCACATCCTAAACAGATGCCTAATTCTCTTGAAACATTGCTATGCAAAAAAATAGATGTTTTTTGTGGTAAATAAATGAAGCAATTTGAAATAAGGAATTTTCTGATAAATGAGCATTTGCTCAGCGGAAAATTGTAAAATTAATTTTTTAAGTGGCTCTTCATGTCTAGGACGAATAAGCAAGACGCATGAAAAGAACAATATTCAAATGCTATGCCTTTACACTATATCTTGGAGTGTGCTGCTTTGCCATGGCTGCACTTTTCGGCATAGATCCGCTCGATAATTTAGTAGCTGCCGATCAACCCACCCTATTAGAAAGATCCAGAAGAGGAGCCCCTTCACCAGACCCCGTAGCACCCCCTCCAAAACCAGCTGCAGACCCTGAAACGATTCTGATTAACTTCAACAATGTCAACATTATCGAGTATATCCGCTTCGTTGGAAGATTGGCCAACCGCAATTTTGTATTCGATGAAAACGATCTTGCTTTTAACGTCACAATTATTTCTGAAGAGCCTGCCACAATCGACAATATCATGACCGCGCTTGTTCAAGAGCTGCGCATCCATGACCTGTTGCTGATGGAAGAGGGCAATAACCTCATCATCCACAGAAATGCTAAAGTGAATGGCATTTCGACGGTTGTGACCGAAGAGGGGGGTGTTTTTCCGCAAACACGAGCCGAAATCATCACGCAAGTCTTCCGCCTCAACACACTTGATCCCGATCGAGCAGCAGCCATTTTAAAACCTCTTCTGTCAGAAAGCGCCCTCATTGAAATTTTAAAAGACTCAAATGGACTTATCATCACAGATATTGCCAGCAGCGTCCGCAAGATTGACCTGCTTCTCAAATCGATCGATGCCCCAAATAGTGGAATTGTCATCGGGCAATACGTGAGTCGGCTGACTCCGATCGATACGCTCATCCCGCTGGCTCAACAAATCATGCTCCCCATTGCCTTGGATCAAACGCTCACCTTTGTGCCTCAAGATTCGACGAACAGCATTTTCATCATTTCTAACCCCTTCCTCGTCGAAAGAACGATCTCCATTTTGCAATACCTCGACGAAGATCAAGGAGCCACGCGTATTCTCAACTTGAAAGACCTCCGCATGAGAAATCTCGGAGGGACTGAAGGGTGGAAGCAAAATGAAGACAAGAGTTGGTACTACCAACCCGAAATATCGCCCTATGACGAGATTTGGCAGGCCGCATTAAAAGAGCTCGGAGTAGAAACAGCTCCACCTCAAGGGGGTTGGATTCGCGATTCCAGCAACAACTGGAAATTTGTCCCTGGAGCTGCCATGGCATCGGGCATGCCCACTCCAAAAGGGGAATGGAAACTCGACAAGAATGGAAACTGGGTCTTTGAATTCGCCAAAGAGGAGGGGCCTGCTACCCCCGAAGCTCTCTCGCGCGGATTTCAAGGCGCCGCCGGATTGCCAGGAGGAGCGGAGAAAAAATCGCAGTTCTTTATCTACAAGCTCAAATACCGCAAAGGTGATAGCATTGAACCCGTTATTCGACAAATTGCCGATACGATCCAACAAAACGAAAAGGGAAATGAAGATTTCATCTCCTCGCTTCGTAGCGTACAGTGGTTAGAAGCTCCCAACAGCCTTGTATTTAGCGGAACACCCGATTCGCTTCTCAAAGCAGCGGAAATCGTCAAAGAGATCGACACTCCGTTGCGACAAGTGTTCATCGAGATGCTCATCATGGAAGCCACTTTAGATGACACCCTCGAATATGGCGTCACGTATGGAACCCGCTTTGGCGGCGGCGATAACTCTGGTGCCCAAACGTTTTACTCCAGCTCAACGCCCCTCATCGGTGCGCTTGCATCCACTGGCTTAAGTAATCTTGGGCAAGCAATTGGCAATCAAACGCCTTTGATACCAGATGGAACAAAAATAGCCAATAACTCCGGCTTTAACCTGGGCGTCATCGGCCAAAAAATCACTCACTGCGGTCAAGAGTTCGGATCGATTGGCGCCCTCGTTCACGCTCTTCACGGAAGAGATAAAGATCAGGTGATATCGACACCCAAATTGTTAATCGAAGATAACACCCCTGCAGAGATCTTTGTCGGGATCAATACTCCCTTCCGTACCCAATCGATTGCAAACGACCGCGGAAGCACGATCACGAGCAACTTCGAATACCGCGACATTGGAACGCGCTTAAAGGTGACCCCCTTCATCGGCAACGGTGATATTATCGCTCTCGAAATTCAAGAAGAACTCAGCACAGTCATTGCGGGATTAATCACAAACGCAGACTCAGCCTCGACAAGCCCTGGGCCCACAACACGGATCAATAGAACGACGACCCGCGTGCATATTCCCGATGGCTATTTCCTCATTATCAGTGGTATGATGCAAAACCAAGAAACGCGCACTCGCCACCAGGTTCCCTGTTTAGGCGGCGTCCCCATTCTAGGCGCATTCTTTAGCGATAAAGAAAACGTTGATACCCGCCGCAACCTCATGATTTTCATTCGGCCAGTCATCGTCGACACCGAAGAACAAGCACAACGCTTGACACGCAGACAACAAGATATTTACCTAGATAACGGTTGCTTCCAGAACTCCGATTACTACGAAACTAAGGAAGCACTCGACCTCTTTAACATTAAAATGACACTTCACCCAGAAGACCATGACGAATGCGAATGCAACCGCTAAAAATTAGTTTTGGGACGCTACTTATTCTTTGCGTTGCCCTCACAGGGTGTTATAAGAACAGCTGTTGCCTGGAACCAAACATTTGCTACGCTCTGCCTACAAGAGCTGCCTCTTGCCTACAATCCCCCTTTAAGCCACTCAACGAGGCTGAAAAGCGGACAGATTGGGGAAAAGAGTTAATGATCGGACGAGGATTTGCCCGCGAAATGGATCTGTACCGCGCGATCACCTGTTTTAAGAGGGCGCGTTTTCTCATTCCCAAAACACATGAGCGACTGATCGAGATCGACTACGACATCTTTCTTTCCTATTACTTAGCAAATAAATACGACGAAGCTGTCGACGCCTTTGAAACAACGACGCTTATGCAAGCTTCTCTTGAGACTTTTCCTGCTCTACATGACCTCTACGTGGCACTTTACGATGCCTATATCAAAACCGACCACCTCGATAAAGCCAATAGTCTTTTGTATTTTATCCAAGAAACAGACCCATGCACAAGTCAGAGCCTGAAAATCGAAACAAATGTGATCGATGCTGACCTTGAAGGCGCGCTCTCAGCCGCCTCTGAATCCCCTTACGAAGAGGCAATGAGCTCTTTTGTCCATGAATACTGCTGCAAAGCAAAATCTCCCCAAAAAGCACAATTTTTCAACGCTGTTTTGCCTGGCGCCGGTTATCTCTACGTTGGCCAACCAAAGAGCGCCCTCACCTCATTTCTGATCAATGCCCTCTTCATTGCAGCGAGCTACCAACTGTTCGACCGAGGCTATGTAGCAGCTGGCATCATCACCTCTAGCCTAGAGCTCGGTTGGTATTTTGGAGGGATTAATGGCGCCGGATTAGCCGCCAAAGAATACAACGACCGCCTCTACGAATCAATAGGAAGGGATTTTCTAATCGATAACAGACTCTTTCCCGTGTTGACCCTCCAAATGGGGTTCTAGCATGTACTATTGGCTGATTCTCTCTCTTACACTACTTACAATACCCCTTCAAGCCGATCCGTGGGGAAAAGACGCCGACCTCGTCAAAAGAAAAAAATGCGTACCGAAAGAGATCCCGCGCTGCTCGATTCCCCTCCTTAATGAGATGGCAGAGATTTTAATCGGCTTTCACCAAGATGTGATTTCACCTGCTGATGGACCCCGTAGCAATTTCATTCCAAGCAGTTCACAATACACCCTCGACGCGATTCGACGGTATGGATTCTTCCAAGGTGTTTCGATGGGATGCGACCGGCTAATGCGGGAAAACGACGACCCATGGGTGTATCGAGAAACGCTCACTCCCGACAACAAGCTCATCAAATACGATCCCGTCCCTTGACCGCACCTAAATTCACCACTGAGACCACAGAGATCAGTGGTAGATTTTAATCGCCTGTGACGCAAGAGATATCGGGATGGATTGAAGCCTCTGTAGGACAAGCTTCGACAGATTTTGGCGTGGGTTCCTGTGAAATGTAGATCAACTCTTTAGCGCGATTCAACGCCTTGAGCATGTGTAGATGGGGGTGCCTTTCATCGAAAATGAATAAGTTTTCCTTTCCAATCTCTTCCACCATTCCCGAATTGCTCATCACATCCCAAGTTTGCTGAGTCATCCCACAACAGACGAGATAGCGTTTAGAGCCCTTGAGATAGTCGTGGAGCTGTTGTAAAGCCAAACAAACCGTTGCGTCAATATCGCGCGCATTCTTCAGCTGTAAAATGATCACGCGCGAACTCGTATCGTCTTCAGCAATCGTTTTCAAGGTCGTTTGAAACAGATCCGCCGCACCGAAAAAGAGCTCTCCCTCCACTTTGATCACTCGGATCGTTTTATGCTCTTGCACCTTTGTTTCATCGATATTCTGTAATTCCCCCTCCTCATCGATGTCGTATTCAACTAACTGAGGAATCGCAGATTTTTTTAAATACAAAATGATCGACAAAGAGACGCCAATATAAAAAGCCACATCGAGACTCAAAAAGATGCAGGCAAGCAAGGTCGTCCACAATACAAACGCATCGGCACTGGTTGCTTTGGCACAAAGAAGAAACTGACGCGGATGGACGATTGATACGGCCGTCACTAGTAACAAAGCGGACAAAGCCGCCAGTGGAATCTCTGTAATCAAAAAGCCAAAAAGATACACAATTAGCCCTATAAAGAGAGAAGTCATAATCCCCACAACACGCGTCTGGCCGCCCGAAATGTAATTTAGGCATGTCCTCGATGGACTTCCAGACACCGGCATTGCAGCAATCAACGACGAAAGCAAATTCCCCATGCCAATTCCGAAAATCTCTTGGTTGAGCGAAAGCCTCTGACCCGAACTTGCTGCAATTGTCTTAGCAACAGAGGTCGTCTCCATCACATTCAGAAGGGCAATGGCAAAAGCCACGGGCAGAATGTGATTCAAAAGAGTCATATCGAAAAAGGGAAATGCGAAGGTCGGAATTAACTGATCTAATTGCCCAATATCGCCGACCAGCTTGATTTGACTCCAGGGAACTGCATTCCAACGGAACCAATCAGCCCAACCAGAAACATCTAACGTCAGCACATGGGTCGCGACTGCTGCACACGCCAAAGCAATCAACGGTGCAGGCAAACGGCGGTCAATTTTTTTCAAAAGAATCAATAATACAAGCGTCCCTATTCCGATGGCAGCAGTCGCGGTGTGACTTGCCTTGATATGGGTGACGAGGTAGACCCCTTTCTGATAAAGCGATTGGTCGCCAGAAACCCCTGGTATCCCAAAAAAGGTGAAGAGCTGGTTGACGATGACAGCGATTGCTGTCCCTGCAATGTATCCTACGACGACAGAGTGGCTGACAAACTGCACTAAACGGCCCAATTTACATGTCGCGGCCAAGACTTGAAATACGCCTATGCAGACCGTTAGCTGGGTTAAGATCATCAGCGCCATCGCCGTTCTCTCATCCCCCTCCAGGCCTCTAAAATAGGTAAATAAGATCTCCGCAGTCCCCGTCTGGACTAGAATCGCAATCGCATTGCTAGGTCCGATAATCAAATGGCGAGACGAGCCAAAAAGAGTAGCGATAATGGATGAGTAGATCGCCGCAAATATCCCCGTCATCAATGGAAGGCCCGCCAAAAGGGAATACGCCATTGCCTGCGGGACCGTCAATAAGGCCACAGAGATGGCTGCTATACAGTCTTGATAAAATGTATGCGACGTATATCCCTGAAGCTCTTTTGGAAAGGTGAACAATGAGACTTCATCGTTCTGGGAGTACGTATAAGCACTATTGACGGGCATAAAACCTGTTATTCATTATTATTCTCCTAATCATAAACGGTCGCTTTTAATTATTCAAGGTGGGCCATGGCCAAAAAAGGCCGTTTTTGCTATAATTAGAGGTGGGAACTTATCCAACTAAGAATTTTCGTCGCTTTTTGGGATTATTTTGGCCGCTTTTCGATCAAAACTTTGGGGGCTATATATACTGTCGATATTGCCCCCAAAATTTTGACCGAAAATCGGCTCAAAAGAACCCTAAAATCGACTGAAACTTTTTAGTTGGATAAGTTCATAACAAGGGGGTGTCAAGGTTTCGACTGGGAAATAAAGTTTTGATTGCATGCGGAGGAAGTCGGCTGGCCTCCTAAAAAGCCGATAAAAACACAAATGCAGATACTAACATATTTGCGCAAGCTGCTCAAGCAGAGAGATTTGCTTTAGCAACTGCAGCTGCATAAACCTAACAGTTTGTGTAGCACGATAGCCTAAGATTGGACCAAGGGTCTTAGGGTCTATCGTTAATACACTTGGTGTGGGTGGAACGCCCAAAGCTCCTCGGACGTTCCTCTCGAGACTAAATGGAGCAACTAAGCTTTAGTGTTGCACCCTGCATCGGAGCTTAGTATTTTCAGGGCGCTAAGCATGTAGATGTCTCAATGGAGTTTGCTCAGGACGAGAGTTCGATTCTCTCCACCTCCAACGCAGGATACACGGAAGCAATAAGGCCTGCACTTGTCCCAGATTTTGTCTCGCGCGACGAAGACAAACCTATTCGGTTTGCCGAGGAGCACGAGTGCAAAAGATGGGATGAGTGCGGGCCTTATTGCTTCCGTGTATCCTGCGTTGGAGGTGGAAACCTCCAAAATAACAGACATGGACGCGTTGACTACTTGCCTTCGCTTGAAGCCTGCTCCAATAATACTGCTTTTGTCTGAAGCTCTTCCAACAAGGCTACATCCGCGTCATCAGCCTTTATCCTTTCCTCTTCTCGTCGCTTATCATCAAATTCAATATAGCGTTCAAGAGCGAGTTTTTCAGCGACTTGGGCAGAAATCCTTCCAGCATGGTCGAGAAGATCCTTTTCGTTAAAAGCAAGGAAGGCATCCAACTTTTGCTCCCATTCAGCCATAGTCACTGTTTTACGGCGCTTTGCTTGATTCTCTGCATAGTCGAGATACATAACGACAATTTGGTTCAATTCCTCAATTTCAGGTTGATCTAGATAGTTTTTTGCTATTATTACATCTTGCTGGCGCACGCGACTCCCCTTCCAACTTTTAAGCCCCATATTAGGTAAAGCAGGATCAGCACGCCCAACAATCAACTCGGCTGCCGTTTGATGCGTTGTCGCCCAAAGCATTTTGTTTTGAACTTTCTTGAAAAAAAGCAGCGCCTGATCGCTCTTAGAATCATAATCGATTGCCGTAGCATAAATATCTCGTACTTTTTGGTAGAAACGCTTTTCAGAAGCTCGAATCTCACGGATACGTTCAAGCCATTCATCGAAATAGTCCCAAGGCTGAGGCTCTTTAAGCCTGGCATCGTCCATCACAAAACCCTTAACGAGATATTCTCGAAGAGTAGTCGTAGCCCATTTACGAAATTGAACTCCACGAGGAGAACGAGTGCGATAACCTACCGCTAGAACCAAATCAAGGTTGTAGTGAATTACGTCATACAGCTTTCCATCATCGGCAGTTTGTCGGAATTTCCGACAAACTCGATCAGACTCTAGCTCCCCATCATCGAAAATCGCACTGATATGCTCAGCAATTGTGGAGCGCCCCTTGCCAAATAATTCTGCAATCTCTGCTTGAGTAAGCCATACAGTATTTTCTAGGGTCTTTAACTTTAAACATATACTCCCATCATGAGATGTATATAAAATGACCTCGCTACTAGACATAGCTATCCCCTTAATTTTTAGACTTTGAGATATAATTTTACGAAGAACCTTTAATTTTTCCCAATCAAAAATTCTGAATCTGTTGGAGGTGGAAACCTCCAAAATAACAGACATGGAAGCAATAAGGCCTGCATTTCCTGTCCTTAAGTCCCCTAAGAAAATCATTTGCAAAAATTGATCTAAAAACCTAAGCTCCACAAGTTAAAACGCATACCAGGAGAAATATATGTTTCTAGTAGACGTGTTACAATCAATCCCATCCACTTTCATGTATTATGCGGGACTCACAAACAAAAAACCTGAGTTTCACATTTTTTTGGAAAGCTGGTGGAACAAGCCGCGAGAAGCCGGCACCCCTTTTCTCTTGCTCCAAATACGTAGCCGAGAGAATGATTCGCCACATTCCTGCACCCGATAATGATAAGCCGCACGTCTACTTGGAAGTTGGACCGGAGACCGGAGTCGTCACAGATCTTTTTATCAAAAAGCTTGGAGCAAACGACACTTTACACGTGGTAGAAATTGAAGAAAACTTTTACAACTACATGAAAGAGAAATTTAAAGGTGATCCACGTGTGATTGTCCATCATAAAGACATCACGGAATGGAGTCTACAGGATGAAGCTGGTCATGATGTTCAGTTTGATGCCATTGCCACTGGTATCCCGTTGAACAACCTACCAAATAAATCCATTCTCAAGAGTATTTTAGCCGCTTACGAAAGGCTCATCAAGCCTGGCAAAGAGATCACTTCTGTCGAATATGTTCTTACTGGCACCATTGGACAATTGTTTAGAGGAAAGGAATTCCAAGAACTGTACAAGGAGAAGTGCGACTTCTACCGCAAATATGCCAGCGAGCCCTCCGCAATTGTGTGGAGTAACTTCCCACTTCCTGCACGGGTACATAGACTCATATTCCCCAAAAATGAAAAGGAAAAAACAGCGTGATAACTTCTTAGTTTTCCTTACCCAGAATCCACTGATTGAAGAGCGCGGTTTGTGCTGTAGTGGCAATGAACAAATTGTGTGCTTTTTTGTTTTTCAATAGATACCCGTAGACTTTGGTGATGCATGCCTCTATTTTTTTGTGAATGGAGGTGTTCTGTCTGCGTTTATTGACCAGCTGTGTGTGTTCTTTTACATAGGTCGATAGGAGGACTGTGTCATTGATCATTTTTGTGGTCCAAACAGGATCTGCACTTTGTTCAAAAATCGAAACTGACTGGACGTGTTTTAAGAAGACGCCTGGAAAATGTTTCCACTCAATGTAGTGAACTTTGTCTGCATGACTATAAACAGATGGAAGGTTTTCAAGCTCATCGAATAACCGTTCTCGCTTTGAGGATTTTGTCAGGTTATCATAACAACAATAAGCGCAAGAATCGTCATCTTTTTGAATTTGAAATGCCTTAAAATCATCAGATCCTGAGGCAAAAATTTTAGAAAAATTAGCCTCATTTAGAGCTTCAGAAATGTTTATATATTTATCGTCTAAAGCAGCATCCATGATGAGCGCTCTATTGTTACCACTGAAAATTTCAATATCTACCCCGGTGTAATGCACGTCTTGTATTACCATTAATTGAACGCGCAATGGACTTTTTTGAGCTTTAGAAGCATTAACGACGATATTTAAAAACGATTTTAACTCGTACCGATCCAATACAAAGCAATTGAATTCCTTTGATTTTTTAAGGCGGCTGCATTTTTTGACTTCGACTAAAATCCGAAGCATTTCATTGCGGTTCATGGCAATGCCATTTAATTGGCAACCAATTTTGCTGGAAATGAGTATTTCTTCTTTCACCCAAAGCTCTTGACTTTTTGGAGTTCGGTGAAGAAGTGCAAAGATGGATTGATCACCAATGAGCAAAGGAGAGGGAGGAATCTCTTTTCCAAGAGAAGCCTCAAATTGGTATTTTTCTACAATTTCGTGAAGCGTTTTTGTTTTAAAATCGCTTTGCAATTGATCAAGTAGTGTTTCTTCTTCATCAGAATTTTTATGGACATCTGATGAAACGACGCAGAATAGATCAATCGAGTCCTTAATTGTACTTAAGAGTTGTTCATCACTTGCTAATAAAATTGATTGAGAGTGTTTTTCCCAGATGTTCTGTAATTGTCGATCTACAGGAACTGTGCTTTTAAAAAGGATCGCATCAGTCGGAAACGTGGAAACAGGATCGTTTGAAGCTGTATTTTTTTTTGAACCACGAGGAGGTGTGCGAGGGGGCGTGCGTGGCGGAGTCCGAGGAGGTGTGCGCGCCTTAGTGCCGAGCACCTGATCATTTACGTTTGGATGATATAAACTTCCGAAAGGTTGTACTGTAGTGGAATTCATATTTTATACACATTTTTTTATTATTAATTAACAATCATTGTATATATTTTAGTAATTAAAATCAATAAAATAATAAATAAAATAAAAATTGTATTAACAATAAATTTTTGTATAAAATTATGATTTACGAGATTAGAGAAAGAGACAGACTCGGTGCTTATTGAATAGGGGGATAGTTATAGGAGGTAGTCATAATCCTCAGAAGGGATTCCTTGGATGCGACTGTTAGGTATTCTTGGACTTTTTTTGCATATTTGTCAATTCTACGGATAATTTTCTGGTTTTGGACGGAATCGTCTAAAGGCTCGGTTTGCGCATCTATGAGAAATTCGTTTGGAAAATCTCTCCACCGGACCCTACGCACAATGCCATCGTCATCCACGACGTGCGGCATCGCTTGTAAATCGGCAAAAAAGTTTTCCCTTTTTGAGGATTTTTGTAGATGATAAAGAGAATAGAAGCTGCAGCTGCTATCATCCTTCTGGAGGCTGCCGTCCTCCTCCTCATCCTCATCTTCGTCCGTTAAAAAGATATGGGTGAAAGGGAGCTTCTTTAAGAGCTCTACGATCGACATCCGCTTATCATCCAATGCGGCATCTAAGACGGCTGCTTTAGCCCCTTGAAAAGAAAGTTCAATATCCAAGCTCGTGTAATGGACCTCGTTGACAATTTGGAGCTGAAGCCGCTTCTGGCATAAACCTAATTCGAAAAGTTTAAGGGCATTGTTTAAATAGCCCTCTAGTTCATGAATATGGATTTGTGCACCGTGGAGCAGCTCTTGTCTTTTGTTTTGTCTGCGCTCATTTTTTAGCGAAATTAAAAGGCGCATCATCTCATCTCTTCTAATCGCCCCTGGCTTCAATTGGTTTTCCATAAGGGCCGCAGGGTTTTCTGCTTCTTTGTTAAATAGCTTTTGCGTCACAGAAGACTGAAAAAGAAGCTGAAGCACTCCTTCGTTTCCATGGATTAAGGGGCTTTTTACTGAGGAAAAATCATATGCATTGCAAGTGAGGAACCTGTGGAGAATTTCGTGTAACGTCCGAGAGGAAAAGTCGGTGCGCAACCGATCGATCAGTTCCTGCTCTTCTATCGGAATGCTATCCAATTTTCCCGCATACCGATCGATCAAATCCGTGATGCTTGTTAGCAGCTCTTGTTCTTTCTCTGTTGAAAGCACATGTTTTGGGTTTGCTGATTTCCACTGTCTATTTTTAGAAGCATAGTCACTGCTCTGGGCACCCTTTGCTGACTCCTGAATACGCGCGATAGCCAGCTGAATTAACTTTCCGACCGGGGTTTGTGGTGCATAAAGCGCTGCTAAGATGTTTTGCGGGGTACTACAGCGTTTAACCAGAAGCATAGATACACATCTTTTTAAGATTTAAGTGGTTGATCCTCTTCTAGGAGAATGCACAAAAGCCCCATACTATAAAAGAAAAAAGATTAAAAATCAAGGATATTACGGTCTCTTTCCCCCTCTTGACATCTAATAAATAGCTTCTACAATCTATCGAATGAGCACTTTTTACTCTCGTTTACCTCCTTTGATTTATGGAACTGCCTGGAAAAAAGAAAGGACTGCTGAGCTAGTTGAAAAGGCTGTCTTATACGGTTTTCGCGGCATCGATACAGCCTGTCAGCCTAAACACTATCATGAAGCGGGTGTGGGACAAGCATTACAACGTCTTAAAGAACGAGAAATCTCTCGAGAGTCGCTATTCATACAAACCAAATTTACCCCTTTATCAGGTCAGGATTTGACAAGTGTGCCATACGACCCTTCGTCATCTATAGCAGAGCAGGTGGGTCAATCCTTTCAAACTTCCTTGAAAAATCTAAGAGTAGATTATCTCGACGCTTTGTTACTCCACTCCCCTCTCTCACACCATCAGCAAACGATGGAAGCTTGGCATGCGATGGAAAAGCTGCACCAACAAGGTGTTGTCCATCAAATCGGGTTAAGCAATTGCTATGAACTTAAGACCTTTGAATTGATTTTCGATGAAGCTCTTGTAAAGCCATCCGTGCTGCAAAATCGCTTTTATGCTCAAACAGACTACGACAAAAAGCTTCGTAGATGGTGTAACGAAAAAAATATCCGCTACCAAAGCTTTTGGACACTTACTGCCAATCCAAACATTCTCCAGTCACCCCTTTTGTGCAATTTAGCCTTAGGCAGAAGAGTCACGGTAGAACAGCTGTTTTTTCGCTTTCTCACTCAACAACAGATCATTCCTCTGATTGGAACGTGTTCTGATAAGCACATGCAAGAAGATCTTGCCATTTTCGGATTCACATTGACAGACGACGAAATCAGCCAAATCAACACTCTGCTCTAAAAATCCGAAAAAAACATCCTTTATTGCAGGCCTGACCCCCCTCCTTTATTAAAAAATCCACTCTATTTTTTAGTTTAAAATTAATAATTTACAAATAAATATAGTAGTGATATTATAAAGATGTGGAGTGTGACTGGTTCTGTCTGAACTATTATTGAGGGGTGTGTATGAATAATATAAACATGGGTAAACCGCAACCGCACTGGGCAGACGCGGGGCAAGTGGGAAGGCCTCAGGTACAGCTAGAGCACAAGCAGACAATCGATCAAAAAGTTACCGCTTTTGAGGATAAATGCCATACTAATCTGTCAAGAATTAGCGCTTGTAAGTGTGTCAAAAAATTAGCTGTCGTTGCGTTTGTTGTAGCAGCCGCCGGGTTATTCCATAGTGGTGGCCTGACTGGTCCAATCGCTTGGAAAGCTGCAGCTGTATTTGTTGCAGCCGATGTAGCAAAAACTAAGTTGGTCTGCAATGCAGGAGATAACCTTGCAGAACTTCAACAGTTTATGGCTTCTCCAGAATATCAAAAGTGTGACCCCGAGCAAAAAATAAGATTGCAAGCTTTAGAAAAAAAGCTCACGAAAACCATCAAAGACGCAACGCAAAGCGTTTTCGCTGAGATGCGGTTAACACCACAGGCCAGTGATAGTGCGCTATGGAAGATGGCTCCCTCCTATGACGCATTGATGGAGTCATCTAACGACCGGCTTGCAAAGAAAATGGCAAAGGGACAAGCAACGGGTTTGTTGCAAGCGAATAAATTCGAAGCGCATACTACATTCGATGCGCATGCTAATCAAAAATCGTTCGAAGGGTATGACAATAAGAACAAGTGGACCTTGCTTGGTTGTTGTTTGAATTCGAATTATTGGGGGGATTACAGAGATCAAAAACAGAGGGAAGCGAGCCAATAGCATAACGCTGGAGATTTATGGGTGATGAAAAACAAAACCAATTGAGTAAGGTATACAACAAGATCATAGAGGAAAAGTACGGGAATGAATACCTCCCCAATCCTTTAGAAACTTTCCAGATGTTCAAAAAGCGAAAGCAACTAGCCTCGGAACACGGCGATGCTGAGTTCACTGAGAGAGTGTTTGAGGGGATCTTGCTGTTTATCGCATTAGATGGGGAAAATGAACACACGACATCTCTGATGGGGAAGTTTTTTTCTCTTAATTCGAATCCCGCATTTCAGGACGGAAGCATAGAATCCATGACCAAGGCGATGGGGGAACAAAACATTTTTGGCCTGATTGAAGAGGATTACGTTAGACTACTTGGAATTGCAGACTTTGTTTATAAAAACAAAGATTTCGATTCTGCGGTTCGGATGTATCAAGCTTTAATTTTCTTCTTTCCCGGAACACTTGAACCGTGGTTGAAATGGGGAAACCTCACATATGAAAACGATTTCGATTACAAAAAAACGTTGGATATTTATCAACGGTGTCTGGAGCTCTTCGACCACCCGGCCGTGCATGCCTCGATGGGGATTTGCCATGTCAAAGGAAAGGAGTTCGATCTTGCCGAAGCATGCTTTACAAAGGCTCTCGAACTGTGCGAAAAATTCGACGACAACGAGCTCAAAGAGATGAGCGCTAGCATGCTCAACGACCTCAAACAAATCAAAAAGTGATCCCCACAGAACAAGCCAATGCACCGTGCACCACCTCAGCCAGATCGGCAAGCGGACAGGAAAGGCGAATCACTTCCGGGTGGTGATAAAAGGTGTTTGTTTGCGGCCCGGGCTCAAATAACAATGGGTCTTCACTATGCAGAAAAACTCTCTTCCCACTCGCAATAGAATAACCAAGCTCCAGATGGGTCCCGTGTCCTCCCGGAAGCAATACAAGCACAAAATCTGCCCCTGAAACACCCTTTAGATCATTGATCGCGACTTGCTGCAAACGCTCTTTGCTCGTCGACTTCACACTCCCATGCGATGTCCAATCATAAGAAATCTCATACCCTAATGCACTAAAGGCATCGCGCACGAGATTATGATCCCCCATTCTCGAAAGAGATGTCGCAATATAGTATTTCATTGGATTGGCCTCCTTGACTTAGGATTAAACATACCTAAATTCCTCCTTTCCTGGTATAATTTTCATCCGCTCAAAGGGGGGCGTGCAATGCACACAAAACATGATGACCAGCTTCCACACATCCAAGTCTCAAAAACTGTCCCACACCCATTTAAGCCCGATTGCGAAATTGCGGCCTGTTATCTTGAGATAGACGGCCGACTGCTCCTATTAAAACGAGCTCAGGGCAAATTTGAAGGGGAAAAATGGGGAGTGCCCGCTGGCAAAATCGAAAAGGGTGAAACGCCTGTAGATGCTGCGATGAGAGAACTCTCGGAAGAAACCGGTATTCAGGTTTTTTCCACCAACGTCAAAGAAATGGGCAAACTGTACATCCGGAAAGGAACCGGGGCTTATATTTTCTACCTCTTTCAAATCGCTATCGACACAACACCACAAGTCGTTTTAAATGCAGAACACACAGAATACAAGTGGGCAAGCGATCAGGAAATCGCACTACTCCAGTTGATTGGCGGCGGAAAAGAGGCTCTCTCTTATTACAAAGAACTCAAAGTAGGCTCTTAGCGCTTCATCTTTTCCATTTCTCGAATCGCATCGACAATCACCCGTGGCTGGTGATGATTAATCATGTGATCGCTTTTATCTGCGATGATTTGTTTAGATTGTTGCGATTTAGAGAGCAGCTTCTTTTGAAGAAGTCTCCATTTGTTACCCTCTTCGCCATCCGAAAGGATTCCGGCTGTAATCACGGTTAATGGGCATTGCAAGTGGATCCCTCGCCTTTCCAATTGAGCCAGGCTTTCATCCAAGCAACTCATTTCCTTGAGGACCGTTTCTGCGTAAAGAGTCTTATTCATTTGAGCCACGTATGCCTTTCGAATATTCTCGGGAAGAGGTAAAAACATCTTCTCAATCTCTTGTGAAGGCCCCTTCCACCTCTTGTAACCAACAGCCGACAAAAGCCACTGAACTTTAGCTCCCAAAAAGCCTTGTGGAGTGGTTGGCAATTCTTTCAAGTAATCTTCATGGACAGAATCGACCAAGATGACTCCAAATGTCTCGTCGGGATATAAGTCTGCAAAAAGAAGCATATTAGCTCCGCCAAAAGAATGCCCAACAAGAATGTATGGACCAGGAATGCGCGCTTGAATTAATAATTGGCGCAGCTCGTGAACGCTATTGAGGCTTGTCCTTTTTAAAGGGGAAGGATCGCTCCACGCATAACCTGCGCGATCATAGCTACAGACACGGGCAAATTGAGCAACTTCCGCTTGAACTAATGACCACCCTAAAGAAGTTCCGCTTAATCCTGCCTCACAGATGACTGTTACATTCCCATCACCCCTGGTATTGAGGTGGAGTTTATAACCGCCGATGTCGACTAACTCACCTAACGGAGGATAGCAATGATCATCTACACGAGTTGCCACGATTTGGTAGAGAATAAGACCCAAAAATAGACTCAGAAAAATGATGCCAGTTGCCTGTATCCCACTCACCAGTGTCTCGCAATATCAATCGGGTTGTGACAAAAGTTCGTTCTTCCTTAGCGATTTATTTTCTTTTCTCAATTGATAGGAAAAGTAAAACCATTGGACACAGATCGCAAAATAAACGAAAAGGAGTGATAGGTCTATGATCAAGAGAGTCGTTGTTTTGTCTGCATAAAGAGCCAAATAGTCTTGCCACATCCTAAACGGAACCAGGCCTAACGACGCTCTTACCAGGCATAATGCCATGTTCCACGCCAACAAGGTCGTTCCACACCCCCGGTAGGAAAAAAAATACAAACAAATGATATTTACTCCCTCTAAAAATAAGTACCCGAAAGGAATAACCCATATGTTATCAATGAATGAAAATTCAAAGCTCATGGAAGGATCGCCAAGAAAAGAATCGAGCAGCAGAACGCCAAAGTAAACAAGCGAAGAGAAAAGCCAGTATTTTTTAATCGATGAATGCATAATTGGGTCTATTCTAGGCTACTTTCATTTAAAAGTTAAGAGCAAAAAAAGACGGTGGAGCCTTAAGAGAGTTGCAGTAGTCGGTTTTAGACGGATTTGTGCAATTTTGGCCAGGTTCTGGGTTTGAGCATCCCGTGGTGAGAATGATAGGTATTTTCTTGAATTCGCCAAAACACCCCCCATAAAATAGCATATTTTCTGCTAAAACACCCCCCATAAAATAGCAAATCTGGTAAAATTAAGTGAAAATGGGGGGATCCATGCGTCGAGCAATTGAGCCAATTTTAAAAAAATGGAAGGACCAAAGCGGTCGTCTTCCCATCATTTTACGTGGAGCGCGTCAGGTAGGAAAAAGCTTTATTGTTGAGAAGTTCGGAAAAGAGAATTTTGAATCGCTCATCATTTGCAATTTTGAATTGCGTCCTGAGCTCATGCAGTGCTTTGAAAATTTAGATCCTGTGTCCATTTGCGCTAAATTAGAAGTGGCATTCAAAACAAGGATTGTACCGGGAAAAACTCTTCTTTTTTTAGACGAAATCCAAAATTGCCCAAAGGCGATTACGGCTTTGCGCTACTTTAACGAAAAGCTTAGCACCCTGCATGTCATCGCAGCAGGATCCTTATTAGAGTTTACTCTCCATGAGGAAAATTTTTCATTCCCTGTTGGACGCGTGCAATTTCTTTATCTCAAACCACTTTCTTTCCATGAATATCTCGTAAGTCAAAATCATGATCAGTTAGTTGAGATGCTTGACACGGTAAATTTACAACAACCTTTTGAGCCATTTATACACGAACAGCTTCTGCTTTTACTCAGGGAGTATTTTTTGATAGGGGGAATGCCCTCAGTGGTTCGCTGCTTTTTAGAAACAAAGTCTTTTCTGGAATGCCAGATCATTCTTGCAGGGTTGCTAGAAACCTACCGATCTGATTTTCCAAAATATGCTACCAAGGCTCAATATCGGCATCTTCAGACCTTTTTCGAAAAGGCGCCATTGCTAGTTTCCCAGCATTTCAAATATACCCTTGTGAGTCCTGAACACCGATCACAAGATCTTAAAATTGCTTTAGAGCAATTGGGCTGGGCTGGACTATTGCACAGGGTCTTGGCAACAAGCGCCACTGGCATTCCACTTCAAATTCATGCGAAGGAAAACAAATTTAAGCTTCTGTTTTTAGATGGAGGTCTTGTCAATTGCGCAACAAAGCTTGACATGCAAACAGCATGGGATTCTGAATTATTGCAAATTAACTCTGGGGCCCTTGCCGAACAGTTTGTAGGTCAAGAGCTCTTGGCATATGCTGATCCTTATATGAGTCAGCAGCTTTATTATTGGGAACGGGATAAAAAAGGCGCAATGGCAGAAGTTGATTATGTGATTCAAGCGGATTCTCGGATTTTACCAGTAGAAGTGAAAGCCGGAACAACAGGCAGCCTTAAATCATTAACCCAGTTCTTGCAAGAAAAGCAAGTACCATTTGGTATCCGCATCTCGCAGCATCCCTTATCGTTTCACGATCAGATACTGTCTGTGCCTCTTTACCTCATTGGGCAATTAAGACGCCTTGTCAATGGAATCTAATACTTTAATCCCTTCTCACGAGTGCTGGACAACTTCCCGCAAGGCGAGTAAGCCGCTTAGAGACAGCTTGCCGCTGCAAAGCACGTAGGTGGGTGTCCCAGAAGGGTGGAATTTATCAAAGTAAATCTTGCGCCTATCCAAGTGAAATAGCCATCGAATGGCTTGGAAAGCGGCATGAGACAAGAAGCGCACCACAGGATGGACTCCTACCATTTCTCCCATCTGCGAGCCGGCAACCACTCCTAAGCAGAGAAAAGAGCACTTTTCTTCGGCTAGTTGTTGAATGGTAGTGCAGATGAGGTGTTCGCTTGTGCCGACGGGCGCTTCGGCGAGCGCTAAAAATCCAGAAATCACCCATCCCTGATGTTGGTCGACTGACGACAAGGCTAATACACCCACAACGCGTGCGTTGTGGGTCGCATAAAAAATCCGCTTTTGAGGATCTCCTAAAAGGGACTCAAACGATCCCAAGTGGATCTGAAAGCCGTGCCTTTCGCGCAACCAGACACGAATGGTTGCCTGCAATTGCTCCAAAAGAGGAGGAGCCGGATTTTGACTTTCTTCGATTTTAACACCCGAGTGAATGGCCTGATTCACCTTCCAACGCAACTTTTGTCTTGGCTGAAAATGGACGGGATCCAAAAACAGCTCCTCGGCGACCTGGATCGACGTCTGACACATGTGGTGCTCAAGGGCCCAATTGGCAAAGGCCTTCGAAACTAACAGATATAAAATCGTCCAATTTTGCTCCTTGGCATAGTTGTGAAAGGCGTGTGTGAGTTGGAAAATGTCTTGCGCGGCACAAATGGGATCTCCCATGACGATGGCACACCGTTTGACCAGTTGATACCCAATCACCCCTTCCACTCCCGGTAGCGTAAACAACTGGCACGGCGAATCGAATAAGAGCGTCGAAATGGGGTTCCCTAAACGCTTAACGGTAGAAACGGATGGCGATTCAAGAAGTCCCATAAGGACCTACATGCTAAAACAGGCCAATAAATTCAAATAAATTGTAACCTTAGTGGCCGCGCTGTTTCTCCCTTTTCTTCGCTTGTTTGGGCGCCATCAGCATTCATTGGTGTTGTTTGGCGCGTTTCCAATATTCCATCAGAACGTCGAACGATTTTTGGTGCAAATGTTCGTGTCCATCGCGGCGAGCTAGTGCCACGAGAGCGTCATATCTTTTTTGAAATTTATCTATACTTTTCAACAGGGTCTCGTGCGGATCTAAACTGCAAAAAACGGCTAAGCTAATCGCCGCTTGAATTAAATCACCAACCTCTTCTTGCAGATGGGAAATATCGCCTTCAGTCAAAGCTTCTTGAATTTCCTTGCATTCGCTTTGCACTTGATCGATTAATTGATGCACATTCTCCCAATAAAACCCAAACTTCTTTGCCTCTAATTCCTGCATTTCTACTCGTTTGAGCAAACACAACTGGTCTTTTTTCAATTTATTCTTATCCATTTTTATCCTCACGTTTGGGTGGACATCTTTGGCTCCAAAGCCGCGCATTGACGAATTAATCGCCTTTGTCTATACTGTCAGCAATTATCCTAGAAACGGCAGTTCAAGATGATAAAGTGATGCAAGATTTTGAGTCAGAACTGCCTCAGGTGGGGGGCGATCATTCCCAAATGGTGAAGGCGCCCCCCACCAGAGGCGGTTATGGCTCAAAAGATTGCGTCACTTTGGCGTCTTCAACTGCCGTTTCTAGGATTATATCATAACCCAACAAATATGACGAGGAATCATGGCAAAAGAAGACGCCGCTAAGAAAGCTGAGGCTCCAAAAAAGGCCGAAGCAGAAAAGAAGGGAAAAGAAAGACAGCCGAGCGCGCTGAAACGCGATCTGCAAAGCGAAAAAAGCCGCTTGCGCAACCGCGCCTTCAAATCGCGCGTACGCACAGCTGTCCGCTATCTCGACGAAGCGATTCCAAAAGGGGATAACGCTGTTGTTCAACAGTGCCTCAACGAAGTATACAGTTTGATGGACAAAGGGGTAAAACTCGGCGTTTTCAAAGCGAATAAGGGGAGTCGTACAAAAGCGCGCATGGCGGCACGAGCTGTTGCTAAAAAATAGCAATGGAGGCTTTCCTCATGCATAAAAACACTTCACTATCCATTCGCGCGCTTGCGCGTCTTTTCGCTTTCTGTTTCATGCTAACAGCCGCTTTAGGGTGTTACGCAGCTGAAACGGCACCTCAACTTCCAGAGCCGGCGCCCACGGTCACCGTTTATGCAAAGATGGGCGACGGGACCGAATTGCCAACCGACCTCTACTACCCGCCAAATGGCGAAATCGGCAAAACGTACCCGTGCCTTCTAGTCCGCGTTCCAGCAGGACGCAAAGCACCTCCATGGACTGCCCTGAGTCGGCTTGCACACTACGATTACGTCGTTGCGATCCAAGACACCAGAAACGTCTTAGATAAATCGGGAAAGACGCTCCCTTGCGTAGCTGATGGACGAGATGGCTACGATGCCGTCGAGTGGTTAGCAAACAGCTCCTTTACAAATGGAAAAGTGGGAACGATCGGCTTTTCAGCAGCAGGCATCTCACAGCTCATGATGGCCCCAACAGCTCCCCCTTCACTCTACTGCCAATACATCGGACAAGCGGCCGGCAGCCTCTATCACCATGCGATCTATCAAGGGGGGCAATTCAACAAAAACCTCGTCGAATCTTGGTTAGGCCTCCATGCACCCGATAAAGATGTCCTTGCAGCAGTGAAATCGCAAGTGCATTACAACGACTTTTGGAAACAGGTCAATACGATGGAAGTGGCTCATCAAGTCGATGTGCCAGCGGTCCACTATGGAGGATGGTACGATCCTTTCCTCCAAGGTACGATCGATTCATTTGTCGCACGTCAACACCACGGAAAAGAAGGTGCCAAGGAGGAGCAAAAACTCCTCATCGGACCGTGGAACCACTTTTGGCCTCTAGATCTTACACTCGGGGAATTCAACGTCCCAGCAGCAGCGAAACAGTTGCCAGAAGAGTTTTCTCCCGTCCGTTGGTTTGATCACCACCTCAAAGAACGCGACAATGGGGCCGATGGGATCCACGCAGTCACGTATTTCGTCATGGGGCCGCTCGACGGCACAGCTTCTTCAGGCAATGTGTGGCGCCATGCCGATCAATGGCCAATTCCAGCTAAGATGACTACTTATTACCTCACGGCAAGTCGGACACTAACAACGACGCCAGAAAAAGAGAGCGGCTCTTTGAGTTTTGAAAGCGACCCTGCAAATCCTGTCCCCACAATCGGTGGACGCAACCTCTTTTTACCCTCGGGCCCTAGAGATCAAAGATCGATTGAGGGACGAGAGGATGTTCTCGTGTTTACAACAGAACCGTTTGCAGAAGATATGGAGATCACGGGTCAAATCGTGGCTCACCTCTATTTTACCTCACCGCTTCCGGGTCGACCGCTCCTTGTGTGACGACCATGCTTGTTTTAGGCCCTTTTAAGGCCGTGGCTAAAACAGAAGGGTGGAACACGACATCGCCGTTGATCCAAAGGATATCCTCAGGTTGCGAGGGGAGTGCTTTTAGCAGGCTTTTGGAGGTGTTTTCTTGAGCATATTCTGGATTCTCTAAACACCGGATCGTAGGAAATGCCGCTTTTATTTTCTCTTGATGGAATCCCACGACGAGAATGAGAGCGGAAAGAGGTAGGTGATGGAGCAAGAGCTCCACCTGTCTACCTAAAATGGTTTGTCCATTGGAAAGAAGAGTCAACCCCT
>JABDCX010000030.1 GCA_013287915.1 Chlamydiota bacterium
TTAATTACTTAAGTTATATAGTATTTTTTTTATCGATATTGTCAAAAATGTTATAATAAGTGTTGATATGACTTATTATTAAAAATAAGTCGTTTTATGTGGAGGTTGTTATGTTAGATAGAACTGTCCGATATTATGCTACGGTAGCGATGAATATAATAGAAAAACCGCTTGAGGATAAAAGCAAACAAAATGAAAGAATAGGAGTCCTTCAAGGATGGAGTAAATTATTTAAACAAGAGGAGCAAGCCGGGCATCGATACATTCGATTCACTGCGCTAAAAATGGAACGCAATTATGATGTCGCAGATACCTTGCATAGAAAACTGTATGGAAGAACAGTTGATGGTGACCATCCGATAGGGAACACTCCAGCAAAGACCGATTTTATACCCGGGGTTTTTAAGCCTGTCACGAAATTTGAATCGTTTTTCGAAAACTTTTGGCGGGCAATTGGTTGGCCAAGCGGTGACATAATCGAAGTCAGCGAGGCAAAAGAACTGGTCCAAGAAAAATTTTATGATTTTAAAATAATAGACAAAGCAGCAGACGAGAACATCAACCAGATAGCATCTAAGATACAAAATAGGAGAATAGATGAGGATGAGGATAGTATTTAGAGCGACTGTAATGTAAGAATCAGTCTTGCCTTAGCAGCGTCTGCTGCTAAGGCTTTCCAAAGCTTCTTGTCTCTTTTTTTCCAAAAAGCTATGATGCCCATTCTGTCAAGGAGCTTCCAGATGAAAAAAGTGTATTTCTACTACTCAGCCATGAACGCTGGAAAGAGCACATCCCTTCTGCAATCGCACCACAACTACACTGAACGGGGTATGCAAACGCTGCTGTTTGCACCACAGCTCGACACACGCTGTGGCAAGCCGATGATCCACTCGCGCATTGGATTGAAACAAGATGCAACGGGCTTTGACGATCAGTTTGATTTTTATGCGTTTACCGAAAAGAAAGCGCGTGAATTAGAGAATCTTGCTTGTGTATTGGTCGACGAAGCACAGTTTTTGACAAAAGCGCAGGTTGTTCAACTGACAGAAATTGCTACGCAGCTCGATATTGCTGTGTTGACATATGGTCTTCGCACTGATTTTTTAGGCACTCCATTTGAAGGATCGAAATACCTTCTCGCCTGGGCACAGGAGCTGGTTGAGATCAAGACGATTTGCCATTGCGGGCACAAAGCTACAATGAATATGCGAATCGATGCGAGTGGCGCTCCCGTAACCGAAGGAAATCAAATTCAGGTAGGGGGCAATGAATGCTATACGTCAACATGTCTATACCATTTCAAAGAAGGGGTCCCCTCATTTAAAGAATTAGGAGTTACTGTATGTCATTCGTAAATCTAAAAGCATGGGCGGTCTGTTTATTGGCGGCTCTTTTCTTCTCGTATGAGCTTGTTCAGCTGCATATGATGAATGCGATCTCTCCCTACCTTTTGAGAGATTTGGAATTGAATGGGACGCAGTTTGCGTTGTTGAGTTCGACTTATTTATTCGCTGATGTGGTCTTTTTGTTGCCCGCAGGTATTATTCTAGACCATTTTTCAACGCGTAAAGTCATTTTATCTGCGCTTGCCTTGTGCATCTTGGGAACGGTGGGATTTGCATTCGCAGAGACGTTGCCTCAAGCCTGTGTGTGCCATTTTCTTTCCGGAATTGGAAATGCGTTTTGCTTTTTGAGTTGCATCGTGTTGATCTCAAAATGGTTTTCCATTCAGCAACACGCTTTTGTCATTGGAGTTGTGGTAACAGTTGGAATGTGTGGAGCGGTTGTCGCACAAACGCCATTCACACTGTTGGCTGAGATGTTTGATTGGAGGAGCGCTCTCTTAATCGATGCTTTTGTGGGAGGCATTCTCCTTACATTAATCGGTATGTTTGTTCAAGATGCCCCTGATGGATATGTAGAAAAGCAGAAAGCAAAGGAAATCCCCTTTTGGAAGGGTCTCCAATTGTCTATTTTCAATCGGCAAAATATTCTCTGTGGGTGTTATACAGGTTTGATGAATCTTCCAGTTATGATTCTCGGTGCGGTGTGGGGCTCTTTGTTTCTTTCGCAAGTGCACCATTTGGAATTGTCTCGCGCTTCGTTTGTCGCCGGTTTGATTTGCATGGGAACTCTTTTTGGGTCGCCCTTTTTTGGTCGCTTGTCCGATCAGATGCAGCAGAAGCGGTTTTTGATGATGGTCGGAGCCCTATTTTCTTCGATGACGTTGGTCTTATTGATCGTTTCTTCCCATCTTTCCTTTCTCGTGCTTGCCACTCTATTCTTTGCTTTAGGATTTTTCTCGAGTACCCAGGTTCTTGGGTATCCGTTGATCACGGAAAATAATCCCAAAGAGCTCACAGGAACATCTATGGGAGTTGCTGCCGTTTTGATCATGGGGTTGGCGGCGTTAGCTCAACCGCTATCTGGCTTGCTGGTCGATCTCAATTGGGACGGGTTGTACGTCGATGGTATTCCACACTATGCACACAGCGATTATGTGCCTCTCTTTTGGATGTGCTTGATCGGATTTGTGCTTTCGATGTTGTCTGTACAAGGATTAAAAGAGACCAGCCAAGAAAAAGAGCTTGTTGCATAACTCACCACTGAGCCCAGTGAGATCAGTGAGAAGGTGTGAGGGATAGAACAGGCCTTATTGAGGCTCTTCGCAACTTAAGTGTTTAGTAGGTTAAGCAAACGACATTGGAACTGTTCGAGAGTCCGCAGCGCCAGCGAAGGACGATTGTTGACAGCCCAGTGCGACCGTCAGGGAGCTCTGGGTGAATTGTAAATAAGACGGGTAAAAAAAAAAGAGTGCTCTAGTTACCTAGAGCACCCTTCATTCAAACTACTTCTTTTTAGAAGCGGCTTTCTTAGCAGGTTTTTTTGTAGCTGTTTTCTTAGCTGCTGCTTTTTTTGCCATAATGTTTCCTTTGGTTATGGTTGTTTTTGTTCTTGATTTTTGGGCCTTATTTTTCGCCACCTTGACGTAGGGTGTACGCGGGTGGTTCGGGTATTTCTCCTGTAACATGTCCAGGTCGTTGACAATGACGTCACAGGCCGGATATGTGGAACAAGAGTAAAAAATCTTTCCAAAACGCGAACGCCTTCCCATCAAGTGCCCTGGACATCCAATGGCGGGACAGGATGGCATATTCGAGTTATCAATTACTTCTTCTCCCTTTTTAGGGATATTCACAATTCCTTTACAAGCAGGATATGTTGAACATCCCAAAAATGGTCCAAATTTTCCATGTCTTAACTTCATCTCACCTTGACATTTTGGACATTTTTGATTCCAGTCAAAATCGGGTGCGTAATCGTTTTTGTCAAAGTGAACATCTTCGATTGGCGAAGAGAAGGTGCAATCGGGATAGCGAGAGCATCCGTAAAAATATTTCGACTTGAACCACACTTTTTGGAGTTTTGATCCGCAAGTTGGACAGTCGATGTCCGTCATGATTTTGGGGACAAAACCTTCTTTCTCTGCCATTTCGAGTGTCGGGATAAAATGGGTCCAGAAATCTTTAAGGAGGTCTTTCCAATCTTTTTTATTTTCGGCGACTTGTTCTAAATCATCTTCCATGGCTGCGGTGAATCCGATGTCCATGATCTGCTTAAAATTGTTTTCCAAGAGAAGTACGACGACGCGTCCAATTTCGGTGGGTTTAAGCCGTCCACTTTCCTTCACCGTATATTCACGTCCTTGGATTTTGTTCATGATTGTCGCATAAGTCGAGGGGCGACCAATACCCGATTTCTCCAACTCCTTGACGAGAGAGGCTTCTGTATAGCGAGGAGGGGGGCGCGTGAACGCTTGGTCGGCTGTGACATCGAGAAGGGTAAGGGCCATCCCTGTTTCCAAATGGGGTAACATTTTAGATTCGGGATCCTTCTCTTCATCATCGAGCCGCTCTTCGTAGACTGCCAGAAAGCCGGGAAATTTGATGACGGAACCGGTGGCTCTGACGATGATCCCCTTGTCGCCTCCGATAATATCAGCACCAACAGTATCGTAGACGGCTGGCATCATTTGGGAAGCGATGAAGCGGCGCCAAATCAATTGGTATAAAAGGAACTGATCACGGCTTAAGTAAGGCTCCACCATTTCGGGAGGGTGGTTTAGGTTGGTGGGGCGTATCGCTTCGTGAGCATCTTGTGCGGTTTTTTGTGTAGAGTACACTTTCGGTTCTGGTGGCAGATACTCTTTTCCAAACGCTGTCTCGATGTGCTTACGCAGCTCCTCAATGGCTTCTGGAACTACTCTAACTGAGTCTGTTCTCATATAGGTGATCAACCCTTCAGCTCCTTCATTGCCCAAATCCATCCCTTCGTATAAAGACTGTGCAACGCTCATGGTGCGAGAAGAGGAGAATCCGTAATGGCGGCTTGCTTCTTGTTGAAGAGTAGAGGTGATAAAGGGAGGAACTGGGAAGCGGCGTTTCTCTTTGCGCTCGACTTCTTGAACGATATAGGGAGTCTTTTTCATTCTCTCGACGGCTTTTTGAGCCGTCTCTTTATCGCCAACCGTCGTGATCTCTTTCCCTTCTTTCGCCTCTTTTTCCACACGCGCTTGATCAACTGAATAAAGGGCGGCCGTAAAGTGCTTATCCTCGTCAGCGGTTTTGAGAACGGATGCGAGGTTCCAATATTCGACTGGGATAAATGTCTCGATTTCTTTTTCTCTATCCACAACGAGTTTTAAGGCAACTGATTGCACGCGACCTGCTGAGACTGAACCTTCTTTGCCCCGCTGGATACGGCGGTTGAGGAGTGGAGAGATTTTGTAACCGACAATCCGATCGAGCAGTCGGCGCGCTTGCTGCGCATTGACAAGGGCAGGATCAATTTCTGTCGGGTTCTTGAGAGCCTTTAGGACAGCCTCTTTCGTAATGGAGTTAAATGTGACGCGCTTGAATTTTGTTTTGGGCGGCAAAATTTCGCTGATATGCCAAGCGATCGCTTCCCCTTCCCGATCGGGGTCGGGAGAGAGGTAAACCATGTCACACGCTTTTGCTGCATTTTTCAGGCGGGCAATCACTTCTTTCTTTTCTGGCATGACGACGTATTTGGGAGTGAAGTCGTTTTCAACGTCAATGCCGAATTCTTTTGCAGGGAGGTCGCGAATGTGGCCTAAGGACGATTCAAATACGTAGTCGTTTCCAAGGATTTTTTTTAGAGTTTTAATTTTCGTGGGAGACTCCACGATGATTAACGATTTACCCATTTCAACCTAAATGTATTAAAAACAAGCCTTCATATAGTTGTGAAGGCATTTCAATAAAACTTGAACATTCATTGACCAATATATATGTCAGCTCTCTTACCTCTATTGTTGCCTGTTGTCGCATTTTTCGCATCTCAATTTTTAATAAATGTGAAAATATTTTCTTTTTCCACAAGTCGATGCGATCAATTTTTGATGACCCTATAAAACTGTCCTGGGAAGGATTTGATTCTTTTTTTGAGCAGCAGACCCATGAGCAAACTGTTGAGCTGTGCCATCGGAATGTGTGTAAGAGTAGCGATCGATTCGATGTTGAGTTCTTGTTCTGGTAGCATGGAGAGCAGTCTTTTTTCGTCTGGATCCAAAGTGCAGACGGACCCGATTTTGGGTTGGGATAGTAGCGATGGAACCAAATTTTCGTAATGGGAAATGATGTCGTCGGCCGTTTCGACAAGATGCGCTTTTCCATTTTTTATGAGAAGATGATTGCCGCGAAAATTTTCACAATCGATGCGACCGGGGATGGCAAAGAGCTTCTTTTTGTAAGAGAAAGATTTTTCCATGGTGATCATGGCGCCGCTTTTGATCGGCGCTTCGATCAGCAAAGTAGCTGTTGACAAGGCACTGACAATGCGATTTCTGCGTGGGAAGTTTTGTCGGTCTGGTGGTGTTTTGAGCGAAAACTCGGAAATGAGAGCACCCCGATTTGTAATTGATTCGGACAATTCGCGGTTTTCTGGTGGATAGATGTGGCAAAGGCCAGAACCGATTACAGCGAGCGTACGACCAGCTGTGAGGGCACCTTGATGGGCTGCGGTGTCGATCCCACGGGCAAGTCCACTGATGATTGTAAAACCCGATGAGCTAAGTGTTCTGCTAAATCTCTCCGCCATTTCAAGGCCATAAATAGAGGCATTGCGCGTTCCCACAATGGCGATGGAACGTTGTGTGTCTTGTGGAAGCAACTCCCCCTTCACATAAAGCAGCGCAGGAAAATCGGGGATCGCGAGCAGAGCTTTTGGGTAGTGGGGACTTGTAAAAGGGAGGAATGAAATATGATTTTTCTCAGCAAGCACAATTTCTTCGCGCCATATTGAATCTTTTTCCCAAGAGCCCCATTGCTTTCCAATCGCTTCAAATCCAGAAAGCGATGAAATGGTAGCAGAAGCAGATTCAATAGCTTCTTGAGCAGAACCAAAATGGTCGATCAGTTTGCGGATCTTAGTTGGACCGAGGCCTGAAAGAGAGGATAAGATGACAAAAGCTTCAGTTTCAGTCATGGGAGTAAACCAATAAAAAAAGCGACCATCCGAGGATGGTCGCTTCGATTTTGTGCTTCGTATCTTTTTTTGTTAGAAAGATACGGTAATTCTTCCTGTCACATTCAGGACATCGGATGATGTCGCTGAGGGTGATGGAATTTTGCCAAAGTGCGCGTTGACGATCACTTCTAAATGTGGTTCAAACGAATCTTCCAACGCAGTTTCGTTGTCAAATTCTTTGAAACTCTCATCAACGGCTAGTGAGCTATATTTTGGACTCACAATGATTTTCTCCACTTACCCTAAACTGGGTAACTAGCGAAGAACGTCACAACACCGTGTTGCTCCACAATTTGTTTACACTTTTGTTTCACCTCACGAGTTGGCGTTCTCGTGTATTGTTTCATCTCGACATCCTTTCGGAGTCGAGTCCTATTTCTATTTTTCCAAATCTCCCAATCTGTTGTGGCTTCGAGCAATCGACCGACCTCTGTCACCTCCTTTGTTGCTCCGGCGTTCCACGCTTTTGGGATGTGCAAACCAAACTTGCGTCTCATCGTCACCGTTGATCGCAAGTCGGGTTTCAATATACAATTACCAAAATTCGACAAATAATACAAAAATAAAATTTAATTATCTCTCATCCGTTCTTTAATATAGTCGGGCAAAGATGTCGTTCCCACGGCAAGTTGTTGGATTACGGCGTGGAAAATGCGACTATCGACTGAAAGCGGCGGTGTTTGTTGCCCATCGAGTCCTGCATACTGATTCCATAATGTCCAAGTCGCTCTCTCACCTGCTTTGTCTCCAGTTTGTTTTTGCAGCATCGCAATGCGAAAGAGATTGAGTGGAAAGAGTTCTGCACCAAAAGAGCGGCTTCTCCAGTTGGGAATCGTTTTGATTTCCTCTTCAATCAGTTGTTGGAGCTGTTGCGCTTGAGCAAGAGCATCTTGGTATTTTCCTTTAACGATCAGCAGAGTGGTTTCTGCATATTGGTGGTAAAAAGGGAGATTGTCTTTTGCTGTTCTTCGGAGCGTCTCTTGAGCGAGGGAAATGGCATCTGTCGCGTTGCCGCGGTTGATCAGAATTTGTGCAACGGCTCCCCCGTAAGTGGCTTCCAAATCTTCGTGTTTCGCCATGAGGGCAGAGAGGTCTTTAAGTGCTTTTGCTTGCTCTGCTTCTTCCGTGGATGGTTTTGCGAAGAGAGTGAACGCTTGTGACGCTTCTTGGTATTGCTTTTCAGAAAGTTTCGTATTGCGATTAGTCAATAAATAGACTGCCGCAAGAATCACGAGGAATCCCACTAAACCATAAATGATGTATTGCATGCGATGGGACACCCACTCCGCCAAGTAATCGGTATTCAAAATCGATGGACCTTCTGTGAGAGGCTGTTGCTGTGCCATAAAACATTTACCTATTGTTTGGATAGAATATATTTGTATAGCATGATGGATGACAATCCGATTTTTTGTAAAGGTTCTTATGGGCAAAGAAAACTTGAAAATTGAATTGCAAATTACTGGAATGCATTGCCAGGCGTGTGCCAAGCGGGTAGAGAATGCTTTGATGAGTGTGCAGGGGGTCTTATCGGCACATGTCAATGGCGCGACAGGCGCTGCGCTTGTTATAGTGCAAGCTCATTTAAAGCAGGATCTTTTATATTCAGCTGTGCAAGAAGCTGGCTATCGCGCTCATCCACCGGGACATGCCAGCCATGCGGAAGCGCACGACCATGCGATCAGCGGGTTGACTCTGATCGCCGTGGCTCTTCTGGCGTTCCCTTTTCTGTTGCAGATGGTTTCCATGGTTTTGGGATCCCCGTTTGAAATGCCTGCGTGGCTGCAGTGGAGTTTGGCAACGGCTGTGCAGCTGATCGGCGGGTGGAGCTTTTATCAAGGGGCATATCGCGCTTTGCGCAGTGGCGTCGCCGATATGGATCTGCTCATTGCGATGGGAACGACTGCGGCTTGGGCTGTGAGCTCGGCGAGCTGGCTTTTTGAATGGCACCTTCCATTGTATTTTGAAAGCAGCGTGTTTATCATCGTTTTTGTTCTGCTTGGGCGGTGGATTGAGTCTCATTATCGCCACAAGGCGACAGAAGCGATTCGACAGCTTCTCTATTTACAGCCCCGCATGGCTCATGTCGAAAAAGGTAAAACCCTGCTTCTCGTGCCGGTCGAACAGATCGTCAAAGGAGATGTG
Source organism: Chlamydiota bacterium (assembly GCA_013287915.1). GTDB lineage: Bacteria > Chlamydiota > Chlamydiia > Chlamydiales > Parachlamydiaceae > JABDCX01. Next base: position 8,695 of record JABDCX010000030.1, read on the forward strand.
TTGCGGGTGTTGGTGGGGGAGCGGATCCCCGTCGATGCGGAAGTGGTTTCTGGGGAGGCTGAGGTGGATGAGTCTCTATTGACCGGCGAGAGCAAACCCGTTGTAAAACATCCAGGAGAAAAGGTGTATGCCGGGACTCTCAGTGTGAACGGCGCTTTGCGGATCAAAGCGGTCGGCGTTGGTGCGGATACATTCCTTGCACACATCGTGCAGATGGTTTCACAGATCCAACACACAAAAGCGCCCGCCCAGCGCCTTGCAGATGCAATTTCTGCCAAGTTTGTCCCAGCTGTTATTGCGATCGCATGTGCGACAATCGCGCTAGTGTGGGGTTGGACAGGCCAGTTGGGGCAAGGAGTGTTAAATGCAATTTCTGTTTTAGTTATTGCCTGCCCCTGTGCACTTGGGCTTGCTACCCCGATCGTTGTTGTTGTAGCAGCTGGTCTTGGCGCGCGAAAAGGCATTTTATTTAAGGACGCTGCCATTTTTGAAAAAGTGAGGGACATGCAAGTTCTCTACGTCGACAAAACGGGAACGTTGACGACCGGAAGCATGAAGATCGCCTTCTTGAATCCCTCGCAAGGGCATGATCCGCGTGAACTGTTGACAATCGCAGCTTCTTTGGAAAAACAGTTAAAACACCCACTTGCTCAAGCCATTGTCGATGCAGCTGCTGAGCACAATCTTACTTTAAAACCTGTTGAGGGTTTCAAATCATTTCCTGGAAAGGGGATCGAGGGCAAAATTGGTTCGGTCCGGTATGGTGTTGGATCGTTGATGTTTGCTAGAGAGAGAGCCGTTTTGATGGAGATGAAAGCGCTCGAAAGAGCCTTAGAAGGGGGAGGCACTCTTCTATTAGTGTGGAAGGAGAACGTACTATTGGGATATCTCATCTTGACTGACCATGTGCGTGAAGGGGCCAGAGAGATGGTCAGTTCCCTTCAAAAGATGGGGATGCGCGTTGTAATGCTCACAGGCGATTACCAAATTCCTGCCGATCGCATCGCAAGAGAAACCGGAATCACCGAGGTTCACGCGCAGCTACTCCCTCAAGAAAAGCTCGCGCAAATCGAGGGCGCAAAGAGACAAGGTCGGGTTGTTGGTATGCTAGGAGATGGGATCAACGATGCGCCTGCCCTCATGGCGGCAGACATCGGGATTGCTCTTGGCGCTTCCACGGACGTTGCTCTTGAGAGCGCTTCGATCGCCCTTGTCAGAAACGATCTTAACGGCGTTGTCGAGGCGATTCAACTCTCACGCGCCTCCTACCGCAAAATTGCCCAAAATCTTTTCCTGGCCTTTATCTATAACGTGATTGCCATTCCTCTGGCCGTCTGTGGGTACCTAACCCCCCTGATCGCAGCTGGAGCAATGACCCTAAGCTCCCTAAGCGTCGTTTTCAACGCCCTCTCCCTCCGCTGGGGAAAGGGTCGATAAATCCGCAACTTGATCTTCAAACTAAAAAAGAGTAATGTTTGGGAAATCTGTTACCGACCCAGGCCATTTTATGTTGTCGCTTCAAAGTGAAACTCCAGATTCTTCCCTGTTCGATCTTTCTAACGAAAAAGAGGAGATCGAATCGTTGCGTCAGCAGTTGAAGACGCTGAAGATCGCAATGAACGACATGAAGGCCCGTTTTACCTCTTCTCTTTATGAAGAAAGCCAAGCGAAATTAGAGGTTGTGGGGGAAGTCGCAGAGCTCAATCGGCAAATCAGCGGGTTAAAAGCAAAGTTGTCTGATGCACAGCGCATAGGATTAGCTGAGGCAGAAGCGGTTATTGCAGAACGGGAGAGAGAGATCGTCGCTGTAAAGGCCGCGCTGAACTTGATGACGGAACAGCATCAAGCTGGCATTGAAAAGAATGGGCACTATTTGCAAGAGCTGAATGCTGCACAAGCCGCCCGCGAAGAGTCGGAAGAGCATCTGAAAGCAGCGCATCACCACTTATCAAAGAAGGTGCGCGAGACGACGGAGTTGGGTGAGCGGATCAAAAATTTAGAAGCAGCAGTTGAAGAAGCGAAGGGGATTTTAGAGGCTAGAGGCGAAGCTTTGACCCTTTTGGAACATACGATGCAAGTGCTCGTCCAAAAAGAGCATGCGCTTCAGAGAGAGAATCACGAGCTAAGAAAGTGTTTTGATGAGAGGCAAATGCTGTGGGAAGAGAAGCTAGAGTATGCGCAGTCGCAGCTGGCTCAAGCAAAGCAAGAGCAAGAGCGGCTCAAAGTCTATGAAGAGCGGTGCCAGCAAATTGCACGCCATTGGGATAGCATGGGAAAAGTGCTCTGGGAGCAGCGTTCACAAGACACTCTTCTCAAGTCGATGGTGGCAAGGCAATCCCCCCCGCTCTCCCCATCTCCTCGACCTGGCTTTAGAAAATCCCGGCTCGATAGGTGAGGCGTGATCATTATCGGGATCGATCCGGGGACTGTGATCACGGGCTACGGAATTATCAAATGTGAGGGGACACGCTATTGTGCGATCGATTATGGATGCGTAAAACCCCCTCCCCGTCTGAAACTCAGTGATCGGTATTTAATCTTGTTCAATGCTTTAGAGGAGTTATTGGATCAGTTTTCTCCTACAGCTCTAGCTGTTGAAACACAATATGTTAAAGATAATGTGCAAAGCGCCATTAAACTCGGAATGGCGCGCGGGATTGCAATCATCGCTGCAAAGAAACGGGGGATTCCCGTTTACGAATATGCCCCGACGAAAGCAAAAAGCGCTGTTGTCGGAAATGGGCGGGCCAGCAAACACCAGGTTCAGGGGATGATCAAAGCCCTTTTAAACCTCTCTGAGATACCTGAGCCAGAAGATGCAGCCGATGCTCTTGCTTTAGCCATTTGCCATGCCCATTCACTAAACTGGCGTTCGTATACCGAATCCGAGATATAAAAGGAGTACAAAATGTTTGCCTATATCCGCGGAAAACTGATTCAAGTAACACCCGTTTTTGTTGTCGTTGAAGCAGCCGGTCTTGGTTATAAAATTTTCATTCCCGCTCATGTCTTTCCTCGCCTTCCACAGATTGGTGAAGAAACCACCCTGCATCTGTCGTTCGTAGTGAGAGAACAATCGCAAGCCCTCTATGGGTTTATCAGCGCTTCGGAACGGGATTTTTTTGAATCGCTGTTAGGGGTGACCGGTATTGGCCCAAAAATTGGAATGGCGTTGATCGGCCATATGCCTTTAGTTGACCTGCAGAAGTCAATTGTAAGTGAAGATGCTGCGGTGCTCTGTCGCGTGCCTGGCATTGGCAAGAAGGGAGCTGAAAGGCTGATCATCGAAATGCGCGACAAGGTCAAAATCAGCGGCATTCACCCGAACGACTACGCTGTCCATCTCGGGGATCCCAAAACGCAGAAGATCACCGATGCAATGAGTGCCCTGATCAATTTGGGATACAATCAAGTCACAGCTCAAAAAGCGATCCAGAGAGCCCTCAAGGATCCGATCGATGCAGAAGACTTAGCTCTTCTGATCTCAGCTGCCCTCAAACACGTCTAGGATCTATCCCCTTCAAACCGATTTTCGATCAAAATAACTTCGAAAATCGACGGAAAATTAGACTGAGAAAGGTTTTTAGTTTATAGCTCCCTTACATGTTATCTTCTTGGAATTTGGGGTCTGCCTTTAACTTTGCCATCTTTTTTGTGAAATTAGAAACGAGGTTTTGATTGAGGTTCAATATGCTATTGATCAAATCGAATTGGATGAGGGACAAAGCGGTTGTAAGGGCCTTTTTGTTTTTACGAATGTCTTCCTCTAGCACAGTCAATTGATTTTGAAGCCTACGAAGCTCCTCTTGGTGAGCATCGATCTTTTTTCCCAAGATTGATTTTTGGCTAGTTAAAGATTGTAAGGAGGAGCACAAGGCTGTCACATTTTTTAGTGAGTCTTCTGCTTGACTCTTCTCTGTTGCCAGTTTTTCTAATCGAGCTTTAACCAGATCAAGATCACGCCTAAGTGTAGTTAACAAAAGGGCAACATCCTCTCTTCCGTTTTTAGGTCCCTGAATCGTCACCGTGAAATCTGCCGTGACTCCATGCTTTAAGACTTCATATTCGCTTTCAAATTCCCCTGTTTCCTTACTGATTTTGATCACACGATGTTCCCCATTGGGGTAAAGATATAGCCCTGGAATCGCTATAGGATTTTGCATCATTGCAAGACCAGTTATTAACTTCCATACCATATTTTGACTACTTCGTTCTGAATCAAACACTTCAGAAAAGGGTCGTTTCAGTTTGTAGTGAAAAACATGTTTTCTAGAAAAAAAGTCAAGAAACGGCGGTTCGCTAAAAAATCTATCCCTCCAATAGTCGACCAATTCAGTAGTATCATTTTCCTGAATTTCCGTTTCAATACGGTCACGTGATGCCGTGAGTAGCTCCTCTATTTCCTTGTAGTTGTGAATTTGATCGACGATGACTTCAGAATATTGAGTAATATTGAGAGGAGTGCCTTTTTGTAGGTATCTGATCTGGTCATCAATTCGACTAATTTCTGTATGGGTGCCCTCGATTGTTAGCCTAAGATCACTCTCCTGATCTCGGAGAGCGTACATCTCCCCCAATTGTGATCCCATTTCTAGGCGCTTGATAATAGATTTTTTGAAGCTCTCCGCGACATCTCCATTAATATTAGGGTTAAATTGATCCCGTTCAATCCCGGGTGCCTTTGCAATCGCATCGAGAATTTCCTTTCTTTGGTTTCTGTTAGAAATATCGATGACAAAAATTCTTGCACCTTCAGGGCTGGTTCGTTGGGGACTATCTTGAGATCCATCGCCTTCAATATCCCCTTTGATCATCAATTCAATTACATTTCTTGCCGCTTTATCCTCCTTGCTTAGCTCGTTTTCGGGTTTAGCTTCTATTACTTGCAAAATATTTTTTATTCTATCGACGATCTCCCCTTTATCGGCCGGGTATACCTGATACCTTCGATTGCCCCAGGAATCAGTTGTTTGCCTAATCGGACTTTTGGTAAACATAAAAAAGATCGATTGTCTTGCAGCAGGACTATTGTGAATCAAATGATGCAACATCAAAGCGATCTCTTTAAATGCATTTCCTCTTTGATCGAAGGCTCCAATGCTAATTGTCACAACGATAGCTTTGACTTTCCGAACAGTTTGTGTTGCCAAATAGGATGAGATGTCAGAAACAAAATGACGCGTCTTTGAACGATTGTCCTTATAACCCGGGCAGTCTGTGAGCCACATCTTCGAATCAGGTTCCTGTTTTGCTTTGACGAGCTCTGTTTTTGCTTCCGAGCTATTTCCGATCTCAAATGGATCTGGATGGTCTGCTTTAAGAGTAGCAAAACCCATAGAGTCAACCTTCACTATTTGTATCGGAATACCCATCATGACGTTCAAGGTCGTGCTTTTTCCCGAATCTGTCGCACCAATGAACAAAACCGGTTCTTTGTCTCTTAACGCCTCTAAGGCAGACAGCGACTCAGCTATCTTCTCTGGTAAATCATCTAAATTGACTTCATCAGAATCTTGATTACAGCTTACCTTTTTGGAAACCGCCAAAAGACCTACAGCTGCCAAAACGCCAAAAACCCGAAAATCACTTTGCTGATGGTGCGGAAATAACGACTTTCGAATCAAGTGACTTTGAAAAAAACGGACTCCCGGCACAAGGGAAGCTCGAGGTAGTTTTGCTAAGCGAGGAGCAGTTAACGATTGGGTAAGACTGCCAAACGCTTGGGGAGTAGACTTTGTAAACGCAACTGTTTCTGCTCTATTCACAAATAGGGAAAATGTTCTCGAAGCATGTGTGGATAGTCGTGTAAAAAACATGATGTTTCCTTTCGTTTTTTAAATGTGGATTGATTGAAAATTGTTAGACATCCTTGACTTCCAAATCGAGTTTTGGCAGGTCCTCCATAGATTGCTCAAATTTGTAGCGCAAATCAAAATCAAGCAGTAAAGCATTGCTCATCGAAACAAACTGCATCAGTCGGAGCGTGTGATTTAGATTGGATTTATTTCTAGCTATTTTCAGGGCAAGCTCACTTTGTTTTTCAACAAGTTTTTTTAGTCTTGCATAATCGCTTACCTGTTCTGACTCAAGTTCTTGTTTTGAAGCGGCTAAGCTGTCGACTATCTTTTGCCCTTTCATTTTTGCATTTACACTCTGTAATTGTGCCTTCAAATCGTTGACGATTTCCTCGGTTCTTGCCTCAGCAGCTTTGAGTTGCTCTAAGTCTCCAATTGTAGATTTCAGTTTTTTCTCAAGAAGAACCCGATGCTCTACCACATCTTCTTTTAAATCGTGAGGCCCATAAATTTTGACTGTGAATTCACCTTTAGCACCCCACCTTTGTATATCAAACCTACTTTTATATTTGCCTTCTGAAGGCTTGTTTACTTTTTCTTCATATATCCAAGGTTGTTCCCCTACATCGATGGCACTCGTTACGATTTTAACGCCGGTTTGCATTGGCTCCGGTATTATTTTTGACTCAAGGGTGCTTAGACCAAGCCGAACCATAAACTCGAGGGCCCCATTTTTTCGACTACAATTTTCTATAACTCTTTCAGTAAACGGCTGCCCATTGTACTCAAATGTGTGCTCCCTAGTATAAAAATCAAAAAATCGCGCTTCGCTAAAAAAAGTCTCCTCCCAATAAATCACCTCTTTTTTCGAGTGCGTTTTAGCAATTTCTTTCTCTAATACGGCGACCTCACTCTCGTTTCGAGTCACTTGGTTCTCGATGTTAAATTTTTCTCTTTGCATCATCTCAAGATGATGCTTGATATCGTATTTTCCGCCCGACATCAGCTTGTCGATATCGTCGTTCATCGCTTGGATGTTTTGGCAACGCTCCTTTAATCGATGATCGAGATAGGCTTTTTGCTTTTTGAGTCCTAATAAAACCGGAATCTCTAATCCGATTTGCATATGTTTGACAAGGCAATGTCTCAATGCTTCTGCAACATCTCCCCGAATATTAGAAATAAATTGATTGCGTTCAATGCCTGGAGCCTGGGTAATGGCATTAAGGATTTCATGCCTCTGGTCACTATTGGTGATATCAATGACAAAAATCCTGGAGCCTTGAGGGCGCGTTCGGGTTGGTTTCTCTTTCGACCCGTTTCCTTTCTCATCTTGTTCGAGCATCAAGCTGATAATGTTTCTCGTTGCTAAATCTTCTTCGGTTAAATCCGACTGCGATTTAGCACCAATCTGCGCCTGGATCTCTTCAAGTTTCCCGATAATTTCGCTTTTCTGGGCTGGTTTCACATAGTATGTCCACCACCCCTTTTCTATCGGACTTTTAGTAAACAAAAAAAAGATCGACTGTTTTGCGTCTGCAGCGTTTACCACCAAATTGTGTAAAATCAGGGCAATCTTCCTGAACGACTCTCCCTTACTCTCACCAAGCTCCTTAACGCCTATTGTCACAACTAACGCTTTCACCTTTTCAGCCGTTTGTGTCGCCAAAGAAGAAGAGATCTCGGATGCGAACCGATAAGTTTTACGACGTCCCTCACTAAAACTTGGGCAATCTGTTAGCCATAACCCGGAAGTTGGTTCCTGGCGAGTCTTAATGATTGCAGATTGGGGAGTATCATCTCCTTCTTCGATTCTGAAAGCATCTGATTCGTTCGAGATCAAGGTTGCACGACCAGTCGTATCGACCTTGACCACTTTCATGGAGATTCCCATCAAATGATTTAAAGTCGCACTTTTTCCTGAACCGGTCGAACCAATAAACAAGACTGGTTCCTTATCTTTCAGTTTGTCCAAAGCTGGAAACGATTGAAAAACCACATGAGATAAGTCATCTAAATCTTTATCCTGATCGCAATCTGCCTTTTTGGAAAGAGCCAACAAACTAACAGCAGCTAAAACGCCAAAAATCCGATGATCGCGTTGTTGCGAATCAGGAAAGATAGATTTTGGAGCCGGATGATGTCGAAAAAAATTCATCCAAGGGACAAAAGAAGCCCGGAGAGGCTTTGATGAGGCTGCCGAGGCCATAGACATCGTCAAGACACCCGAGATCCAAGAGGAATTCGTCTTAACTGAAACACCTCCTATTTCTCTAGTGAAAAAGGGCAAAGTTTTGCAAACAGAAGCAGATAGACGATATAACATGGTGCATGCCCTCCGATTTTCTAGAAGAAGCATCCTATGTTGTTCTAGGGAAAACTGTCAATGTCAAATTCTAATGAACATTTCCCGTCGATTTCCATAAAACCAAAGAAGGTTGTTGGTTTTGGCATAAGTTTCTAACCTAGGTTGAACTGTATTTGCAGATGGGGCATTTGTTTGCATCATGCCCACGGGCTGGGCAGTGTTCACGAGCGAAGTAGATGATCTGCAAGTGGAGTTTGTTCCAACTGTTTCGCGGGAAAAGGCGCTTTAGATCGCGTTCTGTTTGCTCTACATTTTTCCCGTTCGAAAGCTCCCACCGCTTGGCACAGCGGTGGATGTGCGTGTCTACGGGAAACGCCGGTTCGTGAAACGCTTGGCTCATGACGACCGAGGCTGTTTTGTGGCCAACGCCTGGGAGCTGTTCCAAGGCTGCAAAGGAGCCAGGAACGCGTCCTTTGTATTTGTCGATGAGGATGTGCGAAAGGGACCAGATCGCCTTGGCTTTTCTTTGGGAAAGCCCGCAGGTGCGGATGAGCGATGTAATTTCTTCCACAGAGAGCGCAACCATTTTATGTGGGGTGGGCGCTTTTGCAAACAGGGCGGGTGTGACTTGGTTGACGCGTGCATCTGTGCACTGTGCAGAGAGCAACACTGCGATCAAGAGAGTATAGGGATCTTTGTGGTGCAAAGGGATCGCAGGTGCGGGGTAGTATTGATCGAGAATCGCAGCGATCTGTTTGGCCCAGGCGCGTTTGTTCATTTTACTTCCCGATGCAGAATTTCGAAAAAATCGCCGAGAGGATATCTTCCGTAATATCTTTGCCGATGATGGCTCCAAGCGACTTGAGGACGTGGCGCATGTCCATCGTGATCAATTCAGGAGATACGTCGTTGCGCAGGCCATCGATGACCGCCTGACACGCGGTGATCGCTTGGACGAGAGCTTCTTTATGCCTGACGTTCGTGATGAGCAGCTCTTCGCGCGACGGGGGCCCCTTTTCCCAAATGACCCGATCGATCGCTTGGTGCAATTTTTCGAGCCCTTGCCGTTTTTTTGCAGAGACTTCTACGGTGTGGGAGCCCTGCAGCGATTCCAGGGAGGAGTGGGGTAAGTCGGTTTTGTTCCAGACGACGATGCATTTTTCTTTTGGTATTGTGTTCAATAGAGCGCGCTCTTCAGGATGGATCGGCTGTGACGCATCTAAGAGAAACAAAATGAGGTTCGCTTTTGACATCGCTTCTTTGGAGCGCCGAATCCCTTCTTGCTCGATCACCTCTTCTGTGATCCGAATGCCTGCTGTGTCGATCAGTTTGATGTGAAGGCCGTTGATGCGCAGGTGGTCTTCGACGATGTCGCGCGTTGTACCTGGAATGTGAGAGACGATGGCGCGGTCTTTGTCGAGGAGGGCATTCATCAAAGAGGATTTTCCCACATTGGGAGATCCGATCAGACAGAGAGCAACGCCCTCGTGGATGATCCTTCCGTCGTGAAATGTCTCGACAAGGGTTTGCATCTCTTGTTTCACACTTTCCAGATGGCGGCACACCTCCTCCATCGAAGCAAACTCGAGCCCCTCTTCGGGAAAATCGACCCATGCTTCTAAAATTGCTGCTGTATCGACCAAGGCCTTTTGAAACCCTTCGATTTTATGGGAGAGCATACCTTGTAGCTGCTCTTCAGCGGCATCCAACGCCCTCTCATTTTTGGCGCCGATCAACTCTTGTACCGCTTCTGCTTGTGCAAGGTCTATTTTCCCATTGATAAACGCCTTAAAAGTGAACTCACCAGGAAGAGCTGCTCTGGCGCCCGCAGCAAGAACGGCATCTAAGACGCGGCGCGTGATTAGGGTGCCCCCGTGGCACTGGATCTCAATCGTGTCTTCCCCTGTGTAGGAGCGGGTTCCGAGCATGGGCACTAGGAGGACGTCGTCGATCTGTTTGCCTGCGGCATCGTGAATTTTTCCATAGTGGACGGTATGGGATGGGTAGCGGGTGACATCGCCTGAAAACACTTTATTCGCAATCGCAACCGCTTCTTTTCCCGAAATGCGGATGATTGCAACACCCCCCTGTCCAGGAGGCGTAGCCACAGCCGCGATCGTTTCTCCAGGCTGGTACGGGGTGTGGACAAACTCCATAGAATCTCATTTAAGATATGATAATGGCCGCTATCATACCACAAAGGTGAATTTAATACTTGGGTCTAACAGAGCAGAGCACAGAGGTCGATTGCGAACAGGACATCTAGAATCCTACTCACGATGCCAGAATTGTTGCTTGGACGTTGGGCGGGTTGTTTTGAGTTCAATCCGTTGACAATCGTTTGAGCGGCTTGGCTTGTGGGATTTTTACCTTATATTGCTGTTGCGAGGCTTGTGGATGATAGCTCGGGAGTGGGGGTGATGCTTCCTGTCCACCGGGCGGGCCCTAGTGTTGCGGTTGTGGTTGTTGATACTGTGTAGGTTGTGTTTGTTGCGTTAGCGAATATTGCGGAGGGGGGACGTTCGATGGGTTGTGTGAGTACTGTGGTGGTGGCCAGGACAAATAAAATTATAATACAATCTTCAAATAAGCGCTATTCGGGGTAGATTGTTAAGGATTGGTTAAGATGTTGAAATAAATGATCCGGTTGCTTAGGATGGTGCATTCGGCCATGAACTGTGCGGGAAATTATAATGAAAACCTCGATTGCAACTATCCGTTTTATAGGGGTTTTCTTGTGCCTAGTTGCGAGTGGGGTGGCCTATGAGGAGCCAGGGTGTTGTTTTACACTCTGCAATGAACCTCCCATCTCCTTTTACGGATATAACCATTCTGCTCGTCCGGTCTGTGGAGACCGTTTGTGCACCAATTTTTTTGACCACTTAAGTGGGCGCTTCGATTTTTTGTGGTGGAAGCCAAGCGAAGAGGGAATAGCATTGGGCACGGTCGTGAATCAAAGAACATTTAACCTGACGCAGGCGAACAATGTCTACTTCGATACGCACACGTTAAATCCTCACTTCAAATTTGATCCTGGCTTTCGACTCGGGATTGGGTATTATAGCCCCTGCGATTGTTGGGATTTGATCTTCAATTGGACCCATTATCATTCAAAAGCTCAAACGGGGTATGACATAGCTGAACAAGCTCATGGGACCTCTTTTGTGTCAGATTGGACGATGGACCCGAGCTTGGTTTACACATTTGCGAAAGCGCGATGGACGTTAGATCTCGATTGGGTCGATTGTGAATTGGCCTACCGCTACTATGTCAGCCACTGCTGTATTCTGAGGCCTTATCTTGGGGTGCGCGCCGCACGCCTTGGTCAAAAGTACCATGTCGAGGCCAACGGGGAAGGGGTACTCCAAAATGCGATGACTGGCATCAAATCATCCTGTTGTTTTCAGGGGATTGGACCGCGGGCAGGGCTTGATCTTGAGTTTAGGTTGGACTGCGGCTTTTCTGTTGTGGGTCAAGCGGCAGCGTCAATCGTTTATGGGAGCTATCACCGCTCGAGCGATGATTTGACAACGGTGCCAGGTGAAGGGGGAGGTCCCACACAGAATGTTTTCTACGATGCCGACATTGGGGAACCGCGCTCAACGTCCATGACAATGACCGACATGGCAATCGGCTTAAAATGGGAATGTTGTGTGGAATGCTGCAATACGATGCATCCGCTAAGCATACTTGCAGCTTGGGAACATCACTGTTTCTACAATAGCAACCAATTTAATTACCAAGATTTGCCCGCTGCGTTCTTTGACCCGAGTGATCCCGACACCTATGTACGCAAGAGGGGAGATATGATTTTGCAGGGGTTCACTTTGTCAATTCTCATTGGATTCTAGTAAAAAATCCTTAAAAAAGACAAAAAAACACCCCACGGGTTAATAGGAGCTGCCATGTTGCCCAGCCCCTCAGACCTGATTTTGCTGCTGACCTATTTTACGTCTTTATCGCTATGGCAGCAAACGTCGCAATGACCCCAGCATTTAACTGCTCTGACTACGAACAGAACACCAGCGACCAATGCAAAGAACCCGACGACGCCTGGTGTGACAAAGGAGAGATTGACTCCCACGCCCACCAACCCGACGACAATCAGGTATAAACCTAAGAATAGTTTGCTCAAGGTTTTTACCCAGTGCATATTATCCTCCTTGAAGGCATCTTTGCCTTCACCTTTATTATATACCATTTAATATTTAATTATCAATAATAGCGTCGATTGTTTGATAAACATTTAATAATATATTGTAAAGAAATATTAAAAAAATCACAAGATAGGCCAGATCGCTTTTAGCGGCAGAACGAACAGGATGGCGAAGTGAGATACTGTTGTCATAAAAGTAGCTTATATGCTACAAGTGGCAGAAGCAAACGTTCTCAAAAGAGTGACATAGCAAAGGCAAAAAAGCATTGGCAAGACTATCTTTTGCGAGTGAAAAAGGAGTAAAAATATGAAAAGAAAACCTACAAAAGATTACAAAGAAGATCTGATTGAACGACTTCAGGATTCATCCTATGCAGCGGCATATTTAAATGCGGCATTGGTAGATAGTGATCCACAAGTCTTTCTCATTGCATTAAAAGATGTTGCAGATGCTAAGTCATTAGGAATCGCAAAGCTAGCCAAAAAGACGCATTTAAATCGAGAAAGTCTTTATCGAACGCTTTCAAAAAGGGGCAACCCGCGACTCAACAATCTTTGTGTGATTCTAGGTGCTTTAGGATTGGATCTATCAGTCAAACCAAGCAAATCTATCCGTTTGTAAGCAACACAGAGTCACAAGGACGGAAAGCAAGAATCCTTGCAACTTCCCTTCCAAACAGGTATGCTCTCGGGTTATTTCTAGAGAGAAGGCAACAATGGTACTTTCCCTGGTTCATCCGGCGCCGGCCGTGGCGGCATGGAAGTCAATTCTCCGCACCAATGTCGTCAATGGAGAAATTCTTGCCGATTTATTGGAGCTGACTGCCGAGCAGCGCCGCTCCCTTTGGCTGCATCCGCGGTTTGCGCTGAATGTCCCGCTGCGTTTGGTCAACAAAATGGAGAAGGGGACTCTCGACGATCCACTCCTCAAACAGTTTTTAGCGCGGATTGAGGAAAGGGAAAGCGAGTCGGGGTTTGCGTGCGATCCAGTTCAAGATGGGGCGTTTAAGCAAGCGCACAAATTTTTGCACAAATACCAGGGGCGCGCGTTGATCCTCTGCTCAAGTGCCTGTGCGATGCACTGCCGCTTCTGTTTCCGGCAAAATTTCGATTACGACACATCGATTAAGGGATTTGAGGCGGCGCTATCGGCCATTGCGGAAGATCCTTCGATCAACGAGGTGATCTTAAGCGGCGGAGACCCCCTTTCTTTGGACGACGCGGTTCTTTTTAGCCTGATCCGTAAGCTCGAGCGGATCCCCCATGTGAAAAAGCTCCGTTTCCATACCCGCTTCCCGATTGGGATTCCAGAGAGGATCGACGAGAGTTTTCTGAGCTGTTTGGCTCAAACTTCCCTCCAAGTGTGGTTTTGCATCCATGCCAATCACCCAAAAGAGTTTGACTCCGAAATTTTTGCTGCTCTGCGGGAGATCCAAAAGCTGGGAATTCCTGTCCTGAATCAAGGGGTATTGCTCAAAGGGGTGAACGACACGGCCTCCGTTTTGGTAGAGTTGTACCAGCTTCTTGCAGACAATGGAGTGATGCCCTACTATCTCCATCAGCTCGACCGTGTTTTTGGCAGCGCCCGTTTTGAGGTGGCAGAGGCGGAAGGGAAGGCGTTGATCCAAGAAATTGCCAAGCAACTCCCGGGCTATGCGGTTCCTCGCTATGTGAAAGAAGTGCCAGGTCAACCTGGAAAAGTGGTTTTGGCTTAAGAGAAAATGATGAAAGAGACTAAAGACACAATGCGCGTGCCGCCGAACTCGAAAGAGTCGGAAATGATGGTACTGGGGTGTATGTTGACGAGCGTGAATGCGCTCAACATTGCCTCCGATGGTTTGGACGAAAGCCATTTCTATTACGTCGAACACAAACATGTCTTTCAGGTTTTGAAAACGGCCTACGTCAATG
>JABDCX010000031.1 GCA_013287915.1 Chlamydiota bacterium
TGTCACTGTTGATGGCTTTTACGGACAATTGACGGGGTTAGACGCTAAAATTCCTGAGCTTAATGGACGCGATGTCACAAATGGAGCTGAATGTTATCAAAAGGTTTTCACTTACTCCCAAGATGGGTTTAACCTCCCCTTAACCGAGTTTGATGGCACCTCAAAAACGACTTATTGTTACGCAAAAGGCACGAATCGCTTAATCGCCAAATATGTGGGCAGCGAAAACGAGATTTATCAAAGGTGGTTTTACAAACACGCAGAGAACGGAGCGATTACAGAAGAAGTTTGCGATGATGGGTCTTCTCTAGACCGGGATGATTTAACCAATGTCACGGAAAGGAAAATGACTCGCTACACGTTGAGGAAGACCTATCCCGTGGCGTACCCAGACGTGGTTGAAGAGTGGTGTCTCGATTTGCAAACGGGCACTGAGCAATTAATCAAAAAAGTTGTCAACACCTATTCTACAACTGGAAAAATTGAAAAGCAAACCCACTACGGAAGCGACGGAAAAGAAGCGTATCAGTTGACATGGAAGTACGATCAGTACCAAAACGTCATTCGGGAAACCGATCCACTGGGGCGCGAGATCGAGCGGAAGTTTGATCTGAATTGCAACTGTATTTACGAAAAAGGGCCGCGTAGTGATGCTCACAAACAATTTGTTTACGATGCGATGAATCGCCTGATTTGTGAAGAACAGTACCACAGCGATGGTGTGTGTCTTAAAACACACCATCGGTATGACATCATGGGCAACAGGATTTCCACGATCGATGGGTATGGGAATGAAACAAAATACGTATACGACGACTTTAATCGCCTTGTAAAGACTATTTTGCCTCCTACCCCTGATGAAGAGGGTGTTGTCAAGTCGCCTGTGCTCAAGAAAACGTACGACCCTCTCGGAAATGCCACCTCGGAAACCGATGCAATGGGACATTGCACCCAAGTGAAAACCACGCTGAGAAAGCAACCCGCGCTTCTCACATTCCCAGACGGCAGCGTTGAGGAAAACATTTACAATCTCAATGGGACCCTTGCCAAGAAAGTTCTAAAGAATGGGACATCGATCGTCTATGCCTACGATCCATTGGGAAGGGTTGTTCAAACGGAAACCCTTTCTCCAGAGGGGGGAACGCTCAAGACAACTAAAGCGACCTATAGTGGCTTTCACCTTCTCACAGAAACAGACGCGATGGGAGTCATCACTCTCTATGAGTATTATCCCAATGGGAAACTGAAAATAAAAACCCACGGCGACCGCATGACAACGTACGAATACGATGAGCTTGGTCGCCCCATTAAGACAACGGAAGTATATGGAGATAAGCAAGATGACCTGATCGTTCACTTGCACCAATTCGATTTGCTCGATCGCGTCCTTGAAGAAATTGTTCAAGACGGCAATGGCAAGATTGCGATGCGCACGACCTATGGCTATGATGTGAGCGGCAACATCAAACAGGTCTCCGTTTATACCCCTTCTGGGAAATGTACGACCAGTTCCAAATACGATTCTCATGGCACGCCGATCGAGATCATCGACGCACAAGGAAATATCACGACAACACGGTGCAACTATACCTACAAAAACGGCGCAGGACAAACGGTTGGGTACAAGGAAGTCACAGATCCTCTTGGGAATGTCGTTGTGACCATTCAAGATGTTCTAGGGCGTGTCGTACAGGTGATCAAGAAAGATCCTTTCGGAGCAATTGTTTTCACTAAAGAGAACGTTTACGACTTAAATGGCAATTGCCGTCGCATTGTCGAGCAAGTGAACGAAAAGCAAATTATTACAGAGATGACTTACGATTCGATGAACCGCTTGACAGCTACTTATCAGGCTTTTGGAACGCCAGAGCAAAAAGTTTTCTCTGTCAGCTATACCTCCTCTGGCAACAAAGAGAAATGTGTAAAGCCGGATGGAACCACGCTGGCCTATTCTTACGATCCTTTGGAGAGGCTTGTTTCAGTGACTTCTTCTGACCACACCATTCACGATCTGTACGCGTATGATTTGCACGACAATGTGATTCAGATCGATGATTTGGTGAGAGGCCTTACCACGCGCAAATCGTACGATTCCGAAGGGCGCTTAAGGCAAGAAGTGCTAGGCAATGGGCTTTCGTTAGAATATGCCCCAGACTATTTAGGAAGAGCGCGTCAAGTGACTCTTCCTGACCATACTGCTGTCTCTTATGATTACGGTGGATCGTTGTTGAAAGCCGTCAACCGTTTGGATGCACATTCCCAGGTTTTATATGCGCACGTTTACGAAGAGTATGACCAAGCTGGCAGGGTTCTCCAAGCAGAGATGCCAGGGAATGCCGGTAAAATCCACTACACCTACGACTCATTGGGACGTTTGACTCAAATCGATTCTAAGGGGTGGTCTGAACAAGGGGTTGAGTATGACAAAGCGGGAAATCTCACAAAACGGAATATTAAGTGTGAGACTGAATCACAACTATTTAAATACGCATACGATACACTATACCAGTTGACTCTGGAAGAGGGTGCAGAGCGGCATGAGTATGTGTACGACACCCACTACAATCGCTTTTCTAAAAATCAGAAAGCTGCCCACTACAACCTCCTCGATCAGCTCATCGATGACGGGGAATCCACCTATTCTTACGACTTGAATGGCAATCTCGCTAACAAAGATAGTCGCGTACACTATCGCTACGATGCGTACGACAGATTGATTTCTGTGGCCGACGGGGAGCAGACCACCACGTATGTGTACGATGCGCTACATCGCCGCTTAAGCAAATCGACCACCCGAAATGGCCAGACGGAAGTGACTCGCTATCTGTATCAGGGGAGAAATGAAATTGGTTCTGTTGACGCTTCAGGAGCAGTTGTGGAATTGCGCCTTCTCGGAGTTGGCAAAGGAGCTGAAATTGGAGCCTCTGTTGCGTTTGAGTTACATGGAAACACCTACGTGCCCTTGCATGACCACAACGGAAATGTTGCCGCTCTCATTGACCCTGAAACTGGCCTGCTTGTTGAACACTATACCTATACAGCGTTTGGAGAGTACGAAGGGGAACCCCTCTCCCCCTGGCTTTTCTCTAGCAAGCGGCACGATCCTGAGACCGGGTTTGTCTATTTTGGGCGCCGCTATTACGACCCCGCTTCTGCGCGTTGGATCACCGAAGATCCCTTGGGACGCGAAGCGGGCCCCAATCGCTACGCCTTTGTCCACAACAATCCCCTCACCCATATCGACCTCTACGGTTTGCTTGATCCCAGCTCCACGTTTGCCGACCGTTTTTCGACGCGCATGGGGCAAATTGCCAGCACCCTTGGCAATGCCGCGCGCTTTCTTGGCACCTTGCCCGGCCGCTCCATCGAGCTGATCGGCGCTAACCTCGTCCCCATCCCCGGCCTCAAAGACATTGTCGCCTTCGCTGGCCACTGCCTCCAAGGCCGCAACCCCTCCGCCTTCACCTGGGACTACCAAAAAACCCATTCGCAGTACTATTTCCATCCCGGTTATGGTGATAATCCGTTGCCTCACAGAATTGCTTACATGAATGGGATGATGACTTCCTTTGCGGAGTTTCAGCAGAAGTGTGCAGACATTTCGACATATTATGGTGGCGCAGAAGTCCATGGCATTTATAATGCTAGTCATGGCCTTGCATTAGACTGCTTAGAATATTTATGTCAAAAGCTGGGGATTAAGACCCATGCACAAGAAGTGGCGGATCAAACGATGAGCGCAATTATTGATGGCAACCCAGAAAATCCCGTTCAAAAGCATGTTCATCTCCATGCCCACAGCCAAGGGTCTCAAACTGCCTACAACCTGCCCGCAGAAGTCAGAAGTTGGACAACCGTAAGCGCTCTGGGCCCCTCCCGCATCCTCAGCAACCGTGACTTCGTAGCTGCTTTTAATTACTCTTCTGCCGGCGATTTTATCCCCTACGTCGACCCCCTCCATTTGGTTCGTGGATCGCAACGTGGAAACGTCTATTTTTCCCAAGCAGCAAGCTGGAACCCCTTCGCCAATCACTCCATCGACAGTCCCTTCTACTCCGAAGTCATCAGATACCAGGGTAGCAAATTTCAAGAGCGTGTTGGATTTGTTGAAGGTATGGGACCGCGATGAGTCAGTTGATGATTTTTGGATTAATGGCGTTCTGTTGCGTTTCGTGTGTAAAATTAACACCATCACATGAGATAGAAGGCAAAAGATTTATTGCCTCATTTGAACGGGAAATGTACCAAGATTGTGATTTAAAACCGTACATTCATGGTGGACAGTTTTTCTCTTCGGTTAATGGTTTCGAGTTTTGGTTCACTTCAAACAGAAAGCTGAGTTTGGATGAGGCAAGAAGATTTTATTTTTTAGTGGTTGATCGGCTTATTGCAAGGATTAATTCCGACAAAGACTTAATCCCCCATTTAGGTCATTATCCGTTTCAACAACAGGATGTAGACGTCTCTATAGCTTTTCTTGAGGGCGAGCGACATGACTTAGGAGTTGAACCTCCTTATATTGCAAATGTTGGTGGAGATGCTAACATGCTATATTATTCCATTCGCGGAGAGGGAGACAACTTGTTCAAAAAAATTCATTCTGAATCTGTCAAAAGGGCTCGGGGAATTCTCGAGCATCAAAACAATCTGCTAAATACGCAGCCTGCTTCGCCTTAATGAACAAGGTCTTGGGATGCTGGCGCAGCTTCGCAGCTTTCGTGAACGTGCCCGTGCCCGGGTCCGACCAAGTCACATAGGTGACATTCTAACCACCCACATAGGTGACACTGTTTCTAATATTTACTTTACATAATTCCTCTAATCGTACATAGAAAAAAATAAAGGAGTTCTCCATGAGGGGAAAGCTATTACAATTGTTCCAAACAATTTGCCGATTTAATTTCGGTGATTTTGAAAAGGAAGAATTTAAGAAGTTTTTGAGAATGGGCTTGATCTTTGCGATGATCATTGGCGTTTACTGGACGCTGCGCCCTTTAAAAGATGCCATTTTCATTCAGCTGGTCGACAAGCTGCATTTGCCCTATGCGAAAACGATCTCTGTGCTTGCCTTGCTGCCGCTTGTAATGTTCTATACCAAGCTTTTAGAGAAAACCTCGCGCGAAAAGATGTTGGAAATTTTGCCGGCGTTCTATGGGATCGCGATTTTGTGTTTTGCCGCGGTCATGTGGATGATTCAGGCTCCTCAGGAAGAAATTGCCCAGCGCTCGACATTTGCATTTTATGGAACGCGCGTCGTGGGGTATGTGTGGTACTTATTTGTGGAAAGCTTTGGCTCTCTCGTCGTCGCTCTATTTTGGGCCTTTGCAACCGATACCACTGAACCTACCTCTGCAAAGCGGGGCTTCCCTCTGGTTGTCGCGATTGGACAGTTTGGCGGGATTGTATTCCCCTATAACATCGGCGGGCTTCCCCACCGCTTGGGACTCTCGACGGATACCCTTTCCATGGTGATATTGGGCGGTATTACTCTTTTGATTATCCCCTTATTCCATTATTTCTTGCGCGCAACACCTTCACAGCTGTTGGTCTCCTTTCATGGGAAGAACGAAACGGTGGAAGAGGAGAAGCAAGAGCCTGGCTTCTTAGAGGGGTTGAAATTGATGGTGACCCACAAGTACTTGATGGGGATTTTTGCGGCGAATTTTATCTACGAAGTGATCATCACGATTTTTGACTACAACTTCAAACTCGCAGCGAGCTCCGAATACACGGGAGTGGCTTTGAGCAACTACTTAAGCGTTTACGGTTCCAGTGTCAATATAGTCTCATTGCTGTGCCTTCTTTTGGGGATTAGCAACGTGACCCGTTACTTAGGGTTGGGAGTGGCTCTGGCGGCGATGCCAATCATCATCGGGATTGCGCTCTTTAGCTTTATGACGATCGACAGTTTGGCCTTCCTCTTTGCATTGATGGTTGGCTCAAAAGCGATCAACTATGCGCTCAATGGTCCGGCATTGAAGCAGCTCTATATTCCGACAACACCCGATGTGCGCTTTAAAGCGCAGGCGTGGATCGAGACATTTGGTTCGCGTGCGTCGAAGGAAGTGGGTTCCATTTTCAATATGATCTTAAAGCCTCTTCAAACGGCCTTTGGGGAAGTGGTAGGGCGCTCCCACTACTTACTCCTGAGCGGATGCTTTGGCTTTCCGCTGCTGGCGCTTTGGTTGGTGACGGCGCTTTACTTGTCTAAGACCTTCCACAAGGTAGTAAAAACGAAAACAGTTGTGTGTTAATTAGACACGAGCAACGAATTGGTGCAGGATGGCGCTGCCAAATGTGCGCACGTTTTTGAGCGTGAGGAATTGAAGTTCTAATTCAGCGGGATCGAGTTTGATCCCATCTTCCACGAATAAGATCCCCTCTGGAGAAAGGAGAGAGGCATTTTCCGCCAGCATATCGATGAGTTTAACGACGCGTGCACTCATTGGAAGGTCAGGATCCTTCTTCGTATGATAAGGAGGGTCTGCATAGATGAGATCGAACGGTTTTCCCTGTTTGGCAAGCTGTTTCATCGTCGCAAGCACGTCTCCAAAGATGACTGTCCCATTTTGATTCAACTCAAGAAGGGCTAAATTGGCTTTGATGCATTTGATGCACTGAGGATCGTTTTCGACAAATGTGCAAGTTTCAACGCCTAAGCTAAGCGCTTCGATTCCCATGGCGCCGGATCCGGCAAAGAGGTCGAGAAAGCGCGCCCCCTCGCAAATGTGTTGGCACATGTTGAACACCGCTTGGCGCAACATGTGGGTAGTAGGGCGCGTTGTGGCGTTCTTTGGGGTGGCTAACGTCCGGCCCTTAAACTCCCCGCGACTAATTTTCATGGATCCGGTTGGCATCTTGGATGTACTGTTGAGGGGGCATGATGATTTCGGGCTTAAAGAGATGAAATCCATCAATTTTCCAGGTTGAGGCTTCTTTTTTCAAATCGAATTCAGTTTGCATCGATTCCCCTTGAGCAGAGACTAAGGCTCCTTGAAAGATCGCTATTCCATCTTCAAAATAAAACGATTGGAACTTAAAAAGCTTGTTGTTTTGGATAACGGGTGCTTCTTTGAGGAGCTTTTCGAAATCGGCATAGGGAGTTATTTCTTGGAGTTTTTTGGTCGTGTAGTTGCGATAAGCGTCTTCTGTTTTACCCTTTCGAAGCGCTTCGAGGTACTGTTCGATTACGGGAAGCAATTGTTGCCATGTGATGGAGCTATCTTCGATTTCGGGATAATAAGCTTGCACGTGAACGGGTGCATAGATCGCGAGGAGAACCAGAACGATTAGAGAATAGAGTCGCCAGCAGCTCTGGGTGTACATGTGCCTACTCAATTTTAAAATTCAGATGGTTTTGAGCGCCTGCAGGTGTGGAGGCAGATAGTTGGTAGTTGCCCTTGGGCCACCCGACCGGAGGGGGTGAGAAGACAAAGGTCAAGATGGTGTGCCCATCTGTCGTGAGCTTTGTGCGAATGGGGATGATCTTAGAGTGGCTGTCGAGGTGTTCGAGGTTCACTTCGATCGGTGCGTCTTTGGTTCCATTCACGATGTAGAGGTTTAGGTAGAGCTCTTGAGCAGTCGCTGGGAAGGCGTTTTGATTGATGGTGACTCTTCCCTCTTCGTCCACGTCGGTTCCAATGACGAACTGGGAAAACTCAAGCGGCTTTGCCTCGCTCTGGTCTTTTGCTGAAGCATCGGTTGGAGAGGAACTCGGGTAGCTAAAGGGCCCATCTTCTAGAGAAATGCTGAGGATTTTCCATTTATCGCCTTCTCGGATAATGCGATAGATTGCTTTAACCTCATGGTCTTCATTATTTGCCAAGAAGGCTTCCAGCGTGCCAAGGTGCTCACTGCTGGTTTTATCGATAAAGCGGATCCCTTTAGTGTTCAATAGGATCGGATAGGCTGCTAGGAAAGCCTTGAACTGTTCGAGAGAGGTGGCAGCTTGAAACTCTTTAGAGGTGAAGCTGTAGTATGCTTCGGTAATCTTGTTCTTTTTTAGCGCTCTAAGCTGATCGTAGACGGTGTCTGTAAAGTCCTCTGCTGTAGCAGCAAGGACGAATCCGCACACTCCCGCAAAGAGGACGAGTCCCAAAAGCCATTTAAACCATTTGGGCGCCGCATGCGGCTTTCCTGCGTGTTTTTGTCCTGCCTGGCCGCGCAATGCGTAACCACATGCAGAACAGTAATTTGCCTTTTCATCGATGGGCGCCGCGCAATTTTGACAAAACATATCCACTCTCCGTTCATTTTTTATAAAATAGCGAACTTGAAAAAAAAGCAATCAAAAATAGTATTGTTGCTATGCTGGCGAAAAAAGATTCATAAGCGCGGCGGGTCTGGATGTGAGTATGGCTGAAGAAGAAATTGCAATTGGTGCTCCCAGCTTTTACGAGCGCGCCTTTCTATTTGCCGCGGAGAGGCGGAAAGAAAAGTTAGCGTTAGAGCCAGATAATTTTAAGCGGATCTGCGCTGAGGAATATACAAGCATCTCGCAACGCGTGGATCGTTCAAAGCTGCAGGATAGCTGTGCTGTGCGCAATGTACTTCGGACCCGTCGTCTTGCCAATTTGTTGATCAACGACAAAGGGGAATTGAATCTGGCTGCTTTGCCAAAGGTGGTTCAGGATCTTACAGAGCATCTTTATTCTCTTGGGCCTGAGCGGCAATACGATGCCAAGAGGGAAGAACATCTTTTACAAGCGATCAAACGGCTGGCGGCTGAACCCGATTTGCAGCGCCTTTTGAAAAACGTCGACAAGCCGACCTCCCACAAATATGCAGAACAGATGATCCGCGATACTTTAGCATTGTCTGCTAACGTGTCGATCACAACTGCACATGCCCGACGAGCGGCTCTTTCGGCTTGGCTGTGTCTGTTGAGGCAGAATGTGGGATCGTGTTTTGCGACAGCGCCAGCGATTATCGTGCAGGCGGAGCAGCCCCATCAGTTTTTCAAAGATCTCATCGAAATTTTAGGTACGGGACGCTTGAGGCGTACATTTGGAGGCGTTGAATACAGCGTTCCTTTAAGCATGAGCTGGGGATCAGGAGATTTAAAACGGCCCTTTTGGTTGCCGCGAGGAGAGGCTTTCGAAGCAGCGGAGCTCTGGTTAAGTCCAGGGTTGCTTGCGGCCATGGAGGCAATGGGTTTTATCGATCCCGAGGCTGAGCGAGCGGTTAAGGACGCTAAGCTAAAAGAGATCTTGCAAGCATATGTCGTAGAATACCCAGATGACTCTCCTCAAGTGTTGACAAGCTCTGAGGAGGTGCTCACGCGAGTTTTATTGAAGGAATTGAAGATCACAGAAAAAGATCTTAAAGAATATGAAAACCGGCCTCGAGGCATGGTGCACAGCGGCTTATTGATGCAAACGCCTATTGGAGGCGGAAAAGGGGATGCCTGCGCCTCTTTCCACACGCTGCTTGCTCAAGGATCGACGGCATTTAAATTGCTTGCTGACAATGCCTTGTTGAAGGCTTGGGAGTTCACATTAGCGTCATTTGCGGAAACGAAGGCTCAATTCACTCGTTGGAATTTGTATTCCAGTTTGGGCTTAGGTCAAGAGGAGAAGGGTGGGATCGGGGCTTGTTTGTATCAGATCTTTCGTCAGAAACTTGAGGAAGCGAATAAAAAAGTTGCCGATTTTCAATTTGAGTACGAGCAGGCGTTTGCTGTATTGAAAACGATGGAGTCGCGCGTGCGGAGCGTTTCGAGCGAAAAAGAGGCTCAATGGTTGAAGGCGGAGTACCAAGCCAAGCGCAACGAGTTTTATACGTTGGAAGAGCTGCGCGACAAGCTGCACTACAAGGCACAAAGAATCGCCAATTTCTACAATGAGATGATCGACAAGTACGACGCGTTGTTCCCTCAATATTTCCAAGAAGTGTACGATGCTGACATGCATGACGTGACTGTTGGGCCTTATGACGATAGTCCTGCAGGATTTCGCTTGCTCTACAAATATGGGAGAAGCAATACATCCCATTGGTCTCTCATCAAAAATCCAGCTGAATTTATCGATGCTCTTGCCTCCTTTTTTACGGCTACTGAAAATGAATTGGCCCACTCTCCTGAGTTTGAGGGGATGCAAACGGAGCTCTCTGAGATTGTTACAGCGATCGTCAACCACGTGAGAGGGCAAGAGTTTCTTGAGACGGCATTCTATCGCATGGCGGCGGCTCACGGAGCGCCAATCATTAAAAATCCGTTGGAAAATTTGGATAAGATTGAAAAAAAGCCGTGGGCGTATACATCGGGAGGCACGATGGCCACTCTGGTGAGCTGCTACTATAAATTATCCGACAAGCCGACAGACGTTGGTCGATGGGTAGAAAGCCCCACGGAGTTGCTCACGTTCTTGTCTGATACAATCAAACAAATTCCTCAAAAGTTGACAGAGCCGTTTCTCCAAGCTTCGGAAAAGTCGCTGCTCATCCATTCGCCGACGCATGCTTTCCTCTTAAAGCCTGGAAGAGAGCATTTCAAAGAGATTTGGACGAGCGATGCGTACACCTACACCTGGGTCAGGGACAATTACATCAACCCAAGACAGCGCTTCATCGATGCGATGGTGTTGGATGAGCCGATGATGCAAGAATTCATCGATTTCTTTTCCGCACAGCTTCCGTTAGAGATGCGCCACTATTTCCGCAAGGTGTTTGGAAGAATCTATCTCTCGATGAACCCGGTCGATTTTAGGGAGCATTTATTAAAAGAGATGGATAAAGAACGGGGGCTCAAAATCGGTCGAAGAACGGCACTCTCTTCCGATGAGATTGATAGTGCTCTGTATTCCATGCTGCCCCTTTTTCCCCGATCCGAATTGAAAAGCAGGCTCGAGGCCCTTTTTAAGGCTGTGTTCAACGACGAGCAGATGGTAGCGCAATTGATGCAAACGTATGAGAATACGCCGCAACAAACTACATTAAAAATATATATGAATGCTTCTGAGCTTCAATCAGTTGCAAAAGGCTTGCTCTGTCTTACCTTGCAAACGACAACGACTGAGGTGAATTACCATTTAGCGATCAGCCGTGCGGCTCAACACCTTGGCTTTGCGATGCCGCAGCCGATCTCTTTTGCCGATACAAATTGGGTCAAAGATGAATTTGGTTTCGTCGTCAACCCCGGCACAGGAAAGCTCGAACTGTGGCGGATCGATCTCACAGGCCGCGTGGGCACCCCCATGAGCGTGTGGGACATGTGGGTCGATGGGTCTCGCAAACAACCCACCTGGGGCGTCTACGTCAAGCCCTACGAATATACCTCTTGAGCCTTTCCCGCTGTGAATTCGTCGAAGAGGCATAGCGGGAATGGCTCTCCTCACTTCACATTGACTTTATATCCTCTCTTCTGTTAATTTCTCAGCGTAATTTTCGTAACGTTGATAATTTGTTGGAGTTTTATGAAGTTGTCTTTAGTAAAAAACGTTCAGTTCGTTGTTTTAACGCTCTGTTTATGTGTGGGTTCCATACCCCTGTTTTCAGCCGACGTCGATGAAGACCCAGGCGATTTTCAAGAGGAACTCAACAACAGAGACTACCAAGCATTGAGAGATTTTTTGCAATCAAAAGTGAAAGTGGATGTTGCGGAGCGGTGCTCCACATTGACGATTAGCGGTGACGTGCGCACCGAATGGCGTAATCTCCACGAATCGTGCTGTGGGAACGAATTGCGTGGATCTAAGTCACAGGAAACGGTGGGAAAGGCGATTCCCCATAACGATTTTGACATCGAGTTCAACTTGCGCTTCGACTACGTATTTGAGAAAGCTTGGGCGGTTGCACAGATCCGTTACGACAACTCAGCGGGTGTCGACGACAATAATCATCCCTGCGGCCCCGTTGGCGTTGATGATGGCAAAACGTGCAGTGGCGGTTGTCCTGCGAAAGCGAAGAAATGTTCGGGCGATCCAGGGGGTTATCATGGAAGCGGTCGCTGTGGCGACCTGTGCCTCAGACGGGCTTTCATTGGGTATAACTTCTTGGCAGACGGGTATTCCCGTTTCGACGTCGAATTGGGACGCCGTGGAAATTTGTACAACGTGTTCACGTCGAATGTCGAGTTTTTAAGCCGTTTAGATGGGATTTTTGCAAAGTATGAGACTGTGGCTTCCGGATATGCAGAATTTTATATCGAAGCGGCTGGGTTCGTCGTCGACGAAAAAGTGAACCACTTTGCTTGGGCAACGGAATTAGGAGCTTTAGACATCGCGGATAGTGGATTTGATCTCATCTACTCGTACATCGATTGGCAGCAGCGGGGCAAAAACCGTTGTAGTGTGAAAAATCCGATTGGTTTCCGCTTCACAGTTTCTCAGGTCTTGACTCAATACAATGTCGAATGTGAGTACTTAAAGTGCGACTGGTTCAATGGAAAAGGGCTCTTTTATGCCGCTTTTCTATGCAACAGCGCCGCGCGCGATTTGATCCTTGAAGATGGATTCAATTGCGGCAAGCAAAACATCGGTTGGTATGCGGGGGTATTGATCGGTAAGGTGCGCGAAAAAGGGGATTGGTCGGTTGAAATCCAATACCAGGTGGTGCAGGCGCAGGCGATCCCCGATGAGGATGTGTCGGGCATTGGACGTGGAAACGTCTTGGACGAGAGCTTTACGACCTGCTCGCGCCGCGGCAACACCAATTTCAAGGGGTGGAGGTTTGAAGCGCTGTATGCCATCACGGACAATTTATCGCTCGATACCATCCTCGAATGGTCGAAAGCGTACGATTCGAAGATCGGCGGACGCCATAAATACAGCAAATTCGAATTGGAAACCATTTACGCGTTTTAGCTGCACCGTTTCACGGTGTGAAAGGGGTAGGAGGCTCAAGTCCTCTTACCCAAATTCTTCTTATCTTTGACCGCAACTATCAGAGAGCGGCTTCCTTGATCACGATTTTAGCTTTGCTAAGGATTTTTGACCAAAATCTTTCTGATTTGACGAAAATTCACTGAATATTTAATATCTAAATATGAGATTTTCACGGAAAAAGTGAACTTGTGAGGATAAAATGTACATCATCAGGGAAAATGAGCAGGATATTTTTGAGTCTTTCGAAGGGGTGTTTGTCAGCGCACTGCTTGGGCCAAGACGAGTTGGCAAAACAACCCTCGTCAAGCACTACATCGAAACGCATCCCGAACGGAAATGGGTACTATTCAATATGGACCAAAGAAGTCATCGTCAACGGATCGCAAAAGATGAATTAGCAGTCATGATCGAAGAATCTTCTCTTCAAAGAATTGGTAATGAACAAAAACTTTGGGTAGTGATCGATGAAGCACAAAAATGTCCCGAATTATTTGATCAGATAAAACTCATCTACGATGAGTTCAAAGGAACAAACAAAATCAAGTTTATCCTGACAGGATCTGCCCATCTCAACCTACATCAACTTGCTGCAGAAACGCTAGCAGGCAGAGTTGATCTTTTGCGGTTAAGGGAATTTAATCTAAGGGAAATTGCTCGATTGCTCAACAAGGACCTTGTTCATGTTGGTGAGACTGTCTTCCATCTGATTTTTAATTCTCAAAATATCGAAGCGCTACAAGAGCATTATTCTGCATTAAGACCGTTCCAAAACGTACTTACTCAGGCATTAGAACAACACCTGATCTGGGGAGGTTTGCCTGAAGTATTGCAAATGGAGACAGAGAAAGAGAAACTAAAATATTTAAGCAATTATCTGCAAACTTACATAGAAAAAGATGTCCGTGAAATTCCCAGTATCAACGATCTCACCTTATACGAAAATTTAATGAAAATTCTAGCCGAACAAACGGGATCCGTGAGAGATATTCAAAAGGCTATAAACGCCCTACAATGCTCCAGAAATACCATCCAGAAGTATCAAGGATATTTGATTGCTACGTGGCAGTACTCTGAAATCGAACCCTACATCGTAAATACATTAAAAAGGCTTGTAAAATCCCCCAAGGGATATCTCAAAAATAATGGATTAATCAGCTATTTCACCGGAATCAAAGATCTCGCGATTCTCAATCAAACTGGACTAGTAGGACATCGGTTTGAAAACTGGTTTTTGAATGAGCTTTGCACTTTCCTGGATCCTATTGGCGATTATTACAAGATCTATTTTTGGAGAACCCACAGTGGGCAAGAAGTAGATTTTGTTGTCATTATCGGAGAAAAAGTTGTTCCCATCGAAGTGACTTACTCAACGCAATCTCTACCAAATAAGATTCGCAATCTTATAGCATTTATGACAGATAATCCAAAGTCTACGTTTGGTGTGTACATTTATCGCGGACCGATGAAAATCGACAAAGAAAATAAGATTGTATACCTGCCAGCCTGGATGGTGTAAAAAATCTGCCCTATTTTTGATTTAATATCTATCTCTTGAAAATCTAAATGTGTATAACCCGATTTATGGGAGTACAACAGGATGTCATTTGAAGAGCTCTATGCAAGCGTCGTCGTCGTGGGGTTGTTGGGTTATTTGGCATTTGCCTTGATTAAACCCGAGGCGTTTTGACCATGGTGCATATACACGATTGGATGGTCTTTTTAACGGTAATGATCGCTTTAGGGATTTTGTCACCCCTCATTGGCTTTCATTTGGCTTCCTTAATCGAAGGGAAACGCACCCTGTTACACCCCCTGTTAGGTTGGCTGGAGAAAGGGCTCTATCGCCTCTGCGGCGTCGATGAGATGGCCGAGATGACATGGAAAACGTATGCAAAGGGGATCACAGGGGCGACATGCTTGGGGATTCTCTTTTTGTTCGTCTTGCAAATGGTGCAAGGATTTTTGCCTTTTAATCCACAAAAGATGGGAGCACCAGATTGGCCCCTCGCCTTGAATACAGCCGTCAGTTTTGCAACGAATACAAATTGGCAAGCTTATTCAGGGGAAACGACGATGAGCTATGCCGTTCAAATGTTTGGGCTTACATCGCAAAATTTTTTAAGCCCTGCGATTGGTCTTGCCGTCCTCATGGCTTTCATGCGTGGCATTGCTCGGAAAACAACAGTGCTGATTGGCAACTGTTGGGTCGATTTAACCCGCTCCATCCTCTATCTGCTTTTGCCCTTGTCTGTCGCGTTTTCCTTGGGCTTAATTTCTTTAGGGACGATTCAAACCCTTGCTCCTTCCCAAAAAATCGAAACTTTAGAAGGACATAAGCAGGAAATTCCCTTGGGTCCTGTGGCTTCTCAAGAAGCGATTAAGCTGTTGGGAACAAATGGAGGGGGATTTTTTAATGCGAATAGCGCGCACCCATTTGAAAATCCAACGCCATTGACAAATGTGCTTGGGCTGATCGCTCTTTTTCTTTTACCAGCAGCCTCCGTTTTTGCTTATGGAAAGATCGTGGGTTCAAAAAGGCATGGGATTTTGTTGCTGGCCATTATGACGCTTCTCTTTTTAGCAGGTTTGGTTGGTGCCGTATATGCAGAAACGAGAGTCAATCCGTTTTTGGAAGCTTCTCCGATTCTTGAAGGGAAGGAGGTGCGTTTTGGAGTGGACTCAAGTGCGATGTGGGCGGTGATGACGACGGATACTTCTAATGGGTCTGTGAATGCGATGCACGATAGTCTTTCACCTATTGCGGGGGGCGTCGCTTTATTTAATTTGCAAGTGGGAGAGATGATTTTTGGGGGAGTCGGCGTTGGCTTATGCAGCATGTTGATCTTTGTTCTATTGACCGTCTTTTTAGGGGGGTTAATGGTGGGTCGTACGCCTGAGTATTTCGGAAAAAAAATTGAGACCCGCGAAATCCAATGGGTAACCTTAGGAGTGTTGGCTCCTTGTGTATTGATCTTGATTGGATCCATGGTTGTCGTTCTCAATCGAGAGGTCATTTCCCATTTGGTGAATAAAGGGCCGCACGGGTTGACAGAGATCCTTTATGCACTGAGTTCCACTTCCATGAATAATGGCAGTGCTTTTGGCGGCCTCGATGTCAACAACCTATTTTTTAATCTCCTTTTATCCGTGGTGATGTTTTTAGGACGTTTTGTCGTTCTCATCCCTTCGTTGGCCATTGCAGGATATTTGGCGGTTAAACGGACAACGGTGGTGTCTGTGGGGACGTTTTCAACCCAGTCTCTCCTGTTTGCGGTCTTATTGACAGGTGTGATTCTGATGGTAGGAGCGTTGACATTTTTCCCAGCCTTGTCTTTAGGTCCTATCCTGGAGCACTTATTGATGGTACGAGGAAAAGGATGAACGTGAAAGAAAATCAATTTTTAACAAATAATCTCCTTTTAGAGTGCGTGAAGCAATCGATTTGCATGCTGACTCCTCAAGTGCAGTGGAAAAATCCTGTGATGTTTGTGACCTATATTGGCGCAATCATTGTCACTCTTCACTCCGTTTTTCATTCATTGGATGGGAAGATCGATTACTTTCATCTGCAAATCGCGCTTTGGTTGTGGTTTACGGTCCTATTTGCCAATTTTGCAGAGGCAATTGCAGAAAGCCGTGGAAAAGCACAGGCAGCTAGTTTGCGAAAATCGCAACACCATGCAACAGCGCGACTCGTATTGCCAGATGGATCGACGAAGCACGTGTTGGCAACCCAGCTGAAAAAAGGGGAGATCGTCTTATGTGAAGCCGGCGAAATGATTCCGGCCGATGGCGATGTGATTGAGGGGGTTGCGACAGTCGATGAATCTGCCATTACCGGTGAGTCTGCTCCGGTGATACGGGAAAGTGGGGGAGATAGGAGCGCAGTGACAGCAGGGACACGTGTTGTAAGCGATCGGTTAAAAATTTGTGTCATGTGTGAAGTGGGTCATAGTTTTCTCGACCGGATGATCAATCTTGTGGAAGGTGCTAAGAGGCAAAAAACGCCAAACGAATTGGCTCTGCACATTGTATTATGCGGAATCACATTTGTTTTTCTCGTAGTCGTTGCCACATTGTTGGCTTTTGTTCACTACAGCGAGGAGGGGGCTGCACAATCGATCGCTGCTGATGTGAACATTCCTGTCATGACAGCATTGCTCGTCTGTTTAATTCCGACAACGATCGGTGGTTTGCTCAATGCCATTGGCATAGCGGGCATGGATCGCTTATTGAAATGCAACGTCATTGCCAAAAGCGGCCGTTCAGTTGAAGCTGCAGGCGATATCGATTTGCTCATCTTAGATAAAACGGGAACGATCACGATGGGGAATCGAATGGCGACCTCATTCTTACCAGCAACTGGCGTCAGTGAACAAGAGTTTGCTCAAACTGCCCAAGAGGCATCTTTAGCGGATGAAACGCCTGAGGGGAGATCAATTGTCGTCTTAGCTAAGAAACTCTTTGATTTGCGGGCCAATCACATCGACATGACAAACGCAGAGATTATCCCTTTTACGGCCGCGACGCGGATGAGTGGAATCGATTATAAAAATCAAAAGGGCGAGGTGGTCAGGCGTATCCGAAAAGGTGCGGCTGATGCGGTTAAACACTATATCGAATCGCTGGGTGGCATCTATTCTTCTCAAATCGACACTCTTGTCCAGTCAATCGCACGTTCGGGTGGTACGCCTCTTCTCGTTAGCGATAATCAACGCATTTTAGGGGTGATCACCTTGAAAGATGTGATCAAAGGGGGATTGAGAGAGCGATTTCAACAGATGAGAAAAATGGGGATTCGCACAGTCATGATTACGGGCGATAATCCCTTAACAGCTGCTGCAATTGCTGCTGAGGCTGGGGTCGATGATTTTGTAGCGGAAGCAACTCCTGAAATGAAGCTCGATTTGATTCGGAGAGAACAAGAAGGGGGCCGCTTGATTGCCATGACAGGCGATGGGACAAACGATGCCCCCGCTCTGGCACAAGCTGATGTTGCTGTTGCAATGAACACCGGAACGCAAGCGTCGCGAGAAGCGGGGAATATGGTGGACTTAGATAGCAATCCCACAAAGCTGATTGACATTATCGAGATCGGTAAACAGTTGTTGATGACCCGTGGAGCCTTAACTACTTTCAGTATTGCCAACGATTTGGCAAAGTATTTTGCCATTATCCCTGCTCTCTTGGGGGGATTATACGTTGCAAAAAAGGGAGAAGATGGACCTCTGAGTTTACTTAACATTATGGGGTTGCATTCAGACAAAACAGCGATCTTGAGCGCAGTGATTTTCAATGCCTTAATCATTGTTGCGCTCATTCCGCTAGCAATGCGCGGCATTCACTACGAAGCGCAACCCGCGCATGTGCTTTTGCGCAAAAATGTGTTGATTTATGGAGTAGGAGGCGCGATTGTCCCCTTTATTGGGATCAAAGCGATTGACGTTTTGCTGGCGCTTTTTACGCAATTTTAGAGTGGGTTTTCGATGATTGGAACAGCTTTACGCCTTTTTATTGCTCTGACCCTGCTGACAGGAGTGATTTATCCACTCGCGATTACGGTAATAGGTCAAACGATATGGCATGAAAAGGCAGCTGGAATGTGGTTAGAGGTGAATAATCGCATCGTCGGTTCAAAATGGATTGGACAAACTTTTTCAGAACCCCGCTACTTTTGGGGACGTCCTTCGAGCTCTAAATACGATGCGATGAACTCAGGAGGAAGTAATTTGGGACCTACAAATCCCCAATTGAAAAAACAAATCGAAGAGAGGGTGGCTGCTTTATTGAAAGCGGATCCAGAAGCAAAAAAGGAAGCGATCCCCAGCGATCTCCTGTATGCATCTGGAAGTGGATTAGACCCTGACATCTCACTGCAGGGCGCTTTGTTTCAATTGGAAAGAGTGGCAAAAGCGCGTGATCTTGATGAAACTGGAAAGGGGGAATTGAGGAAAATGATCGAATTGCATGCCAAACAGCGCTTTTCTCGACTGTTTTCACAACCCTATGTCAACGTGTTAGAAATCAATATTGCCTTAGATGAATTGGCTTCAAAATTAGGCAAGAAGGAAAAAGCGCAATGATAGACGAAGATAGACCAAAGCCGGACGAACTGTTGGCGTTTGCTCAACGGGAAGAGAGTCGCAAAAGTAAAGGAAAACTCAAAATATTTCTCGGGATGGCAGCAGGGGTTGGCAAGACCTATTCGATGTTAGAAACCGCTCAGAAGTTGCGTAGAGAAGGTATTGACCTGGTAGTTGGCGTCGTGAATACCCACAACCGCGAAGAAACAGCAAAATTGCTTGAAGGGATGGAGATCATCCCGTTGAAGAAAGTTTCGTATAAGGATGTAACGTTTTCTGAAATGGATCTAGACGCCATTTTGAAGCGACGTCCCAAGTTGGTTTTAGTCGATGAATTGGCGCATAGCAATATTCCTGGCTCACGCCACCCAAAGAGGTGGCAAGATATCGTTGAGCTTCTCGACCATGGGATTGACGTGCACACGACGCTCAATATCCAACACGTGGAAAGCTTGAAGGATATCATCGAGAAGATCGTTTCGATTCCGATCCGAGAAACCGTGCCTGATGGAATCGTGGAGAGAGCTCACTCGATAGAGTTGATCGACTTGACTCCAGAAGAACTTTTACAGCGTTTGCGAGAAGGAAAAGTCTATTTAGGCGATCAGTCGGTTATTGCTGCAGAAAATTTTTTCCAAGAAGATCGTTTGACCGCGCTTCGGGAAATCGTCATGCGTTTTGCCGCGGAAAAGGTGGACCACGAGTTAAAAGACATGTACGTGTTCACGCATGGTGAAGGGTGGAAGCCGCGCGAACGCTTGTTAGTTGCAATAAGCCATAGTCCTCATTCCCAGAAGCTCATTCGAATTACGCGCCGTTTGGCTTTTAATTTGGATGCCCCCTGGATTGCCGTTCACGTAGACGATGGAAGAACCCTCAGGGACGAGGAGCGTGAGGTGCTCGCCAAAAGCTTGGAACTTGCACGTGATTTAGGGGCAGAAGTGATCACCACTGCCGATGCAGACGTTGCAGATGGGATTCAGCGGATTGTGCGCCAGAGAAGTGTCACGCAGATCGTTTTGGGAAGACCGCCAA
Source organism: Chlamydiota bacterium (assembly GCA_013287915.1). Classification (GTDB taxonomy): domain Bacteria; phylum Chlamydiota; class Chlamydiia; order Chlamydiales; family Parachlamydiaceae; genus JABDCX01. The sequence continues at coordinate 19,940 of JABDCX010000031.1, forward strand.
AGCATTGGTTTTTTGACCTATTCCGACGGAATACCCTAATTGAGAAACTTGGGCGTTCGTGTAGCGACATCGATCTACACGTGATTAGACAATCGCTTCTCCATCGCCCCTGGGATAAATATTTGAAAACAGTACGCCTCTATCTGCGTTTAAACGATCGCATTTCGTCGTATCTCTATGCGTTGTGCTTTGTTTTGTTTCTTGCCTGTGCAAACGCCATACTTGTCTCGTACGTGAGTTATAAGGTGGCTGGGTTTATCTTTCTGTTGGGAATTTTGTTTTTGGGCTTTTTTGTCCGCAAAGGGCCTATCTTTTTTGCCTCTTTGCTCTACGCCGCCATTTGGTATGCCTTTTTCATTCCCTCTCTATCAAAGGGGGGAATGATCGAAAATGAGGATCTGATTTTATTGATCTTTTATGTGCTCACAGCCATTTTTGCGGGCTTTCTGACAGATCGGGCCAAGAAAGATAAAGAGCTTTTGATAAAACGGGAAAAATCGATCGAATCTCTTTATGAAATAGTAAGAGAAATTGCAACGGCTGAGTCTCCACAGCAGCTGCTGCAGTCAGTTAAAGAGCACGTTGGTTCTGTCTTGGGAGGACAGTGTGAGATTGCGATGAAGTCGCTCGATAATGGCTTAGTGGTCGACGCTTCTAAACCCCCCTTTAATGACGATAAGGAGCGCGTTGCTGCAGAATGGGTCTTTCAGAATGGGCAGATGGCAGGTTGGTCGACGGCTACGCTCCCTTATGCGTCCTATTTGTACCTTCCCTTAAGAGGGCGCAAAGAGATCGTGGGCGTTCTGGCTTACAAACCTCGTGAAGAAACAGAGCTCAATATTGAAGAAAGCAATTTTCTCCATACCGTCGGGCAACAAATTGCCAATTATTTCGAGCGCGTTTTTGCCGAAGAGAGAGCTCGCAAACTTGAACACCACCATCAGGTAGAAAAGATTTACGAATCGATTCTCAACTTACTTGCCAACCTATTTGAGGGGCCTCTTTTGACTATCCAAGATGGCGTTAAAGAGCTCAGAAACGTCGAAACTCCCCGCATTGCTACCGTTGTCGAACATCCTCTCGAAAAAATAGCGACCTCTGCAGAGAGTTTGGGACGCATCCTCGAGAATATTTTGGCCATGGTGAACTTAAGCGCCGGGTTGATTCCCATCAAGCGGGAAAAGCACGCTGTTGATCAGCTTGTTCGAGCCTGTTTTGAGACGGTGAAAAAGACCATTACCACACACAAATGGAGCTGTCAGCTCGATCAGAATTTACCAGAGATCGTGCTTGATTATGACTTGATTGAATTACTGTTTTACAATTTGGCCTTCCATGTCGTGGAATATGCGTATCCCGATACCACAATTGAAGTGACGGGAAAAGTGATCGGAGATTATCTGTCTGTCGCGATTGCAGGGGAAGGCAGTACGATTCCCATGGAGTTGGTCGACGTCACATTTGAAAAGTTGTATCGTCTTCCGACATCCTCTGCAACCGGTTTAGGGTTAGGCCTGGCCATCGCTAATGCCATTGCCCAAATTCACAATGGCCATCTCAAAATCCAAAACCGTCCCGAAGGGGGGATGGTGTTCGCCTTTCTGCTTCCTATCGAATAGCTTTAGCAAGAGGGATATTTTGCACTACTTTCAGTGGGTTTGTGTTTTAAGGCGTTTTTTGACGGCATCGACGAAGGGAAGCATGGAGGGGTCGTACACGCTGTTGAAGGCATTACGGCGCGCATCGACCTCGGCGTCGGAGTAGCCGCTGAGCCAGCCTGCTCGTAGTGGACGCTTCACTTCGCGGAAGAATTTTTCGTCGCGCCACCAATAGTGATTGATCCGGATTTGATCGATGGGAGGAGTCTTGAATGCAGGCGTGTGTGAAAAACGCTCGTGGTTTGCAAAGACGGTCGTCTTCGGGTAGCAGGTGCACGTGTGGATACCTGCTTTGGTAACAAATAGGGGTTGGACGATCGATTTATAAAGAGTATGCTCATGCCAGTCATCGGGAGCGCGGTAGAGGAAATGTTCAATTTGGAGATCATTGGGGCCTAATTCTTCGATGTTGGAAGAGCCATACATGACCCAGTTGATGACGAGGCACGTTGCGTACTTGTAATCTTTGAGAAACTTTCTCAAATCGTGATGGTGTGGCATGCAAATGAACTCGTCGGCATCGAGAATGGCCAGCCAATCATTTTTTCCCTTTGCTAAGTTGACGGCATGGTTGTAAACCTGCTTTTGCAGGTCGTTGTGAACGTAAACGGTGGGGCTCATTTCGTGTAGATCAAATAATTCTACTTCCCCTGCGCTGACATAGGGCATGAGAAGGGGCCAAAATTCATCGGTGCTTGCATTGTTGTACAGATAGAAGTGGGTAACGCCAATGCTTTTGTGGTATTCGAGCCATTCTTTTAAGAAGCGCGCTTCGTTATGAAACATCATGCACGCGGCAACAGGGGCTTTTCGCTTATCTGA
>JABDCX010000032.1 GCA_013287915.1 Chlamydiota bacterium
TTCGAGGCTAACCCACACAAATCCAGAAGGGCCAGTGCAGCATTTGCCGCATTCGGTGCATTGAAACCGAAGACCATCCTTGTACCAGGGCATTTCAGGCTGTTTAGGTTCTTTTTTGGGCATATGAGAATAGGTTTATAAAGCTGAAACTATAACAGATGATAGTTGTCAATGCAATCGATTTTTTGGTTGTTTAGATAAATGCCCGTCATCAAGAAGAGGGCATAGATCATGCCACTTGTCAACGAGATGAGATACGGATTTGTAAACCCTGCCATTACCCAACTGCCAAAGAGGGCGAGGAAAGCTATTTTGATTCGCATGGGTGGATAGGTCAGAAATTGTTTGGCAATTATGCACAGAGCACTGAGGAGGAGAATTAGTCCGATGATGCCGAATTGCATCAAGAAGGCAACCCACTGCACTTCGTAAGAGTGGAGATTTTTGCCATCTCGGATATCCTCCAGGGTGTATCCGCCCATTCCTGTTCCTAAGAGTGGGTGCTTTTCATATTCATTTAGCAGTGCGTCGATTTGGTAGGTGCGCGTGTCGTCTGAGAGTGTGTTTTCTTTGCTGAAGAGGCGCTTTTCCACCATTTTTGCTATGTCTTGCACCCCAACCACACCTACAAAGAGAAGTACGCCTGTCATAAAAATGGCGGTCGACTTGACAAAACGGGAGTAAGAGGCACTGATCCAGTAAAGAAAGAGACTAAAGGCGCTAATAAAGATTAAGACGCGCGAAAAGCTCAAGAGGACGGAGAGAGCAGTGACGCTGTAGTACAAGGTTCTAAAACGTTTAGATAACTGTAGATCTAACAGATCGTTTTGCAGAGCGAAAAACAGGAGGAAAGGGCTTAAAATGTCGAGAGAGGTTTGGAGGCGGATTGCACCTGTGCCAAGGTCCATTGTCATCAGTCGCAAACCCGTTTTGTCCATAAACGTAAAGATGTCGACGAGCTGAGTCATATGGAGAACAAGCACGGTGATTTTGGCAAGAGAGTAGGTGAAATTGGCATAGATGAGTGTTTTGACAAAGGTTTGGTAGCTGAGGATGTTTTCTTTAATGATGCAAATGGTAAACACGACAACGCTTGCTGTGATGATAAAGATCTTGAGTTGATCGACCATGGTTTCCGTTGCTGTTTTTCCCACTCCAAGGCTAACGAGGCACCAGCCAATCAAAAAGACCGCTGTGGCACAGGCGAAGGCAATGAGCTTGAGAGAGGCAACCGGATAGGAGCGCTTCGTAATGAGATAAAAGTTTAAAGAAGCTCCTGTGAGGAGAAATGCCACGCTTTTGGGATTGAGGATGCCGTGGTTTCCATCAGAGGGCAAGAGCGCACCTGCGATGAGCATGAGCAGAAAAGGGATGGCAACTGCTAGGTTTAATAGAGATCTATTTTGTGGTTTGTGGTACATCTGTGTTTTAGTTTTTAACACGAAATGTCCCATAAACGCAAGCAGTTGAGAAGAGCGATGCACGAGGAATTAATTGATTTTTTAGCCTATATCGGCTCTGAAAAGGGGCTATCGCCACATACTGTTGATGCGTATCGGCGCGACGTGCAGCAGTTGATTGCGTCTCTCAAAGGGCAGGGGATCGTGCGATGTGAGGCGGTCAAAAGCGAACACCTTCTCACCTTTCTTGCAGATAAAAAACAGAGTGGCAACGCCTCCGCAACTGTGTATCGAAAGACGATGGCTATCAAAGAATTTTTCCGCTTTCTTCTCCGGGAAGAGAAGATCAGCGTGAATGTGGCGCACGGGCTCGACACGCCGGCTTTGTGGCAGCGGATTCCCGCGGTCTTGACAGGAGAAGAGGTGGAGCGGTTGCTGGCGCAGCCTGACCCCTCTACGCTTGAAGGAGCACGCGCTCGGGCCATTCTTGAGGTGTTGTATGCAACGGGTTTGCGCGTTTCGGAGCTATGTGGATTAGATCTTTATCACGTGGACGAAGCGTGCGTGAGGACGCTGGGTAAAGGGGGAAAGGAGCGCCTTGTGCCGATTGGGAAGCCTGCATTGGCGGCGATCGACCATTACCTGCTCCATTTTCGCTCACAGGCGGAGAGTGAAAAAGAACCGGCTCTTTTTGTGAATGCAAAAGGGAAAAGAATTGCCCGCGGCATGGTGTGGGAAATGATCAAGGCGTACGCCAAACAGGCAGGTATTTCAAAAAATATCTCCCCCCACACGCTCCGCCATTCGTTTGCCACCCATTTACTCGATCATGGCGCCGACTTGCGCGTCATCCAGGAGATGATGGGCCACGCGCATATCAGCAGTACGGATCGATACACCCGCGTCAGCCGCACCCACCTGCAACAGGCGTTTAATGCGCACCATCCTCGCCCCTAACAGCTTCTAAGCCTTGATCAACAAAGGCTGAGGTTTTTCACCGGGTGTCGGTGGGTGAGTCTTTTCATAGGCGATTTTTGAAACCTTTGATCCCACGCGCAACCCAAAGAGGAGTGTCGCAACGAGAGCAGTTCTTAGAGAAAGCTCAAGGGTTGGAACCATTAAGCCAAATCGATACCTCCCGAATGGAACGAAGGTGAGAGGGGCTAGTGTGATTTTGGGAATGTGTGAAAATTGGATCGCTGCGAGCGTGATTTCAAGTTTATAGGTATTCCAAACATTCTTGATCTTCGTTGTGGTGCGTTTTGCCGTTTTATGGGGTGCCATCGCCCCGATGATGCAGGAGCTCCAAAATAGGTAGGGCCACTCTTTTCCACACAAGTATGCTCCTGTAGCATAGGTGGCGCTCGTCGTATAGGAGAAAAAGCTAGGGGCGAGTTGCCTTAAGTCTTCCCAGCCAGGAAATTTTTCATAAATGGTCTTAATAAAAGGAATGTCTATGAGATAGCCAGCTACAAATCCTCGCAACTGGAGGTAATGGGCAAGGATCCCTTGAGGTTCTTCACAAGGAGCGGGCTTCCGAGATGAAGGAGAGCGTGGTGAACTGGATTGCATAGGCCCTTTTGGACTATGCGTTTCTTTAACATGTTTAGAGATCTTTGCTCCCATGTAGCTTCCCAAGAGAACTGTGCTGGCTTTGAACGACATGGGGAGAAAGTAAAAGGCAGCTAACGAGGTTGAGCCCGGGAAGGTCTTCCAGATGTTGATGATTCTATCAATGGCAGAAGGCGCTTGATCATCGGCAAAGATGCCCACGATGCACGCCCCCAAAAACCAATTAGGGAAACGTTTACAACAGTGGTAGGCACCGATAAGAGAGGCACCATCTTTAAGTATAGCGAAGGGGATGGGGCTAAGCTCTTGGATTCGCTTCCAACTCGGCGTCTGTTCATACAGCGAATTGATGGTGTTACTCAAAGAAGCAGGGATGTAGCTTGCAACGTAGCCAGGAAATCGGGAGACCATATCCATAATGACTCTCTTTTGTTCGCTTTATTTTAACGCACGAATTATAACAACGAGAAGACAAAAATTCAAGTTTTAAGGGGTGGTGATGACCGAAGAGTTAGAAGATTTTAAAATCCCGAAGAAAATTCGGGATAAACTTCAGGATAAGGTGTGGTTAAAAAAACAGTTCGCCGAGGGGAAGACAGCGCAGGAGATTTTGGGTTTTTCCGATCAGGCAATGGGGAAGTTTTACCGTGCTGCGTATCATTTATTTGAACATAAAAGGTATCAAGACGCAGCCAATGCCTTTCTATTTTTGGTCACCCTGAACGCCTTCAATCACGACTATTGGCTAGGTCTCGGGATGGCAACGCAGATGTCAGGCGATTTTGAATCTGCGGTCGATGCCTATGAGATGGCGGCAATTACCGACGTGCACAATCCCATTCCCTATTTCTATTTGGCAAAATGCCTTTTTGCTATGCATGACCGCGACAGTGCTCTGGAAGCCCTCAATTTGGCCATGGAGTACGCTGGCGATCAGGAGGAGTATAGCACGCTCAAGAAAGAAGCGCGGGCTGCAAAGAGCTTGCTGTTAAAGCACCGTTAGAAAGAGGCAAGGGCTTTACTACTCTTTGGCAATCTTCTTTTTCAAAAGGTCGTTGACGATCTGTGGGGACGCTTTCCCGCGGGAAAGTTTCATCACTTGGCCAACTAAAAAGGCAAAGGCCTTTTCCCGGCCGGCTTGGAAGTCGGCAATAGATTGCGGGTTTTCCCCAATCACTTTGTCGACGTGTTGTTCAATTTCGCTCGTATCGTGCAGAGCGGCGAAGTCGGGGTTTGCAGCGACGATCGCTTCAGGTGTTTTTCCCGGATGGGCGATCATTTCGTCGGCGACATCTTTTGCAATTCTTCCCGTGATCGTCCCTTTTTCGATCATGTTGACGAGCGAGGCGAGGTGTTGAGCCGTGATCCCGCTGTTTATGAGAGTCTTTCCAGTGTCTTTAAAGCGACCTGCAAACTCGACCAAGATCCAGTTGCAAAGGGCGCGTGCATTGTTGCACAGCTTGAGGGCGTCTTCAAAGAAATCGGCCGCTGTTTTATCGAGAGTCAAACTAAAGGCGCTGTGGGGCGCTAAACCCAGCTCAGCCACATAGCGCCGCTCCCTTTGCAGGGGGAGCTCAGGAAGCGTTTTGCGGATCTCTTCGATGTAGGCAGGGTTCAAGACAATCGGCACCAGGTCGGGTTCAGGAAAATAGCGGTAGTCGTCGGCGTGCTCTTTACGGCGCATCAAGACGGTCTCTTTTTTGTCCGCATCCCACCGGTAGGTCGCTTGGGTAATCACCTCGTTGGGATCTTTGTTGCTGTTTTGCTGATATTCCCGAATCTGCCTTTTCACTTCTGCTTCCAGCGCCATTTCCATGTTGCTGAACGAGTTCATGTTTTTGATCTCAATTTTATTGCGCAGCGTCTTTTCCCCTTTAGGACGCATCGAAATATTGGCGTCGATGCGCAGCGAGCCCTCTTCCATGTTGCAATCGCACACGTCGACGTATTGCAAAATTGCTTTGACTGCCTGGGCATACGCGACAGCCTCTTGTGGGCTGTGGATGCAGGGTTCAGACACAATTTCGATCAAAGGAACACCTGCGCGGTTGTAATCGACCCCTGCAAAAGTGGGGAAGTGCTTCAGCATCCCCGCGTCGTCTTCCAAGTGGACCCGGTTAACCGCGAAGCTTTTTTCGACACCGTCTACTTCTGCCACAATCGTTCCCCCTTTGATGATCGGTTGATCGAATTGGGTGATTTGGAAGTTGCGCGGACTGTCAGGGTAAAAGTACGATTTGCGGTCGAATTTGCTGAACGCGGCGACCTGTCCATTGATTGCGCACCCAAAGCGGACAGCCTTACGGACAGCTTCTTTGTTGAGGACAGGAAGTGCTCCTGGCTGACCTGTGCACACTTCGGTGATGTTCGTGTTCGGTTCATCCCCAAAGCGATTGGGAGCGCAGCTAAACAGTTTTGATTGCGTGTTGAGTTCGGCGTGGATTTCTAGGCCAATGACCACTTCCCAGGCGGCATCTCGCGTCATACGTTGCCCTCCTCGTTGGCAAATTTGGGGATCCGCTGATATTGCGGTGTCGCTTGTTCAAAGGCGTGGGCGGCATTGAGAACAAACGCGTCCCGTTTTGGGGGGCCGCTGAGTTGTAGGCCAAGAGGATTCCCATCGGAGCCAAACCCTTCTGGGATGCTGATGGCAGGCAGGCCGCACAGGTTAGCGCTGATCGTATAAATATCTTCTAGATACATTTGCAGCGGATCTTTGATCGTGCCAATTTCAAAAGCAGTGAAAGGGGAGGTCGGCGTGGCGACCAGGTCGCATTGTTTGAAAACTTTGTTGTACTGCTCGATTAGCAACGTTCTCACTTTTTGCGCCTTTTTGTAAAAGGCATCTTGGTAGCCGGCGCTAAGGACGTATGTTCCGAGCAAGATCCGTCGCTTCACTTCGTGTCCAAACCCTTCCTCTTTCGAGAAGTCGTACACTTCCTCCAATGTTTTTGCCTTTGCCGAGCGGTGTCCATACCGGATCCCGTCAAAGCGAGCCAAATTTGTCGACGCTTCTGCGGTTGCCAAGATGTAGTAAACGGCCAGCGAATATTTTAAAATGTCGAGATTCACATCGACGATAGTGGCTCCGAGCGATTTGTAGATCTCTAACGCGTTTTCAAACACTTTTTTCGGCTCTGGCGCCAGCTGTTCCAAAAACTTCCAAGGCACGCCAATGCGCAACCCTTTTACGTTGCCGGTGAGCGCTTGCCGGTAGTTTTCATTTGGCCAAGGAGCACTTGTCGAATCTTTTTCGCAGTGGCGGCCAATCACTTCCATGAGGAGAGCGACATCTTGCGTCGTCGTCGCCAAAGGCCCAATTTGGTCGAGAGAGGAGCCATATGCCACGAGGCCAAAGCGGGAGACTCTTCCATAGGAGGGCTTAAAGCCCACAATCCCGCAGAACGAAGCCGGAAGGCGAACCGATCCTCCTGTGTCGCTTCCTAAGGAAAGGGGACACAAGCGTGCTGCGACTGCCGCTGCTGAACCGCCCGAGGAGCCACCTGGCGTGCATTTCAGATTCCACGGATTGTGCGTCTTTTGCAGTCCTGAGTTTTCCGTCGACGAACCCATCGCAAACTCATCCAAGTTCGTTTTGCCTAAGATGATCGCATCTTCCTGCTCTAAGTGGCGGGTGACAGTCGCATCGAAGGGAGCGCGGTAGTTGGTGAGGAATTTAGAGGCGCAGGTCGAGATTTCCCCTTTCACGTGGATATTGTCCTTGATTGCGATCGGAATGCCCGCCATTTTGCCAAGCGACTTGCCTTGCGCCTTTTTTTCATCCAGTTTTTTTGCTTGATTCAGTGCCCGTTCGTGGTAGACGGCGAGGAAAGAACCCAGCTGTTTGTCGTAAGTGTCGATCCGTTTTAAATACGCCTCTGTAATGGCGACCGCAGAGAGGGAGCCATTTAAAAATTTTTCTTGGAGCTGTGTCGCTGAGAAATGGTGCATACGATCCGTGCGGTTTTAAGATGATTTAATGACAGGAGGAACGCGGATCATCCCTCCGATTTGTGCCGGAGCATTGGCGAGGAACGTTTCTCGTGGCATTGTTTCGCCGACGGTGTCTTCGCGCATCACATTGTTGATCCCTTCGAGGACATGGTTGCAGGGCGCTACATGGGTAGTATCGATCTCTTTCAGAAGCTCTACATAGCCAAGAATTTTTTCGAGATCTTTCAGAAGATTTTCTTGCTCCTCTTCCGTGCAATCGATCCTCGACAGGGTGATCAATGACTTGATCATCTCTTTATTTAGTTTACTCATAATAGATACCTTAATGAAAGACAGGAGAATAGCGCCTCCTAACGTATTCCGGCAAGGGTAAATTTGTGAGAGCCTTTCCCGCTGTGCCTCTTCGACGATCCTCTGAAATCTTTTCGGCGATTTTATCCCACCGCCCCTCACCCATATCAAAACCGATATGAGTTTCGGGGCGGATGGGGTAAACTCGCTCGAAAATCTTTTGAGTCTCCTCGAAGAATTCACAGCGAGAAAGGCTCTATGAAAGTTGCCACCTCCTTCTGCAATTAAGGTGACCTTACAACTTTGGCCTTACACACCTTAAAAAAATATTGCACAATAGATAACAGTGACGTATCATGCCACGCTATTAGACTTTTGAATTATGCTTTTGGTAAACTGGAAATCCCTGTTTGCTCAAGTGAAGTTCTTTGAGCAATGGGAATTCCGGATATTGACCCCTTGCATATGTGGGCCAAGAACAGGCTGGTCAAGTTCACTTTAAAAAATAAAGCAACAAAGAGATCATATCATGCTCAATTCTATTCGATACCTAGCCTCAAGTGTGGCTAGCGCTTATGGGTACCCATTCTATCAAACTGTGGTTAGGGCCCAAGCCACACCGTTGCTTCGCAGAACTTTCGAGATATCTCGACGAACGCTAACGGATCAGGCTCACACGGCTACACCCAAATCAGGCTCCAAGTGGAAAAAGGCTGCAGGCCTGGGGGCGGTGGGGGCTCTTGCAAGCGCGGGCGGTCTTTACTTAAAAACCACATTTGGTAATACAAATGAAGTCAAAGCAACAGATGGATCCAGTGTTTCTACGGGGCCTATCACTAATGTCAAGGTCGGTGATGCATCCTCTGTTATTATTAATAATCCTGGTAAGGAGGATGAAAAAAAAAAGTAATTAAAAGAATAAATTTTGGGTACCTGGCTCCTTGTACATATTTCTTAGGCAGGGAAGGGGAACGAAAAAATTTAGAAGACATATTCAAAGCTCAAAAGTCAGGAGTTACAACGATATGTTTTTTGAAGGGCCCTGGAGGAATTGGAAAGACTGAAATTGCACTGAAATATGTAGAAGAGCATGAGCAAGAGTACGGCCGTATCATTTTTATCGACTGCAAGAAGCTTAATAATAGTCTTGAGGGCATCTTAGAAAGCTATCAAAAAGATGTCCCTGATGAAAAGGCAAGAATCCCTGTCCTAATCAACGCATTGTTGATCAAAGAATCTGAGAAATATCTACTAGTTATTGACAATGTGGATACGCCTGAAATTTCAAATACTATTACAAACGAGCTCTTGCCTGCGCAGTCAAACGGCGACGTCATCATTACCGGGCGGTATTTTAGTGGTTTTGATGAGAAGGACACTATAGAAATTGAACGGATTCGTGCCGACAAGGGAGGGATAGAGATCTTTGAGAAAATGCTCCCGACTGAAATAAGGGAAAAATTTAAGAAGGAAAATTATGAAAACAAAAAAGCTTTCATCGACAATGATTTGGGTGGGATACCTCTGGCATTTAAACAGGCAGCGGTGATTTTCCCAATTCAAAATTTCACAATTGATACTTTTAGAGCGCAGATGGGTAACACGAATTGGCCTGCAATGGAGGTTTTTTTTGGGGTCAAAAGTCTTAGTGCCGATGAGAAACAAGACTCACGAACAATTGGAAAAACTTATGAGCCCAACATCAGGAGCATTGAATCGTCAATAATAGACATGACAACACTTAAGCCGGGCCTTGATATTATGGTGCGAGATGTTCTCCGGTTTTTCGCATTTTTTGGCAACCTAGAATGTGTCACTGTCTCAAAGGAGCCAATCTCTATGCAATCGTTACTTGAAGCTTTCAAAATGGCCAGCGGAAATAAAATCTACAGCACAATTAATTACGAAGACTTTAAATCAATTTTTAATGTTATTGTTTATCAACTAAATCAACATTCGTTAATTAATATTCAACGTAACGATGAGAGTGTAGTGGTCGTCGCCACTCCTTTAACAGTAAAGTGGGCTGTCCAACTAGGCTATGGCGCTTTGGTCAAAAAGGAGACAGACCAAATCGACAAAGAAATCCAAGCAGAGTGGTCTTGGGTAACCGATTGGACCTATGGGATGTGGAAATCCCAGGAAACATATAAGCTTGAAAAAAAAGCTGAAAATGCAAAGATAAAGTTACGCTGGTTTTTAGGTGCATGCCAATATTCTAACAACATAATTAATCTTAAGAGGCTTGATAGAGATTCATTTTCTAATTTTATCGGATTGATTAACTATATGAACGAAAGTGAATTAGCTCGCTGTCATTTGGTGAAAGAGTTAAACGAAACGCAAAAAAATTTGTGGTATGCTCTTAGACGTGCTGTTATTCTAAAAGACCGGGAGGCTTATCGAGCTCTTTTGGCAATTCCAGAGGCTGACATGGAAAAGTTAGCCAAATTCAGTCAAGATGCGGTTCAGGTGACAAAGGTGCTGTTTGCCGTACTAATTCCAAATCCCGTGATTCGTTCTGTTGTGAATGCTTGGGACATAGAAATTTTAGTAAATTTGGGAATGTTCTTTCTAAATGGTTTAAAGATGGATCTAGCGGAACGCCTCTTTCAAGAGGCGGTTGAACTTTCGAGTGAACAGGCTTTGTTTTGGTTAGGAAAGGTGTACTATGAACGCGCCAAAACAACTAAAGAGGAGGGGGAGCGAGGATTGTTTTTACAAAAAGCTAACACCTACTTTAATACAAAATTATATAGATCAAGCAACAATAGTAGTGAAGAATATAAGATTGAACTAACTGGTTGTAGTTTGGAAGAGGAGAAGAAAATTTGGGAATTAGCAAAAAAACTGGGAATAAAAATCGATAATTCGCTTTAGAGCTAAAATCGGCTTAGCTACTTCCGTAGAACATAGGCGTAATTATATTTTCTTGTGTACATTAACTTCAACAATATGTTATGAATCGGGCTTGTTTACGAGCAAAGAGAAATAGATAGTCTCAAATCCAATGGAATGCTGTGACCATAAGTTATTGAATAGCAGTCATTATATTAGTAGATAAGCATGTTTTCATCAATCGGTAGGATCTTATGTACACCTTTTGCTCTGTCTATAAGGGTCGCTTTCCAGTCATCTAAAAGACGTCTTTTATCAACCAAATTCGATCAGCTCTTTGCATCTGCCCAACAAGACTTTACAAAGGGCAATTATTCTGAAGCACTCAAAAAATTCACCGATCTATCCAAGGATCCTGCTCATAAAAACAATCCCAAAATTTTATTCGAACTAGCTCGCACGTGGTGCGAACATAGCAAAGCAGGGAGGTTCTCTCACACAACCGATAACTTTATTTTTGGCAAGTTAGAAAACCCAGTTCGCTCTGACATTATTCATAGAACGGTTAGCTTAAAAGAAATGGATTTGCAGGGTTTTCTTGACATCGACCAATCGCTCTATGAGCTATTTCAGAAGATTCGCCGTGAGGCTGTCAGTAGGGAAAAACATGAACCTGAACAGCAATTTTATAATGGCGTTATCGCTCTTGCGCAGAGCGACTGGTCGTTAGCCAAGCGGTGTTTTAAAGCCGCTTCCAGTGCCATTCCTGAAGCATGGATAAAACTTGGACACACCTATCTCCTGCTAGGGAAGCCCAACAAAGCCGTTGAAGCATACAACAACGTTGACAAGCACAATCCTCTTTATCTCGAAGCCCTTGTAGGATCAGGATGCGCTTATCTCGAACAGCTCGATTTTAAGAATGCAGTCCACAATATAGATGCTGCCTATACATTGAATGCACAGGTTACCGCAAATAATGTTTTAGGGTGGTTTGTTCATCGAGGTCCTCAGGCTCTTTTTAGTGCTCAGTTGTCTTCTCCTCGCAAGCCAATCCTGGAGTTTCCGTCCCCAGATCCTTTCCTTGCGGTCATCAAAGATCACAACCGCTCTGCAGATAGCGTCAACCGAGAATCACCTCTTCAAGAACTTCAATTTACCCAGAATCTTTTTAACTCGATTCAAGAGATTAAGAAACCCGAGCTGCGTACTTTGTTTACCGCAGAAATTTTAACGAAAATCGTGGCTTTTAATGCCTATCCCAAAGATTCTTACCTCACTCTTCCTCTTGGGCCGAAAAACGCAGTCCGATATTCCATTGGACGCTTTGATTTGAAAGATGGCATTCCTGTCACCTTCTTGCTTCCTGAACATGGTCCTAACCCACCGATTCTTCTTTTTCGGGGAACCGCACTTAGCTTCTCCCGGCCCGGTAGTTATGCCTCCTTTTGGAACAATTTTGGTCCTAATGGAGTCTCATGGGCATTTTTCAATCACTCTGTCCCAGAAATAAAACGCTGGTTAGAAACAACAGGCCAAGGAAAAGCGCAAGTTATGGGTTATAGTCAAGGAGGTGCGTTGACAGCCATGACTGTGGCCCGTTTTTCCAACCTAGTCAGTCAGGAGGCTAGCTTCCCATCAATTACTTTGAACCCGCCTGCAACTGAAGGGGAGACAGCTCGTCTTTGGAGGACATCACAAGGCCACCCAAAGCTGCGGCAATACCTTGTACAAGGAGATATCGTCTCCAGAATGGGTTATGAATGGATTGGAGATATTTACCAAATCGAATTTAATAATCTTGGGATTGGCCTCAACGCACATTTCCTTCTCTCTTGCGCCCAGCCAGGTGGAAAATGTTATTCCGTAGACACCACCAAGGATAATTTAGCCCTGTCTCGCAAGGTGTTATCGATTCTTCCTTCCTCCTCCCTTGGCCATAAGGCATTCGACCTGTTGACCGAAAGCACAGTTGCCAAAGTCATTAAGCTTGTCAATGTGACCACTTCCTCTTCGTTTGATGCCAACCGTTTGCTGGATTACACTAAGCCGCTTTGGTCCTTGACGAAGTCGGTCAGAAAAACTTTCACTGATCCATTGGGGCAAATTCATTTTAAACAATAAAAAATCGAATAAAACGAATTTCATTTAATATGGAAACATCCCACCACCCGCAGCGCCTAAAACAGGAAAGATGAGCTCGGGTCAGATCGTAATGGCTGGAGGGAAAACCCTTAATCCATATTCTATGACACAAGAAGAATTGATGGATGCTATCAAAGTTATCGACAGAATAAGTAGCTGACGGAGAGGAGAGGCCCAGATCGTAGATTTGGATCTTGTCTTCTCTAAATTTTCATGAATTTATGAAACTCTTGATTTTTTAATACGTTTGAGATATGATGGGTTGTTAACCACTAACTTTTTAAGGATTTTATGGATCTTTCAACCGTTAAACAGTATGCATTTAATATGGGGATTGGCGCTGGAGCCGGTGCCTTGTTTTCTAAGTTTGCGAAAGACATGCAGGTCTGGAAATCACCTAATGGAGGTACGATTGCCTGCCTATTTGCTAACCGCGTTGCCCCGAATTCCTGGCAAATCAATGCAGGATCAATGTTTGCTATCACTGCAGATGTTCCCACGGACTATACTCTTGCTGGAAAAGTTGTTCCAACAATGTGCACATTCAATACATTGTTAATTAGTTGCATAGGGTTAGGCATTCTTATCGGCGCATTCTCTACTTTCTGGAGAAAGACAGAAGCGAACGTGAATCCCTAGTTGTCTTTTAAGTTGGAGGTTTTTACCTCCAACACATTTTCTCTTGTAGAATTATCAAATTTCTGATAGAATAATCGCACATTATCACTTATTTAACGTGTTGATTATGAACGATTTTTTTGAACTAACTCCTGTAGAGCTGACTGACCTCCTCGTTCAGAGGGGGGAAAAGGCGTTTGTTGCGCGGCAGCTTTTGGATTGGGTGTACAAAAAAGGGATTTTTGATCTCAATGCCATGACGAATATTGGCAAAGAGCTGAGGGAGCGCCTTTCTACCTTTCTAACTTTTCAGTCTCTCGAGTTGCAGCGGATTCAAGATTCCTCGGACGAAGAAACCTACAAGTTTTTATGGAAACTGCGCGATGGCAGTTTTGTCGAATCAGTCCTGATCTGTGCAGAAAATCGCCGTACGGTGTGCGTCTCTTCTCAAGTGGGGTGCCCTGCAAAGTGCGCCTTTTGTGCGTCTGGTAAAGCGGGGTTCAAACGGAACCTTAGGCCTGCTGAAATTGCTGAGCAGGTTGTGCAGATCAACAGCTGGTTGATGAAAAAAGGGGAGTGCGTTTCGAATGTCGTTTACATGGGGATGGGAGAGCCGCTCAAAAATTACGACCCCGTTGTGAAATCGGTGCGGCTGTTGTGCGATCCTGAAGCGTTCAATTTTTCTCAAAGAAGGATCACGATCTCTACGGTCGGCATCGTCGAAGGGATCCGCCGTTTGAGTGAAGAGGGGCTCAAAGTCAACCTCGTTCTTTCTCTTCATGCGCCAAACCAACACATCCGCTTAAAGATCATTCCGTATGCCAGAAAGTACCCCTTAGAAGACATTATGGAAGCGATGGATGAGTACGCCAAAAAGACCAAGCGTGACATTACTTACGAGTACATCTTGATTGACGGGATCAACGATCATCCCGATCACGCTCATGAGCTTGCTCACCTGCTCCACGGCAAGCAATGCACCGTCAATTTGATTCCTTACAATCCAGTGGCGGGCTTGCGATTAGAGCGCCCTGAGAAAAAGGCGATCAAAGATTTCAGAGCCGTGCTCTTCGGCTCCCGCGTCGTCAATACCTGCCGCTACACGAAAGGAGACGACATCGCGGCTGCTTGCGGTCAGCTCGCCTTGCAAGAAACGTCCAGTTTGCCCATCATAAGGCAATGATCCCATTCGATAAAAGTGCGATAGATACATTTCCAACGCAGCCTGGAGTCTATTTGATGAAGGGGAGCGATGGTGCAGTCTTATACGTCGGCAAAGCGAATAATCTGCGCCAACGGGTGAAGAACTATTTTGCTTCGAGCGGCGATAACCGCCCCATGGTCCCTTTTTTGATTGCCAAAGTTGCGGCAATCGACACGATCGTCGTCTTTTCTGAAAAAGAGGCGCTCCTTCTCGAAAACACCCTAATCAAACAGCACAAGCCTCGTTACAATGCACTTCTCAAAGATGACAAAACGTACATTGCTCTGAAAGTCAACAACAAACACCCGTGGCCCATGGTTTCGATTGCGCGCTACCGGGGCAATCCAAAACCCGATGGCCTCTATTTTGGCCCCTACACCAGTGCGTTTTCCGCGCGCTCCACACTCGATTTGCTCCACTCTCTCTTCCCATTAAGGCAGTGCTCAGATCAAGAGTTGCTTCGCCGGACCCGTCCGTGCATTCTCTACGACATGAAACGGTGCGTGGCTCCCTGTGTAAATCGGTGCACCAAGCAAGAGTACGACCATTTGGTGAATCGCACCGTAAAGTTTTTGCGCGGGCAAGACAAAGAAGTTTTGGCCGATCTTTACGAAGAGATGGAATGCGCCTCAGAGGAGTTGGAATTTGAAAAGGCGGCTTCCTTGCTTAAGACGATCCGCCACATCGAAGAAACGCTTGAGACACAGACCGTGGACCGTCCCCTTGGGCTCGATGTCGATGCGTTGGGGATTTATCGGCAAAGCGATCAGGTGATCGTTGTGTTAATGCTTTACCGCAGCGGAAAATTATTGGGCTCTCGTACTTACAGTTTTGAGAACATCTTAGAAGAAGATGAAGAGCTCCTCTCCTCTTTTATCTTGCAACACTACGCCGGCAAAGAAGACCTTCCCAAAGAGATCTTAGTGCCCGTTCCGTTAGAAAGTGCTCCGACGCTTGCCGAGCTCCTTTCACAAGGGAAAAAAGTCGAAATCCTCCACCCCAAACGGGGCGATCGGCGCGAATATCTCGAGATGGCGCACGCCAATGCCGAAGCCTCATTCAAAAGGGAGAAAGATGAGCAGCAGCTGCGTACAAAAGTGCTCATGGAGATGCAAGAGAAGTTTCATCTGTCTCGCTATCCGCAGAAAATCGACTGCATCGATACCTCTCACTTGGGTGGCACCCTCACCGTTTCCTCGCTTGTTGCCTTTGACGATGGGTTGAAGAATCCATCCCGCTACCGCCGTTATAAAATTAAGCTCGCGTCTGAAAGCGATGATTATGGCGCCCTCAGAGAGGTATTGCAGCGCCGCTACAGCAAGGTGACGACCGAAATGGAGTTGCCCGATCTGATCCTGATCGATGGAGGCAAAGGGCATCTCAACGCCGCCATCAAAATTTTGGAAGATCTCGACATCGCCTCTGTCGACATCGTTGCGGTTGCTAAAGAGGAGGGAAGACACGACAAGGGGATTACGCAGGAGCAGGTCTTTTTGCGTGGCTTAAAAGACCCAATCCTCCTCAAGCGCCATTCACCCGTTCTCTTTCTCATTCAAAAAATCCGCGACGAGGCGCACCGCTTTGCAATCGAGTACAACAAAAAACTCCGGAGCAAACAGCTCTCCAGCAGCGCCCTCGACTCGATTCCTGGCATTGGGCCAATCAAACGCAAAGCGATCCTCACCCATTTTGGCAGCCTCAAAAAATTATGCGAAGCGACCGACGAAGAGCTTGCCCAACTCAAGAAGCTCTCCCCCGCCGACCGCCTCGCCCTCCGCGCCTTCATCAATAAATCCAATTTTCCATTGCAATAAAGCCCACAATCGCCTATCCTCGAGTGCTTCCCTGGGGTATTAGCTCAGTTGGTTAGAGCGCCACGTTGACATCGTGGAGGTCAGCTGTTCGAGTCAGCTATATCCCATCCCATTTCTAACGTTAAACTTAAAAACCATGCACCCCCATTCATTACATTTTCTCCGCCACTCTGCTGCGAAGGTGCTCTCCTACGTGCTCAGCGAAATGCTTCCCAATGTGGTTTTTCTTAACTCTGGAGCAACTGAGCACGGGTTTTATTGCGACTTTCTGGCCGACCGCACCGTCGATTCTCACATGCTTGTGTTGATCCAGGAGAAAATGCGCGCAGCCATTAAATCTGACCTCCCAATGGGTCAGGTTGATATGGTGCGAGCCAATGCCGTCGAGCTCTTTCGCCACCACAAACAGCCCCATTTGGCGCAACAAATAGCCACTAATGCTCAACAGTTTGCCTCCGTTTTGCGGATTGGCGATTTTTACACCCTCTCCGATGAAGCGATTGTGGCATCAACAGGGGAGTTGCCCGCTTTTACGCTGACTGAACTCAAGCGGATTGCTTCTGAGGTGGAATGCAAATCAGGGCAAGAGTCGATCCGCATTTTAGGTCTTGTCGCCCACAATCCTCAAGAGTTGAAAAAGAGCATTAAAAATTTAGAAGCATTGAGGGAAAATCACACCTTCCGCTTGGCTGAGGAGATGAAACTCTTCGCTACCCATTCCGATCTAAGCGAGTTGGAGTGGTGTTGGTATCCAAATGGTCAGATTGTCAAAGAAAGTTTGTTGACTTTCTGGAAAAACGAGATGAACCTTCGCGGGTATCAACTCGTTTCCACACCCCAGTTTGTGAAAAATTCTCGAGGAGTAGAGCCCACTCCCGAGGTCGATTTAAGCGGCGAGTATGAGGGAACCCGCTATCAACTTCTTTCTTCACTGGCCCTTTCCCATATTCATCTATTCAAATCTTTTTTTGCCGACATGAGTCCCATCGGTTTAGCCGAGTGTGCCACTGTGGCTACCTCCCAGAGCGCCATCTTACCTGAGAGTACCACGCCTCCTGTCTCGCATGCCGACTTTGCCCACTACTTTTGTTCTCTCGAGGAAGTGGAAGCTGTGATGATTTCTTCCTTGCAATTCATTGATAAAATGACTAGAATGTTTGGTTTTAGGTCTCATTGGACAATTGTAGGCCGGGGAACCAAGTTTTCCGGCACTGTGGCCATGTGGGATCAAGCGATGGAATGCGCAAAGCGTGCTCTCCAGGCCTGTGGGCAGGAAGAGCATGAAAGCAAAGAGGAAACCGCATTTGCCGGCCCCAAGCTCCAAGGGTATCTGATCGATGCCCATGGAAGAGAGTGGGTAGGCCCTTCGGTGAGTGTCGATTGGCACCTTCCTCAGAAACTACAGTTGCCAGCAGCCGCGATTATTACGACGCAGGTGTTTGGTTCACTCGAGCGCTTTTTGAGCATTCTCATCGAACACGTGCGAGGGGAGTTGCCTTTGTGGTTGACTCCAGAGCAGGTGCGAGTGGTGCCGATCTCTTCCAATATGGGCGCTTATGCAGCAACTGTTGCAAGTGCATTAAGGGAAGCCGGATGGCGCGTGCGTATCGATGCGCGCGAGGTCTCTCTTGGAAAGAGAGTTCATCAGGCGGAGCAGGAAAGAGTTCCTTACACCGTGGTTGTAGGGGAGCAGGAAGAAAATACCCAAACTCTTTCGGTGAGAGTAAGGGGCAGTGCGCGCAACCACATGTGCAAGATGACAAGTGTCGAGCTTTGTGCAGAGATGGACAAAGCGAAATTGAGCAAAGAGGAAAATTGCTTTGAGAGTTAATAGAGAGATTAGGGCGCCGCGGGTACGCGTGATCAGCTCAACTGGAGAACAGATTGGGATTTTGTCGATCCACGAGGCGATGGCGAAGGCTGACGAAGAGGGGCTAGATCTGATTGAAATTTCGCCCGATTCGAATCCGCCAGTTTGTAAGATCATCAATTTTGGGAAGTTTCGGTACGATCAAACCAAACGGGAAAAGGAAAGCAAGAAGGCCCAACACCAGATTAAGGTGAAGGAGATTAAGATAAAGCCCAACATCGACGTGCACGATTTAGAGACAAAGATGAAGCACGCGCGCGAGTTTCTCTCTAAGGGCAATAAAGTGAAGATTACGTGTATGTTTCGGGGCCGCGAGATGGCCCATACGCAGATTGGTAAAAAGCTCGTCGAAGAGTGTTGCGCCAAATTAGAAGACATCGCCGTTGCCGAGTCGCCTCCTTCGAGCCTCGGACGGTTGTTGATCGTCGTATTGGCTCCCGGCGTGAAAAAGAAAACTTAGATAACTACAAGGAGAGTGTCTGTGCCTAAAATGAAAACAAAAAAAGCTCTCATCGGCAGGTTCTCAGTGACAGCCACGGGCAAGTTGAAGCGCAACCGTCCAGGTAAGCGCCACATTTTGACAAAGAAAGCGCCTAAGCGCAAACGTCAGCTGTCAAGACCTGCTTTTGTCGATGAGGGATTCTTAAAAATGTATAAACGCCTGATGGGTGTTTAGGATAAAAATTGGAGAAATATTATGGTTAGAGCAACAAACGCCGTTGCCGCACACCGCCGCAAGAAAAGATTGACTAAACAAGCTAAGGGGTTTGTCGGCGACCGCAGAAACCACTTGCGTTTGACAAGTGATGCTGTTTTGCGTGCCATGGCTTACAATTACCGCCACCGCAAAGAGCGCAAGCGCGAGTTTAGAAGTCTTTGGATCGTGCGCATTTCAGCAGCAGCCAAAATCAATGGCTTATCTTATAGCCGTTTGATCAATGGCCTTAAACTTGCAAAATGTGAACTCGATCGCAAAGTGTTGTCCGATATCGCCATCAACGATCCCGTGACATTTGCAAGCATCGCAGAGCAAGCGAAACACGCGCTCGTCAAGCACGCCGCATAGAGGAAACTCTGAATAGAGTTCGACTCTGCAGCTGTCCCTAGGGTCCCTAAGGTCCCTAGGGTCCCTTAAGCCTTGGTGGCTCCTTAGACCTTGTTTTCAAAACAATGAGCCAAAAAAATGGACAACGAGATTCAAAAACTCACCCAAGAATTTGAGCAGACTGTTGCCGTCGCTGCGACCGTCCAGCAGATCGAAGATCTCAAGGTCAAGTACCTTGGCAAAAAGGGCCCCATCCAAGACCTCATGAAACTTCTCCGCGATGTTGCGCCTGATGCGCGCCCCCTTTGCGGAAAAAAGATCAACGACCTCAAGGTGTGGATCGACTCTACCCTCCAAGCCAAATACGAAAACTGCTTACAACAAGAAGATCAGCAGAAAATCGCCCAAGAAACGCTCGACGTAACCCTTCCCGGTCGCCGCCGCCACTTGGGCAATTCCCATGTTGTCACACAAGCGATGGACCAGATGCTCAACGTGCTTATGGAGATGGGGTTTTCTGTCCAATATGGCCCCGATATCGACACCGACTACTACAATTTCGAGGCGCTCAATTTTTCCAAAGAGCATCCTGCGCGCGATATGCAAGACACGTTTTACATCACA
>JABDCX010000033.1 GCA_013287915.1 Chlamydiota bacterium
AGGATCTGATGACTCGTGTAGTTGTCGTCGTCTATGCTTTAATGCAAATTGTTTTCAAATTAAGCCTCTAATTTCAATGCTTGGAATTAATACATAATAATTTACAAATAAATTTATATATGTTACTATAATCTTATAGATTATTGTATTTTATTTTCAGAAAAAATCTACATCGTAAGGGTTATATGAACAGTTATTTGTTGCATAATCTACCTAAAGATGGAGAGTCTGGCGAGCTAATTTCTTTTTTTAATCAGGCCTTTTACCTTGAGCATGGTAGTGGAGTGGGCAAAGACGAATCCGCGGCTGTCAACCTCTATCACCAAGCAGCGTCTTTGGGTAATAAGGAAGCAATGAATAACCTTGCCATCTGCTATCTGGAAGGGAAGGGGATTGGAAAGAATGGCATAAAGGCAATTCAGCTGCTGAAACAAGCAGCAGATCTTGGCAATGCAGAGGCTATGTACAATCTTGCCATCTGCTATCACGATGGCCTATCGGTAGAACAAGATCATTCAGAAGCCCTTTTGTGGTATTGGCAAGCCGGTCAGCTGGGTCACGCTTTATCAAAGTGCATGCTTGAATCTTGCTTTGAGGAGAGAAGGGCTGGAATCGTTCGGATAGCTTCTCGTTTTGCCAAAGGGCGTGGTTTACCTCAAGATTATAGAATGGCTATTCAGCTTTACAAGCAAGCCGCGGAAATGGGCAGCACAGATGCTTTAGTTCAGCTAGGAAAATTATATGAAAATGGTTTAGAGGGTGGTCAAAACCTTATAGAAGCGATCGCCTGCTATCAGCGCGCAAGTGCGTTGGGAAACGCTGAGGCTGTAAGAAAATTGGCAGGACTTTATCAACGTGGGGCTGGTGTAGAACAAGATAAAGGCAAAGCGATTTCTCTTTATCAAATGGCAGCAGACCAGGGTGATTCTGTAGCCATGTTCATTCTTGGAGCTAATTACTTATATGGTTGGAGTGGCTTCGAGAAAAATGAAGCTAAAGCCGTAGAGCTTTTAAAACAGGCTGTGGAAAAGGGCAACTGTTCCCTGTTGTATTTACTGGCGGATTGTTATCAAGATGGGATTGGAGTAGAGATAGACATACCAAAAGCTGTTTCCCTGTGTCAACAAGCAGCTGACATGGGGGTTGGTTGGGCTATCAATAAACTCGGGGATTATTATCGCGACGGGATTGGGGTAGAGAAAAATGAGAACAAAGCGTTCGAACTATACAAAGAATGTGCCGACATGGGAGTACCTAACAGTTTGGTTACTCTTGGCGATTGTTATCGCGGTGGAATTGGGGTGGAAAAGGATGAGAGACAAGCAGCAGAGATTTATGGCCATGCAGCTGATCAGGGGGATAAAAATGCAATAACGCGTCTTGGCAACTGTTATAGAGAAGGTCAAGGTGTTGAGAAAGATGGACAGAGAACTTTAGAGTGCTACACAAAAGCATTAAACATGGGTAATGATGTAGCCCTCATATTGATTGGCGATTGTTATCGCGATGGGGTTGGAGTAGAAAAGGACGAGAGCCAAGCGATGAAATTTTATCGTCGAGCAGCAAATAGCACGGATCCATTTGTCTTAGACAGTTTAGGAAACCGCTATGAACTGGGATTGGGTTTACCTAAAGACAAAATGATGGCAGTAGATCTATACAAGAAGGCGGCAGAACTCGAAAAGGCGGATGATCTTCGAGAGTCTACCGGTATGATGGATTTAGCCAGATGTTACATGGAAGCGATTGGTGTTGAGAAGGACGAATCTAAAGCGATTCAGTTATATCGCTTAGCCTCCAAAATGGGCAATCAAAACGCGATGTTCGAGTTGGGACAGTGTTATCAAAAGGGCATTGGGGTCGAGAAGAATATGAAGCAAGCTGTGGAATGGTATCAGAAAGCAACTACTAAGAGAAATTGGAATGCTACAGTTCTCCTTGGAGATTGCTATTTTTTTGGAAATGGCGTGGAGAAGGATGTACAGAAGGCTATAGAGCTCTATGAAAGCGTTAGCGCGCTGTTTAAGTTAGGGGACCATTATCAGGCTGGGAATGGGGTGGAAAAGGATGAAAAAAGGGCCGTAGAGCTCTACAGGCAAGGAGTTGAAAGTGGTTGTGAGGTTGCCATGGAGCGTTTGGGCAAATGTTATCAGAATGGCCTGGGTGTGTCTAAGGATGAATCTAAGGCTGTAGCACTTTATCAACGCTCTAGCGAACTTGGATGTGTGCTCGCTTTATACGATTTAGGGTTTTGTTATCATCAGGGCATCGGGGTGCCGAAGGATGAAAAAAGGGCACTCGAGCTTGTAAAGAGATCAGCCGCACAAGGCTGTTTAATGGCTAAAGAATATTTAAAGGTATTGGAAAAGCCTTTAGATGTTGCTTGACAGAGTTTTATATGAATGTTCTCCTTTTAAGCCGTGTAGGGATTACACGGTAATCGAACGGCTCCATAATATCTTTTAGATCAATTTTTGTTTTTAAATGGAAAAAATGAGAATGCCAAGAAAGAAGGGAAAAAAGGATTTTTTTGCCCTTTGGATATACCTTAAACTGAATTATAAACCATGCTTGCTAGTAGGGCGTCTGAGCTTGTTCGAGCTGGGCTATTTCTGCTTCCAGTCTTGCAATTTCAGCATCGTCGTCAGCGTTTTGTTGTCGGAGTTTGGTACTTTCTGCATCGATATTAGCCTCGCGTTGCTTGCTGGCCTCAATGTTTGCTTTTGCCTGAGCTGATCTCGCATCGGCTTCTTTTTGCTGTCTTTTGGTATCGGCAATCTCTTTGTCTAATTGGCGACTTTTTTCGGCATTTTGAATAACCGTTTCCTTCAGTTTTCTCATTTCTTCGTCTTCTTGGACAACGACTATTTTCATGCCATTTGAGGCTTTGCCTTCACGTAGAATTTCGGGGGTTGGTTGAGCTGGAGATGAGGTGTTTGTGCTTTTACCTGCCATTTTTTTAAGAGCGCTTAACATAAGGTTCTCCTTTGTACATAACGGAAAAAGGGCAAAACAGCCTATTTTGCCCTTTGGATATCCTTTAGACGACTCATTAGATTTTGCTTGTTACTTGTGCATTTTGCTGGGCCTGCTCAATCTGTGCGAGCTGTGCCATCAGTGCTTCGATTTCAGCATCATCGTCAGCAATCCCTTGTTGGAGTTGTTGTACGTCTGCTTGGAGCTGGGCTTGGCGTTGGCGACTAGCATCAATTTCAACTTGGCTAGCATCGATTTCGACCTGGCATTGTGCGCTGTTTACCGCTGCCTGAGCTTCTCGTTTTTTGCTAGCCTCTTCTCGTTTTTTGCTGGCCTCAATGTTTGCTTTTGCCTGGGCTGCTCTTGCGTCAGCCTCTTGTTGTTGCTTTTTGGCATCGGCTATTTCAATTTTTAGTTGCTTACTTTTCTCTGCATTATCAACGACTTTTTCACGAAGTTTTCTCATCTCATCGTTTTCTTGGACAACGACTATTTTCATCCCGTTTGAGGCTTTTCCAGTGTATAAAATTTCGGGGGCTGGTTGAGCTGGAGATGAGGTGTTTGTGCTTTTACCTGCCATTTTTTTAAGAGCGTTTAACATAAGGTTCTCCTTTGTACTTAATGGTTTGGGCATAAATATCTCCAAACCAGCCAAATATTAGCTTTTTAAGCAATTTTTTGTCAATGATCTTAATATAATCTTAATATAATAAAACATAATTTGACTAAATGTATTTTTTTTATTATAATGAAAATATAAAATAACTATTGTTATTAAGGCATTGCTATGAATATTGGAAATTATCCAAATTATTCAGGAAATCCATTTGATCGGCCAGACGATAAAATTAAGAAGGGATCTGATCAGCCTCCTTCTGAAGATGGTAAAATTTCCAAACCTTCTGACAACGACAATAATGGCAAGGAAGTAACTCAAACACCAACAGAACGATCTGAAAGTGCTGGATCTTCAGCTGGTAAAAGCGCCGGGGAAGGTAATGCAACTGGGCAAGAAGATCAAACCACTCCGACAACTACTAGCAACGGCGAAATAAAAATTATATCTTCCGATAAAAAATCTCCATCGATGTCTTTCGCAGCAGCACAAATAAAGAAAAAAGTTGATGAAGAAGAAATCAAAAAACTTAATCCAGCACAAACAAAGAAAGAACTTGATCCAGCGGAAATCAAGAAAATGCTTGCTGCCGTTAATGCAAGAAAACAAATCAAACTACAAAGTGTTGCTGCACAGACAACCGAAATCGGTAAGGAAAAACAACTCGAGAGCGACAAACAACAATTCCAGGCAGCAAAAAAACAGGCCCAAGCCGCAGAAGACCAAACCCAAATAACCGAAAAACAAACTCAAGCCTCCGAAAAACAAACTCAATCCTCCGGAAATCAAGTGCTCATCAAAGAGACTGATTTTTCCAAGATTGCAGCTTATGTTGCAAAGATCAAATCCACTGAAGATGTGCTTTTGAGCATTGATACGCACAACTTGCTCAAGAATGTCCATACATGGGCTTTTGATAACACTGGGACTGCAATCAAAATTGATCAAAGCGAAATCGAGAGTTACAAGCATTCTTTATTCTACGTGCATGTCGATAAAGACAAGGGCATCGCACGCCCTGTGTTGAACAAAAATAATCCTCACCACAAGGCAATTATAAATGATCCTAGCAAGTTAAATAACGTAGCTAATTACCATGGAGTCAAAATTCATCCTCCTATTATTTTGGACGATGCCGATTTTGCTGCTTTCATGCGATTAATGACTATGGTCTATTTGAATAAGGTTCACGTGGTAAAAGAAGAACATAAAGAAAGCAAAGAAACAAAAGAGTCCGAGCCCACTCCTCATCGTAACCTGGATGTTGAAACACATCATAAAAAGGGAAAAAAGGAAAAGGTTAAAGAAGAAGTTTTGCCAAGAGTGACTAACGACCAGAAATTAGCAAATGAACAAATCGGGAAACGGAAAAAAGAAGAAGCTATAATTGCGAAAAAGAAAGACGACATATACCACAAAAATCTACAAGAAAAAAACATTGCCGATATTAGAGATGCCCAAGATCCAACACAGGATCATAACCCAACGGACTTTCCTGACTCACCACCAGACCTAACGAGTGGTTAACAGTTGGTGTCATATGGACACAAATTTTTCGCAAAACAAACCTGAGGAGGACGATTTTGGCGAGGCGATCCCCCTTTTCAAGCAAGCCTTTCGTCTTGAGCATGGAGACGGAGTCACCAAAGATGAGTCCCAAGCTGTCAACCTCTATCAGCAAGCAGTCGCTATTGGCCACAAAGAGTCCATGAACAACCTGGCTCTGTGCTATTTGGAAGGGAGGGGAGTGGAACAAGACGGACCAAAAGCAATTCAGTTGCTGAAACAAGCGGCAGATCTTGGCAATATAAACGCTATTTATAATCTTGTTACCTGTTATCACGATGGGATTGGAGTGAAAAAGGATTATTCGGAAGCGTCCCTTTTATTGAAGTCATGGGAAAAAAAAGGACTGCTTGGAGGGTATTCAAGACGCATATATCCAGAGAAGGGTATCATGTTGTTTTGCTGTTTGCTTCAAACAATCTGCTAGACAACTTCACTCCTGTTTAGAATTTCTGGCGTTTGAATTCCCTTTCCTTATAATGTAAAGAAAAACCACAGAGAGAATATGACGACGATACTCGCTCCCTTAGAGGATACTAGCCGAACAAAAAAAAATATCGACCCGTGCGTGATGGTCATTTTTGGTGCGACAGGTGACCTGACGGCTCGAAAGTTATTTCCTGCTCTTTACAATCTCGCACTCGATGGACAGTTGCCAGGGCATTTTGCCTGCGTTGGATTTGCTAGAAGGGAAAAAACGCATGACATCTTCCGCAAGGAGATGTTAGATGCGATCAATAAGCATTCGCGCAATCGGCCTGTCAACGAAGATGTGTGGAGCACTTTCAACAGTCAGATTTTTTACCACCAGTCGGAATTTGACAACGATCAGGGATATGAAGATTTAAAGCGTCTCTTAGATATGTTGGACACTCAATTTGGGACAAAGGGGAACCGCGTTTTTTACCTGTCGACGCAGCCGAGTTTCTTTCCACTAATTATTGAAAAGTTGAGTCATCACCACTTGGTTTCTAAAACCGATGGCACGCAAGACGCGTGGTCTCGTGTGATTATTGAAAAGCCATTTGGGCACGATCTACAGTCTGCTTTGAAACTGCAAAGAGAGATTTCCCAATATCTCGACGAAAGCCAAGTGTATCGGATCGACCACTATTTGGGGAAAGAGACTGTCCAAAACCTGTTGGTATTCCGCTTCAGCAACTCAATTTTCGAATCGATCTGGAACAGCAATCATATCGATAATATTCAAATCACCGTGAGCGAAGAGATGGGGATCGGCACGCGAGGGCGCTTGTGGGAAGAGGCGGGGATGCTTCGCGATATCGTGCAGAATCACATGATGCAGTTAACGTGCCTTGTCGCGATGGAGCCTCCTGCAAGCTTGAGAGCCGATTCGATCCATAGCGAAAAGATCAAAGTGATCGAAGCGATTCGCCCCTTCCCCGTGGAGCAAAAGGCGTTGTGTGCCGTGCGTGGGCAGTATGGGACAGGGTTTACAGATGGTCTTGAAGTGAAAGGGTATCGACAAGAGGATAATGTGGCTCCCAACTCCTGTGTCGAGACGTATGCTGCCTTGAAATTGTTCATCGACAACTGGCGGTGGGCGGGCGTACCGTTCTATTTGCGCGCCGGAAAGAGGATGCCAAAACGGGCCACTGAAATTGCAATTACCTTTAAAAATGCTCCTGGGTACCTGTTTCAAACAAATGTGCGCAAGAATGAGGCAAATACGCTTGTAATCCGGATTCAGCCCGACGAGGGGATCTCATTGAAAATGAATTGCAAAATTCCGGGGCTATCCACGCTCATTCAGCCCGTAAAAATGGATTTTTTGTATGGTTCTTACTTTGGAGCAACACCCCCAGAAGCATATGAGCGGCTTTTGTGCGACTGCATGGCTGGCGATAACACACTGTTTGCTAGAGCGGATGAGGCTTTAGGGTCTTGGAAGCTTCTCACGCCGATTTTGGAGCAGTGGGCGATGCAGAAACCGACAGACTTTCCGAACTATCCCGCAGGGACGTGGGGCCCCCCACAAGCAGAGGAGCTGTTGCGTCAAGATGGCAGGCAATGGAGGATTCTGTAGTGGCTGAAACTCAGATTCAGGTACCCGATATTGAGAATGAGTTAAAGCAGCTTGCCAAGCAAGGGGGGCAGACGAAGCGGATCCGTGCATGCCTTTTTACTCTCGTGATCTATGCCCGCGACACACACCGCGCGCATTACATGGATGAGATTGTCGAAATGATCTTGGAAAAATTTCCCTGTCGCGTGATCTTCGTCCGCACCGATCAAAATCCCGAAACTGAGCATCTCCTCGTCAAGGTTTCCCAAGTCGTGAGTGGCCGCAGTGCCATTTCTGGCGGCGTCACGATTGCATGCGACCGGATCGATATCGATGCTTCTCCCCAAGAATTGGCCAGGATTCCATCAGTTGTCGTTCCACACCTCGTCCCAGACTTGCCCGTCTACTTGTTGTGGGGGCAAATTCCGTACCACGATAACGAATTATTCCCTGCTTTGCAAAAGTACGCGACGCGCGTTATTTTCGATTCAGAGTGTGCAACGGATATGGGGATGTTTTGTCGAGACATGATAAAACACCTCGACGATGGTTTAGAGGTGATGGATATCAACTGGGCTCTTTTAAGCAACTGGAGGGATCTGTTAGCACAGCTATTTGGCAATGAAGAGAAATTTTCCTTCCTTTCTAATTGTAAATCATTGGTGATCAATTACAACAAGACGCAGAAATACACCATGGCCCACCCTGAAATTCGGGGATTATATTTGCAGGGGTGGCTTGCGTCGCGACTGGGTTTGCGGTTTCACGATATGGTTCCTCACGAAGAGAACATAGTGATCAGTTATGTCGCCAACGATAACGCCCCTGTGATTATGGCGTTGGCTCCCCGTGAAGAACCGACCGCTCCTCCCGGGGCCATTCTTTCCATGGAGTTGACGACAATTGATGGCAGGTCCATTGCAATGGTGCGCAAGCCCAATTTGCCCCAAGTGCTGGTCCACGTATCGACTCCAGAAATTTGTGAATTGCCCATCGTTCTTCCCTTGCCCAACGTCAATCGGGGATTGACGTTTCTGAAAGAGATCTTTTTTTCCGCTTTAGGCGACCACTACAAAGAGATGTTAGTGATTTTAAACCAGATGGGTTTGAAATAAGGATGTCGATGAAACCGTGGGACAAAGAGATACAGTCGTATGACGACAGGCGCGATATCATGGTCTTACCCGATAGCGAAGCGCTAATCCTTTTTTCTGCCGAGCATTTTACAACAGTGGCTCAAGAGGCTATCCAGAAGCACGGGGGATTTTCTGTTGCGCTTTCTGGAGGCTCTACCCCAAAAGCGATTTTTGAGAAAGTGACCGCTTCCCCTTTTCGTGAACGGATCGATTGGAGCAAAGTGTGGCTTTTTTGGAGCGACGAGCGTGCTGTTGCCCCCGATCAACCCGAGAGCAATTACCGGATGGCAATGGATGCTGGTTTTAGTCGTGTTCCAATCCCTCCCGCTCAAATTTTTCGGATGCCTGCTGAGCGGGAAGATATTGAACAAGCCGCGCGTGAGTATGAAACTGTGTTAACAGAAAAGTTGCCACGCGGCGCATTTGATTTGATGATGCTTGGCATGGGGGAAGATGGGCATACAGCTTCCTTATTTCCCATGACGCATGGGCTTCATGCCGAAGGGCGCCTAGCCATTGCCAATTTTATTCCAGAAAAAGGGATCTGGAGGATGACGGTGACCTTTGAGTGCATCAACCACTCTTTGGCCATTGCGATTTACGTCATGAGCAAAAGCAAAAGCACGATGCTTAAACGCGCCCTGAATGAGCCCCATGACCCTGATCATATCCCCATTCAAAGAGTGGGAACGCGCAAGCACAAGGCGCTCTGGATCGTCGATCGCGCCGCTGCAGCGGGTCTGATGAACGGGGAATGACAAATGCGCATTTTAGGGATTGAGACGACCTGCGATGAAACAAGCGCAGCTGTTGTCGACGATGGACGAACGATCCTTTCAAACGTGATTTCTTCACAGATCGATTTGCACGCTGCCTTTGGGGGCGTTGTGCCTGAACTCTCTTGTCGCAGGCATGTCGAAGTGATTTTACCGATTATTGAACAGGCATTAGAGGAAGCAAAAACAACGCTGAAAGAGATCGACGCGATTGCTGTTGCACATGGTCCTGGGTTGATCGGTGCCCTTTTGATAGGTGTAACAGCAGCTAAGTCGCTGGCGTTGTCAACAGGGTTGCCCTTTGTTGGCGTCAACCACGTCGAAGCGCACTTGTACGCGGCCTTGATGTCCCATCCCGAACCAGTGATTTTTCCTTGCCTTGGCGTTTTGCTTTCTGGAGGGCACACGGCCCTTGTACGAGTCGATGGGGTTGGAGAGTACACGTTGGTCGGTGAAACACACGATGATGCGATTGGAGAGGCATTTGACAAAGTAGGTAAGTTGTTGGGATTGCCCTATCCAGGAGGGCCGTACGTCGAACAATTGGCAAAGCAGGGAAGTTCCGATCGGTTCCCTTTCAAAGGGGGAAGGATTAAAGAACACCCGTTTGATTTTTCTTTTAGCGGTTTGAAGACAGCCGTTCTCTATGCCATGAAAGGGCAAAATGCACGCGTTTCACACCATCCATTGGGGAGTGAGCAAGATAAGGCAGACATTGCCGCTTCATTTCAGCGCGCCGCTTTTGAGGATGTGATCGACAAGGCGCTGCTAGCGGCTCGTGCGCAAGGATGTGACACTCTCTTATTTGGCGGGGGCGTGACCAACAGCATGACTTTACGGCGTTGTTTCGAAGAGAGATCCAAGGGCTTGTGTTTGTTGTGGCCTGCGAAAGACCTGAGCTTAGATAATGCCGCCATGATCGCCGGGCTTGGTTATCACAATTTGAAGAGGAAAGGGCCCGATCCATTCACTCTTGAAGCCGTCACGCGGATCCCGTTTGGGAGGGCCCCATGAGGCACGAAAAACCTGTTATCGCTGCTTTTGATTTCGATGGGACGATCACCACGAGAGACACATTGCTTTCCTTTTTGCACCATTGGGAGGGGAGCGCAGCGTGTGTGTCTCAAATGGCATTGCTCACTCCCCATTTTCTCGGGTTTATCACGGGGTTGATTTCACGCCAGACCCTGAAAGAAGCCCTGACGAACCGCTTGTTTGCGGGCCGGAACATCGAGGAGTTGCATGCTGCAGGTCAAGCCTTTGCAAGCTCCCCTTTGCTCCAACGGATGATGCGCAAAGAAGCTTTACAGCGGATCCAGTGGCACCGCGAACAAGGGCATCGGTTGATTTTGGCCAGTGCAGCATACGATCTTTACCTCCCTTTTTGGGGCAAAGAGCACGGTTTTTCCGATGTGATTTGCACCCGCGTTGCAGTCTCATCTAAAGGGGAGGCAACGGGCGCTCTGATCGGCAATAACTGTTGGGGCGCCGAAAAGGTGCGCCGTCTAGAAACCCTCTTAGGCCCACGTGACGGCTATGTCGTGTATGCTTACGGCAATAGCCGTGGCGATCGGGAGCTTCTGGAGTGGGCTGATTTTCGAGCTTACAAGGCTTTTTAACCTAGAAACGGCAGTTCAAGATTTAAGCATTGTTTTCAGGGCTTCTGCCAAGTGCGGATGTTGGAAAATATACCCATGCTGAATCAACTTTTTGGGGATCACGCGGGTGCTGGAAAGAAGACACTCATCGGCTTTTTCTTTCCCAAAAGCAAACCGCGCGAGGGCCACTGGAATCGTAAAGAAGGCGGGACGGTGAAGCGTTTGTGCCAATGTGTGTGTGAATTCTGCGTTTGTGACCGAATAGGGGGCTGTGGCGTTGACAGGCCCCTTAATGTCGGTATGGGTCAGGATGTACAAGATGATCGAGATGAGCTCATCCAGGGCAATCCAGCTCATGTATTGGTTGCCAGAGCCGATGCGGCCTCCAAGCCCTAGCTTAAATGGAGGTAACATTTTTCCCAATGCGCCTCCATTGGGTGAGAGCACGATGCCAGTCCTCAGGCACACAGTGCGGATCCCTTTTTTTGCTGCGGGTTCGGTAGCGGCTTCCCATTGACGGCATACGTCTGCCAAAAATCCCTCGCCGCTTGGAGTTGTTTCTGTACAAATAGTTTCTCCGTGATTGCCGTAATACCCGATTGCTGAGCCGTTGACGAAAACGTGAGGCGGGTGTTGCAGATTGGTGATTTGTTCAGTGAGGACGCGTGTTGCTAAAACACGGCTATTGAGAATTTCCTCTTTGCGCTTGCGCGTCCAGCGCCCCTGGACGATACTTGCCCCCGCTAGATTTACGACGGCATCGATCGCATGTCTGTGCAGAGCAGTCTCATCAATTGTCGTAGGATTCCAGTAAACAGCATCTGCTGCTCTTTTCGTGGGATCTCTGACGAGGCGAATCACCTCGTGTCCGCTCGACAGCAAACGAGCGGCGAGTGCTTTGCCAATAAAACCGGATGCTCCTGCAATTAATACCTTCATATTCTTACACATACACGACTCGCCCAATTTCAGCAATTGGGTTTGAGTTTTTGGCAATCGAGGTAGCTTTGCAGGATGAGGGCGGCGGCGACGGTATCCACGACAGTGGAACGGCGCTTTCTCGAGAGGCTGCTTTCGAGGAGAGATCGTTCTGCTTGCACGGTTGTCAGGCGCTCGTCCCAAGTGATGATGGGAAAGGAGGCCTGTTTTTTGAGGAATTCGACAAAGTGGGTCACTTCATCGGCCAGATGCCCTTTTTTGCCACTCATCATAAGAGGCAGGCCGATGACGATTGCTTCGATGGTGTAGTGGTTCTCTTGGCCGTGCTTGACTAGTTCGTCTAACAGCTTTTCAACTGTGTCTTCTGTACGCCGCTCCGTTTTGATCGTTTTCAATGGGCTGGCGATTGTCTTGCTTTCATCAGACAAAGCAACGCCTAAACGCGCAAGGCCGAAGTCGATTCCAACGATGCGTGTTTTATTTGGACGGACGATCATGCTTTTCCCTAATCATCGCCTTGACAAAGTCGTGGAAGAGGGGATGTGGTTGTGTGGGTTTCGATTTGAACTCGGGGTGGAATTGCACACCCAACATCCAGGGATGTCCTGCGATCTCGGCGATTTCGCAGAGCGATTCATTCTCCAAAGTTCCGGTGATTTGGAAGCCCAAGGGCTCCATCACCTCTTTGTATTGGTTGTTAAATTCGTAGCGGTGGCGGTGGCGTTCTCCAATGACAGACGCATTGTACGCCTTGTGGGCCAACGAGCCTTTTTTCAAGACGCATTGGTAGTTGCCAAGGCGCATCGTGCCGCCCATGTCCTTAATCGCTTTCTGTTCGCTGAGCATTGAAATGACTGGGTGGGGAGCGGTGGCGTTAATTTCGGTGGAATTCGCTTCCGCCAAGTTTGCAACATTGCGGGCAAACTCGACAGCCATCACTTGCATTCCTAAGCAGATTCCAAAATAGGGGATCTGGTTTTCTCGGCAGTAGCGCGCAGTATTGATTTTCCCCTGCCATCCCCGCTCTCCAAAGCCACCTGGAACAAGGATCCCATCGCAGTCTTTTAGTTCTTCAAAGAGATTTTCTTGAGTGATTTTCTCGGCTTCGAAACGTTTGATTTCAATCCGATAGCCTTGTGCAATGGCAGCGTGGTGCAGAGCTTCCAGAACCGATTTGTACGCGTCTTGGTGTTGGACATATTTGCCGACGAGGCCAACCGTGACGGTTCCCTTCGGGTGTTTGATGGTGTTGATGATCTTTTCCCAGTCGGCCAAGTCGATTTTTTTGTCTTGGAGGCCGAGGAGCTTGCAGATCATGGTGTCGATGTTCTGCTCGTGGAGTTGGAGGGGAACTTCATAAATCGAGTGGGAGACATCGACCTCGTCGATCACTGCTTCTTTGGGCACGTTGCAATAAAGAGAGAGTTTATCCTTCACATCCGCATCTAAGGGGATTTCGCTGCGGCAGATGATGATATCGGGGGAGATGCCAATTGCGCGCAGTTGTTGCACAGAGTGTTGCGAGGGCTTTGTTTTCACTTCCCCCGCGGCGCGGAGGAAAGGGACATAGGTCAAGTGGATATTGATGCATAGGTGTTTGTAATCGTTGCGAAACTGGCGGATCGCTTCAAGGAAGGGAAGCGATTCGATGTCTCCAA
The DNA here is from genome assembly GCA_013287915.1 of Chlamydiota bacterium. Classification (GTDB taxonomy): domain Bacteria; phylum Chlamydiota; class Chlamydiia; order Chlamydiales; family Parachlamydiaceae; genus JABDCX01. The sequence continues at coordinate 13,292 of JABDCX010000033.1, forward strand.
TCGTTCCTCCGATCTCGACGATGACGACATCGATATTCTCCTCTTGTCTTGCGCAATAGATGATCCGTTGTTTGATTTCATCAGTGATGTGGGGAATCACTTGAACGGTTTTGCCAAGATAACTTCCTTGCCGTTCTCGCCGGATGACGGTGTTGTAGATCTGCCCTGAGGTGATGTTAGAGGCGGCAGAGAGGGGAGAGTGGGTAAAGCGGTGGTAGTGGCCTAAATCGAGATCCGTCTCCGCGCCGTCGTCGGTGACAAAGACTTCTCCGTGTTGGAAGGGGCTCATGGTTCCGGGATCGACGTTGAGGTAGGGATCGCATTTGAGCATGGCGACTTTGAGCCCCTTTTTTTCGAGAAGGAGGCCGATAGAAGCCGCTGTCAGCCCTTTTCCCAATGAGGAGCAGACGCCACCTGTTACAAAGATGAATTTTGTTTGCATAGTTGTTGCTCGACTTTCTTAAGATCTTCGGGAAGGTTGACTCCAGGACTATCGCTAGAGCCGACGACAATTTTAATCCGATGCCCGTGCTCCAACACTTTGAGTTGCTCTAAGTCCTCGGCCATTTGGAGCGGCGTCGCGGGTAGTGTGGGATACAGAAGAAGGAACTGCGGGCGAAACGCATAGACGCCTAAGTGTTTGTAGTACGTAAGATTTGGACTCGTTTTTCCTGTTTTATTGCCTGGGATCGGCGAGCGGCTGAAATAGAGCGCGTCTCCGTCGAGGTCGAAGAGGCATTTCACATCGGCGGGGTTAGAGATATCTTCTTCGGGGCCAAATCGAACTGCAATTGTTGCCATGGCTGCATGTGGATCGTTTTGCAAACTGGTGACCAGTTCTTCCAGCGTATCGGGAGGGAGGCACGGCTCATCCCCTTGCACGTTGATGATCACTTCAGCAGCTTGTAAAGAGGGATCGCTCGCGACAACTGATGCAATCCGGTCTGTTCCTGAAGGAAATTCCCCCGTCATCACAGCCTCAGCCCCAAATCCAACCACATGGTCGTAAATGCGCCGATCATCGGTTGCGATGAGGATTCGGTCGATCGACCCGCAGCGCGCGGTATTTTCGTAGGTGTGTTGGATGAGGCTTTTTCCCAAGATCTGTTTGAGTGGTTTTCCGGGGAAGCGGACGCTGTTGTATCGCGCGGGGATGATGGCAACGATGCGTGAGCGGCTGTGGTTTTTCATAAGTCCAGCTTTTTCCTTCTGTACTAGTCTAACTGAGCGACAAGTTTTTTTCAACACAAGAGGACAGCGATGACTTTGAAGACCTTGGAGACGAGGGTTGAATGAAAGGAGGTAATTTTGTAGGCTTGGTGTTTAATTCTTGGGTTTGTTTATGAGTCAAAAATTTCCTGATCCTGTGCAGCTTCCGGGCGCCGTCTTCGAGGCAAGGCATGAAAGGCTGTCTAGGCTCATTTCGGCGTGTGGGAAGGGGATTGGGATCCGGCTAGCCATCATTGCCGGGGAGCTTGTCGGGGTGGTTTGGTTGGGCAGTGCGGCCTTGTTAATGGATGCTTTGGCAAGTCTTGTCGATGTCGTTTCGAGCGTGATCCTTCTCGTGTGTCTTAAATTAGCGGCACGGCCCCCTGACGCAAATCATCCTTTTGGCCATGGACGTTACGAGCCTTTAGTTGGGTTACAGCTTGGTTTTTTTCTGGCGATCATTGGGGGAGGGATGCTCTCTCAGCAGGCGTTTGCAGTGGCGTCTGTGGATCCAGCGCAAGTGATCGATCAGAGGGTGTGGCTTTTTCCATTTTGTGCGACTCTCTTGCTTGAGCTGTGCTACCAAGTTACCATGCGGACGGCGCGGCGGCAACGAAGTTCTGCTTTAGCGGCCGATGCGTTTCACTACCGGATCGACGGGTTTACAAGTCTTTGTGCGACGCTTGCTCTGGGCATCGCGACCATCTACCCAACGTGGGGCGTCTATTTTGACCATTTAGGCGCGATGGTGATTGCGCTCTTGATGGTGATTTTGGGGATCTATGCGGCTTGGCAAAATGTGCATCAACTCCTCGATCGAGCGCCTGACCCTCTCTATTTTAAATTAGTCGACAGTGCGGCAAAAAA
>JABDCX010000034.1 GCA_013287915.1 Chlamydiota bacterium
GAGAATTTTTGCCATCACAGCTGAATCGCCGATATTTTCGACAAAATCTTTCGCGATAAAAAAGCGAGCCGTATTGGGTGGGGTGATCTCCAACCACTTGTTATTTTGCGCGCTGACGATGCCATCCACTTTGTCGCCGATGTTAAGCTGTGCAATGGTTGGGGAGTCGAGGTTGGGTTCCAAGCGCACGTTGACTTTGTTCATCTCCACGGTGTTGTCGAGCACATAGGTGCGGAAAACATACGCTTTGGTGCCTGGTGGGGGCTGAATAGCGAAAAATTCGTCCGTTGCGCCCACCACAATGAAGAGATCTCCCTGACTGAGTTCTTTGATGATCGGGCTTTCCAGGTTAGGTTGTAGGCGCAATCTGACTTTGTTTTTGTTGACTTTCCCAGTAAATGGATCGAAAGGTTGTTCCGGCACGCTTTCAGCAACGAGTGCAAGTGAGTTCCCTTCCTCTGCTGGTTCTGCCGTGAGGAACGAGATGTCATCATCGTAATCGTCCGTGGCATCTGAGTAGAGGCTGGCAGGTCCAAGTGGAAGTAATACTATTAAACTTGAAATGAAAAGGTTTTGTAAATTCCTTGTCATAATTGGTCTCCTATAATGATTAGAATGAAAACCAGATCATAAGGATTGGATCCAATTTTGACAAGGAAGTTTTCTTGCCATTAACTTTTAAGGACAGCCAAGATGTGGTCACAGCCGGGCTTGCCGCAGGTGCAGCCGACGGGCTCACCGAGGAAGACGCGGAACTTGTCATTGACATCCAAGCGGCTTGTCACATCGTACAGGTTTTGCCCGATCTGGGCGATGTCCCACTCTTGAAATTGTAGGTCTTTTGGCGTTACAATCTCCTCTTCAGCAACGACTTGCTCATGTGTTGCAGCAGGGTGATCGATCATTGGTTTTGTGTCGACCCCTTGGTGGATGGCTCGCGCGATTTGGCAGTGGGGGCAGTTGCAGTGGGGCTCTGGTTTTGGAAAAACGGCGGTGTCTTCTGGCGCGACAATTTTTGCAATAGCAGCGATTTTGCTCAACACTTCGGGTGGAAATTCCGGCAGGTCGGCTTGTTCTGGGTTGTGCTGCATCGACATTCCAGAAGGGTCGAGCGCATCGAAATTAAAACGTCCGATCGGCCTCACAGCGCCCGCTGCTGCTGGGCCGGCGTTGAGCATAAATTGCGGATTTTGTGGTTGAACAGAAGGGAGTAGAGGGGGTGGCGACTCGAGATAGGTAGCGTACGTAGAAAAAATTTGATTAAGCGTGTCTGTAGGTAAGTTTTCGATGGAGACCTGCTTATCCTCATCCAAGGCAATGATCAGGGCCGAGTCCTTCATGTAGACCGCCTTGACGTGGTTCCATGTCGTGGTGATGTGTGGAGGGATGTAGAGGAGTTTAGGTGTGATTTTCATAGAGATCTCCTTTGTTATACCCCCATTATGACAGAGGTAATCATTTTAAGTCAAGCAAATTTAGCACTCCGCCCATTTGAGTGCTGGATACATAAAAATGCTTTCTTCTTGGCTCATATTTCCTCCATCCGTATAACAACGAATTTATTAGAAACACCACGGGGGGAGCTGCGCATGACCAAAAAAACATTTGTCCTCGATACGAACGTCTTACTTCATGATCCAGAATCGATTACAAAATTTCCTCGACACAACGTTGTGATCCCTGTCACGGTGTTAGAAGAACTCGATAAGATGAAGCGCCTCCCCAACGATTTAGGAAAAAACTCGCGTGCGGTGTTTCGCTTGCTCGATTCGCTCCACACTTTGGGAAGTGGAGATTTAAACCATGGGGTGTTGCTGGAAAATGGAACGTCCGTCCGGATCCAGCTCGAAATCAAAATGGATTTTCCATACAACTTCACCTTAACACTCAACGATAACCGAATTATTTTAGCGGCTTATTTGCTTCAAGAGAAGGGGGAGCACGTCGTCTTTGTTTCGAAAGATTTTGCCGCACGCATCAAGGCGGAAGCCATTGGGCTCAAAGCGCAAGACTACGAAAATCTAAAATATTCGTACAAATCGATTTATAAAGGGATCCGGAAAATTGAAACGAGCAAACACGACATCGATCTTTTCTACAAAGATGGCGTCGTTTCCCTTCCCCACCTCGATTGCCAACCCAACGAATACTGCATTTTGACTTCGCCGGAGCACTCCTCTGCTGTTGCAAAATACGATATGCAGAAAAAAGCGTTGGAGCCGCTGCTAAAACCCGTTGCTCTTTGGGGGTTAAAGCCGCGGAACGTGGAACAAAAATGTGCGATCGACGTGTTGATGCGCGATGATATCAAGCTCGTCACTCTGATTGGACAGGCAGGTACCGGGAAGACGCTGTTGGCATTGGCTTGTGGCATGCGCAAAGTGTTCGACGAGAACGTCTATACGCGTATTTTGGTTAGCCGCCCTGTCGTTCCATTGGGACGCGACATCGGTTATTTGCCTGGCACAAAAGAGGAAAAGCTGTTTAACTGGATGCAGCCCATTTACGACAACCTAGAGTTTCTGTGCGATTCTTCTGGAGCTGAACACAGCGAGACGCTGCGTTGGGTGATGGAAAGCAAAAAAATTGAGATGGAAGCGGTCACCTATATCCGTGGGAGATCGTTGCCAAAGATGTATATCATCATCGACGAAGCGCAAAATTTGACCCCGCACGAAGTCAAAACGATTATCTCTCGCGCCGGGGAAGGGACAAAAGTGATTTTAACGGGAGACCCATCTCAAATCGATAACCCTTATCTCGACAAAGATTCAAATGGGTTGACCTATACAGTTGGAAAATTTGCCGACCAAAAAATGTATGGACACATTCTATTGGAGAAAACAGAGCGTTCGGAGCTGGCTGCTTTGGCTGCAGAAATTTTATGACAAAAAATGAGAATGCAGGAACTTTGATCGAAGTTCTGGCCGGATTGTTTCCCAATAGTTCAAGGACGAGTTTGCGCTCGTGGATCAAGGAGGGGCGCGTGCTGGTCGATAATGCTCCCGTTGTGCGTTCCGACGCACCTGTAACAGCAGGTTCTGAGGTGCAATTAGCCGATCGGAAGCGATGGGTCGGCAAGTCGAAGTCGGGCCCCACTTTACGCATCATCTATGAAGATCCTTATCTCGTTGCGGTGGAAAAGCCCGAAGGGATGTTGAGCGTTTCCACTCAATTTGAGAAACAAGACACTGCTCATGCCCTAGTAAAGGCACATTACCACCCCAAGAAAGTATTTGTGATCCATCGTCTTGATCAAGACACCTCTGGCGTCATGATCTTTGCCCTGGATGAAACGTGTTATCACCGTTTGAAAACACTATTCGAAAAACACGCGATCGACCGAATCTACTATGCACGCGTCTCTGGCAAGCCAGACCCCGCTTCAGGCACGTGGAAAAGCTATCTGTACGAGGATGCCTCTTATCGCGTTCATGAGACCGATGATCCCACGCGTGGCGAATTGGCGATCACTCACTACACCCTTTTAGAGACAAAAGGGAAGAGTTCCATTCTCGAGTTAAAATTGGAAACGGGCAAGAAAAATCAGATCAGGGTCCATTGTAATTCCCACGGCTGTCCCATCATCGGAGACAAAAAATATGGAGGAACTGGGGAAAAGCGCCTTTTTCTCCATGCTCAGAAATTGGCGTTTGTGCATCCTATGACACAAAAGCAGATGACGTTCATCTCGCCCGTTCCTGAATCATTTCGGTAGGTAATGGATGCATCACAACATCTGGTGGCGCCTCTTTTTATGCCTCGTAGCGGTTTTGACGATCGGCTATAGCGCACACGCCCTCTACAAGTATTACGTTTATACAGCCTTGTCAAGCGTGGTGCAGGCCGATCAGCTCGATTGGCACATCGATCAGCGCGGGGAGAGTGAATTTTTAATCGAAGCAACTTACCACTACCATGTCAAGGAAGTAGTTTACACGGGAAAAAGTGCATGGGAAGGGCGCAAATTGCTCAATCTGTACGCAGCACAGCAAGCAATTGAAGATGCAAAGGAGGAACTGTGGGATGTTTGGTACAGCCCCAAAGATCCTTCCTGGTCATCTCTGCAACGCGATTTCCCCCTCAAGGAGATTTTTTCTTCCTTCCTTCTTTGGGGAATCACCCTTTACTTCATTTGGATTGGGTTTAGAATAGGCAATCGGGAACGTTTTTGAGAGAATGTGATGGATCCAGTGGTATTGACATGCCCCTCTGAAGAGGGCCCCCAACTCACCGCGACATTCCTCCCTTCGATGGGGATGAATCTCATCAGTTTTAAAAAAGGGGAGTGCGAGGTGATCGACCAGTCGACCCGTCCCCTCTTTGAAGAGCGGTTTGCGGGGTTAGGTGCGCTGATCGGCCCCCACTTCCACCGGAGGCGTCCTGAGACTTTGCCGAAGATTCCTGATGAAACGCTCTTTCCCCACATTGCCAGGGTAAAACAAAAGGGAAATATCGACCCATTTTCCCATGGAGTGGCGCGCTATGCTCCCTGGAAGGTGTTGCAAACCACTCCCACGACAATTCGCGCGACCATTTCTGGGAAAGATGTATGGAATGGTGTCCCCCTCTCTCTCTTAGAAGGGCAGATGTTTGTCATGAAAATCTCAGCTGAGCTCACCCCAAAAGGGCTTTTACTCGATTTGAGCGTCGTAGGCGATACCGACACGATTGTGGGCATCCACTACTATTATCACTTACCGCAAGGGAAAGGGCGCGTCTTGAGCAGCGTCAAACCCAATTATTTGGTCGATGGTGTGCCGCACCCCATTCCACCCGAGTGGGGCTTTGACGATCAAAATCGCCTCACTTTTGACCTTTCCCGCGAGGCAGATTTCACCTTTCACCCGTTCCCCAATCCCCGTTCGGGGACGATTGTGCTCGATGCAACCGATTATCAACTGCAAACCACATACACCTGCCCTTCGCAGGAGAATGCGTGGCAGCTCTACCACCCGCAAGGGGCGTCGTTTGTATGCATTGAACCGGTGAGTGCGCAAGATCCCAGGCACCCGAATTTATCGGTGAGCTCCGTTCAAATTCAGCTTAGGATAGTTTAAAGGTGGAAATTGGGATAAATCTTCCTGTTATTGACAAAATCGCCAGACAAAAAAAAGTCCCCAGGCTTGCGCCAGGGGACTTCAAGACTCAGAAGATAAGGTTCAGTACCTTATCTAATCCCGACTGCTTTTAAAGCATCGTTGAGATTTGTCTGGATCTTTGCTCCGATGTTATCAACGTTGTCGTTGAATGTGAATGGGCTAAAGGTTCCAGTGACAATTCCGTACAATTCTGGAGTTTTATCTCCTCTGGAGACTCGTCCTAACAGCATCAGGGCGTAAGAAGCGGTTGACAGTACAACGGCAGTCTTTGCTAAAGCGACGTGTGGCACAGCAGAAAGGCTTCTGAATGGCATGCCCAACAATTGGCCTGACCACGTTCCGAGGTAAGGAATGTTAGCTGGGTTGATTCCAACTGTTCTAATCACTTTGTCCAGAACGCGGGTGATGCCTTCCCCGTGCATTTCAAGGGCTGTAACGCCGACCATTGCACCCAAGATCGTCGGGGCGATAACACTTCCTGCGTCGGTTAAAAATCCGACGATTCTGCCAGCTGGGGTTTCTTGTTTGGCATCATCTGTTTTCTTTGGTGCTGCTTTTTCGTCTTTTTTGAAGAAAGCATTAACACCAGTTCTAACATATTCCTTAGCTTCGTTCAAACGCTCAGATGTTTTCTTTTCTGAAAGTTTAAATGGACTAACGTACGTCACCAAGTCCCAAATCTTTGGTGGTTTATCACATGCGCGAAGGGCTACCTCGTTAAGAATTAGACCAACAACTGCGAAAATCACAGCATTTTGCGCGAGCACGCGAGTTGGAATTTGTGCGTATTGTCTAATAGGGGAGTCTGAGAGGACGTTGTGTGATATCCATTTTACTACGACGTTCTCTTGTGTATCACTACCGAGCATTCTCACGCTTGTATCAAGACCTCTCAGGGCTATTTCTCCGACCATTGAAAGAGCTTTGGTGCAGGGTAAAAATGCAGTAATTCTAAATGTCCCGTTTAAGGCATGGGTTGCCAAGTTTTTCGGGGTATACCAAGGTTGCTCGGTATTACTTCCTGTTGTTTTACTGGTAGGGGGGGTAGTCATTTTATTTCTCCTTTAGTTTTGTTTAATTTTTTTGTTTCATCTTTTTGAAACCCCATTTGAGTTTCTGATGATGGCCCAAAGTATAACAACCGCTTATAAACAGAGAATAAATTTTATGTTAAGATCACATAAATTTTAAAACTACTATCCAGCTCTACGCTTGTTTTGAGGGCTCCACAGTCAAATCAGCTCCCCATTTTACTTTACTTATTTGTTTAAAGCAAGCCCCATGTTTACGAGAGTAGGTCTCCTGTTTGATCCCTCCAGGAGTGCAGAGGACGAGGCGGGTGTGGCCGCCATGGTGTTCTGGGTGACGCAAGACGCGTGCATAGGGGAGGGAAACGGGGGTTTTTGAGGCGACAATGTAAGAAAATTTTTCATCTTCAAAACCCCGATCCACCTCTTTGACGAGAAGGTGCATCTCTGTGCGGGGAAGGCGAGTGGCAAAGTGGCACCAGTCGGGCTTTTGCATGGGGCACGGGAGAAGGTGTGGACAAGGGGCGACGAGAAAAGCGCCATCGGCAATCAACTGTTCTCGGGCGCGCCGGATGTAGGAAAATCCGCGTGGGGTTCCCGGTTCGATGACGATGAGGATTTGATTGGTGGCCTTCCAGATGGAGGCGATGAGGGCATCGGCCGCCTCGTAGGTCAGTTCGCCTAAAGCGTAGGAGAGGAGGGTTAAGTCGTTGGGTGGCAAGGAAATAGGGTGGGAAAGGTCGATCTGGGACCACTGTGCAGGGGCGTTTTTAAATAGTGTTTTACCGATTTCGATCCATTGCGGATCGCTTTCGTAGAGCGAGATTTGGTTGAGGGAAGGGAATGTTTCCAAACAGGCAAAAGAGGCAGTTCCAGGGCCAGCTCCCAAATCGGCAAGGCTATTTGGCGCCAAATCGGGCATTTGTTTCGCTGTGGCCTCTAAGACGGCGACGACTGCTGCATACGTGGCGGGCATCCGGACCGCCAGATAGGCGAGATGGTGTGCTTTTGTGCTCAATAGAGGGCTTTGTTTTTTTTCCTCTTGGTTTCTGTACTTGGCAGAGATCTCTTTTGCGGCTGCAGCGAGGATGTGGCGAGGAACGGCCTTGAGTTTCTCTTGAATGGCTTGCAGTAGCTCATCTGGCAGTTTTGGATCGCTCATATTCTTTTGGATTGGTTTTATTGACGGTGTAGTCGAGTCGCGCGCTGTCGATCGCAGGATCGCGTCGGTGGTCGAATTGTGCTTGAAAAGAGATAGAAAGAGCATCGAGCGCTTTTTGATCTTTGTTGTCGAGAGCAAGCTTATAGAGCTCTTGCCGTTGTGCAATGATTTCGTCGACAAGGGCAGGGTCGTGGAAAATGGCTGTCAACATCTCTCGCGGTGCCAAGTAGATGCGCACTTTTTCCGACTTAGAGAGTGTGACAAAATCCAAAAGGGAGTAGTAGCCAAGGGGAGAGTTAAATTCATCCGCCTCCTCTTTTAACACTTCCTCATCTTCATCGGTATCGGCTTCCCCACGGTCTTTCCCCTCATTGGCTGTGGGCGTTTTGAGAATGTCTTTGTAGGGTGCTCCTAGGAACATTTTATAGAGAAGCAGATCGAGCCCTTCATCGCCGAGGGTAATGTTCGCCAGGTCTGCGGCATGTTTTGGTTTCTGCTCGAGTTTATCGATTTTCTTAGAGAGGAGGACCAAAATCTCGTCGATGGCTGTCGGCCTTTCTGCAAGCGCTTCTTGATAGAAGGGGTGATCGTGGTAGAGCGAGTCGGTCAGATTTTTAAACAGGGTGGCGAACTGTTTCCATTGATCCGGTTTCTCTTCAGATGCCTTTTTTTCGAGGAGAAGCGCGATGCTCATGCGCGGTAGAGCAGGCGCTTTTTTTGCACTTTTCCCTTTTCCTTTCGGTGTCATGGGTGTCACTTTGTATTCATCGACGGCGTGTTCATTGATATAGCCCCTTTCCTCGTTCTCCATGTAATAGATGAAAAATTGGTCCAGAATGCGGGTGGAGCGAAAGGTTTCGAGTTTTGCATAGGTCATGAGAGACAAGACCATCAATAAGACCATCACAACGGTGAGAATATTCATTGGTTACCTAATCGTACATGATGCGGGTTGTGGCGTTGACAAGAGGGAAAATATACACGACAGGGTCAGACCGGTCAAGGGGCGTAATGGTGATCTTGACCATCGTGGGAAGCCTCCCGAACTCCTTCTGCCACGCCTGTTTTCTCCACCCTCCTTTGGGTTCTGGCTCAGTGATCAAGCCTTTGAGATTTTTTTTGGTGCGGCTCTTATCAGGGGGGACGAAAAACTCGAACGCGATCGCGTCGACGTTTTCCTTTAAGATCTCCTTTTTCATCGGGGGAAGACCCTTTTTGTCCACATCCCAACGCTTGAGCGTCGGACCGTACATCAAGACTAAGCGGTTGTGGTAATCGACAAATAGACGGCCCAAAACGTGGTTGGAGAAGAGTTTGTCCAGGCTCACTCCATTGTCGAAAATGAACACTAAGCTTGGTGAGCCAGGTTTCGTGAGCGGGCTGTCGTCAATGGTATAAAAGAGAAAGTCGTGCTCTTGTTTGCTCGACTCTCCAACCGCTGTGGGGAGGATATCGGCCAAGCGGCTCCCGGCATATTGCCAATAAAAGTAAGAATCGCTTAAGGCTTCGGCTTTTTGCCCCATTTTGGCGATGTCGCGATAAAAGTACATCAGCGTGGTGAGCAGGATCATGGCAAGAGCCATCGCGATAATCATCTCGAGCAGGGTGAATGTTCGGCGTATGCATTGGCTCATAGGTCACTAGTGAGAGTTTTTTTGGAGCACAAATTGGTAGTTGTATTTTTTTTCTTTTTCACCCTTATTATTCCGAATTGGCTGAAACTCGTAGCTGATTTTGAACAGGTAGAGCGCCTTTGTGTCGGGTTCCAATTTTTTCGGCTTATGCTTCACGTCGATGAAGTGGTAGGTTCCTTTGTAGGGAATTGCTTCTTTAATGCCGAGCTTTTTGATCATCTCTTTGTCGATCGGAATCGGTTTATCGCTATGGAGAGTCTCCCAGGGGATTTCATTCAGGTATAGCTTCTCTAATGTGTTTGCATAGTGGAGAGAGACGAAATGGTCGAGCTGCACCGCTGTGATCATCTCTTGCTGCGAGCGGATGACGCCGACGTGGGGGTAGAGGAGCGGCAGAATGCACAAGACGACGATCGCAAATGCGATGAGCACTTCTAAGAGGAGGTTGTTCCGTTTTTTTGTTTTTCTAATAATCATTTAAAAGTATCTGGAAGGGGTTTTGTAGCATGGACCTTGAGTGGGACAGACACGTTTCTCGATTCTTCTCGATGCTTGTAGGTGTCTAGGATAAGAGCGTGATCGATTTTTTCATCCTCTTCCCCTTTATACTCCTTTTCAGCCTGTTTGAGATCAAAATAACTCGAGATCGGGTGCGGGTACCCAACAAGGGGAATATACGCTTGCAGCACATTGGGAGGCGGGTGATCTTGATCAGTGGTAGCTAAGCGCATCATCCCTTTACTCATGACGTTGCCGTGAGATAAAAAGAGGAGGTCAAGTTGCCCTTTTTTTGCTGAATGTTTAACCAAGTCTACGAAGAATAACCCTTTGATGGTTCTTAACTGGTGGTGCTTCTGAAGGATTTCTTTGGAGATCGATTTGGGAAGCTCTGTCTCTGTTTCAATCCAATATTCGGTCCCTTTATTTTCGGGTAATACCTTAAATTTGACATGGATGTCGGTACCGAGGATCAACATCAGGTTTTGCGCCAGGCGCAGCTGATCGACGAGCGTGCTCAATTCCGTGCGGAATTTCTGGTCGACGAGGGCTTTGTTGACGCTCAGACCAATCACCCCTAAGACAGTCACGAGGATCATAATGACAATCATCACTTCGAGGAGGGTGAGGCACCGCTGTTTTATTCTCACGTCAGTTTTTGAAGAGCGATTGGTGTGATTTTTTGTATTCGTCGAACTTCTTCGAGGTGACGACAATGTTGTCGGACCCAGGATCGACGCTCACTTGATACTCCTCTCCCCATCCATCTTTTGTAAGAGCCTTTGGATCGTGGACAAGCGGAGATTTTTCGATAGTGCTTTTCCATTCCGTGCTGATGTTCTCTTTTTTCTCGGGACTATTTGCAATTTCAAGACTTAAAATGGTTTCGATTTTTTCGATGGCGGCTTTGGTTTTAAATGCTTTTCCCTCTTCAAGGGTGCCGCGGTAATTGTAAGCGATTACACCCGTGATCAGCGCGATCAAGAACATCACGATCATGATTTCGATCAGGGTGATTTCCCGTTTTTTGATTTTGGCAGCGCGTAGTTGCATGTTTTAAATCCTTATTTTAAGTTGTAGATAATGAGCTGACATCGGTCAGCGGTAATAGTATGGCCAAGAGAACAGATCCGATGATCACTCCCATAAAGATCAAAATGACGGGCTGTATGAGCGACATCGTGCGGCTCAGGGTCTTTTCTAACTCAAGTTCGTAAATATCTGCAATCTTGTTGAACATGGCTGTCGTGCTTCCCGACTCTTCTCCGACGATCAACATCTGAGTGACCATCGAGGGGAACCATTTGGAACGGCTGAGTTCTTTGCCTAGCGAACTTCCTTCGATAATTCTTGCTTCTGCTTTTTGAACTTCATCGGAAAGGACGACATTGCGCATCACAGCGCGTGCGATGCGCAACGCTTCAATCAACGGGAGCCCACCCTGTAGCAACGTGGCCATTGTGCGGCTGAAGCGGGTGATCGCCGCTTCGATCGCAGTCGTGCGGAGGATCGGAATTTTAAGGGAAGTTTTTTCAATCCAGAGCCTTCCCTTCGGTTGGCGGAAAAAGTAGACGATATAACAGATCGTCAGGACGAATAGGGGAATATAGACCCACCAATAGTCGCGGAAGAAGTGGCTAAGCGAAAGGACGAATTCTGTAAACCAGTTGAGTTGCCGTCCGGAAAAAATTTCTTCGATGGAAGGGACCACAAAACCGAGCAACAGCGTGATGATGACGAGAGAAAAGGTGGCTAAGATGCCTGGATAAACAAGAGCCGTGATCAGATCGCCCCGGATTTTGATTTGGTGGGAAAGTTGCTGGCACAACTTGTCCAGCACCGTTTCAAGAGCGCCCACGGTTTCTCCCGCATGGATCATCGAACAATACAGGGTGTCAAAGCTATTGGGATAAGAACTCATCGCTTGGGAGAGCGTGTTACCCGCTTTGATTTGCTCGCAAAGCCCCAGGATGATCCGGTGGTACGGTTCGTGTCTGGCTTGCTTTTCGATCGTGACCAAGCTTTCGTAAAGAGGAACGGTGGCACTGACGAGTTGATAGAGCTGCAGCGTGAAGGTGTAAAGAGCAGTGGCATTGAGGTTTTGCCGTGAGCCACCCACTGTTTTGGCAGTGAGGCTCGAAACCATGATGCCCATCTCACGTAGCCGCTCTTTCGCTTCATTCTCCGTTTGAGCTTCGATGTAGCCCTTTTTCGATTTCCCTTTGGCATCGTACGCGTGGTAATTATACAAGGGCATAGTGGAAACTCGAGTTGGCTCCTAGACAGGATTTATAACGGTTTTCCTCAATGCTACCTATTTTTGGCTTTAGCCGCAATCAGGGGTTTAGGGGTGTGCAGGGTTAAAAAAAACAGGATGGGCAGAATCGCAAGCGGCAAGATAGGCAAGATAATTACAACGCAGAGGCGGGGAGACAGAGAGACGCAGAGAGTGCGAGCAACCGGTTTTCTCTGCGTCTCTCCGACTCCCCGCCTCTGCGTTTTTCTTCACTCTCCTACGCCGCGGGAGACGCGTAAGACTTCCGCAACAGTGGTGATCCCATCGGCGACGAGGTGAGCGCCATGGGTTAGGAGCGAGACCATCCCACTGTCGAGCGCGATCTTTCGTAGCTCAACGGCATCTGGGCTTGCAACGATCTGTTTGCGAAGCGCGTTGTTGATCGGCATAAGTTCATAGACGCCGTGGCGTCCTTTGTATCCTGTTCCAAAACAGGAAGGGCACCCGACGCCGTGGTAGAAAGTCATTTTTTTGGCTTTTTCTTTGTCGATGCCTAAACTGGTGAGTTCCTCTTCAGAGGGGTGATGCGGTTCCTTACAGTTTGGGCAAATGCGTCTCAAGAGGCGCTGAGCGAGCACTCCTACGATCGTAGATGAGAGAAGGTAGGGCTCGACGCCCATGTCAACGAGGCGTGTGATCGCAGAGGGAGCGTCGTTTGTGTGAAGTGTGCTTAACACAAGATGGCCTGTCAAAGATGCTTGGATCGAAATTTCGGCTGTTTCCCCATCGCGGATCTCCCCAATCATGATGATGTCGGGGTCTTGGCGCAAGATGTGGCGCAAGCCTGCTGCAAATGTGAGTTTAATTTTCGGTTGCACGCCGATCTGCGCAATCCCTTTGAGGTTATATTCAACGGGATCTTCGATCGTCATGATGTTTGTTTCATTGCTATAGATATGGCAGATCGCGCTGTAGAGAGTTGTCGTTTTACCACTTCCCGTAGGACCGGTGACTAAGACGATCCCTTCTGGCAATGAGATCAATTTGATAAATTCTTTGAGCATGGGTGGTAGCATCCCCAGTTTATCGAGCCCTAAGATGACGTTCCCCTTATCGAGAATACGCAAAACAATCCGCTCTCCGCCTGCAACGGGGATGGTACTTACGCGGAAGTCGATCTCACGACGTCCCATTTTCAGCTTAATCCGCCCGTCTTGCGGTAGTCGATGCTCGGCGATATCTAATTTTGCCATCACTTTGATACGGGTCAACAGTTGTGCCTGGAACTCTTGTGCGGGCGAGTGGCGGTCTTGCAGAATACCGTCGATTCTATAGCGCACTCTTAAGTGCTCTTCATAGGGTTCAAAATGGATATCGGAAGCACCTTGTTGGATCGCTTCTGTCAGAATGAGGTTGAGTAGTTTGACGATTGGGGCTTGGTGGGAGCTGTCATCGAGAAGGTCGTACACCTCCACCTCTCCCTCGCCTCTCTCATCTTCCCCTTTGAGGTGGGCAATGAGTTCAGAAGCAGCGCCATGCTCTCGATTGTAGAGATCGTTAATCGCAGTGAGGATGATGTCCTTGGGCGTATAGACGGCTTTGATCGCTGCGTTGAGCATATGGCGCAGTTCTTGGAGCGGCTCTAGATGGAGTGGGTCTGAAATCGCAACAATGACGACATTGTCTTCCATTTTGATGGGAAGGACGATATGCCTTTTTGCAAAGCTGTAAGGGATTTTCTTGAGCTGTTCTCTTGGTACCTTTAGCGGAGAAATTTCTTCGTAAATGGGAAGGCCAAATTCGACTGCGAGGGAGCGGTTCATCTCTTCTGTCGTGAGGAACCCTTGTTTAGAAAGCTCCTGAGACAGTTTGTGGCTTTTGCCCGTGTGCTGTTTGTCTTTTTTTTTATCTTCCATCGTACTCACCGCAAGAGGGGAAGCAATCTCCAAAAATCTCTATGCCGCGGTATTGAAACCCACATGTCGAGGGTCTAAAATAGCCGGGAGTGTGACACCGATCAGGTTCTGGTCCAAGCAAGATCACCATCGAGTTTGCAAGAAGTCGGTTCTTTTCCCATTCGCGCGCAGCAACGAGTCCACAGACGAACTCTGGGATATCGCCTGGGCGTCTTTTCATCTCGTCGCACTTGATCCGTTCAAAATCCTCAAGCGGATTGGCAATGATCGTTGGAGTTAGGAAAATGAACATCTCCGTTTCATTATCGGAGAGTTCTCTCATGCTAAAAAACTTGCCGAGCGCAGGGAGCTCTCCAATAAAGGGGATTGCTTCTTTAAAGTCATCAGTCACTTTGCGGCGCAAGCCGCCTAGGATGATCGTTTGTCCATCGGGGATATTCACTTTGTTTGTGATGTGTCTACGGACGACGTCAGGACGGTCCGGGGCAGCGCCTCCAGCGCGGGTATCAAAAGTGATGTCGGTATCGAGTGTGACGTAGTTCGGCTCGTCAGAGGGGCTTTCTCCGTCTTCGGTGATGTGGATTGTGGGTGTCATTTCCAAGGTGATCCCGTACTGAGCACGCGTAAATGCTTTTTCTTGCGTGACGCCGCCCACGGTGTTGACGTTGTAAATACCTGTGTTAATCGAAATTTCCTCGACGATAGCAATCGTAGCCGGTGTTTGGTTAATGGCTACGACAGAGGGGCTGGCATTGATTTGGATGTCTTCTTGCGTCATTAAGAAACGGTAGGTGAAATCGTAAGCGGGGAGGTTGCACGATTCTTTGCGCGAGAACATGTACTCAAAAAGCCCGGAGGTAAATGATTTGGGGTTATTAAATGAGAGGCATGAAGCATTGATGTTGGCCGCACAATCTCCAATTCTCAATAGATTTAGTCCAAGCAGGAGGAGGGGGTCAGCGCGGTCGGACAACGCCCCATCTTGTTAGAA
>JABDCX010000035.1 GCA_013287915.1 Chlamydiota bacterium
CAGCTGTGAGGAGCAGAAGGTTGAGTGGGGTGAGCAGGTAAGCGGCTGCGCCTAGGACCAAAAGAGGGGGCAGGAGCTTGTTCCGCTTTTCCGAGGCTGCAGCGGCGATGATTGCTGCCACTACGGTGAGCTTAATTGCCGTGACGACGAAGCTGCTGACGGCGAGGACAGCAACTGCTCCCACCGCGACAAAAGCGAATTTTCTGCCGATGTTCTGACTCCCTTGAGCTGTTCCAAAACCAAATGTGGAAGAAACCTGATCTTTAAGGCTCTGCATGGGGTTATTTGGTATCAAGGCTGTTAACATTTAAGCTCCTTTTTGCTTGGTTTTTATTGTTTTTATAGTTCTATTATAGTGTAAACATATTTATTTAAAATTAAGCGTGTGTTAGGATTTTATTAATTTCTTTAATCAGAGGGAAAGGCTCTCTGGCCCGCCATTGACAGAAAATTGCTTAAAAGACGAGAATCTCACCAATATACCCCAGGAATGGTCGTGAAAAACGTGTTTGACATTTTGGAAGAGAGAGGGTTCGTCGAGGACGTCACTCACCCAGAATTGCGCACCCTTCTAGAAAAACCAGCTAAGGTCTACTGTGGCTTTGATCCAACTGCCGATAGCCTCCACGTGGGGAGTTTAGTCCCGATCATGGGTCTAGCGTGGTTTCAGAGGTGTGGGCATACCCCTGTTGCCATTGTAGGGGGTGCTACGGGGATGATCGGCGACCCTTCTGGAAAGGCTGTCGAACGGCAGCTCCTCGATGAAATGGTCATCGCCAAGAACCTGGTAGGGATTCGGAAAAATCTCGAAACAGTCCTCGTTTCGGGCGATTCCCAAAACCGCCCTCTGATTTTAAACAATCTCGACTGGTTTAGACACTTTACCTTTGTCGATTTTTTGCGCGATGTGGGCAAATATTTCCGAATTGGCCCGATGTTGGCAAAAGAATCTGTGAAGCTCCGCATCAATAGCGAAGAGGGGATGAGCTTTACCGAATTCAGTTACCAGCTGCTCCAAGGATACGATTTTTTACATCTGTTTCGAGAACTGGGCGTCACGGTTCAGCTCGGCGGAAGCGATCAATGGGGGAATATCACAGCGGGCACCGACTTGATCCGGAAGGTCTTAGGCAAGTCCGCTTATGGGATCACCTTCCCGCTCTTGACGCGCAGTGACGGGCAGAAGTTTGGCAAATCGGAGCAAGGGACGATTTGGCTTGCTCCTGAAAAATGTTCTCCTTACGAATTTTACCAATATTTTATCCGCGTAACCGATGCCGATGTAATCAAGTTGATGAAGCTGCTGACATTTATGGATATGGCTGAAATTCGGCAATTCGAAGCGGCGATGGCGCGTCCCGATTATCAGCCGAACACCGCGCAGCGGCGCCTGGCTGAAGAGGTAACCCGCTTGATCCACGGGCCAGAAGGGTTAGAAACTGCTCTTAAAGTTACCAAAGGGGCAGCGCCTGGTTCAGACACTGTCTTAGACGCTGCAATTTTAGAAAGTATTGCGCGCGACATGTCTCACAAAGATCTTCCGATGGCAAGCGTGTCTGGAGCAAAAGTGATCGACCTGCTCGTGCAGCTCGAGATGCAAGCGAGCAAAGGGGAAGCGCGACGCCTCGTGAAAAATGGAGGCGTCTATTTGAATAATCAAAAAATTACCGATGAAAATTATGCCATCGCACAGAGTGATTTGATCGAAGGGAAGATGCTTCTGCTCGCGGCTGGGAAAAAGCATAAGGTGATCTTGAAGGTCATAAATCCTTGAGGGTGTGAAGAAAAATATTGAATTGAAATCTTGAATAATTATCATAGATGCAGCCGACCGATGTGCGGTTGAAAATATTTGAGAGGACGTGAGTCTTCTCTTTACCTATTAATCATGAAGGAGTGAAAGCTTATGGCAGCACTGGCGAAAAAAGGTAGTACTATGACCAAAAAGAGACTCATCCATTCGATCTCGGCAGAGAAGGGCATTCATGCAAATGACGTGCGGCATGTTATTCAAGCATTTCTTGATAAGATGACGGATTGCTTGTCAGGCGGCGGACGTCTTGAGTTTCGCGATTTTGGGGTGTTTGAGGTCGTTGAACGTAAACAAAAAATTGGACGCAATCCTAAAAGAGCGGCTGAACCCATTGTGATTCCGGCTCGAAATGCTGTTAAATTTACTCCCGGTAAGAAGATGAGAAGCCGTATTGAGTTTCCGACAAAGCTACTTGCCAAGCGCGATCCGAAAGAGCGTGTACTGGCCCGTACGCAGTAGAAAATTAGACACAGCATTGATAGAATTTTTTAGGAAAGCAAACCTCCTCAATGTCAGCTTTTTCCTTTGATTTTTATGGATTTAACGCTATAATTATCTATTTCTCCTTCACGTAAGGGGAGATAACGTAAAGGGGAGATGATCGATGTCTTTTCCAAAGATATTGGCGATAGTTTCGACGGTGCTGTTTTTTGCCATTGCAGTTGCAGCATTTTTTAAGCAAGGCTCCGACGAACCAGCTGAAGCCACTTCGGTTGCGACGCGCACAGAAATTTCCCCTTCACAAGAGACCAAAGCCCTCGTCGTTGCGAATCCCAAACCAATCCTCCAGCCGACCATCCCTGGTTTAAGTGGATCGGGAAGGGAACCTCCAGCCGATGTCGATCGGACCAAAGAGCTATTCAACAAACGCGAACCCCGGTTGCCGATCGTCGAGACCATTGTGTACAAAAGCCGTGTGCCGTGGCAAAAGGGGCGGCCAGCGTGGCTTTCCGATTATGCCAATCACTACCGCACATCGCGCCACTTCATTGCGCGCGGACGCAATGGGAAGCCCGACTATACAAAACAGGATGTTGCCGATGGCGATCGCTTTAATGTGTACAATCCCGCTGTCAATTTCAGCTTCTATCTCCTTGTCGATACCACTAGAAGCAAAATGTGGCTCTTTTACATCAATCAGGATACCAACCAGCACGTCCTGATCAAAACCTATCCAGTAGGGCTTGGTCGCGTCGACAACACCTCTCCATCAGGTTTGCTTACACCATATGGCAAATATCAGCTCGGTTCTAAAACCGCGGTTTACAAGCCCAAAGTCATGGGGACCTACAACGGAAAGCGTGCCGAGATGATCACCGTCTTTGGAACGCGTTGGATCCCTTTTTGCAAAGAAATAAGCGGCTGTACGGCATCTCCTGCAGGGTTTGGCATCCATGGCGTTCCTTGGATCCTGGGGCCAAGCGGCGAGCTGGTCGAGAAGAATGATTTGCTTGGAAAATACGAAAGCGATGGCGGTGTTCGTTTAAGCACGGCCGACATCGAAGAATTGTATGCGATCATCACTTTACGTTCTGCTGAAATTGAAATCGTAAAGGATTATTTTGACGCACAAATTGCCGAGAATTAGGGGGAAAGATTGGAATTCTTACAACACGAAAAGCCAATTCAAGAGTATCTGAAAACGATTGAACACTTGAAAAAGCAAAATCAAGGTAGCCCCCTATTTTTGTCCGAGATTAAAAAGCTCGAACAAAAGCTTGAAAAGCTCAAAGAACAAGTCTACTCCGAATTGACTCCCTGGCAACGGGTTCAAATATGCCGACACTCCTCTAGACCCCATACGAGCGATTACATCAAAGGACTGTGTTCCTCGTTTCATGAGCTTTGCGGCGATCGCAGCTTTAGCGATGACCACGCCGTGATTGGGGGCTTAGCCACAATCGGCGATCTCAAATGCGTGATCATTGGACAAGAAAAGGGGAATGACACCGAAAGCCGCATCTACCGCAATTTTGGGATGCTTAACCCCGAAGGGTTTCGCAAAGCGCTCCGTCTCATGAAGCTTGCCGAAAAGTTTCAATTGCCCGTTATCTCCTTGTTAGACACCGCCGGTGCAAACCCCATTTTGGAAGCCGAAGAAAGAGGGCAAGGGTGGGCGATTGCGATGAATTTACGTGAAATGTCTGCCTTAAAAACCCCCATCATTGTTGTGATTATCGGAGAAGGGTGTTCAGGAGGTGCTTTAGGCATGGGAGTCGGCGATGTCGTCGCCATGTTAGAACATTCCTATTATTCTGTGATCTCCCCCGAAGGGTGTGCCTCAATCTTATGGAAAGATTCCGCTAAAAACGTCGATGCTGCGCAGATGCTCAAGCTCAACTCTGACGATGTGTTTGAGATCGGCATCATCGATGCGATCATCAATGAGCCTCTTGGGGGCGCCCACCATCAGCCTCAACAAGCAATTGACAACGTAAAAACGTTCATCATTGAACAAGCCCGAATCTTGAAAAATGTTCCTCTCGAAATTCTTCTCGAACAGCGGTATCACAAATTCCGCAAAATGGGTGCTTACTCGGAACGCAAATCATGAAGCGCCTGCTCTCGATTGCCTTTAAATCGCCCGTCCATCGGTGGCTCGTCGTATTGATCGTTCTGGCCATGTGCTTGCTCACCATAGCGAATCAGACCGAAATTTTGACAATCGGGATCATCACTCAGAAGAGCATGCCCCCAACAGAACATGGTCTCTTAAACCGCGTGACCGATTGGATCAACGCCCGCATCTCCATCGACGATCACTTGACTCACCTAGCCCTGTTGATCTTCTTTGTTGCTCTCTTCAAAGCGGTTGTTCTATTCACACACAGGTTTTCAACCCGCTTGCTAGCCATTCGAGTGAGCGCCGATTTGCGTCAGCGCTATTTTGAGCACATCCAATCGCTCCCAATGACCTTTTATCAGCACTATAACATGGGGAGCATTTCCTCACGCGTTGTAGGAGATGCCGCTTTGATTGCTGAAGCTCTCAATGCCTGTCTCGTCAATTATTTGCAGACCCCCTTCACGGTGCTCACGACGCTCACCTTTTGCTTTTTGACCTCGTGGCAGCTATCTTTGCTCATCTTCCTTGGGTTTCCCTGCATCATTTTCCCCATTGTGTTTATCGCAAACCGTGTCAGACGCATTTCGCGCCAGATTCAGCGCAACCAAGAAACATTCACATCTGTTCTATTAGACTTTTTGGGCGGTATCCAGACCGTCAAAGTATTCGCGATGGAGGATTTCTCTTTGGAAAAGTACAAAGAGAGAAATGACAAGATGGCAGCGTTGGAAGTCAAAAGTGCCAGGTACGATCTCTCTTCACGCCCGGTTGTTCACACGATTGCCATGCTGTTTTTGGCCACAGCCCTTCTGTATGGCCTTTATGTCATCCATTTAGGCGTCTCTGAGGTGCTCGTCTATTGCGGCATGCTCTATCTCTTTTATGAGCCCGTGAAAAAATTTGCAGAAGAAAACAGCCACATTCAAAGAGGAATCACCGCCGCTGAGCGCATGTTTGAAGTCTTGGATATGAAGTCCGATATGGCCGATGCACCCGGATCGCACTCTTTTGCCAGCCTGCAACACTCCATCGAATTTAAAAACGTCTCCTTCCGTTACCTAGACGAGTGGGTGCTCAAGGATTTGTCTTTTACCATTAAGAAAGGGGAGTCGGTCGCTCTTGTCGGCCCCACCGGAGCTGGCAAATCCACGATCGCGCAGCTCTTGCCCCGTCTCTACGATATCCAAGGGGGAGAGATCCTATTCGATGGCAAGCCAATCCACTCCTACACCCAAAAATCGATCCGCGAAGCGATCTCCTTTGTTCCTCAACGCCCTTTTCTTTTTATCGATACCGTTGCCGCCAATATCAGCTATGGCAAGGGCTTTTCCCAAGAACAGATCGTCAAGGCCGCGACACGCGCCCATGCCGACGAGTTCATTCAGAAGCTCCCTCAAGGGTACCAGACTGAAATCGATGAAGGAGGAAAGAATCTCTCTGGCGGCCAGCAGCAGCGCCTTGCTATCGCCCGCGCGCTTGTCAAAAACGCCCCCATTCTGATTCTAGACGAAGCAACCTCTGCCCTAGATGCCATCAGCGAGCATTACATCAAGTCCGCAGTCAAAGACCTACACGGCTCCGTCACCCAGGTGATCATCGCCCACCGCCTCTCCACAATCGAGTACGTCGACAAGATCATCTACCTCGAAAACGGCCAAAAGGTCGCCGAAGGCCCCCGCGACGAGCTCCTCCGCATCTGTCCCGGCTTCAAGCGCATGTACGACATGATGATGCTGCAAAAAAGCTAATAACACGAAGTGATTATGAACGTCGACCTTCAGACAGATCCACAGCAACGGGGATGGGCTTTACCTAGCGATATACCAAAACCAAAAACTGCAGCCGTTATTGCAGGAACAAGTTGGCTTATTACTTCGTTATTTCTTGCCTCGATGGGCCCTAAAGTATGCACACGTTTTGGTGAGCAAAGTTCAGAAGATCCTGATTACTATTCTTGCAACGATTCCGATTGTAGGAGGTCCACACTTAGATGCGGTTTGGTATTTTGTGTTGGAGGAGCTGTAGTGCTCAGTTTAGCCACTTATTGCGTAGCAAAAACTTTTTTCTGTCCCACTAGACAACAAGAATACAATCCCATCCAGTAACAACAGTCGAAGATTGAAGGGGTCATTTATCCGCTTTTGCTTACAATGGCCTTAGAGAGCGTTCAAAGAGACGGTTCTTAAGGCATCTTGATAATTCTCTTCGTGGATAGGTTTTATTGTGTGTTTTTCAGGATAATCAATGTAATAAGACACTTTTCCTTTATTCGCTGCTGCGATACTGATTTTGCCGGGCGGAACGTCAGAACCATCTGGACTGTGAAAATAAATCACAATTTCTATATTCTCAGCAGAGAAGGGATAGTTGTGCAAATAAGGTCTAATCTCCTCATTAGAATTGATATCTGATAAATATTCCTCAACCGATTTAACTAGAAGCGACCTTGCAATTTCAATATCTATTACTTGATAGAAAGCAAATCCCATCATCATTTTTTGGATATCGTCCATCATTTGCCCGCCAGTTCCTATTAAATAAAGACCTGTCTGCGCTTCCAATTTTTTAGCTGTCTTCCTTGTAAGTTTGTCGGCTAATGTTTCGTAGTGAGGGATGGAATATCCAAGGGAGGAACACCCTAAAACAAGAATCAGGGCACTAATTGCCACAAATGTCGTGCAATAATTCTTCACTATTTACCTCCGTATTCTTTGATGTACTCATTTATATGGTACCGCAGTATACCTGAAAAAGTGGGGCTTGAGAATTCGTGGTCCCAAAAATTTGCATTTGGGTGAGATTTCAAAATTATTAGTTCGTTGCGGTGCTGGATTGCTCCCACATCGAGTCGTGTCACAAAATCTCTGTCACTCATATAGTTATAGGAATCATAGCACAAACGTTTAGGAATAACAACAGCAGGGGCTATTGCTAGCACGATAATGCGTTGGCGAACTGATTGGGGAGAACCTAGCAGCGCATTTTTGACGTGGATCGCACCACCGCTATGACAAGGTTGTAAATATTTATCCTCAGGTCCGCTTTTTGCCATCCAATCGTTCCAATTTGACTTCATATGCTGGACGGGTGGTGTGTGATATCCCATGAAACCAGCTACACATTCTAATAAATCCCCAGGTAAAGTATTTGAGTTATTGTAAACGCCTTGTATTTTGGCACCTTCTGCATATCCACTGAGCAGCATGGCGTTTCTCTTTGCCTCGTCGAATGTGTTGTTTATCCCATTTGTAAAACCGATTCCACCACGAAGCAAATCGAAAGAGCCTACCTCGTAAGGGCCCGAACGAGTCATGCCGTTATCTGCAAGATATGCGGCGGCTTGATTAAAAACGGCTTGTTGTGGTCCAACAGGAAAATTAAAGAAGGCTGCTCTATTAATAGCTGAAGAAGCTGAGTAGTAAAGGGACGAGGCAAAGCGGCCATCGGGATCGAAGAAGTTGATGGGGTCGTTATTGGCGTAGGCGTAGAGGTTGATTTGGAGGGGGTAGCCGATCGGGTCGGGGCTGAGGAACTTGGAGCTGCTTGGATCGTAATACCTAGCGCCCATCCAGATGAAGCCGGTGGGGTCGGGGGCTTTGCTGTGCCATGTTAAAGCGGTGGCAAGGCTGTGGAGGTCGGGTGTTGTGAAAGGCGTGCCTTGGAAGGGACCATAAGGGGAAAGGGTTGAGGGGACGGAGAGCGTTTCTTCACGGGTGATCAGCTCTGATAAATGGCCGAGCGCATTGTAGGAAAGGTAGATGACTTCTGTGTCATCCATCACGGCATCGCATGTTTCGGGCCCGTAGATTTTCCAATAGGTCTTGCCATTAAGGTTAATGCCAATTTCTTGAAACTCCTCTTCAGGATCGTAGATGGACGTTGTAGTCAGGGTAGAGCCCCAAGAGGGGGTGTAGCGGGTTTGCAGGCGCCTTCCAAAAGCATCGTAGGTGGCTTCCCAAACGTAAGAAGGGTGAGTGACTTTAACCAGTTGTCCCCACGGATTCCACTCTAAGACCTGGCTTTGATGCGTAATCACTTGCCCCATTTCATCGTAATGAATGGGGAACTGTTTTTCAGACCTGATTTCGGCAATGGTCTTTCCAAAAGGATCAATTCCGTTGTCAGGAACGCGCCACAAGGGTGATTCTGTCAGGTTGCCGATCCCACGACCATCGAAATCAAAAGTGTAGGTGTCTTGATTAACCGAAGCAAGATAGCCATGGGGAGTATAGCTGTACTTTTGCATTTGGTCATTTAGGTCGAAACTTCTCATTTTTCCTGAAAGATCCCAGGTGATCGATTGCTCAGTTGAGGAACTTGAATGGTTTGTTGAAATTGCTTCGGGAAGTCCAGCTGGGTTATAGTGCCATGTAGTCTTGCTGACAGGAGTTGTTTTCTGTTGAAGCGAACCATTCAAGGCATAGGTGTAGTTGAGATCCAGTGGAGCGGCTAAGATGCGCGATAACTTTTGTCCTTCATAGAAAAATTTGCGGGTATGGCTCCCAATTCGCAGAGTTCTTTTTGAAAGCATCCAACGTTGAGTTGCTAGAGAAAGACGTTTGCCATTGAGATCGATCAACTCAGAAATGACGCGGCCCGATCCATCATACCGCCTTTCGATGTGAGAATGGTCAGTTTTGCGTCCATCCGGCAGGGTTTTCCATTGGTCCACCGCTGCTATCAGCCCACGGGGGTCGTAAGCGTACTTGCGCTTCCACCCTTCAACGTTTTCCTCCTCGAGCATTCTAGAGTCATCGTACACATAGGTGTGGATGCGCTTCATGGGGTCTTTCATCGTGGCCAATTGACCATTCTCATAGCTGTACTCCCACCGCTCGCTGGTTTTTCCTTGGGCACAGAGTTCTTCAGCGAGCTTGCGCCCCATGGGGTCGTAGGTAGCATTCCAAACGGCTTTATTTGGCAACAGACAT
Source organism: Chlamydiota bacterium (assembly GCA_013287915.1). Classification (GTDB taxonomy): domain Bacteria; phylum Chlamydiota; class Chlamydiia; order Chlamydiales; family Parachlamydiaceae; genus JABDCX01. The sequence goes on from JABDCX010000035.1 coordinate 9,311, forward strand.
TCCGATAAGTTAGAATCGGGATCATAGGTATAAGTCAGCTGGCTTCCGTCGGGAAGAATTTTTCGAATGAGGTGATTGGAAGCATCAAACTCTTGTTGAGTGGTTCTTCCCTCGCCGTCTGTGATTGCAACACAATTGCCACAGTTGTCATAGGTATAGGAGAGTTTTATATTTCCTTTTTGGACATGTGTCGTCAATCCAAGAGCATTTTTTTGTGTAATTGTAGTGACATCTCCCTCTGTCACGGTTTCAATTTGGTGTACGGGATCAAAAGCCAATTTGCTTGCGGAGAGGAGCGTTCCGGTCGCGCTAAATACTTCAGTGGTAACAATTTTTCCCCCTGCAGAGGAGCTGACCGTCCGTTCTCCACTCGCCGTTGTGCAAATCACGCGATTGCCTTGATAGCTCCATGTGGTTTGCTCATCATTTGGATTTGTTTCACTCGTAAGACGTCCCAAAGCATCGTATGTTTTTTTCCAAACATATCCGGCAGCATCGGTAAAGCGAACGGAGTTGCCTTTTACATCAAACTCTTCCACTTCGATCGCTCCATCCTCTAAGTCTATTCTGACAATTTTGCGGTTGACGTCGTCGTACTGAATTTGTTGAGCGCGTCCGTTTTTGGTTTGCCTAATGGGTCTTGCGAATAAGTCATAAACACATGAGCTCGTGGTGCTGTCTGGGAACAACTCCTCCTTTAATAATCCAGTTGTCGTGTAGGCGCGCGCGGTTTTAAAACCGCGAGGTGAGGTGGTCGACTCAATAAGATCGCCTGGCTCATAGGTGTAATGTATAGAGAGGTTGTCAATAGTTTTGACTTTCACCCTTCCAATGGCGTCGTATGCGTAGGCGGTGCAGTTGCCGCGCGGATCGACTTCTTGTGTTAGGAATCCCCGGGTATCGTAGTCGTAAATCGTGTATGCGATTCCATTTTCTGGCCCAAGCTCTTGACTTATCGCTTTGAGCTCGCCTGAGGGAAAATATTCAAATCGAATCGCATTTTCAGCGTTTGCTCCTTGCATCCAAATGGGACGGTTGCTGAGGTCGTATTTCCAATAAGTCACTGAGAGAAGCGTTCCATCTGGTGCATAGACATGAGAGCGGTATTTATTCCCAACAATATCATAGTCGTTCTGTTGGATCGCATCTTCCGTTATCATTTCTATACATTGGCCTTGTTTGTTGTAGGCATATGTGGTTACGACAGCGGGATCGTTTGTGTTGGTGATCTCAGTCTTCTTTGAGGGAAGTCCACATTTTGAGTCATACGTCCATTCAATGATCGATCCCGAATAATCTTCTTTGATGATCTGACCTGATTCATTGTATGTGAGGTTCTTGTACGAAATAAGTGTGTTTTCCACATATTTTTCTGTGCGCTTCGGAAGGTATGGAAAGCGTTCGTCATAGGTGATCTTGATTTCCTGATCCAGATGGATGGATCCTCTGCACTGACTCTTTTCATTGAACTGGAAGGTTGTTGAAGTATGCGTTTGGAAGTCGCCTGTCAGGTCGTTGCCGGAAATCACAATCTCTTTTGGATTCCCCTTCTGATCGTACAGATAGGACGTTGTTAAACCGCGCTTATCCGTTGTCGCTTTCAAACTCTTTTGATAGCCTCCTGGCTGATCCCAGGGTACAATTTTCTCTGTTTCGGGATCGAACCACGATTTGTCGTCCACAAACCAGGCATGCAGGATTTGGTACCCCTCTGGATCGATGGCCTTATAGATCCGGTTTTCGCGGATGAAATAGGTTGTTGTGCCCCCCTCGCCGTCCGCAACGATTGTAACCCCTTTTTGGTAATCAAAGGTGGCTGTCGTGGCCATTTGTTGCCCCGGGCCCATGGGAGTGCGCTGCTCTTTTACTTTTCCATTTTCATAAGTGTTTTCAAGGACCATCCCACACGGTTTTGTTTCCCGCTCAATGCGATGGTGGGAATCGTATTCATAAACGATGTGGGCGCCGTTGGGTAGCGTGACTCTCCACAGATCGCCTTGGGGATTGTAGTCATAAGTAATATGCCTGCCATCCTGTGAATAAATTTCGTTGATCAAGCCATTAGGAGTGTAAGTGAACTCAAAAAAAGAACCGTATGCACTTTCAATCCTTTTTAAACGCTCTTTTTGGGAATAGGAAAATGTTAGGGTGTCTTCCGCTGCATTTACAATTTTTTGAAGCAAACCATCTTTGAAAAAGCATCGCGTTCCATTGTCGCGATAGAGGATATCGTTTTTAATGTAGGCATTGAAGGGGTTAGCAGTATTGTTTAGTGGGTTTTGCTTTAAGTTGCACAGGTCTGGATTATCCTCTGCAAAAACTTCCCACCTGTCAGACTCTTTATTATAACGGTACGCAATCATGGTGCCGTCTTCTTCAGCGGCATACAATTTGCGATCCTCTTCGACCAAAGAGGGGTTGAGACTGAGCTTCCACCCATATCCAAGAAGTCCCTGAAGCGGATTTTGACTATTGTAATTGCGGCGGATGGCTAACGGGAATGGTCCTGGCAAGACGAGATCGACCTCATCAATGTAAAAGGCGCCTGTAACAACGTCAACGGGATCCGATATAACATCAATTAGCTGTTTATGCTCCTGCCGCACATCGGGTTTGACCTTAGTGGTGTCGACAACAAAGGGTAAAGATCCCAAAGGAAATACTTGGCTCTGCTGGAAATAGTTTGGGTTTTGCACAAGAGGCCACTCTTTGACCCGGTCCAATTTAAATTCATTAGGTAAGCGCGACCCAAAACCCCCATTCTTTACCAAGTGGTGGTTAGAAATAAAAGAGGCAAATTTATTTTGGCTAAAAATCAATGTAGCCAAATTTGGACTGATGCCTTCTGCGTTAATGGAAGGGCCTATGGCCATGTAGGCATGACTGTAATTGCCCAGCCCTTCTGTTAGGTAGGGGCTAGTCATACTCCACTGAGAGGAAGGTAATTGTTGGACATTTCTTAAATGAATATCTTTGAGATGAGGAAAATAAAGTTTTTGAGCAAATTCAGGGAGCTGGGTAGCATACTCAAAAACCGAGGGGACTAGTTCTAAAAACCCTGTCCCGGAAAGTCCTTTCTTTCGATGTTCTTGATGGTTGAGTTGAAGGAGTTTTACCGTTGAAATCGCATGAGGGTCATTGAAGAAATCGCGTAAAATTTGATGTTCATTGCTTGATCCATCAACGATGGATAAAGCGCCCAACTGGTATTCTGCAATTTTTGTGTTTTCTTGCCAGACAGAAGGAGTGCTTTCGGGATCGAATTTCCTTGAGAAAATTTGTATTACCATATCAACGTGCGGGTATTGCAGCTCAGGGTTTCCGGTAATTGACCCTTTTGACATGTCGGGAGAAAGTTCTGCAAGCCCGCAGCCAAAAACAAAATGCGGTAAAATTTTGTGGAGCCGAGCCAGTTGCTGATGCGCATGGTTGCAATTTTCGAAATATTTAGCGCCCATGTAAGCAAGAAACGTGCGTAAGCATTTTTGCTCATTATTTTCGTTGACCAGCTGGTTATAGAATGTGGAGGCGATTTTGGGACTTGCAGAACCAAAATTAAAACAAAGAGCAGCAGTCGTTCCTTTTGCTAAATTTAGAGTTTGAGACACGTGATAGATCTGTGAGCCGATTGGAAGTTCATATGTGATTTTTACTGCAATGATCCCGTCTTGTATTCCCACTGGTATGAAGGCCAAATCGCGTTCCCTATTTGATAAATAGAGAAAATGGTCAGTTGCACCGAATGGGGAAAACCTAAAGGACAACGCATTAAAATTTTGATCTGTTGTTATAAATGTGACGGTCATTGAATAGGATGGATTTAAAAGAGAAGATGTTCGAACTTCAATCTTTGCAATATTATTTTCCTCGATCGACCTTGAAATATGCGTTTCGCCAGTTGTAGATGGGCGTGGAAATTCTGACCAGCTTGTAAACTGTTTTTTCAGCTGAGTGCGTTGTATTCCGACATCGTCGATCGACAATCCTTTTTTCTTCAGTTCGTCCTGAACAAAGCGCACAAATAGAACACCTGCTGTATCGTTTTGGTCGCTGCCGATATGCTTTAGAATTTGTGGGTCGTTTTTGAGATACTGGTTGATCCATCGGTCTGCGCTGGCATAGGCATCCGGTAATAGAGTATAGAGATTGTACCCTTCCTCTACATGCATTTCCTTCAGCCAGGGAAAGAGGGAAATCCACTGAGTGCCGTCGTAGAATTGCACCCAAGGGTACTTGAGCAAAAAATCATCTGATCCTTCGTGTTGAGTAAACAGCAGTTTTTCCGCAACGGCTTTAGGAAGGGTGCAAGTTCCACCCTCGACGTACACGGCGTCATAGCCCGCCTTTTGTAGAAAATAGACGAGCAACTGGCACTGTTCCCACGGCGTTCCCTGTTTTTCTAGAAATGTGATGTAGGGGTTAGCGCGGATGCCAGGTGCGATGTAGATGCCATCTTCTTGAAATAAGAAGGGCTCAACAAACGCAATCTCATTGTGGACGTATTGTGCGAGCAGCATGGGATCGCGCTTCATTTTCTCGACAAATGCGTCCAAAGCTGGAAAATTGACTGTTGGTTGGTCAATCGGGTTTTGTGGTTGATCTGGAGCACTGGCAATTTCCTTTGAAGCCCCTGATTTTTCGATGGGTTTGTCATAAGACGCAATAGAGGGTTTTGTCAGCGAGGTGAGTTGCCACGGTGGCGGGAGCGTATATCGCCAAGCGTACAATTCTTTCGCATCATCTAAATGGATCGAAAAGTGATAGTCGGTAGAATTGCCCTTTTGGCTAATGATAATTGCAAACGGTGCGGTGGTTCGCGGCACGATTTGTATGCGTAAATCGAGTCCAAAATCGGTTTTAAGCCGCGTGTTTGGGATATAGACAAGCCCGTCTGCTGTTAAATACTGCTCCCATTCAAACGTGCGATCAAGAGGGAGAAGCACTTTTTCTTGATGAACAGTTTCTCCGTTCTTGAAG
>JABDCX010000036.1 GCA_013287915.1 Chlamydiota bacterium
TGCTACCTCATCTAAACAGCCAGGTTCTTCAAAGAGGTGGGTTGCGTGTGGGATAATCTCTAATTTTTTCGTGCAGTTCAACATTTCGAATGCTTGTTCGTTGAGTTCTATGACGCCAAAATCGTTTCCTCCGACGAGAAATAAAGTGGGCGCGACAACGCGGTGTAGGGCTTTGATGGCCATGTCTGGTCGACCGCCTCTTGATACCACGGCCTTGATTTTATGTCCCAGGGCAGCTGCAACCATCAAGGCGGCTGCCGCTCCCGTGCTAGATCCAAAAAGACAAATGGGTAGGTGTTTTGTTTCTGGGTGTCTTTCTACCCAATGGACGACGCGTGTCAACCGTTTTGTCAAAAGCTCAATGTCGAAGCGCGTTTGATACGTTTTGTCTTCTTCGACAGAGAGTAAATCGATCAGGAGTGTTGCAAGGCCGTTGTCATTTAACACGGTAGCAACAAAATTATTGCGTGGGGACAGGCGGCTGCTGCCGCTGCCGTGGGCAAATAAAACAATCCCTTTGTCAATCTCATGGATTTTGAGCATCCCTTCCAGGGTAACATCTCCCACTTCAACGTGAATGATTTTCTCCATGAATCTCCTTTTAGTGGATGCTTACCGATGCATGATCGGGATAACGTGTAATAGGTGTGCCGAGGGTTTGGCAAAGCCGATCCATTTTTGAGAGGATGGCGCCGGAAAGCGGAGCGTTTGCGAGGTCCGTTTGCATGGAGTGGTTGAAGGCTGGGTAAAAATGGAGGATTCTGTTGTGTTCTCTTTCCCACTCCAACAGGAAAAGAAAAGACTCATCATTTCTTTCGATCTCATCGACGGCATAATCGTCGATAAAATCGCCAGCTGAATAGATGATCGGGCGTTGTTTATAAATTTCTACCCCACGGAAGACGTGGGCTGAGTGTCCAAAGATGAGGTCTGCACCGGCTTCGATGAGGGCATGGGCAAAGGGGGGATGAGCGTGTGGGGGCTCGTAGCCCCAGTTTGAACCCCAATGTGCCGAAATGATTAGGAGATCGACCTCTTTTCTCAGTTCCCTGATCGTTTGAAACAGTTTTTGCGCGCGCGGATCTTTTACTATTGTAGGGACGTAATAGACCCCAGGTTTATCTGAAGAGGCCTCCCAAGTGGGTTCGTTATCGGTAAAAGCAATCATTCCGATGGTGTATCCTTTGGAACGATACAGGGCGGGTTTTGCGGCTTCAGAGATATTCTTGCCGGCCCCAGCATAGGTAATTCCGTGGGCATTTAATACATCGAGCATCCGCAAAAGCGCATCGTATTCGTAATCGAGAACATGGTTATTGGCGAGCGAAACCATGTTGATTCCTGCTGCCAGAAGCGATTCCACATTTTTTTCGTCGCTGCGAAAGTGGAAGATTTTTTCCGTCATCGACCAGGGGCGGCCGATATCGGAGAGGACGCATTCTAGGTTGCAGATTCGCAGATCGGCTTGTTGGAGAAGGTCAATGGTATTTCCCCAGGGCTGTGTGGGTGGAGTGTGCTTGAGAGAATCGTTGACTAATCGCCCCAACATCACATCACCGACTAGAGCGATTTTCATTTTGGCTCCAGGAGTTATTGTGAGGATTGTTTAGCGGTAATGAAGAAAGGGATAGCTGCTAATTGACTGCCGACGGAGAAGAGGATGAGGAGAGGGATCGAAATGTCGTATAAAATGCCCATCAAAGCACTCCCTAGGAACCAGGAGAGGCCAAAGCAGGAGTTGAGAATGCCATAGGCAGTGCCCCGTTTGCTCATTTTGACAATGGAAGCAACCGCAGCGCGCATGATCGATTCTTGAGCGCCAACACCCATTCCCCAGAGGATCATTCCCAATAAGGGAAGATAGAAGTTATCGCTAAAGACGAGGGGTGCAAAGAGACAAGTGATCGCTGTTGTAACAACCAGGATGGAAAGTCCTTGGGTGTCGTACAATTTGCCAAAGAAAAGCGCAGAGAGCCCAGCCGCTGCCATGGCAATTGAAAAGAACACGGGGATCCATACAGCGGGGATCGCATCCGATTTTTCAAAATGAAACGCAATCAACGGAAAATCGACAAAGCCTGCAGCCACGCAGCACAGGCCGATGATGTAGATCCAATAGGTTTTCGAAAAACCGGAAGGTTCGTGGAGAGATTGTTGTTCGACTTCCAAATCTTGCGGCCTTGGATAGCAGAGTCTAGCTGCAGCAAGCAGCGACAATGCACAGATAGCAGGAATTCCGAGAATCGCAAAACTAATGGCATAGGTTCCTTTAAAGTAGAGAACCACGCTGACAATTAGCGGACCGAGAATCGCTCCCACTTGATCCATCGCTTCGTGAAGGCCAAATCCCCAGCCTCGTCCTGTTGTCTGCGTTGCATACGAAAGCATTGCATCGCGCGAGGGAGTGCGGATCGCCTTGCCAAATCGTTCGAGAATCATCAGAGAGGCAGCTAACGGCCAGCTGCCAGCTAATGCGAGCAGAGGAACTGCGATCAAGTTGAGAAAGTAGCCGACAAAGGTGAAGAGCCAATAGCGTTTTGTTTGGTCGCTGTAGTAGCCAAAGAGGATGCGGCAGCCGTAACCGACCAGTTCGCCAAATCCCGCGACAAAACCGACTGCAGCTCCGCTAGCACCCAACACAGCCAAGTATTGTCCCGAAATGCTCCGAGCGCCCTCGTAGGTGATATCGGCAAATAAGCTTACCACGCCAAAGAACACAATGAGCTTGATCGCATTTTCTTTTGTGAGCAGAGGAGACATGTGGGTATCCTATCATTGATTTTCTTGATAGCATACCGTGAGATAAGAGCGCAAACCCAACATGATTCACGCAATTCTTCTGCCGCTTGTTATCCTGCTTATCTTGTTACTTTGAGAGGGCTTTGAAATTGGAGGCTAGCCCGGTAGCTCCTTTTCTTTGGAGGGGGGTGCCAAAGAGTTGCTCTGGGTTTTTCTGAATCGCATCGACACGTGTTTCTTCTAGGTAGGGGCCTATCCCTTGCCCTGGTGAAAACTCTGGATGGGCAGAATCTTCTTTGCGGGCATTGTGGGGGCACACATCTTGACAGATGTCGCAGCCAAAGGCATAGCCGGGATTGTGTTGCTGGATCTCGGCGGGGATGGGCTCTTTTGACTCGATCAGGTGGTAGGAGAGGCACCGCTTGGCATCGAGTTTGTAAGGAGCGACTAACGCTTGTGTCGGGCACGCATCGAGGCAGCGGGTGCAGGAACCGCATTTGGGAATGTGAGTATCTAAGTGCTGTTTTGTGTGAGGCAATTCCAAGGTTGTCAACACGCCTGAAAGCAAGATAAAGGTGCCAAAACGGCGGTGGATCAAGAGGGTGTTTTTTCCAAACCAGCCCAGCCCTGCTTGTACGGCAAGCGCTTTTTCTAGAAGGGGAGTGGAGTCGCTAAACCCTTTGGCAATGCCGCTGAGCTGTGTGCGTTCCTCTAGCCAGGCAATGAATTTCTTCAGCCTTTTCCGATGGACGTGGTGGTAGTCTTTGCCTCTTGCATACGAAGCGATAAGCCCCTGGCCTGGGCGAAAAGGTTCCTTTGGCTGTTTGTAGTAAGTGACGAACAAAATAGCAGATTTTGCACCAGGCAGGATCAATTCGGGAGAGCAGCGCACCTGGTTTTCCATGTAATGGAGGTGAGCATGATGCCCCTCTTCCAACCACTGTTGGTAAGCATCGATGTCGGGTTGCGGGATCGTCGCAGAGGTGATCCCAACGTCATCCCACCCAAGAGCGAAAGCTTGTGCACGAATCTCTTCTAGAGAAAGAGTCATTGGATCATTGGGCGCTGCGCTGCTTGAAAATTTGGGCAAGCAGGTTGTCGAGTTTAATTTTTTTGTGCGAAGTTTGTCCCATCGGTTGATTGCCGTTGGCGACTTCGTGCAGGTTTTCGATGGCAATGAATGCGCCAGGATCAAACGAGTGGATCAATTCTTTCAGTTCGGCCAGCTGCAGACGTTCTGCGATGACGTAAAGAATTTCTCTCTCTTCGCCAGAAAAACCGCCTCGTCCATACATGATTGTCAGGCCCAAGCCCAGTTCATGAACGATCGCATCGGCAATTTCTTTGGATTTACTCGAAATGATCAAGACTGATTTTGTTTCATCCAAGCCCACAATGACCGCATCCATGACCTTGATCACGACCATATAGGCGATCAGCGAAAGCAAGGGGGGGTGCCAATCTTGAAAAATGACCCCTGCAGCACCGAAAACGAAGACGTTGCAGACAAAGACGACTTGGCCAACGGTGATCCCCGTTCTCTTGTTGACGATGATGCCAAGGATTTCAGTTCCATCGAGGCAACCTCCATAACGGATGATCATCCCAATTCCAACTCCCAAGATTGCACCGCCGATGACGACCACTTCGAGCTGTCCGCCATGGAATTCGAAAGGCATGAAATACTCGATGGCGGCTAAAGAGCCCACAAAGCAAACGGTGGCGATCATCATGTGCCATAGGAACATTTTTCCGATATGGCGATAGGCCAGGTAGAGAAAGGGGAGATTGAGGAAGAGGTAGAAAAGAGGGAGATATTTATTCCCAAACAGATTCGCCAAAATCATCGCGATCCCGACGATGCCGCCGTCGATCAAAGTATTGGGGATAAAAAATACCGTCAAAGCAAAAGCAGCAAAGAACGCTCCCATAGCCATGAGAAGGTGGTCGAGTAGATGCCCGGCAAAAAGTGTCTTTTGTGTGCTTCCCATAAATAGTTATTCTCTTTCCAAATTCATGAATTCTATAAAAACTTGTATTAAAAATCAACATCAACTATTTTTGAGGCGATAAAAAAATAAGAGTGAGGGAAATATGGCTACAGATTTACGCGTTAACATCGATTCAAGACCAAAGACAAAAGCGTGTTATGAGAGTTTGTTGGAACTCATTCCGGGCGGAGTCAATTCTCCTGTGCGTGCCTTTAAAGCTCTTGGTATTTTGCCGGTGATTGTAGAAAGAGGCGAAGGAGATCGTGTCTACGATTTGGATGGCAATGAGTATCTCGATTTTTGTGGATCTTGGGGCCCCTTGATCCACGGGCATGCGCATCCTCAAATCGGGCAAGCCGCCAAAGAAGCCGTCGACAAAGGGACCACTTTTGGGATTACGTGTTCTGCTGAAGAGAAGTTGGCGCGTTTGATCGTCTCCTTGATCCCTTCCATTGACAAGGTGCGCTTTGTCTCTTCTGGAACCGAGGCCACCATGTCTGCGGCCCGACTTGCGCGAGGGTACACCGGGCGCGATTTGATCGTGAAGTTTGCGGGGAATTACCATGGTCACGCAGACTTTTTTCTCATTCAAGCAGGATCGGGTGTCTTTAATCTGACGCTCTCTTCCACTTCAGCGGGAATTCCGCAAGATGTGATTCGCAATACCGCATGCCTGCCTTACAATGATGTGGAGGCAACCCGCGCTTTTTTGGAAGATCCGCAAAATTGTAAGCGCGTTGCCGCTGTGATCTTAGAACCGATTGCAGGGAACATGGGGTGTGTACAGGCCACTCTTCCTTTTTTAAAGATGCTGCGCGAAGTGACTCAAAAGATCGGAGCCGTGTTGATCTTCGATGAAGTGATCAGTGGGTTTCGGGTTGGAGTTGACGGTGCCCAGGGACTCACGGGAATCGTTCCTGACATGACTTGCCTTGGAAAAATCATTGGTGGAGGGTTCCCTGTTGCCGCATTTGGAGGGAAGAAGGAGATCATGGATTGTTTAGCCCCGCTTGGCTCTGTCTATCAAGCAGGCACGTTGTCAGGCAATCCCGTAGCGATGGCAGCCGGTTACCAAGCCGTCTCTATGTTGACAGCCGAAGGGTTTTACGAAGAACTTGAAAGAAAAACCAACGTGATCACAGAACCTGTGAAAAATGCGATACGCGATAAAGAGATTAACGCGTGTCTCCAACAAGTGGGGTCGATGTTTACCCTGTTTTTTGGCCGCCGCTCCGTTTCTAACATGGAAGAGGCGAAAGGATTGAATTTCGCACAGTTTGCCGATTTTTTCCGTTACATGCTGTCGCATGGCGTATATATTCCGCCGTTCCAGCAGGAAGCGTGGTTTGTTTCCACCGCTCACAAACAAGAGAGCTTAGAGCGCACCCGTGACCTGATTTTAGGCTACCTAGCAACTTCGTGAACGTGCCCGAGCTCGTTCACGATTTAGGCATCCCGCCAATGTCCTCTTTGTTCCTTCCTTGAAATTTAGCCTTCCATTAAGCTGGCCTCATGAACTGGACCGCACGCATACTACTTATTTTGGTTGCCTACTTGCTTTACGCATGGACGTGGCATGAAACTTTTGGACAAACGCCTCCACCTTCGACGTTAGAAGGGCAACCCATTTCGCCAAGAGAGTTGCAAGACGAGTTGAAAGCCCATATCCATTACGAAAAAAACAGCGTCAACACAATTGGGCATCTTTTAATTAATGATCGGACAGGTGGGATTAACCAATCGACCTGGCTCTACGTCAAAAGCGCGCTTGATTACTACAAGATCCACAAGCCGATCTTCATCATTTTAGAGTTGAGCACGCCAGGTGGCGAAGTATTTCCTGCCCAGCAAATTTCTGATGCTCTCAAAGATTTCGATACGCAGCAAGATGTGCCCATTGTGGCGTATGTGAACAACTGGGCGATTTCTGCCGGAGCTCTGCTTGCCTACTCGTGCCGTTTTATCGTCGCCGCAAAAGATGGCAGCATGGGAGCTGTGGAGCCTTTATTGCAGGACGCTTCAGGGAAAATGGAGGTGGCTTCTGAAAAGGTCAATTCTGCTATCCGTACAGACCTTGCCAACCGCGCACAGTTTTTCGACAGAAACCCGTTAATTGCCGAAGCGATGGTTGACAAAGACATCATCCTCGTCTGGCGCGATGGGAAAGTGGTGCGCGTCGATAACGAAGCGCAGATTCGCACGACGGAACCCGATCCGGACAAGGTGATCTCCCCGAAGGGAAAGTTGTTAACTTTGGACGCTGTCGATATGCTCAAATATGGCGTTGCCGATCTCATTCTTCCGCCGACAAAGACAGAGGCAATCACCCCAGAAGAGCTCAGCAATGGGCGGTGGAGTGCAGCAAAAGAAACGCTTTTCCATCAGCCGTTTTTTGATGAGATCCCGAATGCAATTATCGATTCATATCGGATGGATTGGAAGACCCGTTTCTTTGCCCTTTTGGCAACCCCCATGGTTTCTTCACTCCTGTTTTTAGCCATGGTGATTGGGTTTTACATGGAGTTGAATACCCCTGGATTTGGTCTGGCAGGTTCGATTGCTGTCATCAGCCTTTTTTTGATCGTCCTTTCCAGTTTTTCCTTGGAGATCGCCAACTGGCTTGAGCTGATCTTTTTAGTCGCTGGCTTGGCCACGATTTTAGTCGAGCTTTTTGTCCTTCCCACTTTTGGCCTTCTTGGATTTGTTGGAGTGGTGTTGTTTATCGTCGGCTTGTTTGGGATGATGATTCCGGGAGTCGGTTCCGTTTCTTTTGATTTCGACACCAAAACTCTCAACGCTGCTGGCGATGTATTTCTCGAAAGACTTGGCTGGCTGTGCGGCACGCTTTTGGTGGCATTTGGGATGATCGCTTTGCTCGCGCGCTATGTCACTCCTTCTTTTGCCAATTTTAGCCGTTTGGTGTTGAAGGGGAATGAGCAGGTCGGATATCGAGCGGTGAGTTCCGCAGAGGCCTTGCCGCAGCCCGGTGCGGAAGGAGTGGCCTCGACTTCTCTTCGCCCATCTGGTAAGGTGATTATTCAAGACAAGCAGTACGATGCCATGAGCGACGGCATGTTGATCGATATGGGTACGCCGATACGCGTCGTGCGTGCAGAAGGGGGAACCCTTGTTGTCGCCGAATTCAAAAAAGAGGAAAAGCCATGAGCCCTTGGTTGTTGTTACTATTAGGCCTCATCTTGATCTTCATGGAATTTTATTTGCCCGGGACCATTTTGGGGATCATGGGAGGGATTTCGCTTTTTGCCAGCATCGTGCTATTTACGATGCAGAGCAATTCGATCGTTGCCGTTGTTGCGTATCTCATTCTTGTGATTTTTGCCTTCGGCGTGGTTCTCCGCTTAGCACTGAGGACGATTCGGAGTAGAAAGGCCGATCGCAGTATCTATTCTGATGACGCTCAAGATGGCTTTCAGGCCTCTGAATACGACCACGCGGCGATTGGCAAAAGCGGCGTTGCCGTGACCGATTTAAAGCCGGGTGGATATGTTCTCGTGGAGGGGAAACGGATGCAAGCGATCTCCCAAGCGGGTTATATCACAAAAGGATCCCCAATCGTCGTTGTCGATGGGCAAGAAGAAAGTGTAATCGTTAAAAAAGGTGATTTATGAACTATCCAATCGTTTTTGCAGAAGCGGGTCTAGAGTTTTATTTTCTATTTTTTGTGTTTGCCGTCGTAGGTGTGATTGTCTTGAGCATCCTTGGCAGATTCATTAGCCTTTGGTTCCAAGCGTTCGTTTCGGGAACGCCGATTCCGCTCTTTAATATCATCGGGATGAGCTTGAGGAAGATTCCACCGCGCTTGGTCGTCAATGCACGGATCAACTCCTTCAAGGCTGGCTTAAAAGATATCACAGTCTCCGATTTGGAGACGCACTACTTAGCGGGAGGCCACGTCACAGAGACTGTGACAGCCTTGATTGCTGCTGACAAAGCAAACATTCCGCTCGACTGGCGCCGCGCGACGGCGATCGACTTAGCCGGTCGAGATTTACGCGATGCGGTGCAAACCTCCGTTAATCCCAAGGTGATCGATTGCCCAAGTCATGGCGGGTACATGACGGGCGTCGCAAAAGATGGGATTCAGATCAACGTCCGAGCGCGTGTGACAGTGCGTACAAATATCGCACAGCTAGTTGGAGGAGCAACAGAAGAGACGATCATCGCCAGGGTCGGCGAAGGGATAGTAAGCGCAATTGGGGGCTCAGACACCCACTTGCAAGTGCTCGAGTCACCTCAGCGCATTTCAAAACTCGTTCTTGAAAAAGGGCTCGACTCTTCGACCGCCTTTTTGATCCTCTCGATCGATATCGTCGAAATGAACCTTGGCGAGAATATTGGAGCGAAATTGCGCGCTGACAAAGCAGAATCCGATAAGCGCATAGCGCAAGCTGAGGCCGAAAAGCGCCGCACGATGGCTGTTGCGTTGGAGCAAGAGAATCTGGCAAAGGTGCAAGACATGCGCGCCAAGCTGATCGAAGCTGAAGCGTTAGTTCCCCAAGCGATGGCAGATGCGTTCCGCTCTGGAAGACTTGGGATCATGGATTATTGGCGCATTCGCAACGTCGAAGCCGATACAGACATGCGCAGCGCGATCGGCCATCCCGATGATGGGAAGAAAGGGAAATAATGCAGCACGAACAGGGTGGCATGACAGTCGTTGAGTTTATCGGCTTTCTCGTCAGCCTGTCTGCGATGCTGTTTTTGCTGCTGAAACAATTTTTTGATGAGATGAAGAAGAAGCGCGACCCTAAAGCGTATGCGGAAAGGCAGCGGAAGCGGGAGCAAGCGATCAAAGCCATGATGGGAGAAGGGTGGAGAAAAGAGCCCCAGCAAGAAGAGAGAGATGAGGAACTCGAGGAAGAAGAGGAGAAACCGATTCCTCTTGCAAGGTTGCCTGCCAAACCTCCCGCAGCACCCGCGCCTGCTCCAAAAGGCTATTATACTCCGCCAAGCGAAGCCGTTGCGTACCATGTCGAGCGTTTTGATCGTTCTTCTCGCGGAACACTCCTCATCAATCAATTTCCGACGCGCAAAGAGCTCTTCATGATTAAAGAGATTTTGGATAAGCCCATTGCTTTACGAGATGAGTTGTGAGTGCAGAACCGTATCGGAGAGTCCTCGAATCGATTCAAGAAGCGGCGCGTTTAGCCGGAAGAGATCCTAAGACCATTTCACTTGTCGCTGTCACAAAAAATATCCCCTGGGAACAGGTTCTGCCGCTTTACCAAGAAGGGCAAAGGGAATTTGGGGAAAGCCGCATTCCCGATGCGTTTTTGAAAATGGAGCAAGCGCCTCCCGATTGCCGCTGGCATATGATTGGGAATCTACAGGCAAACAAGATCCGGAAAATCGTTGGACGGTTTGCCTTGATCCATTCTGTCGATACCCCTGAAATTGCGAAGAAGATCTCTAGCGTGAGTGGCGAGTTAGGCGTGTCCACGTCGATTTTGCTCGAGGCTAATACCTCAGGAGAGGCATCGAAACATGGATTAAGCCCAGATGCCTGGCTCGAACAGATTGAACAGGTGGTTCAGCTGCCCCATTTGTCCATTCGTGGAATGATGACCATGGCACCTTTAAGCGAAGATGAGAAGGTCGTTCGAGGGTGTTTTGCTCGTTTGAGGCAGTTGCGCGATCAAATCGAAAGAAAAGTTGGGATCAAATTGCCCGTGCTGTCGATGGGGATGTCTCACGATTATCGCTTGGCCATAGCTGAAGGGGCGACACTTGTACGGATTGGAACTGCCCTATTTTCTTGACTTTTATCAACAGATAGGATAATATTTACTACTATTTTTAAGGAGAATGAGATGGAAGCGGTAAAAAAATTATTTACTCCCAATATGAGGATTCTTGTCGCTACTGTCGTTGGTTTAGGGGCTGGTTATCTCAGTTATCCTGAGATCGACATCGCTGCCCAAGTGATCTCAGATGTATTCATCAACCTGTTGAAACTCGTCAGTTTGCCCATCATTTTCTTGTCGATTGTATCGACAGCGTCCTCGATGGAAAACCTCACTGAAATTAAAGTCTTGGGAAAGATGGTGATCCGCTATACCCTGCTAACCACGGTGATTGCAGCAGCAGTTGCTCTATTTTTATTTGTGGTGATCGATCCTGTCCAATCGATTCAAGCAGCGTCGGCCGAATCTGAAGCTGTGACCCAACAAGGGGCCTATGTCAACTACCTCCTCAATAGCATTCCCTCCAACTTTGTGAAACCATTTAGCGAACACCAAGTGATCAGCGTCCTCTTCTTGGCCATCTTATTGAGTTTTGCGATGTTGTCGCTCCCCGAACCGCAGCGAAAAGTATTGGGGAACTTGTTTACTAGCCTGTATGCCGCGTTGATGAAGATCACCTCATGGATTATTCAACTCATGCCTTTAGCCATTTTTGCCTTTTTAGTATTGTTTTTCAGGGACTTTCGCAATGGGTTAGAGATGAAAAGCTTAGCTCTCTATCTGGCGTGCGTTGTTGGGGCAAATCTGATTCAAGGGGCGCTCGTGCTTCCTGCGTTTTTAAAGTTGAATGGCGTTTCTCCAATCAAAATGATTCGTGGGATGATGCCCGCCTTGTCGGTCGCCTTTTTCACCAAGTCATCGAGTGGAGCTCTTCCAATGGCTATTCGGTGCGCACAAGAGAATGTGAAGATGGCACCAAAGGTCGCCAATTTCACCTTGCCGCTGTGCACGACGATTAACATGAACGGGTGCGCCGCGTTTATTTTGATTACTGTGTTGTATGTGTCGATGAGCCATGGGATTGCCTTTTCCCCATTTGAAATGGTCCTTTGGATTTTCATTGCAACGTTGGCAGCTGTTGGCAATGCGGGAGTTCCTATGGGGTGTTACTTCTTGGCAAGTGCCTTTTTAGCCGCGATGGATGTTCCCATGGTGATCATGGGCATTATCCTTCCATTTTATTCCATGATCGACATGTTGGAGAGCGCTTTGAATGTCTGGTCCGATTCGTGCGTGGCAGCTGTAGTCGACAAAAAAGTGGCTCACCAAGAGGCTTTAGGGCATGCAATTCCAGACGTGCCGCCCGTATCGACAACGACCACCCGTTGTTGTTGATCTGCCGGGATGCATCGGTTATAATGAGTATAAGATGGCCGAAAAAACGAAAACCCACTCACATGCAATTTCCTTAGACGAGGCACTTACCCTCGGAAAGAAGCTGGGGAAAAAGGTTTTGTTGGAAAATCTTCGCCAGATGCTCCTCATTCGCAATTTTGAAATCCGTGCCGAATCGGCTTATCAGCATGGAAAAGTGGGCGGATTTTTTCACTCCTACATCGGACAAGAAGCACTTCAGACCGCGCTCTTGCAGGTGCTTGGTCCCGATCATTGGTATATCACGACATACCGTTGCCATGCGTTAGCGCTCCTCTTAGGGGCAACCCCGAACGAATTGATGGCCGAATTGTATGGAAGGGCAACAGGCAATGCCAAAGGACGCGGCGGTTCGATGCACTTTTTTACAGAGCGGCTACTTGGCGGTTTTGGCATTGTGGGAGGACAAATCCCCATTGCAACCGGAGCTGCCTTTTCTCTCAAATATCGCAATATCAAAGATGAGCTCGCCGTCTGTTTTCTCGGCGATGGTGCAGTTGCGCAAGGCGCCTTTCACGAATCGTTGAATCTCGCGGCGCTGTGGAGTCTTCCTTGCTTGTACATCATTGAAAACAATATGTGGGGCATGGGAACCTCCGTTGAGCGCGCCATCAGCGTACCCCGCTTAGCCGAGGATAAGGCTCCAGGTTATGGCATGAAAGGGTACACCCTCGATGGAATGGATTTCTTTACCTGTTATGCAGGATTTGAAAAAATTGCCCAAGAAGTGTTGAAACACCAACGCCCCGTGCTTGTCGAAGTGATTACAGAGCGGTTCCGCGGCCACTCGATTTCCGATCCCGCTCTTTACCGCTCGAAAGATGAACTCAAAGCGTGTATGGAACGCGATCCCATTATTTTAATGGTCACCGTTTTAAAAGAGCTTGGCTATCTCGACGATGCCGTGTTTGAACAGATGGATAAACAAGAGAAAGATCTCGTCGTGGCTGCGATGAAATATGCGGATGAAAGCCCCTGGCCAGATCCGATTACATTGGAAGAAGATGTATTTGCACCGTGAGACTCAAATGCAATTAATCGACATGCGCGAAGCGCTCAGACAAGCTCTTGATGAAGAGATGACCCGCGATGACCGGGTCTTCATCATGGGTGAAGAGGTTGCGGAGTACAACGGAGCCTACAAGGTGACCAAAGGGATGCTCGACAAATGGGGTCCCAAGCGGGTGATCGACACTCCCATTTCGGAGTTAGGCTTTGCAGGACTTGGCATTGGGGCTGCCATGACCGGCTTACGCCCTGTGATTGAGTTCATGAGCTTCAACTTCTC
>JABDCX010000037.1:0-10703 GCA_013287915.1 Chlamydiota bacterium
CCAAAGCGACCACCTCTCCTGGAAAGAGGTCGAGAGAGACGCCTTTGAGCAGTCCCGAAACGTGGAGATTTTTGATTGCTAGCAGCGGAGAATTGTTCATGACAGATGGGAGAGCAGTTTTGAATGGAGGTGTTTATTAGTTGCAAGAACATGAGAGACGCCAAAGATATCGACAGGATCGCCATTGAGAAGCGTGATGGTGCCTCCCGCTTCTTCGATGAGTAGCTTTCCTGCAGCGACATCCCACGGTTTTAAGGAGTAACCCCAATGTGCTTCGAGTTTTCCAGTTGCCACATAGGCGAGGCTAAGAGCTGCCGAACCCATCATCCGGATCGGATTGCCCAATTCGGCAAAAGTGCCAAACTGCTTGATCGCCTTGTTGCGCAAGCGGCCAGTTCCATAGGGGAAGCTCGTGGAAAGGAGAGCTTGAGGAAGTGTATCTATTTGGCTCACGTGAATCCTCTTGCCGTTGAGAAAAGCGCCTTTTTTTCTCCCCGCGACAAACAGTTCATCGCCTAAGGGGTTGTGTGTGACGGCTAGCTCGACTTGCCCTTTCACTATAGCAGCAATGTTGATCGCAAACCAAGGAAATTGGTGAGCGAAGTTCATCGTGCCATCGATCGGATCGATGATCCATAAAACATGCCGTTCCCCTTTTCCGGTATGTCCCGTTTCCTCGCCGAGGAAGTGATGATCCGGATACTGTTTGCGGATCGTGTCGATGATGATCGCTTCTGCGCGTGTGTCATATTCGGTAACGAGATCTTGAAGATTCGTTTTTGTATCGATCTGGTAGCGCGTGGAAATGCCTTTGATGATACACTCTGCGGCTTTTTGGGAAGCCTCGATGGCGATTTTGGCAAGGGGTGTCTTGATCATCGTTTTTTTTGTGGGATTTTGTTGAGATCTGCCAGAAGGTCTTCGATCGCTTCGATACCAACGGAAAAGCGAGCCAGGGTGTCGGTGATGCCACAGGCGAGCCGCTCTTCTTTTGGCATGGAGGCATGCGTCATGATTGCCGGGTGGTTGACTAAAGACTCGACACCGCCCAAACTCTCTGCAAGTGTGAACAGGTCAAAAGAGCTTAGCAATTTTTTTGTTTGTTCCGGCGAGAGGTTGAAATCGACGGTGACAACGCCGCCAAAGCCACTCATTTGCTTTTTTGCAATCTGATGCTGCGGGTGAGAGGGGAGTCCAGGATAGTGCACTGTTTTGACACTAGGGTGCTTTTCGAGAAATTTGGCGACGGCCATCGCATTCTCTTGATGTTTCTGCATCCGCACCGCGAGCGTTTTGATCCCGCGGTTGATCAGCCACGTGTCAAAAGGGCTTGGATTGAGGCCAAGCGCCATGCGGGCAAAATCCACTTTTTCTTTGATCTCTTTGTTGTTTGTCATCACAGCGCCGCCAATCACGTCAGAATGCCCACCGATATACTTTGTCGTGCTGTGCCAGACGATGTCGACGCCAAGTTTTAAGGGCTGTTGGAAGCAGGGCGTTGCAAACGTGTTGTCGACGATCGTCAAGATCCCATGTTTTTTGGCGAGGCGAGCGAGAGCGCTAATGTCGTAGATATCGAGAAGTGGGTTTGTGGGTGTTTCGAAGAAAAGCCACTTGGGCTTTTTCTTGATAAACAATGCTTCCAACGTTTTTGCATCTGAGAGAGGCGGAGTGAGGCATTCCACTCCATAGCGATTGAACACTTTGTGAAATAGGCGGTAAGTGCCGCCATAAAGGCCAT
The DNA here is from genome assembly GCA_013287915.1 of Chlamydiota bacterium. Classification (GTDB taxonomy): domain Bacteria; phylum Chlamydiota; class Chlamydiia; order Chlamydiales; family Parachlamydiaceae; genus JABDCX01. Next base: position 1,742 of record JABDCX010000037.1, read on the forward strand.
GGAGGGCCACGACCCGATCGCCAGTCGAGAGTTGGCTCACGAGCGAGGTGAGAGCTCCTAGACCAGAGGAGAGCGCGGTGGCGTATTTTGCCTCCTCGATGGCGGCAAGAACTGACTCTAAAATGGTGAAATTTGGATTGCCGGCGCGCGTGTATTCGTAGCCGCGGCACTCTCCGGGGGCATCTTGTTCAAAGGTCGACGTCATGTAGATCGGAGGCATGATTGCCCCCGTTTTGGGATCAGATTCTCCCCCAGCATGGATCACTTGTGTTTCTAATTTCATGTTCCTCTTCTATAGTTTATGTGCTTGCATCCAGTCGTCATCGTAGAATTTGCTCAAGTATTTCACCCCTCCATCGGGGATGATGGTGACAATGCAGGTGGGCTCAGTCACTGTTTTGGCAATTTCTATCGCCGCCCATACATTTGCGCCGCTAGATCCGCCGGCTAAAATTCCTTCTTCTCTAGCTAAGCGACGCGCCATCCGAAAGGCATCGCGATCGGTGACTGGGACGACCGAGTCGATCACAGAAAAATCGATCGCCTTGGGCATGTGGTCTTCCCCAATTCCCTCGAGCAGGTAATTGCAGTTAGCATCATGAGGGATTTTTCCCGTTTTAAAAAAGGGATAAAAGATCGACCCGATCGGATCTGGCATGACAACTTTGACGGTATGTTTTTTTTCTTTTAGATATTTGCCAGTGCCGCTGACAGTGCCTCCGGTGCTTCCTGCTGCAACGAGGATGTCGATTTGCCCGTGCGTCTGATTCCAGATCTCTGGTCCTGTCGTCAAATAGTGAGCTTCGGGATTTTTGAGATTGTCGTATTGGTTGATTCGAAAGCTGTTGGGCGTTGACTCAGCAAGCTGTTTGGCTCGATTGACATAGTGTTCTGGCGAGTCGGGAGGGGCGCTTGTTGGGCAGATGACGATTTCGGCTCCATACGCTTTCAGAGCGTTTTGCTTTTCTTTGCTTACCTTGTCTGGCATCGTCAATATAGCGCGGTAGCCGCGAATCGCTGCGATCATCGCTGCGGCGGCACCTGTATTTCCCGATGTGTTTTCAATGATCACGCCGCCAGGTTTCAGGAGACCTTTTTTTTCTGCATCGTTGATGATGTGCAAGACGATCCGATCTTTCACGCTGTTTCCAGGATTGACATACTCGATTTTTGCTAAGAGAGTTGCCAAGGGATTGGGATTGATCCGCTTCAGAGCAACGAGGGGAGTGTGCCCAATCGTTTCGAGCAGGGTAAGGTAGTGATGTTGAGACATGCGTTACCACCAATAACTAATGCCGACATCGATCCCATAGGCCGACCAACCCACCCAACGCTCTCCCGCACATTCGACAAAGAGAGTGAGACGATCGCGGAGGGTAAACGTGGCATTTAAGGATACCTCGACAGCGTCATTTCCAATTCGAGAACCTTTAATTCCAAACTTTTGGCCGAACGTGGTGAATTCATTTGAAGTCGAGATGTGGTTATTCCCATAGCGGTGGTGCCATGCTAAGTCGCAATTGAGATCGAGTTGCGTTCCAATTGTTGTGGTGAAGTGGCTTCCCAAATAGCTGCTTGGGTAGCTTGTCGTATTGTTAAAATTCACGAGATTGAGGCTTTCGGCTCCTGTCTCTGTTGTTTTGTGTTGGTGGTAGACCCCGTAAGCGGCTGCAATATAGGGTTGGATCAGGATATGGTTGCAATTAGTGTTGTAGCCCACTTCGCAATAGCCATAGCCGTGCTCGATGCGGGGCCTGCTTTTTGTCATCCGATCGATGGTGCTAAATTGAATATGGCGACGCATTTCACCCCAGCCACCGCCGATTGTGGCATCGGCAAACAGATAGAGTTTTTTGCTTCTTAATAGGGTATAGACACTGCCTTGCCAGATGTTCCAGATCGTGCGGCCCCCTTGTTCGAATTTGACGCGGTCTTGCTCATAGCTGCCAGCAGCACCAACGATGATCTGATGGTTCACAGGGACGTTGACTCCGAGATTCAGACTGAGGGCAGATGCAGTCATCGACTGGCTATTGATATCTCCCAGAGCGTAGTTGTTGCCTCCTTCAAATTGGAACCAAGGTTCAAGCGTTGCGCGTTGATCTTGACACCAGCAAGGGAAATTGATTGCGCGCACTGCATTGTAAAGGCGCTGGGTAAGTCGTTCGCTGCTGTAAATATTTGTCGTGAGCAGGTAGGTGTATTGTTCTCCTGACATCGCATTCAGGCCGTTTCGCACTTCTTCATGTGATTCGTTGACGAGAATGTTGAGGATGAGCGCTTCGTCCGGATTTGGATTAGCGATGCTGTCGAGCTGTTCCGCGACGTTTAGTTCATTGGTTGTCGCTGCAGCTGCAACGAGATTGCTCGTGAAACGCAAGAAAACGTCATTCGTTCCATAGGTCAAGGTGGGTTTAATCAACGTCCCAGTCGTGACTATTAGGTTTGCAAATTCCCCTTGGATTCCTCCCGTTGCGTGCAAAATGGTGTAAGGAATCGTCGTGTTGATGGTGGAAGTGACGGTATTGACTTGGACGTTACCCGCGAGGAAAGCCATGCCTCCTATGTTTAAACGGGAATTATTGCCCTGGAAGTTTGCTTCGACATTGTAGATCGAGTTTGCTTGGGAATGGAAATCCCCGTTGATCGTGAGAGTTTGAAAAGGGGAATCCGTGCGGATATTGCTACCCGAATTTGCTGTGAGGGTTCCTCCGATGGTTCCTTTTCCTATCACGAGGCCACCACTTCCTACAGTGACATTTCCCGAGACAGTTCCTTCGACATCGAGAGACGATAGGTTGCCGACGTTGACTGAGCCGCCTAAAGTGGAACTGACGACTAACAATCCTTGATTTACTGAGGTCAAGCCAGTGAATGTGCTTTGGTCTGTATTATATGTCAGGGTGCCAATGCCCTGTTTGACGACGTTTCCAGAACTGGATAGCTGACCAACAAAGGCCGCGCTGGTCGGTTGATCAAACGTGAGCGTTCCCCCGGAAAAGACGACGATGTTGCCTCTAAGGCTGGTGGTATTTCCTTGGAGATTTCCTTGGAAAACGGCAGTTCCTCCGCCATAGGTGTTGGCACCCGTCAAAATTAACGTGCTAGGGCCATTTTTGAAGAGAGCTCCCCCGCCTGAGATCACCCCAGCAAAGGTTTGGTTGCTATTTTGGACAACGGTCAGATTTGTGGAACCCAATGTTCCCAACGTGATCTTAGCGCCTGCACTTCCTGAAAGCGTGTTGATTTGGTTGCTGTGGTTATTTAAATCAAACGTCCCTTGAGCGCCGATCTGAACGGAAGAGCTATTTTGGATGATGTTGACAGCTCCCGCTTGCAACGTGCCAGTGTTGATAAGGGTTGGTCCCGTATAGGTGCTAATTCCCGAAAGAGTGAGCGTTCCGGTGCCGTTTTTGGTCACCTGGTTGCCGGTTCCCGAACCAGAAATGACACCTCCGAACGCACCAGCTGCTGTTTGGTTGATGGTCAGGGCGCCGCTTCCGAGTGTGATGGCTCCTGAAAGACCATTTAGTGTTCCAATCGTGTTATTGAAATTATTGAGGTCGAATGTTCCCCCATTGATGTTGAGTGCACTGCTTGCTTGGATGATGTTTGCTACGCCTGCTTGCAAGGTCCCGCCGTTAATTGTTGTCGGCCCCGTATACGTCGATACACCAGATAGGGTGAGTGTAGAGAGTCCAGTTTTGATCAAGCCATTGCCAGCTCCAGTGCTCGAGATCACTCCATGGAAAACGGTTGGAGATGTTTCACTCACTGTAAGGACAGCGGTTCCCAAAGTAATTTTTGAGCCGGTGGCTCCCGTGAGAGGGCCGATGGTATTGGGAAAGGTTAGGGCCAATGTTCCAGTTGCAGAAATAGTCATCGATGATACGGAGGACAGTGTGTTGGTAGCGCCTGCTACCAATGTTCCATTGAGGATTGACGTGGGGCCGTTATAGGTATTAGCCCCTTCGAGCGTTAACAATCCAGGGCCATCCTTTGTAAAGCCCCCTCCAGTCCCGCTCGTGATATCTCCAGCAAAGATATTCACAGAACTTTCAACATCTGTCAAAGTTCCCGATCCGAGTATAATCGAGGCGCCAGCGACTCCGGATAAATTGTTGACCAGGTTATTGTTGTTATTTAAGTCAAATGTTCCGGTTGTCTGGATGTTTAGAGAGGCATTGTTTGAAATGATATTCCCGCTCACAGATCCATCTTTAATCGTTCCATCGAGGATAAAAGTGGGCCCTTGGTATTGTTGCTGATGGGTAAAAGTCAAAGCTCCAGTCCCAGCTTTTTCTAATGTCCCGCCGCCAGTAAGCGCTGTCGTAATGACACCTGTGTAGGAGCCATCAAAGTTCTGGTCAAAGATCAGTGTTGCATCATCTTCGATAGGGCCTTGGAGGCTTGTCGTCGTTCCTACTAGTGCGCCATCTGTTATAGTGGTTCCGCCGCCGTAGCTATTGGCACCCGTAAGAGTTAATATCGCGGATCCTATTTTCACCACTTTTCCAGTGAGTGTACCGGTAATCACCCCATCAAAAGCGCCATTGGCAAGTTGGTTGATCGTGAGTTGATTGCTACCGATTAAAATGGACGAGGGCGCGGCTGGAGCAATTGCTCCGGAGAGGGTTGTGATTTGGTTGTCAAAGCCATTGAGGTCGAAATGGCCATTGTCATCGATAAATACGGAAGAGCTCGTTTTGATCACATCTGCAACACTCGCTTGCAACGTCCCATTTGTGATGGTGGTTGCACCTGTATACTGTTGCGCTTGGTTAAAGTTGATCGTGGCGCCCCCATCGATTGTGAGCGTTCCCGTTCCGGAGATGATGCCTGTATAGGCACCATTTGCCGCTTGGTCAAAAACAAGAGATGCATTATCGAGAAAATTTCCGACGAGACTGGTGGTCGTTCCTTCCAGAACACCAGCAGAGATGGTCGTTCCGCCAGTATAAGTGTTTGCACCAGCCAGAGTGAGGGTTCCACTCCCAATTTTGACCAGTTTTCCCCCGTTCGTACTATCATTGAGTATTCCTGAAAAAGTGAGCGAGCTAATTTCGTTTACGGTGAGGGTTTTGCTGCCGAGTAAGATGGTTGTTCCCGGAGCGCCTGATAGGTTGCTGACTTCGTTGTTGAATGCCGAGATATCGAAAATACTCGTGCCATTGAGCGTCAGTGATGAGCTCGATTCGATCGTATTGATCGCTCCCGCAATCAGGGTACCAGCTGTTACGGTTGTACCGCCTGTATAGCTGTTAACTCCAGCGAAGGTGATATCGGAGCCGCCTTGGAGAGTCACAGTACCGCTACCTGAAATCGTGCCTCCGTAAATCAGAGAGCCTGTTGTTTGGTTGATTAACAAATCACCGGATCCAAGAGTAATGAGACCGCCAGTACTGCCGCTGAGATTATTGATCTCATTATTGGTATTGTTGAGGTCGAATATTCCCGCTGCGCCAATTGTCAGCGCTCCGCTTGAGGTAATCGTGTTGGCAACGCCTGCTTGGAGGGTTCCCCCGGTAATGACTGTTGGTTTTCCATAGGTATTAATAGCTGAGAGCGTAAGGGTTCCCGTGCCGATCTTTGTCAAAAGACCTGTGCTGGGGCCCCCATCGTTGATGACGCCGGAAACAGTCGTGTTTGTATTGAGCCCTCCGATTGAGACATTCCCGTTATTCATTGCGATTGAGGTGCTGACGGTAGCAGCGAGAGCTCCTAGGCTGATGTCTCCGCCGGTCGTATCCAGACCCAAGCCAGTTCCGGGATTGAGAGAAAAGCTTCCGAAATTGCCGCTGGATGGGCCTGTAATGTTAAGCACTGAACCGGTCGTGTTCAAATTGTAGTTGATCGGATTGATCGTATTGACATCGGAGTTCGCTGCGCCATTGATATGGAGGAGCGCTGCAGTGTTGTTGAGGTTGATGATTTGTGTCAGAGTGCTGGGATTGCTGAAGAAATTTGTGATCGTTAATTGGCCCTGGATGTCCAGGGTGTATTGAACAGTCGCTGCAAAGGTTATTGAAGTGGAACTGAGAGTGGCTGGGTTGGCCAGCTGTGGAACTGTTTGGGGCGTGGCTTGGTGGGCATCGAAAACTAGGTCATTGCCAGCGGGGGCGGTGCCGCCCCAGTTGGCGCTCATCGTCATGTCTTGGTTTCCTGGAGCTTGAGCAGTCCAAATGGCTTGTACAGCTTCGGCCTTTGCGTGATGGAAGAGGGACATTATTGAAGCGCAAAGGAGTGTGATAAGGGAAAAATTGTATGAAGTCGATTTTACCACAATAAACTCACTCCAAGGTCTAAACTAATCGCAGAAAAATTTGACCATCGTTCTCCCGCAAGTTCCGCAAAGAGAGTGAATTGGTTGCATAGTGTCGTCGAAATGGTCACCGCCCCTTCGATTGCGTCTTTTCCAATCTCGGTCCCCTTGACAAATGCGCAAGGCCCCCCTGAAAGGAAGCGGGTTTGGATATTAAACGTATTGGTCCCGTAGCGGTGGTGCCAAGCCAAATCAGCGCTGATAGAGACCGTTTTTCCGAGCAGCGTCGTGAAATGGGAGCCGAGGTAAATGTCGAAGATTTTTGTCGTTTTATCAGAAACTTGCAAATCGAGAGAGCCGGTGCCACTTTCTGTAATCGAATTGCATCTATTCCATCCGAATTCAAAGGCAATAAATGGTTGGATGAGGGCATTAAAACTGTAATTGTTGAGGCCAAATTCGGCGTAGACCATTCCATGGTGCGCAGAAGGTGAACTTGTAGCGGTTTCATTGACTAAATCGTATTGGATGCGCCGTCTGCTATGCCCATTGCTGCCAGCGAAGATCGCATCGCCGAAAGCATAAAACTCAGGTTGAGAAGCAGCTGCATAGAGGGCTCCTTGCCACACCTTTAGTGTGCTTGAACCGCCGCCGTTTTTGAAATGGATATTGCCATCGTCATAGGCCAGCGCAATCCCGATCAGAGTTGAATTCTCAAAGGGAATGTGTGCTCCCAAGACAAAGTCTAGCGTGTCGTTTTTAACGCCATTCATTTTGTGGTCGTTGTTGGAGGTATTGACCCCTTTTTCAATTTGAAACCACGGTTGAATAAAAGAGCCGGGTTCAAATGTCGTGCACGGTTTAATCCAGGGGCGCACAGCATTATAGATTTGCTGGCTAAAACGCTCATTGTTGTATTTGCTGATGGGAGTCAGATAGGTGTATTGCTGCCCAGTCGTTTCTGGATGTGCCAGGGGGTCGGCACCAAATAGGGAAGTGGTCAACCCCACAAGTGTCAGTGTGCGCAACAAGATGCGTTTGGACATAGACATAAGGCAAGCTTCCGTTCAATAATGTGCAAAAGCGTAGTGATAGCTTTTTTCCCTAAAGAATTCTACTAAAAAAATGGGTGGAAAATTGTACCCCAATAGCCCTATTTATTGCAAAATAATTATTTTAATTATTTTGGCCTATAAATTGGCCTAAATATCTTGTTATGAGATAATAAAGCTATGGATATATAGGGCTCTAGATAATATCTAATAGTTAGCTTAGGTTAATAACCGGGTTAACGAGAAGGTGTTTATGAGTACACAAGACAAAAACAGGTTTTCCGAATCGCCCTTTTCCCTCATGGAAGCTGTCGAAACGCTTTCACACATAGCGGAGATCGATGTTGAACACCCGATTAGCGAACTGGGCGATGAGTTTTTGACCTTTCAAGGGATTTCACTCGCAGAGCATACGATCGAGTGGTTAAGGACGCATGATGCAACAGAAACAACACATGCAATCAAATCGATTTTTAAAGTTATTTTAAAACACTTGGAAAATTTTTATAGCGATCAGCATGCAGTCGAACACGATCCGTATGCCATTGATGAGATTAAATCGATCATGCTTCTCGTTGGCGAGGCTGCCAAGAAACTCGATAGGTTGACTAAACTCTATTACAAAACGCGCGAAGAACCGATCACGGACTTAAAAGAGTATCGCGAATTGCAAGATTTTTATCGCTCCCATGTTGCAAGAACCATCGATGATGGGGTGATTGGACGCTGGATTTTGGCTCTTTCGCAAAAAAAGGGCGCTCTCGGACAAACGTCTAAAGTGAAACTGAGAGGTGCGGGACAAGTTGAACAGGGAGAACCAGATGCCATTCAACACGTCTTTGTCGACCTCGATTCCGTCAAAAAAGATACCGATTACGAACTGTTCTTTATGCGCAAAGAAGATGGGACTCGCTTCTTTAACCCACGCTTGATTCGCAATATTAAATTAGTCAGCGATTTCGGCTCCTACCTCGGCATAGAAAGACCTGTTGATCCTCTAGAGGGCATAGAGGTATGGCGAGCACGGGTTTCACATGCTGCTGCCAAAGAGGTTTTAGCCGCAACCCGCGTTCTCATCGACAAGTTTTGCCGCAGCGCGATGAATCAAAAAGATCACGATCTTGTCTTTTATATGAATGAAGCGATCATGGCCCTGATGTTGGCGGCAAACTCCACGAATCTATATCGCGATCCGTTGATCAAGGATTGTTCTGGTTATTTGACAGATTTTCTTACTTTTTTAGGACAAGCGCTTCACTGTTTTGATTATCAGAAGATGGTGATGTATGCCAGCAATAAGCAAAACCACTGGTCCATCTCTGCTCTCAATCTCATCCACGCCTTTTGTGGTTCTCTGTATGGTCAAACATGCGGAATTGTCGAGTTGAAAGGGCCAATTCACCAACTGATTCATCAGGCCGAGGAAACGGTTTCGCCCGATCACGCGCATGTCAAGGGGTGTTGGGATCGTTTAGAAGCCGATTATGCTGCGATGACAAAGGAACTTAAAGGGCATGCCAGCGGTCCGATCAATAAAATTTTATCGCATTTGGAGAATGGGGAATCGCACGGATTTGATCCGCTTAAACAAGGCCATTTACCTTCAGTCGATTATGAAGTGTATTATGGTGAAAAGCGGTATTTAATT
>JABDCX010000037.1:10713-12514 GCA_013287915.1 Chlamydiota bacterium
CGCTGGCCATCGCCAACATTTCAAGAGAGCATCAATAAGGCCGTTCTTGGCGATGAGTTTAAAGGCTTTTTGCGCGATCTCAAAGCCAACCGAACGCTTAACAATTGCCTGCTAGTGAATTTGCAAGACCGTTTGACTTGGAAGGAATTCTATCGTTCGCAAGCGATAGAAGCACTGGGCAAGGCCGAAGAGTTTGCTCCAGTCGTCTCTGTTGCCACGTTTGCAAAGGATACCGAATTTTACTACCAACAGCCACCCTATCAAGAGATCCACCATGCGCAAGAGTTTATCCAGCTCTTTAAGGAGCAGCTCAAAGATCCTTCTGGAGGGTATTGGATCCCAGAGGAGTTTGCTCAGAAGGGGAAATATACAGAGTTTTATGCGTGCACACTCGATGCGATCCACCGGATCTTCTTTACGTCGCGCAATACGCTTACACGTGAGCATCGACTCGATTTTATCGAACTCTTCAATCTCTTTTTGTTCTTTAAAATTGTCGATACGGCACAGCCGGGTATCGTTGGGTTTTGTTGCAAAGATGGAGTCGACGTTTCCAGTGCATTTTCTGCCGAGCTCTTTGCCTTCATGAAATTGCTCCATCAAGACAACTTAAGCAGCGATGACATGGACTATCTTTCTTGGATTATCTATGCACCGGCTCTCTTGTATAGGGAGCGCCTCATGGTGCCTGAGAGATTCCACCGCATGGCAAGTGTCATTCGGTTGATCGAGTCGACTCAGAAGCAATTTGGAGCGGAAGCCTTTCTCAAGCTCATCGACGAGGCCTTTGGCTACCTGATGGAAGTCCCTCTCTACCGTGGCTCCATCCGGGAAGAAACCAAAAGTTAAATCTTAGAAAAACACCGCTTAATTAGTTCGTAGGAGAGGAAAGCAGAGCTAATGAAGGTCCACGCTTTTGTGGGATGTCTCTGAACTTTTTCTTTCGTCACAATGTCAGGAGGAAAAGTGAAAGTGCAAGTTGCAATAACACTGAAAGAAATTGCGAGCGAAAGGGCTGCTGGATTTAAAGTGGACCACCTCAAGCGTAAAATACTTCCCGTCACATAAGAGGCAATGCTTAATGAAGTGATGCCAATCAAGGCCTTTTGAGCGGATGCATCGCATTTTTTTTATCGTCCATGTAGAAACAAAGTCTTTAGGGTTTTTTGTTATATGTTTAATTCCCTTAGCTAGTTCTTTTAGGTCCATGTACTTATAACGATTGCACAGATGTGAGACAGAAAAGGCAACCGCTAGGACAAACACGTTAGGTGAGTATTTCAAAATGCGATTAGCCAACAGGCTGCCCGCTGTACCGATCAAAATAGAAGGCATGGCAAAATCGGCTAACTCTAAACAACAATTCGTATACTCGCGAATCTTATTCATTACAAACCCATTTTTTTATTAATAAGCGATCGTATATTAATTAATAATTAAAATCAAGTAAGATTTGCGTGAAAAATTTAAACGGCGGCTTGCTCTTCCCTTCTTGGCTGGAGTGTCAGCAAGCAAAGGGCAGGCAGGATCACCAACGTTAAGGCCGTTGAGCTGATGAGCCCGCCAATGACGACCGTGGCGATTGGCTTTTGGACTTCGGCGCCGGTGCCTGTAGCAAGTGCCATCGGGACAAACCCTAAGGAGGCAACGAGGGCTGTCATCAGGACGGGACGCAAGCGAGTAAGGGCGCCTGTGTGGATGGCATCGTAGAGAGCTGGTTGATATAGGTAAGCATCACAAGCCCGTTGAGCACCGCAATCCCCGAGAGGGCGATGAATCCAACGGCTGCCGAAATAGAGAA
>JABDCX010000038.1 GCA_013287915.1 Chlamydiota bacterium
GGCGAGATCCTCGACATCGATGGGATTACCGGCGGTTTTAACTTTCAGGCGGCCTGGACAACCGGTTGGCTGGCAGGTTGTTCTAACTCCCATTATTTATCATAATCTTTTTTTCAATTTTGACTTTTATTGAGGGCTGGAGTATGCTTCACGGGCAAGCTTATCTGGAGGGAAAATTCATGAACAATGAAGTCGAACAACGCGTAAAAGATATCCAAGAAAGACTCAATCACATGATGAGGTATCTTTGACCTGGCTTCGAAGGAAGCGCGCGTTAAAGAACTCGAAACGTTGATGGAAGCGCCCAATTTTTGGGACAACCAGGACAAAGCGAATCTGGTCATTGCCGAAAGCAGAACACTTAAAGCCTGGACGGTCCCTTACGCAAAGTTTAGGCAAAGTTTCCAAGATGTCTCGACATTGTTACCAGAAGCGTATGAAATTGGCGACGAAGCGCTGATTGCAGAGCTCGTGCAGGAACTCGATGCGATCGACAAAGGGCTGAGCGAACTCGAAGTGCGCAAGATGTTGTCCGGGGAGCTCGACGCTAAAAGTTGCTACTTGAGTATTAATTCAGGTGCCGGAGGGACCGAAGCGTGCGATTGGGCGCTAATGCTTTCGCGGATGTATCAGCGGTGGGCGGCGCGGCGCGGATGGAAGGTGGAGACCCTCGACACGGTCGAGGGGGATGTCGCGGGCATTAAAAGCACGACCATGCGGATCGATGGGGAATTTGCGTATGGGTATGGGAAGTCAGAAAAAGGGGTGCACCGCCTCGTTCGGATTTCTCCCTTTGATAGCAATGCCAAGAGGCATACAAGTTTTGCTTCCGTGGATGTGAGCCCCGTTATTGAAGAGGAGATCGCGATCGAGATCCGCCCAGATGATGTGCGGGTCGATACATACCGTTCTTCTGGTGCGGGCGGCCAGCACGTGAATAAAACAGACTCGGCGGTGCGGTTGACTCACTTGCCGACCGGGATTGTCGTGGCTTGCCAGAACCAGAGGAGTCAGGTCCAGAACAAAGAAACGTGTTACAAGATGTTGCGCTCGAAGTTGTACGAGATGCAGGTGACCGAAAGGGAGAACGCTTTAAAAGCGCTTGGTGGAGAGAAGAAAGAGATTGCATGGGGCAGCCAGATTCGCAATTACGTCTTTCAGCCTTATACCCTGGTCAAAGACACGCGAACGAAATATGAGAGCGGCAATGTCGCTGCTGTGATGGATGGAGACATCGACGATTTTATCAATGCCTATTTAAAAGAGTTTGGGTAATGAGCGAAGAACAACCAGATCCATTTGATATCCGCTATTCCGATTTGGCAGATGGCCGCTATTTGAAGCTATGGCTAACAGACCCGACTGTTTCGAAGTGGTTTCCCATTTCGGGTCCTGAAGAAGTGGATGACGCCGTGGCGCGGTGGATCGGATTTAGCAAATACAAGTGCAGTTTAACGGCGACGATGCATGGAGAGCCGTGTGGGATTGCGACCCTCTATCTACAGCCCTATCGAAAACTCGCGCACCAGTGCGAATTTGGGATCATTGTCGCTCCCCAATATCGCAACCAGGGGATGGGATCAAGGCTCATCAAAAATTTGATCCATTTGGCCAAAAACCACTTCCAGATCGAGCTGCTTCACTTGCAAGTGTACTCTGAAAATCCCGCGATCCGCTTGTATGAGCGGATGGGCTTTACAGAGTTTGGACGACAGATGCGTTGGATTAAAGAATTGAACGGTGAATACACCGGACGCGTGTTTATGGAACGTTATTTATAGAATGGGGACTATGACAGCACTGATTCAAAGAGAATTGGAAAACCGATCGGGCTTGAAACTCAAGCTCAAAATCAATGACAACCGTTCAACCATGTTGAGCGTCAAGTGGGAGCCCGATTGCACCCAAGTTTCGCTGCATCGGATCTTCTTGAAAGCTCCCAGAAACGTGATGGAGGCGTTGGCATGCTATTTGAGGCAAGAGGATGAGTCGATTGCACCCTCTGTCCGAGCTTTTATTGAAGATAAGCTCAAAGTGATCGACTATTCCCATCTCGTCGATAAGTCGAAGCTCTATACCCAGGGTGCTGTCTACAATTTAAAGAAGATTTACGACGAGCTCAATGAAGAGTACTATGACGGCAAACTCGATCTAGCCATTACGTGGTTTGGAAAACCGCGGCAGCGCCCCCGTACCCGCGTCACATTTGGTCTCTATCACGATGGGTTGCGCCTGATCAAAATCAACCGTTTCCTCGACACGCCGACGTTTCCCGAGTATCTCGTGGCTTATGTCGTGTATCACGAAATGGTCCACCACGTGTGCCCAGCGTATACCGATAGCAAGGGGTACCACCACATCCACAGCAAAGAGTTTAAAAAGGAAGAAGCTAAATTTCGCCATTTTGCTCTTGCACAGCGCTGGATCAAAGAGAATCAGGCGAATTTGTTCGAATTCTAATCAGGGGGGGTCTTCATGGCTGGGCATAGCAAATGGGCCAACATTAAACACCGGAAAGGAAAAGCCGATCTAAAGAAGGGAAAGATCTTTTCCCGCATTGCTAAAGAGATCATCAGTTCCGTGAAGCTCGGTGGCCCCGATCCTAAGAACAACCCCCGCTTGCGATTGGCGATCACAAAAGCGCGCGAGTTTAATCTGTCGAACGAATTAATAGAAAGGAACGTCAAAAAAGCGTCCAGCGCCGACCAAGCCGATTTTATCGAAATGATGTATGAGCTGTACGGGTATGGCGGCGTTGGCATCATCGCCGATGTGATGACCGACAATAAAAACAGGATCTCTTCCGATATGCGCATTGCCACGAACAAACGAGGGGGGACCATCGCGAACCCAGGCGCTGTTGCTTTCAATTTCGATCGAAAAGGGGTGATCCAAGTTTCTAAGAAACAAGCTATAGAAGATGAATTATTCCTAGCCGCTACTGAAGCTGGCGCTGAAGACTTTGAAACGACTGATGAGATGTACATCATCACGACCGATCCTGCCGATCTCTATACCGTCAAAGGAGCTGTCGAGGCTCTAGGAGCAAAGTGTGAAGAGGCTTCTTTGGAGATGATCCCTAAAACAAATGTCGATTGTTCTATTGAAGATGCGAAAGCTAATTTAGCTCTGATCGATTGGTTGGAAGCCCTTGAAGACGTCGATGCCGTGTATCACAACATGAATTTACCAGATGAGATTGCAAGTTGAAATCTCGTTTTTTGGTTTATTTAGCGGCACTTGTTGGTGTCGCAAGCGGAGCCTATTTTTTTTATGAGTGGGCCGATCGGCAATTTCGGTATCAGAATATCGCCTTGGAAGCCTCATTTTTTCCTTCTAGTGCTGAATCGCCCCCTTCTGCCGAGGCACTTGCGATCCTCACGCAACCTTTTTTCTATCTCGATAGCGGCAAGCAGTCGTTTGCCTTTGTGAGTGGCGATGGGCAATACGTGCTCAAGTTTTTCGACCGTTCCCGCTTGCGACAATGGAGCGATCACACCCTTGCCCACGCCAGAATGGAACAGGCCGTGCATGGCTACGTCACTGCGGCTCTGTACGATAGCGACCATGTCGGACTATTGTATCTGCACGCCACATCCCGCGGCCACAATTTGCCGACGATCCCATTGACAGACCGTTTTGGGTGGACCCATCGGATCGATTTGAATGCCGTTCCCTTCATTCTCCAAAAAAAGGCCGTGCCCACCCGTTTGGTGATTTCCGCCTATCTCGATCGGGGAGAGGGCGTTGCAGCGCAAAGAGCGCTCGATGCGTTAATGGCAATGTATGCCGATGAGCACACACGAGGCGTGTACGACACCGATCGCAACCTCCTGTACAATACCGGTTTTGTGGGAGAAGTTCCCATGCGGATCGATGCAGGCCGCCTTGTCATCGATGAGAGTTTGAAAGATCCCTTTAATAGTCAGAATGAAATAGACATTCTAAAAAGGAAACGGGTCGATCCGTGGCTCAAGCGACACGCTTACTTTTTGCAAAGCTCATCCCAATAGGTGCGCATGGAGGGGCGGAGCCTCTTTTGCAGCTTTTCAACAGGAGCGGGCTCATTTCTAAGGGCCCATTCCGTATCGACGAATGCAATTTTTCCATCCTTGCAGAAAGGGATGTTGAAGGCGTAGACAGAATCGATTAAGCCATAACTGGTAATGAGATCGTGGATCGCATCTAAATGCTTTGTTGTGATCTTCTTTCGATAGGCTCGGTAGTTCTTTTTCTTCTTTAAAATTTTCATGTCTTCGACGACGAGGACAAACCGTTTGCGGGGGACTCCCTGCTCATTTAATGAAGACTCGCTTGGTGGGAGGGGGTAGATCCATTTTTTTGGCACTTTGAATAGGTTTTCATAGCCGTGCCGTTTGATCGCATCGCGGATGGCATTCGCGCCTTCGACTCGTCGCATCCAAATATCCCATTCCGTTTGAGGAGAGGCGTCCATATACATTTTGACCAAGCGATTTTTTAGTTTGGGATGGCGAGCCACAATCACCTTATCATCAGGGCGTCTGCGCACTTGGAAGCCTGCTTTAAACAGCTGTTCAAACGATTCCAAAGCATCCCGTCTCATGAAGATTTTGTCTAAGATGGCTTTCTCTTTTGAATTTTCTGGAAGAAAGTAAGGGGACAGCATGTTCCACACAGCCGGATCCACGTGGGGATCGGGGGTGTACTTGCGCCGTTCTGGTTTTGGCTGTTTTGCTCGGTTAGCAGCTAAAGTATCGGGTTGCCTCGCTAACAAAGTCGATTCACTTGCATACCCAGTCAAAGCAATCAGAAATATCAGAATATATATCATTCATCACCTCAAATCCCTATTTAGTCAGATTGAGTTATTCCGTCAATACTAAAGAAACAAAATATCTAAAGAAAAAATGAATAACTCTTCCTTTCAAATTAGATAAAACGCAGAGGCGGAGAGACAGAGAGACGCAGAGAAAATCTTCAATGATTATTAATTTTTCTCTGCGCCTCTCTGTCTCCCCGCCTCTGCGTTGAAGAACAAATAACATATTCATTATCATGTATTTATGCCATTTTTTCATAGTTATGAGTAATAGCATGTGTGCCCGATTTTTTGGGCACGGGCTCGTTCACGAACCTTAATTGATGGTGAATTGTGCAACATCTTCCTTTACCTTCCTCTACTATTTTTTGTAAGATCAGAAGTAACAAGGAGCGTTTCATGAAAAAATGGCCATTTCTGCTGCTTTTTACCCTAGCATCGCAGTTGAACTTCGCAAATTCCAACCGGACGATTGAGGAGATCGATGCTGAAATTGCGGCTTATACCGAACAGCTTCAAGCATATCGGAAAGAAGCCTTTAATGATGAGATGGAAGCGCAGCCCGGGATGAGGCTCCAGTGGCATCAATATGTCCAAGATGTTGAAAAAGAAGAGGGAGCAGAGAAAAAAATCCTTGAGATCAAAAAGAAAATTGAACAGCTGACTCAAGAGAAAGAAGAGGTTCAAAAGAATAGCGCCTTGCATGAATAAACCCACAAATAAATTGTACGATTATCCCATGGCGTTGCTGACCGATTTTTATCAACTTACCATGTCGTATTGCTACTGGAAAGCCGGCATGGAAAATACCGAATCGGTTTTTCATCTGTTTTTTCGCAAACGCCCTTTCAACGGCGGGTTTACTGTCGCTGCAGGTCTTGAAACCGTCGTCGAATTTCTCAACAAGTTCCGCTTTATCGAAAGCGATTTAACCTATTTGGCCACCTTACGCGGCGCCGACGACCGCCCCTTTTTCGAACCCGCTTTTTTTGATTATCTAGCCCAGTTGAAATTCTCATGTGATATCGATGCGATTCCAGAAGGCAACGTCGTTTTTCCTCAAGAGCCCTTAATCCGCGTGCAGGGCCCCTTGATCCAGGGTCAGTTATTGGAAAGCCCCTTATTAAACCTCATCAATTTCCCCTCGTTGATTGCTACAAAAGCCGCTCGCGTTTGCATTGCAGCGGCTGGCGATCCCGTCTTTGAATTTGGACTCAGACGCGCACAAGGGGTCGATGGAGCGTTGACGGCAAGCCGTGCCGCTTACATCGGAGGGTGTGAAGGCACTTCTAATGTGTTAGCAGGCAAGCTGTTTGGCATCCCCGTTAGAGGCACCCATTCCCACAGTTGGGTCATGGCGTTTGAGACGGAGAAAGCTGCCTTTGAAACGTACGCCAAGCAATTGCCCAATCATACCGTCTTTCTCGTCGATACATACAACACAATTGAGGGGATCAAGAATGCGATTCAAACCGGAAAAGAGTTGGAAGCGCAAGGGAAGCCCCTTTTAGGCATACGCCTCGATTCGGGCGATTTAGCATACTTAAGCATCAAAGCCAGAGAGATGTTGGACGAAGCAGGATTTACAAAAGCCAAAATTGTAGCCAGCAACGAACTCGATGAGACCATCATCAGTGAACTCAAGCGGCAAGGGGCAAGGATCGATGTGTGGGGTGTCGGCACCAACTTAGTGACAGCCGCAAATCAGCCCGCTTTAGATGGTGTCTACAAGTTATCAGCCATTCGAGAGCCGGGCGAGGAGTGGAAATACAAACTCAAGCTCTCTGAGCAAATGCTCAAGGTTTCCAACCCCGGTATTTTGCAAGTGAAGCGTTTTAAACTGCAAAATGAGTATATCGCAGACGCCATTTACGACACACAACTGGGGCTTAAGCCCCCTTACATGATTGTCGACCCGTTCGACCCCACGCGCAAGAAACGCCTCCCCAAAGAGTGCCAGATGCACGACCTGCTTGTCCCCATTTTTAGGAAGGGGGAGTGCGTCTATACCCTGCCGCCCCTTCATGAGATTCGCGACACCACGCAAAGAGAGTTAGGTGGCTTTCACGCGGGGATTAAGCGGTTTATTAATCCTCATGAGTATGTCGTCGGCATGGAAAAATCGCTCTACGATCTCAAAGTCAAACGGATCGAAGAGATCCGCATGGACACCTTTTTGCACCGATGAAAAAGAAAATCATTTCCGTTAAGGTTACCCCCCGTGCGCATAAAAATGAGGTTGTCGGGTGGGACGGAGAGGTTTTAAAAATTCGCGTGAGAGCCGTTCCCGAAAAAGGAGGTGCGAACGAAGCTGTTCTGGCTCTCCTTGCCGATTATTTAGGTGTTCCCAAATCCTCTGTACGTCTGATCGGAGGCGGTTCTTCGCGCCTAAAGCGAATCGCGATTCTTGAAGAAATCCATTGACTGTTTAACTCCTTTTCCACACACTAGTGTCTACAAAAATCAGGAGGTATATCGATGGAAATCTTTCGTCATCTTCAGAAATGGTATCAAACTTCCCAGGTGCAAGATCCCCTCTATCTGCTCGACAATCCCCTCTCCAATCGGGTCAAGGCATACTGCAAAAATTTTTCTCTTCGCCAACCGCAAGGAGAAGGCAAGCTAGATAACAAAGTTACCCCTGCACCCGGACTCTTTTCGTGGCTTACAAGTTTTTTTCGATCGTCTGCCACAGATCAGACATCAGAGTGGGTAAACGTTGAGGGGGGAAGGAAAGAATAAAAGGCAGATTTTCTCTTGACTTTCAGGTATTCTTAACCGTAATATTTTCCCAACTTACTGTGTCATGTAGGTTTATTCAATTCTAAACAAAGGACAGATGACTATGGAATTTAACGCAGACTACATAAAAAACTTTCAATGGCCTACATACACTCAAGCTCAAGCATTTGTGGGAGACATCGGGACTAAGACACAGTATGCATGCATTGCTGTGCACCACGGGTTTGTTGCCGTCTCTTCAGAGGCCTTCGCAACCTTAAGTAAGCAACTCTCCGAAGCTCCCCAAACAAGCCGAGAGCTTGCACAGCGCGCCTGGGCGCAAACCGATTGGAAAGGGATCGCAGTTCTCACTGTAGCCTCTGCCATTGCCATTTACGTCGTTAATCACTTCTTCTGCTCCAGCCAAGCAAACCCCCCAGCACAAGACTTCGAGGCTCTTTACCTTCAGGAACAAGCGAAAAGCGCAGCCCTGAACAAAGATCTCAGTGCAAGTAAGCAAGCGGCTGCAAAAGCGCAGCAGGACCTTGAATCTGCGAGACAAGCGCAGACTCCAGCAGGTCAAGCAGCGTTGCAAGAGCAAATTGACGAGCTCACCGGTGTTAGACAAGCTAACGCATTAGAAATAGCGCAGTTGAAAAAAGAGCTCGCTCTGGCTGGTGAGGAAACAAAAACATACGAGGCACAACTCGCTGAACGGCAAACTCAGCTTGATAAGGCCCTTGCTGCTCTCCAAACCTTGCAAGAGGAAAATGCCACACTGATCGCAGCTGGACAAGCGTTCGCGAATACTTCAAGCTCAAGCTTGGGCTCCACTGACACAGGTAATACAAGCACCGATTCTCTTCACCCCCCTTCAGAAGAGAAGGAAGCGAAAAGGGTGAGCAAGCATGTTTCTAAAAAGCTTAACACCAGTCTTTTTGAAAAAGCTGCACTAGACCAGGATAAGCGTAACTCCACTCTACAAGGGATTCATGCGGCTGGCAAGCAAACCGAAGACGCTCGCAAAAAACTTCAAGAGCTTAAAGAGAAAGAAGCAGAGCTTCAACGGCAGCGCGTGCAAGTGGAAGCGCAACAAGCCGAGTTCTTATCGCCCCGTAAGCAACCGCGAGTGCAAACAGCTACACCTGTTACTCGACCGGCAGCATCCTCTTCCTCAAGCTCTGCTTCGGGGGCTGATGGCGGTGCAGGCGCAGCTGGAGCAGCAGCACCCTCAAGTGCAGCTCCGGGATCGGAAGTTAACGGCTCAAATTAATAGTCTCTCTTCTTAATTCCCAAATCTCATGCAATCTCCCGGTTGCATGAGGTTTGATTTTTCATTGCGAAAAACATCTCCCCCACGCATCATCCTTAAATAGAGAAGAAAGCGCTTTATAGGGGGTCCTGATGTGGCGAAAGATGGCGATGTGCGTGCTCTGTCTGGTCGGTGGAGCGCAAGGGTTTGCTCAAATTCTTGCTGAGCCAATGATTTCTCCTATTCCCAAAGAACATAAAATCGCAATACCTGCAGAAGAGGTCGTTGAAACCCACCACTCCATTCGGATTGCAGGAGTCGAAGTTCCTTATAAGGCCATGGTAGGTACCCAGAACTTGACCAACGAGGCGGGGGAGTCGAAAGCTTCGATTTTTTATGTTGCCTACACCCGGGAGAATGCCGGAGATTTGCGTCTCCGTCCCATTTTATTCTGCTTCAATGGAGGCCCCGGGTCTGCTTCTGTCTGGCTCCATATGGGAATGATTGGCCCCAAACGGGTCGAGTTTAACGACGAAGGCACCGTCCCTGTTTTGCCCAATAATTTTATCGATAACCCCTATTCGTTGCTCGATGTTGCGGATCTCGTTTTCATCGATCCCATTTCAACCGGGTATAGCCGCACGGTCCTCGGCGAAGATCCTAAGCAGTACCACGCGGTTACGGCAGACATTCAATCGATTGCTCAATTTATCCGGTTGTATACGACCCGCAATTTGCGGTGGGAATCGCCTAAGTTCCTTGTGGGGGAGAGTTATGGCACCTTGCGTGCGGCAGGGTTGGCTCTTGAGTTGCACAACGAAGACCATTTCGAATTGAATGGGATTGTTTTGATCTCGTCGGTCCTCAATTACCAAACCATTGCCTTCGACGACGGCAACGACTTGCCCTACATTTTGTATCTTCCCTCCTACACAGCAGCGGCATTTTACCATAAGCGCCTTCCTGAAGAGCTTCTGAAAGACCTTGCAGCAACCTTAAAAGAGGTAGAGTCCTTTGCTCTGAATGAATACACGGTTGCCTTGATGCAAGGGGACAATCTCTCCACTCAAGAGAGGCAAGCGATTGTGGAAAAGCTTGCCCGCTATACAGGGCTGCCTCCAGATTACATCGACAAGGCGAATTTGCGCGTAAACATCTACCAATTTGCCAAAAGGTTATTAGAGAGCGAGTCTCGCTGCATCGGACGCTTTGACAGCCGCGTCAAGGGCTATCTTCTAGATCGCTGCTCAGACCATTTTGAGTTTGATCCTGCCGTTGAGAATATCGTCGGGCCCTTCACCGCAGCTTTTAACCAATACGTAAGAGCCGATCTCAATTGGAAGACCGACATCGAGTACAAGACTTTGGCCTCAGTCCATCCTTGGGACTATGACGAGGCAAAAAATCAATACCTCGACATGGCAGATAAGTTGCGTTCTGTGATGACCTTCAACCCCAATTTAAGGGTCTTTGTCGCCAGCGGCTATTACGATTTGGCCACCCCCTATTTTTCAACCGCCTATACTTTTTCCCACCTCGGCCTAGATCCCTCCCTCAGACCACACGTAACACTCAAGTACTATCCAGGAGGCCATTTGGTTTTCCTCTACCGCCCCAACCTCATCCAAATGAAGCAGGAGATCGCCTCCTTCATCACGCAATAACCATTGATTCTTATCGAAGCCTTAGCTACAATCACTTCTCCCCACCACGGGGCAATAGCTCAGTTGGTTAGAGCAGCGGACTCATAACCCGCTGGTCCCTGGTTCAAGTCCAGGTTGCCCCACTTTTCCCCTCAAGAAATCCCCCTATGAAGCATTGCAGAGGCTCCAACCAATAGCCACGAACTAGGGAAGGTGCTCTGTAACATCTGCGAAGCTGCGGCGGCGGATAGCCACGGTGCGTAAGCCCGTGGAAATCCATTCCTAGACCGTCTGAGCTGCGTAGCTGCGACAGAGGTGAGCCACCAATTAAAGCTGGGTTCAAGGCGAGCGCATGATGTGCTTCTTCACCCAATTAATCTCATCTTCATTAATGGTATGGCCCATGCCGTGATATACTTTTAAAGTCACATTAGCCCCAAGTTTTTTCATGATGTCCTTAGATTGTTCCGATCGCAACAAAGGAACATGGGGATCTTTGTCACTATTGCCGATAAATACTTTTGTACCTTCAAAATTGCCATGATATTTTTCTTCATCAAGGGCACTTCCTATCAATCCTCCGGTGAATGCAACGACTCCGCCATAGCGTGCAGCATACCTTGCGGATACTTCCAAAGCCAAGCAAGCTCCTTGTGAGAAACCCATGAGATAAATTTGGCTTCTTGGGATATGAAGCGAAGTTTCATCAATGAGCCTTTTAATGGTTTCAACTGCTGATGATAACCAAGGCTCATTTGTCTTTTCTTCCGCCATGAAACTGTAGGGATACCAAATGTTATTTGTCGCTTGAGGGGCAGCTATGTAAAAGGTATCATCGCAAAATTCCTTGGCGAGCTTCAAGATGTCAAAGGCAGTGCCGCCGCGACCGTGAAGCAGTATTAAGGTCTTTGAGGCTTTGTTTAATGGGCGACCTTGTTCCACGATTTTATAGCTATGCATCAGTCTATAAACTTATGAAGATCAAATTGAATGGGCGGAAGCTTTTTTTCAATGATTTGCCTATGCCTTTCTTCCCAGGACGGTAATTTAAGGGATTCACCAAGATGGGCAAGTTCTTCATCTACAGTAAAGCCTGGAGGGATCGTCGCAATTTCAAATAAAATACCGCCGGGCTCTCTGTAATAAATGGAGTGAAAATACTCTCTGTCTATTACCGGCGTGACGTTAAAACCGGCTTTCAATAACTTTTCACGAGCTTCCAGCTGCGTCGTATCATTTGCCGTCGCAAATGCAACATGGTGAATGGTGCCCGCGCCAGGCAGCCCTTGGATGGCATCCGGACTGCAAAGTATATCTACATAGCCGCCTGGTTTGCCGCTTGCAGAATAGCGAAAACGGTTGCCTTTTTCAGCAATCCATTCATGATCCATTTGTGCTGTCAGCAATCGGGCTGTTTTTTCATAACCTTCTACCGAAAGTGTAATGCCATAAAAACCTTTGATGGCATATTCAGAAGGGATATTCCCATAGGTGAATCCTTTCCTTGCGTCT
>JABDCX010000039.1:0-11121 GCA_013287915.1 Chlamydiota bacterium
TATGATGCAAGGAAAAGTTTGTGAAAGAGGGCCCGGAAATCAATAGAAAAATTTATAAAAAAAGAAAGGCGTCCAGGGAAATCCCAAACGCCTTTCCTATCCGATTAAACAGACGCTAATTCTTGTGAATGAGAACCTTGCGTTGCCACTGCTTCAGCGTAGTACTGCCAAAGTTCTTGATCGACAATCCCACGGCGTACAGAAGAAATCAATTCCCGCTTGATCATCTTGATGTCTTTCTTTGGCGTCAACTTTCTCATCATTTCTTTATCGTTGGCCATTCTGGCGAGGGCAAACATTTTATCGATATCTCCCTTTGAGAAGAAGAAATGATCGCGACGCTTTCTCGAACCACGAGCAGCGCGCTGTTTTGGAGGTAATTTAACTGGCTTATCAGTTCCCGTAATGTATTTAACAATCAAAGATTCTAGTTTTTCAGGAGCTTCAGTTCTCATTTTTCTCATAGTAAAGTGGTGAATATAACCACCAGATGTCCCTGGAAGATAGCGACAAATATCGTTTTCTTTCTTCGCACCAACTTTCTTTGCTGCAGAAGTAATGAGCTGGTCGAGGGCTTTTGATTCACCCTTTCCGTGTAATTGAGCCATTTTAACCTACCTTTTGTATTGTTGTTATTCGTTACTTCATCACATGGTTCTAAACATGTGAAATGGATTTATAGCATTATCCCTAAAAGGCCTCTGTCCTGCAATTGTGGGCATATAATCCCACATAATTTACAGTATTTATATCTCAAGAGACTCCAAATTATCCTAACCGTAATTTACTATCCGCCAATGTATGCTAATATATGATTTTCTTGCAATCATAAATGTGTCATTTTGTTTTTTTCTCGAGGAAAGAAGTAGAAATATAAGAGGGATGATAACAAGGTGGTTTTTACTTTTTACTTTCTCCCTAATCACTTAAAATGTTGTTGCCATCAAAAAACACGATCGAGGAGAACAAATGCCCCTACACATGCTTCAGGACAAACCAAATAAACCGCTGGCCGGCGTGGCCAATGTGATCGCGATTGCAGCTGGAAAAGGGGGCGTTGGGAAATCGACATTGACAGTCAACCTTGCTCACGCCCTACGGAAAGAAGGATTTTCAGTGGGAGTCTTGGATGCTGATCTATATGGCCCTTCGATCAGACGCATGTTGCCAGAAGAACAAATGCCTACACAAAAAGGGGACAAGTTTTACCCAGCTCTCTCTTCTGGTATCAAAACGATGTCGATTTCGTTCTTCCGGAAAAACAACGAATCAACCGCCGTACGCGCGCCAGTAGCCAATGGAGTGATTCAGCAATTTATCTCCCAAGTCGATTGGGGTGTATTAGACTACTTGCTCATCGATTTTCCTCCAGGCACAGGCGATATCCAACTCACCTTGGCGCAAAAAGGGCAAATTCTCGCCGCTCTCCTGATCACGACACCACAAGAAGTGGCGATCATGGATGTCAGAAAAGCCGCACACCTTTTCGAACAGGTGAATATCCCCATTCTCGGTATCGTGGAAAACATGAGCTACTACCAACCTTCTCCCTCTTTGCAACCAGCTTACCTCTTTGGACGTGGAGGAGGAGAACGGCTGGCACAAGAGCTTGGAGTCCCTTTTCTCGGAGAGATCCCGATCGACCCAGAGATTTGCGCCTGCGGGGATGCTGGACGCGCCCTTTATCAATCTGACTTAGAACTCTCCCCCTTAGCAGAACGCTTCCAAGTTTTAGCCAAAGCCACTGTCGCACATGCAATGTCGCTACAGAGAAGTGAACAAAAAGGGTTATCCTCATTTGAGCTCACCTGGAAGGAGATGCCATGAAACAACCTCCGCTCTCTATCCAATCGCTTGCACAGATCGACAACCACACCTTGTCTATTACATGGAGCGACCAAGTCACTTCAACTTACAGACTAAGCAATCTCCAAGCGCAATGCCCCTGTGCACAATGTCGCGTCAATACGAGCCCATTCGTTGACAAAGATGTTCGGGCGACTAAAATAAGCAGTGTGGGCAGATATGCGATGAAAATCCACTACACATCTGGCTGTTCATTAGGGATCTATACATATCCTTACCTAAGAACGCTATCCGAGGAGAAGTTGAGATGATCCATTACTTTAAGTTGACTCTCATGATGCTCTTTCTATGCGGCTGTGGAGATCTCTCCAACCATTCAAAAACGCGTCAAGAGTGGATGGAACCGAATCACAAGCTCAAGGTGCTATCGACAACCGCTATGATCGATGACCTGGTCAGGCAAATCGGTGGAGACACGGTTGATCCATACGTCCTAATCAAAGGGGAACTCGATCCCCACTCGTACCAATTGGTTAAAGGGGATGACGAGCTACTCGCAAGGGCCTCTCTCATCTTTTATAACGGCCTTGGCTTAGAACATGGACCCAGCCTACAGAACTATTTGTATAATCAAAGAAAAGCGCTCCCTCTAGGCAACCTGATCATGAATGACAATCCCGAACTGATCCTCTCAGTCCTGGGGACGACCGATCCCCATATCTGGATGGATATCTCCCTCTGGTCCTACACCATCCCCTATATTGTGAATGCGCTCAGTGCCCAAGATCCGGCACATGCTGAGATGTATAAAGAGAACGGTGAAAAGCTCTTAACAGAACTGCTAGAAGCCCATAAACAGGTAAAAGAGGAATTGCACCAAGTCCCCGAAGATAAGCGGTATTTAGTCACGAGCCACGACGCATTTAACTACTTCACACGCGCCTATCTTGCCGATCCTCATGATAGAGAATGGCGCTACCGGTTTGCAGCTCCTGAAGGACTGGCTCCAGAGAGTCAAATCAGCGCCTACCACATCCATGAAATCGTACAACAGTTGGAAAGATTCCACATCAATGTCATTTTTCCCGAATCGAATGTCAGCCGCGATTCGATCAAAAAAATTGTGGATGCTGCCAAAGAGCGAGGCATCAAAGTCAAAATCGCCGATGCTTACCTCTACGCCGATGCAATGGGAAAACCCGGCTCAGATGGAGACACGTACATTAAGATGATCCAACACGACGCCAAAACGATCGCGCGCGAATTGATGCACAATCAAGGGAAATCTACACATGACCCATCTTAAAGAACCTCGCGAAAACGCGTTGCACATCCACCACCTCACCGTCAATTACGACCAAACGCCTGTCTTGTGGGATATTGACTGCAGTATCCCCTCTGGCAATATCGTAGGGATCATCGGGCCCAATGGCGCCGGAAAGAGCACTTTAATCAAAACCGCACTAGGTCTTGTCCAACCGATCTCTGGGAAAACCACATTTTTTGGCAAATCGCTAGAGGAAAGCCGCAGGCGGATAGCTTACGTCCCGCAAAGAGAATCGGTTGACTGGGATTTTCCGATCACAGTCAAAAACCTAGTCATGATGGGCCGATACGGCACCCTCGGCCTATTCCGCTGGCCCAAGCAAGCAGACCACGCAGCCGTCAATCACTACATCGAAGCCATGGGACTAACCCCTTATGCCGACCGCCAAATCAACCAGCTATCAGGAGGGCAGCAGCAACGTGCTTTTATTGCTCGAGCCCTCGTCCAAGAAGCCGACATCTACTTTATGGATGAACCATTTGCAGGCGTCGATATGGGGACTGAAAAAGCAATCATGGATATGTTACACCATCTCAAATCACACGGAAAAACGGTTTTTGTCGTGCACCACGACCTCAATACGGTCGAAACTTCATTCGATTGGATCCTCATGCTCAACTTGCGCCTCATCGCCTGTGGCCCTGTCGTTGAGGTGTTTAATACCGATACCCTGATGATGACCTATGGCAAAACGTACGCCCTACTAGACGATGTGTTAAAAATTTCACAAGCGCGCTCGCAAGGGATCAAAAACAGATGATCGACGGATCGCTGCTTCAATTTTTTACCGATCCCATTTTGCGCGCTCCCACCATCGGCTGCATCCTCATGTGCATCTCTTCTGGGCTTGTCGGAGTCGTCGTCTTTCTCAAAAAGCAATCTTTGATCGGAGAAGCGTTGTCGCACGCCACCTATCCAGGCGTTATTTTAGGAGCAATGATCGCGGGCGTCTTCGAAATCGACTCCTCTAACGACGTACTCATCACGATCTTCGTCATGTTAGGCGCTAGCTTCACCGCCCTTATCGGGCTTTGGTGCATCCACTTTTTGCAGCACAAAGTAAAGGTACCTAGCGACTCTGCGCTTTGCTTTGTCTTAGCAGCATTCTTTGGAATAGGCCTGACATTGGCTAGCCAAATGCAATTTGCTTTTTCTTCCCTCTATCGACAAGCGCAAATTTACCTCTATGGCCAAGCCGCTACAATGATCGACATCCACATCTGGGTGTATTCCATTCTTTTTGTCTGTGTCACCATTGTCATTTCCCTCTTCTACAAGGAAATTCGAACCATCGCTTTTGACCGCGAATATGCCCGCTCCTTAGGGATCAATACGCGCACTGTCGATCACATCATCTACCTCCTCATCGTCATTGCGCTCGTCATTGGCATTCGTTCTGTTGGGGTGGTCTTGATGTCGGCCATGCTGATCGCACCAGCTGTTGCCGCGCGGCAATACACCCATAAACTCTATATCACTTTTATCCTTGCCGCTCTATTTGGAGGGGTCAGTGGTTTCTTAGGGAATTACTTTTCGATCTCCATAGGCAACGCGTTAGCGATCCACTTCCCCACCCACCATTTTGCCCTGGCAACAGGACCTATGATCGTCATCGTTGCCTCAATCCTGTGCCTCCTTTCCCTTTTGTTTGCCCCAGAACGGGGGCTCGTCATCCGCTACCTGCGCATCGCCCACTTCCGCTACCATTGCTTGCAAGAAAACCTTCTCAAAGCTTGCTGGCGCTTCCCTGAAGGGAAAACGATCCCTTTTGATGAAATCTCCAAATACCAAAGCCTCTCACCCACGTACTTGCGCTTTGTCCTCGCTTCCCTCGCATGGCAAGGATGGCTCCTCAAAGAACCTGCTGGTTATCGTCTTTCTCCCGAAGGGCGCGCATGGAGCACCCGCATCGTCCGCCTCCATCGCTTGTGGGAGGTGTATTTGGTAGACTATTTAGGCATGGGAGTCGAAAGAGTGCACCGCAGTGCAGAAGAGATGGAGCACATCATCACCCCAGAACTGGAACGGGAATTGACCCTGCTTCTCAACGATCCCAAGCGAGATCCCCACTCACAGCCCATCCCAAAGGAGTTTGAATGACCTATTCAAACCCCTACACAGACCAATCTTTTATCGGCTTTTTCTACACCCTTTTGACGCGTCTTTGGTCGCTCCTTACAGGCAATGCCGTGCCCGACACACTTGCTACAGATGAGATCCAACTACTCGTTCTAGCAGGCGTAGCAATCTCTTGTGCGATTTTAGGCGTTTTTCTCGTCTTTCGCAAAATGACCATGCTTGCCAACGCCCTTTCTCACACCATTTTGCTGGGAATCGTCGCCGCATTCTTATGGACACAATCGCATCACCTTGCGAACGCGTTTGAAGGAGTTGTGAATGAAACGGCTCTTTTGGTCGCGGCTCTGGCCATGGGGCTCTTGACCACCTTTCTGACAGAACTCTTGAGCAAGGGATTCGGCCTACAAGAGGATGCCAGCACAGGAGTCGTCTTCACCTCCCTTTTTGCGCTGGGCGTGATTGCAGTGACGCTCTTGACGCGCGATGCCCATATTGGGCTCGAAGCCGTTATGGGAAATGTCGACGCCTTGCAAGCCCACGACATGCGCTTGGTCTATATCACCGTAGTCATCAATTCAATCTCTCTTATTCTATTCTACAAGGAATTCGCGATTACGACATTTGATCCTGCCCTGTCGCGCTCTTTTGGAATCCCCAATGGGTTTTACAACTATTTGTTGATGGTGCTCGTCTCGATCACGGCAATTGCTGCCTTCCGCGCCGTCGGCGTCTTGATGGTCTTAGCCTTCTTCACCGGTCCTCCTTTAACGGCCAAGCTCCTCGCTAAAAACCTCTCCCAAGCGATCTGCCTCGCCGCCCTCTTCGGAATCGGTTCAGCTCTCCTTGGAGTTGCCCTCGCACGCCATGTGCTGACCGCCTATGGCGTCTCTCTTTCCACCGGGGGCGTGTGCGTATGTGCCATTGTTCTGTTGTACTTAGGGACTTTGATCTGCACAAAATGGACAATGAAAACCTTCATGAAGTCCCCATTGTCCTCTTAGTTGCATTTATCTCCTAGGAACCCTATAATGTCCTCAGTAATAACCTCAAAAGAACAGGCTTTATGACCGTACGCGTACGCATTGCCCCTTCGCCTACAGGCGATCCCCATGTTGGAACCGCCTACATGGCCCTCTTCAATTTGATTTTCGCCCGCCACCATCAGGGGAAATTCGTCTTACGCATCGAAGATACCGACAGGTCCCGAAGCCGCCCTGAATACGAAGAAAATATTTACAAAGCCCTTTCTTGGTGTGGCATCCAGTGGGATGAAGGACCAGACAAGGGTGGTCCCTATGGGCCCTATCGCCAATCAGAACGGTTCGACATCTACCGCGAATATTGCCAAAAGCTCTTAGACAATGGCAAAGCGTACAAATGCTTTTGCACGCCTGAAGAACTAGAAGAGATGCGACAAGTGATGGCTAAACAAGGGGGAAGGCAAGGATATGACAGGCGCCATCGTAATTTGAGCCCCGCAGAAGTCGCAGAAAAAGAAGCGTCTGGCCTCTCATACGTCGTGCGGATTAAGATGCCTCTGACAGGCGAATGCGTCTACGAAGATGCCATCAAAGGGCGGATCACCTACCCTTGGGCCGATGTCGATGACCAGATTCTCCTAAAATCGGATGGATTTCCCACCTACCACCTAGCAAACGTCGTCGACGACTATCTCATGAAAATTACCCATGTCATTCGCGGCGACGAATGGATGAGTTCCACTCCCAAGCACGTCTACCTCTACGAAGCGTTTGGATGGACGCCGCCCGTCTTTATGCATATGCCATTGTTGCTCGGAAAAGATGGGAAAAAGCTCTCAAAACGAAAAAATCCCACATCGATTTTCTATTACAGAGACAGCGGCTTCCTGCCCGAAGCATTTTTGAACTTTTTGACCCTCATGGGCTACAGCATGCCTGGGGACAAAGAAATTTATCCGCTCGAAGAGATTATCAAAGAATTCGACGCAAAGCGGATCGGCGTATCTGGCGCCGTCTTCGATGTGCAAAAATTGGAATGGATCAATCAGCAATATCTGATCAAAAACATACCTGTAGATCGTCTGTGGGACAGATTAAAGGAATGGCAATTCGGCGATGCTTTCATGCAAAGGTTAATGCCGCTGTGCCACTCCCGCATCAAAACATTCGGCGATTTCATGGATCTGTGCGATTTCTTTTTCATCAACCACCTGAAGTACACACAAGAACTGTTCGCCAACAAAGACGCTGCACCAGAAATACTGCCCTGCCTTCTCCAAGGGATCATTTGGCACCTAGACGAACAGGAGAGCTGGGGAAGTGCAGCCATCAATAAGGCCTCAAAAGAGGTCAGTGAAATCTTTGGGGTGAACCACAAAAAAGTGATGATGCCACTCCTCTTTGCTGCGATCATGGGGAAATTGCAAGGACCCCCACTCTTTGACTCGTTTGAAATCCTTGAAAAAGACCGCACCCGTGCGCGCTTGCTCAAAACAATCGAATTTTTAGGCGGGATATCCAATAAAAAGCTCGATCTGTTAAAAAAGGGATGGGAGCAAAAAAAGTGCCACTCCTTAGCAACCTGACGTCCTTGGTTTTAGCGATTAAATAATTAGATATTTCTGTTTATGGAAGACGTCATTTCGTTTATTTGCCAACATGCGCATTCAGCCCACTGGATGATCTTTCTGCTGCTCATGCTGGCAGGTTTCAACGTCCCCATCAGCGAGGACATCATCCTCATCAGCGCTGGTGCCATTGCCAGCACTTGTATCCCTGAGCATACGTTGAACCTCTTTCTATGGACCTGGGCGGGATGTTGGATCTCCGCTTGGGAAGCTTACTGGCTCGGCAGGCTTCTTGGCCCAAAACTGTACAACATCCGTTGGTTTAGCTACATCATCACCCCTGAGCGGATTGCACGGTTACACCACTACTACGAGAAATTTGGGATTTTTGCGTTTATTGTCGGGCGCTTTTGCCCTGGGGGAGTGAGAAATGCCCTCTTTATGACCTCGGGCCTTGGCAAAATGCCCTTCCCAACCTTCCTCTTGCGGGACGGGATTGCCTGTGCCATCTCGTCAACCACCATTTTTACAATCGGCTACCACCTGGGGGAAAACTACCACGTCATCATACAATACATCGTCGAGTACAACAGAGTGGCTTTTGGCGCCATTTTATCGATCATTGCCTTAGTCGTTGGATTTTTTTGGGCAAAAAAGCGATTGACAACAGCTAAATGAACCTCTATCCATGACGTATATGATTACTTTGCCGAACTTAATTACTCTAGTACGCATCCCCTGTGCGTTGCTCTTCTTGCAAGATAACACCTTGATACGCGCAATTGCGCTTCTCTTTGCTATGGCAAGCGACTGGCTGGATGGCTATTTAGCCAGACGCTACTCCCAAACGACCCGTCTTGGCACCTTCCTAGACCCAGCCATGGATAAAGTCTTCGTCTTTTTTGTTCTTGCCGTTCTCTTTGAAGAACAGAAAATTGCCTTCTGGCAAATCGCCTCAATGCTCTGTCGAGACGTTGCCATCACCATTTTTGGATTTTACCTGATCCTACGCCGCAAATTTGGGCGATACAAGTTTCGCTCGATTTGGTTTGGAAAAGTCACAACAACGCTCCAATTCTTGGTCATCCTCGCTTTGACGCTGAATGTCGACATCCCACCACCCTTTTTCATCTGCTTTATCATTCTCGGCCCGTTAGCCCTCTGCGAGCTCTATTTTGACAAAATCAAAACCCGCCTCTCCCCCTAAACTCCAATTTTTCACCACTGAGACCAGCACAATTCACCACAGAGAGCACAGAGAACACAGAGAGAAAAAAACTCCTATACCTACATGAGGAACCGTTTTTGAATTTTCTTGGGCATATCTTGCTCATTCTGCCGCTTGCGATCATGCTCATCCTGTTTCGATCAAGGAAAGATGCAAAATGTTCACTCAGCAAAGCAAAAACAGGATGATCATGATCGCAAGCGGCATGATATTCAGGATAGTGCACAATGTGAGGGGATGATAAAAAACCTAAAAACACCCTCTGTGGTCTCTGTGAGCTCAGTGGTGAAAATGTATTTAGGTGGTAGCGTTGAGGGGTTTAGCCTCTAGGCGGGAGGTCTGTGGAGCCTCTTGCGGCTCCTGGAAGGGCCGAACGTCTGTTTTGTTTTCAGAGGTGGCGACAAGGGCATTGAACTGCCTGCCCAATGAACGGGTTGCCACAATCCAAAGCCCAATCATGAAGGCGAGAATGCCGGCAACATAGGGAGCTCCTCTTGGAAGAGTATCGAAGATTAAGAGCAGCCCTTGGTGAATGAAAGAGCCTCCCGACTTGCCTAAGCGGGAGCCAACGCCATCGATCGCAGCCTTGCCTTTGAGCTTGCATTCATGGCTGAGGGGGATGTAAGCCATCTGGGTCGTTGCATCGAAGACGGAGTATTTGGCAGCTTTACTCAAGCAGTTTTGCACCCCTCCAAAAAAGACGGCAATCGCCAAGGGGGTGATCCCTGTCAGGGCAAAGACAACCCCTCCCAAACTATCTTGAAAGAGGAAAAAGGAGAAAAAGCCCGCACAGGTGATCAACATAATTACAGGGGTAATCAACGCCGTTTTTGTCCATCCAAAGCGCCCGATGATCTTCGCCATGAAGAGCGCTGTGATCGTAGAAATAACCCCTAGAGCAGTTGTCAAATTGTTTGTATACCTATTAAAATCGGAAGGGTCTGGATAGAGGACTCTCAACTGGTCTTTCCACACCACTTCAACAAGGTTGATCACAAGATTGTAACCCACGACGAGGGTCGCAATGCAAAGGAGGTATTTAGAATTGGATAGGTAAGAAAAACTCTCTCTAAATGAAAGTTTCCCCTTCATCTTCAATTGTTTTTTATTGTAGTGAAACTCATCAAAGCTTGCATCTGTCAAAACGTTCCTATTCATCCAACGGAAAATCGCCATCGTCACAAGGCCGCACGCAATCACCACGAGTAATAAGCTCATCTGATCCTGTTCCCAACCTGCTTTACTACCCAAAATCGGTATGGCACTCAGAGAGATCTTGTTCAAATGATTCCCAACCAAACCCGCCACAATCGCCGCAAAATTGGCTCCAAGGGCTAAAACGGCGTAAAATCGGCGGGCTTCTGCAATCCGCGTGATCTCGTTGGCGAATCCCCAAAAGAGGACGTTCAAAATGATCGCAATCCACAGCTCAGACATCACATAAAAGCCCGTAAAGGACCAGTTGCGGATCATTTCGACAAAGCCGCGCGCGCCTCCCGGCAAGACCTCCATCAGGTAGTCCGCAAAAGCATGTGGATGGATCGTGTCGCGCAGCGGATAAAGGACAAAGGTGTAGAGGGCAAAAAAGGAAAGAAACCCGGTCGTCATCAGATAAAAGACCCGTTCTTGGCTGAAGCGATTGGATAACTTGGTAAAGATAATCGTCAAGACGACGGCCATCGGCAGCATCACCCATAGCTTAATAAAAGGGATGACCTCAGCTCCAGACGCTGTCACAACAACAGTATCCTTCATGTTGCGCAACACGCTTGAGTTAAAAGCGATTAAGAAAACCATGAAAAACATGGGGAGCAATTTTTTCAGCTCGAAGCTGTAGATCGGCCAGATATAGGAGCGGATCGTCCCAAATGGAGGATTCTGTTCTTTAGATTCGGCGTTAAGCATCAAAATAACCTATTAAAAAAAGACGATTATATATTATTTCCAATTTTCTATCTACAAAGTCACATATTATTAAGATGGAGCGACTTGCTCCGTCATTCCATTCGCTGGGGCAACAGGCGCTGCCTTCTTCGGCGGCTGCGTCAACGCATTAAATCGCTTCCCAAGTGAGACGATCGCCATCGTCCATACGGAGAGAATCGCAAACAAGAAATAAGCCACAGATGGGAC
>JABDCX010000039.1:11131-11724 GCA_013287915.1 Chlamydiota bacterium
ATCGTCTCAAATGTAACGAGCAACCCTTGGTGGATCACAGACCCTCCTGATTTACCCAAACGGGAACAGATTCCATCGACGGCGGATTTGCCTTTCCACTGATCTGTCGAATTCAAAGGCACAAACGCCATCTCTTTTGTCGCATCAAACACGGAGTACTTTGCTGCTCGACTCAAAACGTTTTGCATCGTGCCAAACAAGACGACGATGGCCAAAGGCGTAGCTCCAAAAACTCGACGATCACAGCATCCATACTCCCTTTAGCGAAGAAAAAACCAAAAAAGCCGATACTTGTAACCAAGAGGATCATCGGTGCTAAAGCTGCTGTAAACGTCCATCCAAACTTGCGGATCGAGTTTCCAGAAATAAAGAGAGCAGCTAAGGTAGCGAATACCCCCGTTATCCAAGTGACGTGGCTCATGTAAAGATGGTAATCGCTAGAATTGGGATACAGCTCCCGCACCTGATCTTTCCAAACAACTTCGACGAGATTGATCACTAAGTTATAAGAAAGCACGATCAAAGCCAGGTACATCATGTAACGCGAACTGACTAAATACGAAAGGCTCTCTCTCATCGAGAGTTTTGCCCGC
>JABDCX010000040.1 GCA_013287915.1 Chlamydiota bacterium
TTATACAGTTTAATTATAAAATTAATTATTAATTAAACACAAAGAGATAAAAAAATAATTACTTCTTTCCGTCTATGAGTGTAACATGTTGAAAATCAAGCTGTTGGTAGAGGAAGGCCCACATGTCTGTGTATTGGTCGATGATTTTGGTGATAGGCTTGCCAGCGCCATGCCCCACGTTTGAATCGACGCGCATCAAGATCGGGTTGTCTCCCTCTTGCACCTCTTGAAGGCGGGCCGTAAATTTAAAGGAGTGGCTTGGAACGACCCGGTCATCTGTGTCGGCTGTGATCACTAAAGTCGCTGGGTAGGCGATCCCTTCACGGAGGTTGTGATAGGGGGAGTAGGCTTTGAGGAATTGGTACTCTTCTGGATCCTCCGGATTTCCGTATTCATCGACCCAAAAGCGGCCAGATGTCCACAGATGGAAGCGCAGCATGTCCATGACTGCAACTTGTGGGATGGCAGCTGCAAAAAGGTGCGGTTGTTGCGTCATGGCAACCCCGACGAGTAGGCCTCCATTGCTTGCGCCGTTGATGGCAAGCTTGCTCGGTTGTGTGTACCCGTTGTCTATCAACCAATGTGCAGCAGCAATGAAGTCGTCGAAGACATTTTGTTTATTTTTTCTTTTTCCCGCTTCGTGCCATGCGTTGCCATATTCTCCCCCTCCACGCAAGCTTGCTTGGGCATAGACGCCTCCCATCGTGATCCAGGCGGCAATAGGAGGACTGAAGCTGGGCGTCAGCGAGGAACCGAAGCCTCCATATCCATAAAGGAGGGTTGGGTGTGTTCCATCGAGTTGAATCCCTTTTTTGTGTGCTAGAATCAGGGGGATTTTTGTCCCATCTTTGGAAGGGTAAAAAACTTGGGTGATTTCGAACGCGTCGGGATCGATTGGGGCATTCGGTTTGAAGATGAGCGTGCTTTCGCCTGTTTCTATAGCATATTGATAGATTGTCGACGGCATGTTGAAGGCGGAAAATGCATAAAAGGTGTGTGTGTCTGTTCGTTTACCCTTAAAGCCGGTGCAGGTTCCAGGTGTTGGAAATGTGATTTCTCTGACCAGGGATCCATCCATTTCGTAAATGGCGACAAGAGGAAGGGTGTCTTTTAAATAAGTGCAGATGAGGCGATTTCCAACGCAGTGGACATGTTCTAAAGGGGATTGGGTCTGTGGTATGATCTCGACGAGATGGGCAGGGCCTTGCCGGATATCAAAAGCCACCACCCGTTTTTTGGGAGCGTTGAGATCTGTAAAAAAATAGAAGATGAAGCCGTCATTTGCGATGTAGTTCCACTCATTTTCCCAATTGTCAATGACTTCCATAACCGTCTGGCTATCAAAATCTTTTATCCAAATTCTGTACTTGCGCGCTGTGCTCTTGTATCCGACGATCAATAGGAATTGTCCATCTTCAGTCACTCCTCCTCCAAAGTCCCAATGGGGATTTTCCGGCGAATTGAAGATCACGAGATCCTCGCTTTGATCGGTGTGAATTTTGTGGTAGCAGAGCATCGAGTGGCTGTTGAGTTGTTGGTGCTTCCCTTCTTTTGAGGGTTCTGGATAGCGGGAGTAGTAAAATCCTTGGTGATCGTGGCTCCAAGAAATATGGCTTCCACACACCCATCTGAGATGGTCAGGGAGCATTTCACCCGTGAGCGGATCCATAATGGAAATTTCTACCCAATCGCTGCCCGCTGTGGATTGAGCCAGAGCGGCAAGGCTCCCATCTTTCGCGATGGAAAGGCCCACTAAAGCAACGGTCCCATCTTCTGACCAGGTGTTGGGATCGACGAGCGTGCGCGGTTCTGCATTGAGGGAGTCGAGCTTGTACACAACTGGCTGGTTTTGAAGCCCATCATTTTTGGAGACGATGTAGTACTTTCCATGTTTCGCAGGGATTCCCCATCTTTCGTAGTTGAAAAGTTTTGTGAGGAGAGCGCCAATTTCTTCCCGTTCAGGAATTTTTGTGAGGAACTGCATGGTCTGACGATTTTGCTTGTTGACAAAATGGGTGACCTCTTGTGAAAAGCGGATATTTTGCTCAAGCCATCTGTAGGGATCAGCAATTTCTGTGCGATCGACTTCAGACCACGATTGTAGGGGGAAAGATACCGCTACAATGCAGGCTAAAGTGATACCGAATTTCATGATAAACTTCCTTTCCCAACTGGATTTTCAAAAAATTAACACGATGTATAGTAAATGGTTAGGACTTTTTTTTGTACCATTTTCCACATTTTATTTTTTAAAATAAATATTACCATTCGCTTTTTGTTCGCCATTTTTCGTTAAACAGATGATGATAAGTGTCTTTTTTTGTGGGAATTTTGTTGATGAGGGACCCGCTCTCTCTCTCGGAATGCCCCATTCTCTCTGAACCCGTATTTTTGTATTAAGTGCGTAATGTATTGTAAATCAATGAGTTGCAATTGCATGACAGCGCTAGATATAGTGTCGACCATCCACTTGTCGATAGAGAAAAGAAATGTTGATAACTATCTATAGATATCTTCAGATTAACGCAGAGACAGGGAGACGGAGAGACGCAGAGAAGCGGCTGCTCGCCCCCTCTGCGTCTCTCTGTCTCAGCGTCTCTGCGTTACATTTATTTTTCCAACCTTACCCCACTCCCAGAGTCGACAATGTGCACCTTTGCTTTGCCGAACATCCCGCTGATTTGCAGCCAGTAGGGGAAATAGGTTGGGTATTTCTCGCTCTCTTCGGGGATATACACTTCGATAATTCGGTTGGAGAGCTCCGATCCATCTTTTGGCCAGTGTGTCCGCCAGGCTTTGAAAGGAACGCCTGCGACTTTTTGCCCTTCGACGATCATGGGGGGCTGCCACAGCGGCCGTGCATCGCCTCTGCCGTGCGGCGGGGAATGACCGATTCTTTTCCTCTCAGTTGTGGGAATTTGGGTAAATTTCAGGTTGAGCAGCGTCGTGAGAAAGTTTTGGGTTTGTGGAGAGGTGATCCATGCTCCGCAGGTGTAGGAATAAGTGTGCTGGATGGTGCCTGAAGGGATATGGACGCGGTATAACAACCAGGAGGTGTTTCCTGGCGCTCCATCGGCCAGCCACTTTTTCCACGACAAGGCACGTTGGGCAAGGCGCTGTTCTGGAATCGAAATTTCGTGAATGTCAAGAAGGTCACCCTCAATTTTTTGCACAACGAGAGCGGAAAAATTTTTGCATTGTTGAGTAATCAGGTATTCACCCTCCTTCGCTTTGGCGAGATTGCCTTTGAGAAGAGAGGTTTCATCAACAGCTTGCAAATCGTAAAAACAAAAAAGAAAAGGGAGCAGAAAAGAGAAAAAAAGGAAGTGTATCCGTGTGCTCTTTAGCATGATGAGTTCAAGTATAGCACTCCATTTGCTTTTAATGAAAATATTTTGTTGCCATGGAACGGCCAAAACGATAAAAGTGGACTTTTTAGGGATCGGGTTCTATACTCCCGCGCAATCATTTTTCATTTTGTTTGGTGGTCGGACATGCTTAACTTTCGTAAATTAAAACAAGATTTCTCTCCTGCAATCCTCAAAGAGGGGCGTGTGTTCTTCGAGAAGAGCGCCATTGCATGGGCAAAGATCATGAAACTCAGCGGGCAAGCTGTTCGTTTGAAGAGCCGTGTGACCGGCAATTTCGACAAAGCCTATAGCTGCGAACTCGAAATTGACCGACGCGAGTCGATGGTCGTCTATTCCGACTG
The DNA here is from genome assembly GCA_013287915.1 of Chlamydiota bacterium. Lineage (GTDB taxonomy): Bacteria > Chlamydiota > Chlamydiia > Chlamydiales > Parachlamydiaceae > JABDCX01. The sequence continues at coordinate 3,713 of JABDCX010000040.1, forward strand.
TGACTGCTCCCATAAGTACGATTGCCAGCATCTGGCTGCGTTGATGTTTTATTTGGAAGACCATTTTGAATCGATCGTCGTGGCTTATTCGAAGGAAATGGATTTGGAAAAGGCAAAGGATGTCGACGAAGAAGAAAAAGAGACCTTGAGAGAAACTTTTAAAGAGGCTGAAAGCAAAGATCACGTCCGTCGCAGCAAAAAGAATCAAAAAGAACTCCTCAACGAATACATCGAGGCTTCCCAGGTGTTGGGTAAGTCTCCTTTCTTCCTCCCTCAAGAAAATTTTGTAGATTCATTACCGGTCACAACACCCTTAACGACGTAAAAAGGAAGATCAGTGACCAAAAAGCACAAATTCTTAAAGTGACAGAATCGCTTCACAACACGCAAGCAATACCTCCCGGAAAATTACAAACGATCCAACGGTTGACCAATGAAATCCTGCAACTCGAAGGGATCATTGCAAGAAAAGACGCTGGAGGAAAACTGCAATCCTTAGAAGATGTGCATAGTGTCACGGAGATTGAACAACGCTTACTCTCCACATGCACTCCAGAGCAACAGTGCATTTACAAATTAGGTCAAGAGCTTCACGACTTAGTCCGTGAGGCAAAAACTGCCGGCATCCCCATAGATCCCTTTTTGCAAAGAGTTCTCGATACGAATCTCTTGAAAATGAACCTTACAGATCTTGGGAAAATGATCAACGATGCCGAGCGAGCGATCCGAGTAAAAGCACTACCTGGTGTACCTTCCCGCTCCTTATTAAAGACAGCAGGAATTGAATATGCCGTGATGCGCAACAATAAGGGGCAAGCAACCGAGTCCGAAAAATTAGTAGCAAACCTTGCCAAAAATTTAGAACGACTTCAGCTTCGGTATGAAGGTCTTTTAGCCCGAGAACAGCCAGACGAAGCAGTGTGGAGAAACGGTGTGCGTTTATATCGAGCACAAAAGGCAAAAGACCACGCAGACCTGATCGGACAACTAGAACAGATGATTCTGACAAAACCAAAGGAATGGACAAAAGCATTCCCTAGTTTCAGTGACCCTAACATCCCTCACTTCAATCGGTGGTTTGATATCGCTTTAGCTGGGCCAAATGTTATGATACGAATTCCCAAATCCGATCTGGGTGAGGTTTTGCCGAAAGATAGTGACGCGTTTGCATATAAACTGGAGATGCTATGCGCTAAACACCCCTCTGCTCAATATGCCCTCCCCTATGAGGACTATTTTATCCCCATTCTTGACCATGTCAAAAATCTATCGGGAACAAGCGGCTTTAGGCTCAGATCCTCTCTTCCCCATCTGAGCGCCAAGGAAAAATGCGAGGTTTTCCGTCCACTTGCGAGGTACTATCATTTGGTTCATTCTAGAACACTTGATGCACAAGGAATCGCAACCCCTCTCTTAAGGAATGTAACAACTTCCGGTACGTATCACGCTGATCCATTTGAACACATTTATCACAAAGATCCACAAACCCTCAAAGAAAGATTTAAATCCGAACACATTGACGGTTGGGCAAAACGATTGAACCGAGAAATAGATCAAGCACTGGAGGATCTAAGCCATCAAAAAATACGACCAGAATTCAAACCTCCCCAGCCGGACTATAGGAAAGTCGATCAAGAAGGATTCCATCTATTGGAACAACCTCCGCAACTAGACGCTGATCTCCAGGCGATCCTCGATAAACAGAACAAATAAGCTTTTTGTACCCTCCGCTGCAATTTAGTTGAAATGTGAAGGCGATTGGAGTATCATTTTCCCTTCTTTACTACTGGGAAAACGATGCGACCCTATTCACTCAGAAAATCTCGTCACATCTTGAAGGGTGTCTACACGTGGTACAAAAAGCGGGGACAAACACTCGCTCCTGATCTTAAAGGGAGAGTCGAGCAAGAGATGCTTGCTCTCGATCAAGCGCTTTTGAGTCGCGATAGAGCGCGGGCGAGCGAATTGGCAAAGCCTCTGGAAACTTTTGCCTCTACCCATTGCAAAAAGAGCTTCTTCGAATACGGCTGGGAGCTTTGCCTAGCGCTCGCATTTGCCCTAGTGATCGCCGTTGTCATTCGACAAATGTGCTTTGAACCGTATGAAATCCCCACTGGCTCGATGCGCCCCACCTTTCGAGAAGAAGACCGTCTCATCGTTTCAAAAACGAGCTTTGGCCTCAATGTCCCTTTAGAAACTACCCATTTTTATTTCGACCCTTTGCTTGTCCAACGAACGAGTATTTTCATTTTTTCGGGCGATCGGATTCCCGGGCTAAATGCAAAAACGCATTACTTCGGCCTGTTCCCCTACACAAAGCGGTACATCAAGCGGTGCATGGGAAAACCGGGAGACGCGATCTACTTTTACGGAGGAAAGATCTATGCGGTCGACCAAGAGGGCACCGAATTGACCGAGTTTCGCCACTCCCCTTGGATGGAAACGGTGGAGAGTGTCCCCTTTCTGTCGTTTAATGGAGAGATCGTCCCCAGTGGGGAAAGGGCTGTGGTCTTCAACCAAATGGATCAACCAGCAGGAAAACTGACGCTGCTTCCGACGGGGAAAATTAAGGGAGAAGTGTTCAATGGGACCTCCTTTGTCACCGATAACCCCTTAGCACAAACAAAGCCACACACAACGATCGAAACGTATAGCGACATCATGGGGATCCGCAACTACGCCATGGCGCAACTCCTCACTAAAGAACAGCTCCTGGCAAGAAAAGAGCTGGGAGAAATGAAAGAAGAAGGCGTGCTGTATCTGCTGCTCCACCACACTCCCAGTCTATCGGCACCCACTCCACTCATCGAGCCGCAAGGGCGCGGCAGCCGCGTGACGGTTTTAGGGTACAACACCGTCCTTCCGTTGCAGCAACCTCACCTCGATGCACTCATGAATGCGATGTACACAGCGCGATTCGTGGTCTCAGATGGATTAGCCAAGCGGTACGATGTGAGTGAACAGTATCAATTTGGCCCCTATAGCCCGCGGTTCCCGAACGTCCCGAACGGCACTTACGAATTTTACTTCGGAAAAGCCACTCAGATCCACTTCAGCGGCGTGTCTACAGACGTTCCGCTCGATAGCCCTCTTTATGCAAAAACGGCTGAGAACATCCAAAAACTTTACAATTGCGGCATCGAATTTAACCTGGCTTATAACGCGCAAACAAACAGCGTCACTCCACTGCCTCACCGCTACGCCTATTTTAGGGAGGGGGATCTCTATTTGCTCGGCGCAAAAATCATCGATAAAAACGACCCCGTCTTAATCGCCTTTCATCAGCAGGAAGCAGAAAAAGAGAAGTCAGCTACCCCTTTAAATCCATACGTCGCCTTTAAAGATTACGGTCCACCAGTTAAAGAGGGGAAAATCGATACAGCGTTTATCCGTACCTTTGGCTTGACGATCCCAAAACAGCACTACCTTGCCTTAGGCGATAACCACGCGATGAGCGGAGATAGCCGCGTATATGGACTTATCCCGGAAGACAACCTGCAAGGTGCACCTTGGATCACCTTTTGGCCTCCAGGTGAGAGCTTCGGATACCCGTCTCAAAAACCGTATCCGTTCATGAATCTGCCCCGTGCCATTGTGTGGAGCCTCGCCACACTCGTGGGCTTGATCTGCTGGATCTACATCCGCTGGCGCAACAAGCAACCGATCTGCAAAGCTATTCGACCAGTTTCAAATAGACCTTGAGCATTACAGGAAGGTAACCCTTAATAAGGTCTAACGATTAACGCAGAGACGGGGAGACAGAGAGACGCAGAGGGCATTGAGAATTAAACACAAAGTCCCCAAGAATTGGGTCGTCGTGCAAATAAGTACCTCATCATTGCGAGAAGATAACAAAAAGTCGTTTTCCTTCTCTGCGGTCTCTGTGGTAGATTAAATAAAATATTGACCATCAATGAGTCAAAAAGAATCTACCACAGAGCTCACAGAGATATGCACAATAGAACCTTGAACCATACTGAAACAATGTGAAGAGGAAGAATCCAATAGATTCATTATCTTGATCATCATACCGCTTGCGATCCTGCCCATCCTGTAATCATGTGTTGTGAAGATTATCTCTGCGTCGCCCCGTCTCCCCGTCCCTGCGTTGAAAATTAGACCTTATTGATTGCGCGCAACCGATCTGCAAAGCTATTCGCTCTCCTTCAAATAGACCTTGAGCATCACGGGAGGGGTAATTGCTCGCGGCGCTCCCCACTGGGTGCCCAATTTCTCAATGGCACTCACCGTGTCAAACCCAGCAATGACGGTTCCAAAAATCGTGTGGCGATCATCAAGCCAGCGGCATTTTTTTGTGGTGATAAAGAATTGGCTTCCGTTGGTGTTAGGACCTGCATTTGCCATGGCCACCCGCCAAGGAACATCAAAGCGGAGCGTGTTAGAAATTTCATCAGCAAAAGGAATTCCCCAAAGAGAGACGCTCTTGCTTCCATCCCCCTTAGTAGTGTCTCCTCCCTGAATCATAAAGCCGAGAATGATCCGATGAAACGGACTGTTGACATAGGCCCCTTCTTCCGCAAGACGGATAAAATTCTCACATGCCAAAGGAGCGGCCTTAGGAAATAGCTGCACTTCTATTGTCCCATAATTGGTCTCTATAATGGCGACGGGGCTCTCAGGGAACTCAAACGCGGCTAATTGGAGTGCGGTACCGAGAAACAGCACATTTAAAATGAAGCGATGCAACATATTTCTTCTCCTATACTTTTACACGGTCCAAAGCGATCGTCGCCGTTTCACCATTGAGATCCCAGGGAGTGCCCTGACAAGGTCTAAAAGCAACATCGACCGCCAAAACTTCATTGCAAATCATCTCGCCATGCACTTCGAGTGCGCGCTTGACAGGCGCTGTTGTATCGAGCGTCACTTTCACCCGATCAGTGACGTCAAAACCAGCTTCGCGGCGCATGGTGTTGATCTTATTGATCAACTCACGGGCTAGCCCCTCGATAATCAATTCATCGGTCAAGCTGGTATCCAACGCGATGGTCAAGAGGCCGCTATTTGCCGCAATGACCCCCTCGTGCACCAAGCGTTCGACAGCGACATCTTCGGGGGTCAACACAATCGCTTCCCCATCGACGTGGACAGCCACCGTATCGCCCTTTAACAGGGTGTTGAGGTTCTCCTGAGAAAACGCGTCGATGGCACTTTGTACGCCGCGCATGTGTTTGCCCACCTTCTTCCCAAGCACCCGAAAGTTTGGTTTTGCCTTTAATGAAACAAAAGGGGTCTCATCGGCATCAAAATGCACTTCCTTGACATTCAGCTCATCGGCCACAAGATGTTTTTGTTCCCTTAAGAAATCTAAAATCTGTTTGTCTTGCGACACGATGTGGACTGCGGGGAGCGGTTGACGCACTTTAAATTTGTGCTCTTTGCGCAATCCATGCCCAAGGCTAACGACGCCTTGCACAACATCCATCGCTTGTTCTAAATGCTCTTGGCGGTAGCTTGGATCGTATTTGGGGAAATCGCATAAGTGGACAGAATCGCCCATTTTGTCGTGCCGCAAATTCAAATAGATCGCGTCAGAGATAAAGGGAACAAAGGGAGCTGCAATCTTGGTCAATGTGAGAACGACGTGATACAAGGTCGCAAATGCTTCATCGCGGTCTTGAGAGAGCTTCTCTTCCCAAAAGCGGCGGCGGGAGCGGCGGATGTACCAGTTCGTCAGTTGGTCGACAAAGGCGACAAAGGGCTCGACAGCACGACTCAAGTCGTAATCGCTCATCCCCTCTTCGACCTCTTTGATAAGTTTGTTTAAAAGAGACAAAATCCACTGGTCGATCACAGCTTGCGGACGTTTAGGAGGGTCTGTCGGCACCCAATGGTAGATCTTCGCATACGTCGCTAAAAATGTTTGCGCATTCCACAACGGGATCAAAATTTGTTTGACAACGAGCTCAACGCCGCTTTCAGAAAAACACAAATCATCTGCTTTAACAGCGGGGCTATGCATCATGTAGAGGCGTACGGCATCTGCCCCAAATTTTTTCACGACCAAAGAGGGGTCTGGATAATTCTTGAGCCGTTTTGACATCTTTGCCCCATCAGCAGCAAGAACGATCCCATTGACGACGACGTTTTTAAAGGCAGGGCGCTTAAAGAGTGCTGCGGCTAGAATGGTCAAGGTATAAAACCAGCCTCGGGTCTGGTCTAGGCCCTCTCCGATAAAATCGGCTGGAAACCCTTGTGTGAACAATTCTTGGTTTTCAAAGGGGTAGTGATTTTGGGCGTACGGCATCGATCCCGACTCAAACCAGCAGTCAAACACTTCTGGGATGCGCTTAAACACTTTTCCGTTTTTTTCGATTGCGACATCATCAATAAAGTGGCGATGCAAATCGGTGACTTTGGTTCCGCTTAACTCTTCAAATTCTGCAATGCTGCCAACGACGATGAGCTCCCCATCGTCTGCCCGCCAAATCGGGATCGGCGTGCCCCAATACCGGTTGCGGCTGATTGCCCAATCTCTAGCGCCTTCGAGCCACTTGCCAAAGCGCCCCTGCTTCAAGTGAGCGGGGGTCCAATGGATCTCTTCATTTGCTGCCAACAGATCTGACTTAATCTTCTCCACCGCCACAAACCAGGTGCGAACGGCTTTATAGATCAGTGGCGTGTCTGAGCGCCAACAAAAGGGGTAGCGGTGGCGAAACGTGGTAGCTTCGATCACAACACCTTGCCCTTTGAGCCTGCGGATAATTTCTTTATCGGCATCTTTGACGAATAACCCTTCGTATTCGGGTATGTCATGGGTAAAGCGTCCATTGCCATCGACAGGACAAACCAACTCAATTCCCGCACGCTGGCAAGCACAAACCAAGCCTGTTCCCTCATCGATCGTCACATTGTCGTCGAGAATGACGCGAAATGCCCCTTTAGCGGCATGAGAGGCAAAATAATTGAACAAGGGGCGATAACGGATCCCTTCGAGCGACTGGCCTGTCATCCGTTCGACCACTTCATACACACCTTGTTTGTCGACACTAGCAAGACGCGCTTCGGCAAGGATGTAGTGCTTGCCAGTTTCTTTATGACGCACTTTCACATACTGCAAGGACGGGCCTACCATCACCGCTAAGTTGGAAATGAGCGTCCAAGGAGTCGTCGTCCAGACCATTAAAGCGGTGTTCGGATCGCTTTCCAACGGCAAAGCGACCGTCAAAGAAGGATCGTCGATATCTTTGTAGTTTTCGCCGGCTTCAAAATTGGAAAGAGGGGTCCCTAGCTTTGCCGAAAATGGCATCACCTTAAACCCTTCATACACAAGACCTTTTTTAAAGAGTTCTTTGAAGACCCACCAGACCGATTCCATAAAGGTGAGGTCCATGGTGTGATAGGTATTTCCAAAATCGACCCACCGCCCCATGCGAGTGACTAAAGACTCCCATTC
>JABDCX010000041.1 GCA_013287915.1 Chlamydiota bacterium
AGCAAACAACCAAGAATCTAAAATTGAACTAACGGGAGTTGCAGAACAGATTGCCAAATTGGATCTCGCTCCGATCAATCCAGAAGAAAATATTCGCCCTAAAGACGCCGGATACGACCAATTTAAATACGATGTTCAAGTGGCCAAGTGGCATGTGGTTAAAAATAAGTCCGCCAAACTTTTTGAACTGATTGGTCTTAGCAAAAACTGCACCGAAACCGAACTGAAGAAAGCCAACAAAACATACGGTTTCTACCTACATCCGGATAAGGTAGAAAACGCGGATCGCAGAGTTGAAGCAGAGATGCTCTTCAAACTGCTCGGCTCTATTCATGAAGAGCTTGAAAAAAAGTGCGAACTCCAAAACCAGTAACGACAATACTCCGCCGTTTTTGCACAATTACCAAAAATGCGTTGATCTTGTAGAGATATACCGCCCCTTCAGGGCTCATCACTTGCGTACGTGTTTACCCAGGTCGCAGTGAGCGCCAGCGAACGGAGGCCTGGGTTTATCATAACAAATCAGGCGAGCCCTGAAGGGGCGGCATATCTCTACAGGATCAAGGTCCTTACTATCCCTTAAAGAAGTTGTCGACGTTCATGAGCCCGGCTTCTTGCAAGATGATTGCCAGGATCGCGACAGGGGCAACCCAACGAACAAAGAAGAACCAAGGGCGGTAGAGCCAGGCATACTCGGTGCCAGCTTCGAACTCCTCTTTGGCAATGGCGGGATCTAAAAACCACCCCGTATAGAGGGCGATCATAAAGCCGCCGATCGGCAAGAGCCAGATCGAAACGAGGCTATCGACGGTTTGGAAAAAGGTGCTTCCAAAAATTTGGGGCCACTTGGCAAAGAGCCAATTGGTGCCAGAAAGGGCGCACGGAATACCGAAAACAAAGCACGCGATCCCGCTCGTCAACACCGCTTTTCGGCGCGACCACCCATAAAGATCGATAAAGTTTGCCACAATCGCTTCGACCATCGCGATGGAAGAGGTGAGCGCTGTAAAGACAAATAAAATAAAGAAGGATGTACTGATCAATAACGCGGCTGGCAACTTGGCAAACAGAACGGGCAGCGTCTTAAAGACGAGGCCTGGGCCGGCTGCTGGTTCAAATCCAAATGTGAAAATCACGGGGAAGATCGTAAAAGCGGCTAAGATTGCCACACAGATAATCATCACCCCAATGATCCCGCTAGTCTTGGGGATATCTTCCGAGCGGCGCATGTAGCTGCCGTAAGTGAGCATGATCCCCTGCCCTAAGCTCAGTGTGAAAAACGCAAGACCCAATGCCTCTAAAGCATTAGACGACTTAAACCGGGCAAAGTCGGGGTAAAAGATAAACCAAAAAGCGTCTTTGAAGCCATCGAGGGTCATGCTATAGGCACAAAGACCTATCATCAAGAATAGGAGTCCGATCGTCATGAACTTGCTCCAATACTCAACCCCCTGACGAACCCCCTGGTAGACGACGCCGACGGTAAGGGCTGTAAACGCCAGGTGCCAGAAAAGGGTAATATCGCCCGATGTCGCCAAAATATCGAAGACGCCCGCAATCTGCTGCGGTTCCATCCCTTTATAAAACTGGTTCAAACTCATGAAAATATAGCTGAGGCCCCACCCCGCCAAGACGCTGTAAAACGACATGATCAAAAACGAAGAGATCACCCCAAGCCATCCAGCAACCTTCCAAACGGCTGCGTTATTGCTCAAAGAGGCAAAGATCCCCACAGCTCCGCGCTGGGCACGGCGTCCTAAAATTAATTCTGCGATAAAAACGGGGATGCCGATAAAGAACGTACAAATGATGTACATGAGGAAAAACAGGCCACCACCATTCTCTCCGGTCACATAAGGGACCTTCCATAGGATGCCAAGTCCTATTGCAGAACCTGCCGCAGCCAGAATAAACCCTAAATGTGATCCCCAATGTTCTCTCTGTTTTTGCATTGTGTATCTCTTTAAAATATTATTAAAAATTAGCCCAAAATGAGAATAAGCATAGCAGATCACTTGGAAATTGACAAGAGTTTCCTTTTTCCCTAAAGTCAGCGATAAAACAAGAATGGGTTTCCCTATGATCACTCCCTTCATTGCCGCGGGGCTCTTTGTCGAAGCAGCCGTTGTTGGAATCGTCTGTATCGTTTTCCTCATCCTCTTTGTCGTTGCAGGAATTAAAGATATTCTTTCAGGCAATCGAGATTAATCCCCCTTTATCGCTATGGATCTCACGCAAAAAGACCACGACCACTCAGCTAAAAAAAATATTGAAAAGTGGTTGCACGGCTCTTACGACAGTGCCACAAAAGAGGCGATTCGGCACATGGAGAAAGAGGCGCCGCAAGAATTGTTAGACGCCTTTTATACGACATTGGCCTTTGGAACGGGCGGCATGCGTGGAATCATGGGGATCGGGAGCAACAGGATCAACGTCTACACCGTCCGAGCAGCGACACAGGGATTGGCCAACTATCTAAAAAAACATCCTCAGCCCGGAAAAAAACAGGCTGTGTTCATCAGTTACGATTCGCGCCACCATTCGCGCACCTTTGCTGAAGAAACAGCCAAAGTGTTTGCCGGCAATGGATTCCACGTGTACCTGACAAAGGAACTGCGCCCTTCCCCTCTCGTCTCTTTTAGTTGCCGCGATTTGAACTGCTCTGCTGCCGTTCTCATTACGGCGTCGCACAATCCCGCCGAATACAATGGATATAAAGTGTATTGGAGCGATGGGGCACAGGTGCTCCCACCCCACGACAGCGGAATTATCGAAGAAGTGAACAAGATTGAGGATCCGGCCCAAGTCAAATCGCTTGCGACCCTGATCCATCCCATGATCGAAATGGTTGCAGATCAGGTTGACGACCGCTATTTGGAAGAGGGAAGCGCTCTTCAACTCTATCCAAATGAGAATCGTGCCACCGGCAATCGCTTAAAAATTATCTATACCAGCCTACATGGAACGGGGATTACCCTCGTTCCGCAGATGTTACAACGATGGGGCTTTGAGCAAGTTCACCTAGTCAACAACCAGGTGATCCCCGACGGCAACTTCTCCACGACCCCCTCCCCAAATCCAGAAGAGAAAGAAGCTCTGATTCTGGGGATCGAAGAGCTTTTGGCACTAAAGGGAGATATTCTGATCGCCACAGATCCAGATGCAGACCGGGTCGGGGTTGCCGTTGCCCACCAGGGACGCGCTGTTGTTCTTACAGGCAACCAAATTGCTTGCCTCTGTCTAGACCATATCTGCAAAGCCCTTTCTGAACAAAAGCGGATGCCTCCGAATGCCGCCTTTATCAAGACGATTGCCACGACAGAGCTCTTTAAAGCCATCTGTGACAACTACGACAAGCCGTGCATCAATGTTTCAGTAGGGTTTAAGTACGTCGCCGAAAAAATTAATAAATGGGAAAGCAGCGGCGCCTACACCTACATTTTCGGCGGGGAAGAGTCTTTTGGCTATCTGCTGGGAACCATCACGCGCGATAAAGATGGGGTTCTCGCTTCCGCTCTGATCTGCGAAGTAGCTCTCGCGGCTAAAAACGAAGGAAAAACGCTCGTCGACAAACTGTACGACCTCTACACAACCTATGGGATCTTCTCCGAAGGCCTTCGGACTGTGCACTTTCCTGAAACGCAAGAAGGGAAAAAGCAGATTACCGAACGGATGAGCAGTCTCAGAACCAAACTTCCCGCTGAAATCAACGGTGTTCCAATCGCCATTGTTGAAGATTATCTTACACAGATCAAAACAGAGATCAAAAGCGGAAAGACCTCTCCTCTCCATCTGACAAAATCGAATGTGCTCCTGCTATGGCTAGAAGATGGGAGTAAGATCATGATTCGCCCTTCGGGCACTGAACCAAAAATCAAGCTCTACGGCGGCACCAAAGACAAGTCGGATCGACCCACAGAGACTGCGGTGCAACACTGCCAAGCAAAAATCGACCGTTTGCTCGACGTCACAGAAAAGCTTCTCACTAGCTAGCGACGGCGCGCATGGGGACGATTGGGTCTTGGACGTCTTTGCTCCTGCTCCTGAGGGGGAGGCGGATTGCCGATCCAAACGACTTCTTTGCGAAGCGTGTTGAGAACTTGATTTAATGAGTGCAACTCCCGATTGGTGACAAGTGTGACCACAGTCCCCTGTCTTTCGCAGCGCCCTGTGCGGCCTGAGCGGTGCAGATAGATATCGGGATCGTCACCTAAATGGTAAATAAAGACGTGCGTAATGCTAGAGATGTCAAGACCGCGTGAAGCCACATCCGTAGCAACTAAAATCCTGACACGGCCGGAACGAAACTTCGACATGATGATCGAACGAACATCTTGACTTAAACCTGCATGGAGATAATCGACGCCGTCAAATTTCTGCTTCAATGTACGGCATACGCGCTCCACCTCGTCTCTTGAACGGCAAAACACAAGGGCTTGTTTTGGCTTCATTTCTTCAATCTGGCGGATTAACGCCTGCCCTTTTTGCTCGTGGTGGCAGAAGAGGAACTTGTGTTCGATCGTATCGGGGCTCACCTGCTGTTCAATCAGGCGGACCTCTTTAGGCTCTCGCATGTGCCGAGAGGCGATTGCTTTGATTTGGGTGGGCATTGTCGCCGAAAACAATAGCGTTTGATGCTGCTGCACAAGGCACTGCATGATGAACTCTAGATCTTCGTAAAAACCCATGCTCAACATTTCGTCGGCCTCATCGAGGATCAGCGTATCGATTTTGGAAAGATCGATTTGTTTTGAATAGATGAAATCGATCAACCTTCCTGGAGTAGCCACAAGCACTTGCACGCCGCTTTTTAGCTTCGACAATTGCATCACTGCGTCTTCTCCCCCGCAGATCGCAAAGGCCTTTACGCCGCGTATGCCCCCGATTTTTTGCACTTCCGTCGCATATTGCATCGCAAGCTCACGCGTCGGGACGATGATCAAGGCTTGGATGGCTCCAGAACTGACCTGAACTCGATGGCAAATGGGGATAGCACAAGCCGCTGTTTTGCCCGACCCCGTTTTTGCCAAAGCAATCAAATCATGCCCTGAGAGGATAGCGGGGATAGCATGCTCTTGTATCGGGGAGGGTTCTTTATAACTTAAACGCTCAAGACCAGCTAAGATGGCTGGATCAAGGCCGAAATCTGCAAATGTTGCCATAAAAGGTACAGTATACCTGAAACGGCATTTAAAGAGAGAGTGAAAAGCGGAGGGTAACAAGGTATAAAAGAAGTATTTTAACCACAGAGATCACAGAGATGACAAAATCGCCTGACCAAATATAGGGTTATTTTTGGAGGCGGTGTTCGATGCTTCTGTGCAAGAGGCGGGCAACCCAGGAAGTGGGCACAAAGTGCTTTACTAGGAAGACCGCAACGCGCATCTTCCAGTCGAAGGTGCGGACGCGCTGTTTTTTCTCGATCTGGCGCCAAATTTCTTGAGCAGCAAAGGCAACGCTCATCGACATCTCGAAAGTGGAGGGAATGCCACCTGCCCGCTCGCGGAAATTTGTCTCGACAACACCCGGACATGAGGCCAACACGCGAATCCCATGAGGGGCAAATTCAAAATCGAGTGAGATAGAAAGACTCGTCACAAAGGCTTTGGTAGCCGCATAGGTAGCGAGCAGTGGAAAGGGCATGAAGCTGGCGACGGAAGAGACGTTGAGGATTACGCCCTGCCGATTTTTCTGTCGCAACGCTTGCGCTGCCTCTAAAGTGAGCTCCAACACCGCCTTTGCGTTCACATCGACCATGCGCAGCTGTGGGTCGAAATCTTGCTCAAGCACTTCGCCATATTGCCCAAAACCGGCATTGTTGATCACAAGATCGGGAGCGTTATTCCGGATCGATAAAACGATTTTCTTCCGCCCCGTTTCCGTTGCGAGATCTGCAGCCAGTGCCGTTACAAGAACTTGTCTTGAAAGCTCCTCGACGAGTCCACCCAGTTTATCTTGATCCCGTCCTGTAATGATGAGGGAAATTTTTTTAGAAGCTAACAGGCGGCACAACTCCAAACCAATTCCGCTTGTCGCGCCTGTGACTAAGGCTAAAGTTACCACCATCGTTCCTCAAGCGTCCACTACGACAGGAGCACTTTCACCAGATGCCTTCGGCTCTTGAGTCGGGTACTTCACCCGCGCATGTCCATACGCCACCAACGTCTTGACCAACGTCGCTTTCACCATGGCCAATTCTTCAAAAGTCAACAAGCAGTTGTCGAACTGGCCATCTTCTGCTTTGTCTTTGATCAATCGGTTGGCCAACTCCATCAGTGTGTCTTCTGTAATTTTATCCAGCGAACGGGATGCCGCCTCGAGCGAGTCTGCGATCATGATGATCGCCGATTCCTTGCTGCGCGGCTTTGGGCCAGCATAACGAAAATCGCGCTGGTCGATTTGAGACTTGTCCCCGCCCACTTTTTCAAGCTGCTTGTGGTAAAAATAGTAGACCAACGTCGTGCCGTGGTGCTCTTTGATGATGTCGATGAATTGTTCTGGCAATCCTGCCTTGCGCGCTAGGGCAACCCCTTCGCTCACGTGGGCGATGATCACTTGCGCAGATTCCTGCGGCGTCAATAGCTGGTGGATATTCATCCCACTGAGCTGGTTTTCGGTAAAGTACTGCGGCGTAATCATCTTTCCAATGTCATGGTACAACGTCGCGACTCGGCAAAAGAGTCCATTCGCGCCGACAGCCAGTGCAGCACCTTCCGCTAAGTTGCCCACGACAACAGAGTGTTGATAGGTGCCAGGAGCTTCGATCGTCAAGCGGCGCAACAAATCGTTGTTGGGATCCATGTACTCCATCAAGGTCACGTCGGTCATGATCTTGAAAGTCGATTCGAGAAGCGGTAATAATCCCACAGCTGTCACAGCTGTGATCAACATAAAAATCGCCGAGACGAGGATGTCAGTCAAGACAGAGATGTGCCAAAGAGAATTCTCAGATAGATTGAGCGAAAAGATCACGAGGATGCTGCAGAGCCATGCCTTGGCGCATACGATGAACACCTCTTTACGTTGCCTCAACGAACGAGTGCTTAAGATCGCCACCACGGCAGCTGCCAAGTTCATAATCATAAATCCTTGACGCTCAAAGACTAGAGTAATAGTCAAAATGATCGCGATAAAGCCACTGACAAACGTCGCAATGTTAGAGTTCATCAAGCTACACAACAAGATCGCCGCAAACGGAATGAAAAGCGGGTATCTCACCGCGTCGATCATGTTCGATTTCGTCGTCAGGAGGAAGAGCTCAGTTGCCTTGGCAAACAGAAATGTGATGATGATGACGCTCACCAACAAAAATAGCTTGCGATTTGAATAGAGGATTTGGGGATGGTTGATGCGGAAATAGCCGATGCAAATAGCCGCTAGCAGCAACGAGAGGCACAAACTGCCAAGTAAGGTCAGAGGGTGCCACAGATTCCGCTCTTCGCTCATCACCTTTGTCATTGCTTGGATCATCGCCACATGGCGCGCCGTCACCTTTTCCCCTTGGTCGATAATGCGGCTTCCCGCTTTGACACGCGTGTATTTATCTGCCACTTTGCTCTGAATGCGACGGATGAGATTCCTTTGCGTATTGGTATCTTCTTCTAGCAACCACCCTTTCGTTTGAAAATAGCCTAAAATAGCAGCGCGCGTGCCCATGTGAAACTGGTCAGCGGAAAAAGCCGCTTTAGCAATCGAATCCCACACTTGCTTGGGGAAAAACACCTCGGCATGCAAATCTGCTGGGGTGTAAATGTAATACCCATTAAATGGCATTTTCAATTCGCGCAACTTCTGCAGCGTGCGCGGGTCGGTGAAGCGGACTTGGGTCAACTCCTTGTCAAACGCATCGATCCCCCGATACATCTCTTCAAACGTGCTTTCTGGCGCTAACTTGCGCCACTCTTGGTTGACCGTCAGGTAATTTTCAAAATCAGTACGCCGCTGTCGAATCTCCCTTTCTGACAAGCTATAGATCCTGCCGACGTCGCGCGTGGCTTCTTGTTTTAGCAGGATAGTCGCTTCTTCGTCTAAGAAATCAAAGTCGACTTGAGCAACGACATAGCGAGGTGCAATGCTATTAAATTCAAGGACTTCGACACGCACTTCGCGAAAATGAAGAATGAGAAACAGAGAAAGGACAAAAACCACAGCAATCAACACGCGAATGCTGAAGCTTTTATCGAAGAACCCTTGCTCTCGAGAAAACTTAAGCTCCGTGTTGTTGGTCAACTCGCTTGTTCGATCATTCATGTTCTGTCACAGTTGCGGTCTTTGATTTCAGCATAGCAAAATAAGTTTATTACGTCGCTCTGAATTCTGTCAACGCCAAGTGAGGGACTTTTGGAGTGGCAATTTATCTTTCTTTGCGCTCTAATGGCCATTTTCTATCTGAGAGGACCAAAAATGGCAACAATCCTTGTCACAGGCGGAGCTGGCTTTGTGGGCTCTCATGTGGTGAAGCTTCTTGGTCAAAAAGGGTATACCCCACTCACCTACGACAATCTTTCGGTCGGGAGTGCGGAGTCGGTCGTGACCGGACAGTTCATCCAAGGAGATCTCGCAGACAAGGATGCCCTAGAGCGGGTCTTTGCCACCCACCCCATCGAAGCGGTGATGCACCTGGCAGGTTCGATCGATATCCGGGAATCGGTCTCAAACCCCGCCTTGTACTACGCAAATAACGTCGTCAATACGCTGAACCTGCTTGAAACGATGCGCAAACACGGGGTCAAGACGCTTGTGTTCTCCTCATCGGCTGCGATCTTCGGCTATCCCAAAACGGCAAAAATTAGCGAAAGCCATCCGATGGAGCCGATCAGCCCCTATGGGCGCTCGAAGCTCTATGTGGAAAATATTTTGTCAGACTTCGATGCTGCGTATGGGATCAAGTCGTCTGCGCTGCGCTATTTCAATGCAGCGGGGGGAGATCCCGATGGGAAAGTGAGAAACAGCAAAAAGAAAGAGACGAACATCATCCCCCTTGTTTTGAAAAGTTTGCTCGCTCCAAATGGAACGATCACTCTATTTGGTACCGATTACGATACGCCGGATGGAACGTGCGTGCGCGACTACATCCATGTAAGTGACATCGCAAATGCCCATCTTCTAGCCTTAGAGCAGCTGCGAAAAAACGGAATCTCCACCCATTACAACCTCGGCAATGGAAATGGGTATAGCCTACGAGAAGTGATTAAGACCGCCGCCGAAGTGACAGGAAAGCCCGTTCGTGTGATTGAGGGCCCCCGCCGCCCGGGAGATCCCACCCTCTTGATTGCCGACAGCACAAAAGCACAAAAAGAGCTCGGCTGGCACCCGCAATATCCCTCTCTTAAAGTCATCATTGCCGACGCCTGGAAAGCGATTGCGTAAATTGCTTTTTCGCTGTAAACTTAGATCCTTACTATCTTGAGGAGTCATATGTCAAAGTACCGCGTACTCGCCCGCCGCTACCGCCCACAAACATTTGGCGAAGTCATGGGGCAAGAAGCAATCGTCACCACCTTGAAGAATGCGATCTTACACCATCGCCTGGCTCACGCCTACCTCTTTTGTGGATCGCGCGGGACTGGGAAAACGACTCTCGCCCGCCTCTTTGCCAAAGCCCTCAACTGCCACGCCCTCACAACTGATGGAGAGCCCTGCAACCAATGTCCCTCCTGCCGCGAGATCGCGAACGGCAACTCGCTTGACGTCCTCGAAATCGATGGTGCTTCCCACCGCGGCATAGACGATATCCGGCAAATCAACGAAACAGTTGGGTATGCTGCCGCCTTTGGAAAATATAAAATCTACCTCATCGACGAAGTGCACATGCTCACAAAAGAGGCATTCAATGCCCTTTTAAAAACCCTCGAAGAACCCCCTGAGAAGGTGATTTTCCTCTTTGCGACGACAGAGCCTCATAAGGTGCTCCCCACGATTGTCAGCCGCTGCCAACGATTTAACTTAAACCGCATCCCTCTTGCTAAAATCATTGAGAAGTTGCACAAGATCTGCAACGAACTCGGTGTGGCAATCGAAGAAAAAGCGCTCCAGCTGATTGCCCAACACGCCGAAGGGGGCTTGCGCGACGCCGAATCGCTCCTGGACCAGGTGACAGCCTTTCACGAAGGGGCGATCACCGTCGAAACCCTGAACGACGTTCTTGGGCTCATCTCAAAAGAGGCCCTCTTTGCCATCGATCACGCCGGAAAAGAGGGGCGTCTCTCCGTTGCCTTCGAAATTGCTGAACAGGTGTTTGCGCAAGGGAAGAACATGGTCCATTTTGTAGAATCGCTCACGGAACATTTCCGCCTCTTGCTTTTGGTGAAACTCTCCG
>JABDCX010000042.1 GCA_013287915.1 Chlamydiota bacterium
CGATTGTAGCCTTTCATGCCGGCCATCAATTTTCCCCAGAAGGCGCGGTTTCGAGTACCGCCGATGTAAGCGCCTGCTGCAATGTTGCTGCAGATCGACCCTTGGAACACAAACTGTACCATGAAGAAGCTTGCTTTGGGGGAGAGAAGTCCCATGCCAATCACAGCCATCATACAGCCGGTGAATTTTCCTGCGACGACACACGAGGTGATAAACCCAATGCGTGGGGATTCCAATACGTGGTAATACGCGCTTGCCATCGTAAAGTCTTTGACGGCACTTGCCTTTTTGAGTGCGGCAAGGTCGATTGGTTTGCCGGTAACCTTTCCTACAGCTTCCGCGGCTTTATCTTGAGGAAGCAGCTCAACTAAGGAACGGTATTCTTCAATCGTCACGGCTTCTCTAAGCAAACCCGTTCTATTATCAAGTCCTTTTGTTTTGTCGTCCTGTGCTGAGTGCTTATTTACGAGAGCATTGAATCTTTCGTCAAATAGCTTTAGCTCCTCTCCTTTCAATTCTGTTTGAGCTAATTCATTAAGTTTTGTGAAGGCCCCTGCATCAGTTGTGACAGTTCTTAGTTTTTCATTTTTTAACAAGGTAGCCAAATGGAGGTTGACTCTGTCTTTGGTGAGGAGCTCGTTGCCTTCGATCGCCATGTCGATGGTGATGCTTCTGAGTGGTCGTTTGCCTGTTACATCGCGTGTGGTTAAGGGATCTCCTTTGATGTTGCTCAGCTCCCGTTGCAAGTGCCCTAGCATCACTTTTCGGCTGCGTTTCGATTCGGTAGCAAGGCCTCCGAACACTGTGGGTCGCATGCTGACTTCCATGTCTTTCAGGTAGCCGAGCTCAGGAAAGTCTCCAATGAGTTTGTTGAGCGAGGCTTCTCTTTCCGCGGCTGTGGGAAACGGTCGGCGCGCGTGTACTTTGATTGCTGTTTCAAGGGCATCGGCACGTGCTTCTTTGTAACTTTTTGAATCGGGGGGGCTGTTGTACTTTTCGATGAGGGCCTGACGCAAAGCGAGGCGCACTGTCATATTTTGCCCAACGGGGGCAAAATCGAGAAGCGTTCGGCCTGCACTGTCTGGCATCAGGAGGAAGGGGGCAACCTTTTTCTGAATGACTGCTTGGCTATCCCCAGGGTTAATGCCGAATACCTCTTTCATCAGTTGAGGCGATCCCAGAGTCATTGCAAGCTGGTGAGCAGAGACCTGTGCTGATGTCGGTGGTGTGCTGAGCTTGGGATTATTTCCACGATAGAGCTCTAATACCAGTCTTTCTGCTAAATCGGCTTGCCCATTGTTGTACAAGTTTTGGACAATCACTTCGCGGCTTGCCGCATCTGGGCATGCTTGAAAGAGGGCAACTTTGATCTCCTCTTTGATTTTTGAGGAGAGGACTTTATCATCTTTGTCCTTGGCTTTATCGGTTCCAAACGTGCGGTGTTCCAGCGCGAACAAGAGAGCCGGTGTTTCGGAATTGAAAAGGACATCGCCTGGCGCAACGTTTCTAAAGAGCCCTTCTTTGATGAGGAATTTAATCGTGTCGGGATGGGCGTGGAACATCGCGTTTCTCAACGCGCGATTTTCGAACTTCAGAGCCTCTTTGAAGGCAGCGATTTCTTCTTTGGCGATTGCCTTTTCCTCAGGGGAGGCTTTGCCATCAGTGATAACGGATTCACGTTTTGCGATAAAGGCTTTATACTGCCCTTCAACTTTCCCGACCTCGTGTTGCTTCCCTTGTTGTTTCTCCAATAGGTGTTGCAGTTCAAAACCCGTTTTCATGGCCTCGCGCAAGTGGGTAGACATTACTTTTTGCTTTTCTCCCGCCTGTTCGGGAGTTAGGGACTCTCCAGCTGCTGCCAATTTTTCATGTCGCATTGTCGCGACGACAATGCCGCATTTGCGATCGATTTCTTTGTTGTATTTATGATCTCGCCATTGTCCGCGCATTCCAGCTAAAGCGCGCATTCCAATGATCGTTGGTACATACAAAGCGTAGGTCATGTTGTAAGCAGCGCGGCGCAGGATATTGCGGTGGGCGCGCACTTCCGCCTTTTGAGCGGGCGTTTCTGCGCCAATGAATTTTGTGAGCTTCTCACCCATTTCAATTCGATCTTTAAGGACTGTCTTTTTTTCTGCCGTAAGGTTTTCGCCAAATTCGAGATGGTTTTTTAAATCCAGGACTTTCTGGTTCGTGCTCTCGCGCAGTTGTTGTAGGGTGAGTTTGTCGGCTTTTCCCCCTGCCTCAGCTTTTAGCCCAACCGTCACGGTACTTCCTTTAATTCCTACTTCGGCATGTTCTCCGAATAAGTTCTTTGCAAGGTACTGAATGTGACCGGCTCGCGCAACACTGCGCTTCCTTGTGTCGTTTACCTGCCACCAAGCGGTATCGGTGTCCCGATTTAAAGAGACGACAATGCGTGGCTCTTTAAAGAACGCCTGGACGATATGGGAGACTTGCAGCTTGGTCGACAATTCACTTTCATGTGCTTTCGCGTCCAACTTGCCGATCCAACTCATCGCATCTGTTTGCGCTGTGGGGAGAGTTTCGGCACGGTGTGCTTGTTTTGCCATCATCCCTTGCAGTTCTACCAAACTCTTTTCGTGACCATCTACTTTGACTAGGACTGTTCCTTCGTGCACATTCACTTCGACATGGCTATCGGGAAGGGCGGCTTGCAGTTTCTGACAGAGGTGAGTATACTTGGCACCATTGGTCTGTGATGGCCCTGCAACATTGTCGGGAAGTTTAAAGGTGCGTTTGGAGGTCAAAAGCCAGTGGGCGCCGGTGACTTTTGCAAGGCCTGAGAAGGTCATTCTTCCCGCGAGTTTCCCTTTTGCGACGTGTTCCCCAAAAGTTCCTCTTTTTTGCTCCGCATCTACTAATTTGGAGCCCGCCTTGAGTGCCGCATTGGCTTTGCTTTTCGCTTCTTCAGCAGCAGCCTTCTTGCTTAAATACTCTGGATGATCTTCTCCAACCTGTTCTTTGATTGTTTCTGCTTCGGCATCAAGTTTTTTCGCTTCTTTAGTATGGTTCGCTGCTTGTTCTTGAGCGAGTTTTTTTAAATCGTTGAAGCCTAATTTTTTCCCTTCGTAAGTAAGGGTCAATTTTTGATTTTTTCCATCCGCACCGCGTTGCAGTTGGTTGTCCGTGGCTTTTTGAAGATCGCGGATGATAGGATCGAATTCTTTATTCTCGCCCGCTCCTAGCTTGAAGTACTTGTCTGTGGTCATCACGAACTTCCACACCGCTTTAGCGGCACCAGCTCCTGCGTGTGCGACTTTTCCAGGAAGGGATTTAGTTGCTTTTATTTCAGCGCGGGTCTCACTGGCACCCTTGAGCACAACCTTAGTGATGTCAGAGGCTAAACCTTTGATGGCTCCAAAAGCGGCTTGTCCTGCTATTTTCGCCCCACGAGCTGTTTCATCTCTTTTAACTGTGGGAGAAGGAGGAGGTGTAGTCTCAGGGGTTTGAGCTGTTTCTACTGTTTGTTTTTTGACTTGTTCTTGCTGGCGTACTGTCCAATCAGGGCCACCATGTCCTAATTCTTGCATAAAAACACCAATAATTAAGTTTAACTACTGCGTATTTTTATTATAACTCTATAATAAATGCTTGTAAATAAAAATATTTAAATAAAAAGACTGTAATTTAAGATCTGAGGTAAAGCAGGTTCAAAGTGCCATTTGTGGCACCTTTTCCCTCTTGAAGGAGCGTTTCTGCTCGGTGGGCCATGAGACGGGAGGAGGGGGGGGGCCTCTTCCCAGGGGCCTGTATGATGGAGCTTGATTTTTAAAGGCTTGCAATCTGGGGAGACGAGGATTCTCCCCTCTAGTAAAGGGAGGGCCGTCTCGACCGAAACCATCTGGGGAGGGGTTGAAAAGAGGACATTTTCCCCCTTTTTTTCCCCTAATTGGAGGTAAATGCCCCCTATTTTGGCATCGAGTACCGCGCCAAATTTCCCTTCCGCTTCGGGTGCGAAGGTTTCCAAGGTCGAAACCCCAACCAAGGGGATTTTTAGACCAAAAGAGAGCATTTTGCCAATGGTTGCCGCAATCCGGATCCCCGTGTACGACCCTGGGCCAACCCCGACAGCCACAGCTCCTATTGTTTGTAGGGGAATGCCCTCTTCTTGCAGCTTCTTATTGAGCTCGGCTAGCAGTTGCTGCCCCTGTTGCAGCCCAAACGGCAGCCTAAGGGTAAAGAGTTCTTTCTCTCCCTGAAAGCAGGCGCACATCCCGCGCTCTGTGGCTGTCTCAATTAAAAGGGTTTTTAAGCTCATCGTCTGTTCTTATAGCAAACCCCCAATTCTCTCACAACTTCGCTGTTTTAAATTATTTAATACAATATGTATAATAAAGATATATTATCATTTAGGTTTATTATGTCTTCGGACGGTTTGTCAAAATTACCGCCTATTTCGTTTGCAACAACTACAACTACATCCCCTGATCCAGCCGAAAAACTCAGCCAACAAGATGAGAGGATTCAGGCGGTGTCAAAAGCGCAGCAGGCCAAGGGGACGGTCGGTCGAGCGCTTCGCTATCTCTTTCTTTCTGAAAAGCGGATTACGATCTACGACACGTCGAGTGCCAACACTGTGACTGTAAATAAGGTCAAATCGTTGGTATCAAAAGTCTTTGAAGGGGAACTTGAGGTGAGCGAACCCATTTTTTCTTCTTTGGGAAAACCGAGTATAGCCATCTCATACAAAAAAGAGCAGAAGAATCTCTCCAAGACCGAATTGGCGCGGTTGACCGACAAGGTCGTCGATGAGCTGAAGGAGAAGATTTTAAAACTGGTGAAAGGGGGCGTCGCCACAAGTGGCAAATCGGAAGAAGAGAAGCAGTTGGTCGACCGCCTCATGGTTGCGGAAAAGCTGCAAATCATGTTGAGAGACAAAGAAATGGGGGAGTCAAGTCAGCTGCATGAATACCTTTCAGTCAAGCAAGAGGCGTTTTTGGCAATTGCGAGAACGCTCTGTTTTCCTGCCTTCGTCGTGGTGCAGACCGGATTATGGGCGACCCATCAGTGGAAACGCATTCGAAACGTCTACCGCGTCGACCAACTCATCAAAACAATGCATGGAGCGGAAACCATCGCCGACCCTGAGTATTGGAAACGGATGAGGGAGATGGCAACTGAAGCACAGAAACTGACTCAATTTGTTGTGTCAGATCCCCAAAAGTTCAAAGACACTTACGAACGGCTTGCTGGAGAGCCTGGCGGGCAGGAAGTTCTCGAGAAGGTCTTCCGCTTGCACCACGGTCTTCTCAAACGCGCATTGACAGGAAAAGATGTGGGCGTGATGCAGATGGTCATCGAAAAGGGTTTGTTCAAATCGGCTACAAATACAACGCTCGATTTGATCTATTCGAACACCAGCATCGCCCCGCCGCAGCGAGAACAGTTGATCCGCACGTTGTTTGAAGCTTCCCGTAGTTTTAAAAGTATGGGACGGGTTGTGGATTACTTAAGCGCGCACAATGAACGGGTTTTTGCCGAAAATCTGGTCAGAGAGGCTCTCGAGTTGACACAAGACGAAGAGGGCAAGGAAGTCGCTTCCTTATCATTTCCAAGAAGCTCAGCGCTCCTTCTTGCCGCAAAATTGGGTGGCGATGAGCTATTGAAGCAAGCCTTTGGGATAGAAAAAAAGGATACCGTTGAAACGATTGCATCTAAAATGAAAGCGTACGTTCAGTTGCCACAGCCGCAAGGGCGTTCGTTGCTCTCGTTTGCCATTGAAGGGGGAGATCCGAAATTTATTATTGGAGTAGAGCGCGCCATTTACGAGCAGAATTCAGCGACGGAAGTGGGAAGCTCGCTCACGTATCGAGAAAAGAAGAAAGAGGGATTAAATCAACTTTTGCAGAATTTAAATGAGATCAGCCTGTTGCATGAGATAGGCGCTCAACTGGTTGGCCAAAAATTGTCTCGCAGCAAGCAAGACGTGATTGCGGCTGAACTTCCCGCTTTACTGCAAATGCATCCAGAGTTGAGCTACTTAGAAGAATTTAAAGATCAGCCAACGACGTTCGCTACCCAGTTGTACCGAGAACTGCTCAACCAAGAGGTAAGTCCGTTCCATGCACGCGATGCACATGGCGTTGAGGCGATCAGCCGTTTGGATTTAGGGGCCGCTGCGGTTTTAGACGAATTGCTGGCGACTTATATGGATCCTCCCACTCCGGTCGATTGCTTTAGTTCTGCGGCGCACTACACAGAGGAGATGCGCTGTCCAAGGGGGTATTTTGTCGCCTTTATGACATCGCTCGGTTACCTCCTTGGCACGGTCTCGTTTGCCCTCACACCGCCTCAGTTGACCTTTATTGGAAGTACCCTGCTGACAACGGTGGGGCATCAAACCCCTTATGGCGGGATGGCAGGGGAAGCATTGGGTGAGACGGTTAAACATTCGGTGTGGGCGAAAATGTTGGCAGATCGACACCACAACAAGTTTCTGACTCAGTACATTCAACGGTTTCCGGTTGACCCTACTGCAGAGCCAAAGTCAGTTGAATCGGATACGCCTCGCTCCGTGAAAATCAGAGCGATGGGACCAATGGAAAGCAGCATAACTCCCTCGACTGATCCCAAAGAATTGCAAAGCCAGATTGAGATGCACATGGAGCGAAACGATGCGAAAGAGGTGTTAAATGATTTGAAGGCTATTCAAGCACTGCCTTTGGATGAACGAAAAAAAGTGAACTGGGAGCGGATCGTTTCCCGTTATCCCGATCTGACCCTCTATACGCAACAAGAAAGACACGATATCCTGGCACTGCTTTTTGACCTGGTGGAAACGGCAGACCAACTGTTGGACATCATGGATTCTCAGTTGACGCTTGGGCGGAGAGGAGCTGAGATGCTCACCCGTTATTTTGAAGAGATGATTCCCACGTGGGAACACTCTACCACTTTTGACACAGAGGAAAAGCAAGCCTGCGTGAAGCGGCAGTATGAAGCTGCCATGCTTGCGGCGGCCAAGGTGGGCAGTCTTGATCTGTATCAAAAATTGGAAAAGATTCAGTGGTTAAAGCAGTCGTTTAATTGGGCTGAAGCTGGTGGGAGTCGCACCTCGCTTCTCCATGCCTCTTTAGCCTCTAAATGGAATGGCTCTAACGTTCAAAGTGCAAAGCTCGTCCACGCGATTTATAAGGAGACACTCACCCATAACAAAGATCCAAATTTTTCCCCTTTCGATTTAGTCAGAGGCGGGAGCACTTGGTATAACAAGTGGTTGATGGATAAGCATATTATGGAGATGCAGACGCTCCAACAAGCCGCTGCTTTCGATGCGGAATTGGGGATGGACGCGTCGACTGTTGGTTCGATGACGCATGAGGTATTAAAGGAGCTTCAGATCGCCTGGATGCCAGCTCAAGTGGGGAATTTGATGTCGATGCCGGTGAGATCAGTTCTTTACAAAGTCGCCGCCTCGTTAATCATCGTGTTACCACAAGCAATGGGAGTGGCATTTTCTTTTGCGGGCCCCGTCGGAACCTTTCTGGGCAGGGTGACGGCGATTTTGGTTTTGGAGCTTTCTGTGATTTTTGCCGCTTTTGCCGCGAATAGAATCTTAGGAAAAAGTTTGACCCGTGCCTACCGGATGGCCATCGACGAATGGAAAGGGCATAAGCCGTTGAGTCAATTAGGGGAAACTGCACCAGAAAGGCTTGAGATTCTCAAGAGAAAGGAAGCGACCCACCCAGATTTAGAAAAACTAGAAAACGAAATGGTCGCAGAGATGCGCCTCGAGGCAGTGCAAACGGTCAAAGATCAGTTGATTTTGGGAGTCGAAGAGCTCCAAACTGAGTGGAAGTACGACACTCCCATGTGGAATAAATTGGAATCCTTGAAACAAGGCATTAAAGCAGCTTCCAGCCGCCGCGCCCTCAAAAGTCTCATCGTACAAGCGGACCTCTCGCCCACCCAACGCTTCGTGATCGTGCGCCGCTTAACCGACCTTTTTCTCACCAATTCTCGTAACGAAGATGCCCATTCATGAACGAGCTCTTAAAATCTTTTCCCATTGTCGAGTTCTGACCGAGCCATTCCGTGGTAAATTATTCGTCTGCAAATCCGACCACCAATAGATCTTTTAGGACACCGTCAGAGAAATACATGTGGCAAGCACCATATCTTGCAAATCGCGGATTTTCTTCACCATGCTCGATGGTACAAACGTCTGGTTCACCAAGAGCTTTTCTAATAACAATGTATGGTGTCTCCACCTTATTTAAACCTTTTGCAACAACCATTTGGCCATAGGTATTGAGAAAGATAATCAACGCAATGTCATTTGCATCATTACAAAGAACCCCTTTTCTAGCGTGGTACCAAGCATTTTCCCAATCCCCTACTTTTATATATGCAGTAGCTAAATTCGCCTGATTTCGCGACATGGTTGGATCTAATTCAACCGCTTTTTTTAGGTGAATGATCGCTTCTGCGGGGTTTCCCTCGTCTAAGCATTGCGTTCCCATCGTGTATTCCAAGGAAGATCTAACACAGTTGCAACTCGATAAAATAGTTCCGCTTAAAACTATGATGACAATGGATGATACTATTTTCATTTTTCCTCCATTAATTATTTTTTGCGAATATTGTCGTCGCCAGCTATGCGGACAAATTAGCACATTGATGGATTTTTTTATACGAATTAACACATTGGTTTTGAAATAGATAAGTATTTTTTTTAACAAGAAGACCTATTCGGACAGAGCACGTGTGGATTATCTCGAGATTATATAACCAATTGGATAGGGACAATTCAGATGAACAAAGTTAAAAAATACTGGGGTAAGAGAATGTCAGAATGGGCAGGATAAAGGCCTGTTCAGGATAACAAAAACTTGGGTAGCATGATTTTTCTAATCTAAGTTGGATCTAAAAAGGGGGCAAGGTCAGGCCCAATGTTGTGTGGTTTGAGAAAGGGTGAGTTCAGAAGCAAAATGACTTGATTCATCAATTTACTTCAATTTGTCAGGCATTATTTTCTCTTCTTACGTGTCTGATAGGAGTTTCTTTTTCAGCTAAATTTTCGAGTTGTATGTTTGTAATTTTCTTCTTTTTTAATATTTCCGCAGCTCTATTGGTAATAAAAATTTGATAAGTTTTATCAGGAGTAAAAAAATCGCTGCCATCCCATTTATCTACGCTCACACCTTTATAATATGGATAAAATGCTTCATTTTCTATAATCGAAGATTTATCATAACTTGTTGGGCCACTATGTCCTATAATAGAAAATCCATGATAGCCATTAATTTCTTTACCTCTAACATCGTACAATCTAATAGGGAAAATCTGCCAACCGGTTAATCGATTTTCTTCTAAAACCATTCTTAGATTATCAGAAATTAGAAACAGACTAACCCATCCTGTATCTAATATATCATTTAATTTTATCTTTCCTTTTTGCTTAAAAATTACTGGAAAATCTATCCCATCATATTGCCCCTTAATCAGTTTAGAGTGATCACTAACACCTTTTTCATTGGTTTTAAGATTGATTGGTACTGCCTGTCCATTAGACAGTACCAATTTGCTTTTAAAGCTAAAAAAATCTTTATTTTCCATTTTTTCCAGATTAAATTTTTTTCTTATAACAAATATCCATGATTTTCTTTCTTTCCGCGTAAATCTGAGCTTCTGTAGCCTCCTGATTTGTTTCAAAAAACGACCACCACTCTGCATTGTAGCGTTTTGCATGTTTAAGATGCAATTTTCCTTCTAGCCAAACCAAATTTTTTGGGTGATGAATATTAATTCCTTTTTCAATGAAAGTTGTTTCCAATTCTTGCGGGTAAGTATGATGCGCATGAATATCTCGAGCGGGCGACTCTCCTGTGTGTACCTCCAAATTATGCCGCGCATTTTTTTTTGTCAGACGCTTAAAGGCAGTTTGCTCGAGTGGTTCATTTGTTGCACGGGCTTTCGGAGTCTTAGAAGCACCTCTTTTTCCAAATCGACCTGGTAGTGGCAATTCAGCTATTGACATGTCAGGATAGCGGTTAGCCGATAAAAATGTATGTAATCCCTCTGCTTTTCCAACGAAACCTCCTGCAAAGGTCACGAATGAATGGACGGATACCATCGGTTCGATTGGAAGTGGTGAAAATGGATCAGAATAGCTCGTATCAAAGGCTCCACTAAAACTATCGGCAACAGAATTAAAAGCAGGTTTAAAATTATTTAGATGGTTGTCGAGATTTGTGGAAAGACTGTTGTATGTGCTGAGTGTATATTTGTAAACAAGGGAGGCAAGGCGTCCATCAGGATCGAAG
>JABDCX010000043.1 GCA_013287915.1 Chlamydiota bacterium
TCAACACCTGGGCAACAGACGCGCCATACAAAAGACGAAAGTGCCTCGGAGCTCCTGCCATTGTCCTGTTTTTACATGGGCACATTGGAAGAACCTTTACGCCGCGCGGCTTCTGCAGCAAAGCTCCGTTTTGAGTTAGATTATCTAGAAGCGCCGAATCCCAAATTGCTGTTCGTTCCCCAAGTGATGTTGGAGGAGGTTGCAACTAAGCCAGAAGAGATCATCTTTTTCGAATGTGCCCATCCTGGAATGATTCACAAAAACGTCTATTATCGCTTTGCTCCACAACTTCGCCGCAAGCATTTGCGCAACATGCGCGTGATTCGCAACATTGCGATTCCAGAACCCCTTTTTGGAACGTTTGTAGAAAATTCGCTGCCAGAGCTGCTCCGCTTTGCGGAAGTGTCAAATCAAGAGGTGATTGAGCGTTTTGTGACAATGCCTTTTGTGGGGCAGCTGCAAGCCGAATGCGATGTGCATTATCTCGATGGCGAATTAGAGGTTTCGTTGCACTTCATCTACGATGGGATCAAGGTCCCCGCAGCTGCTTCAAAAGTGCACGTCGACCAGATTTTGCCTTTCGTCAAGAAAGATGGTGTGCTGGCTCGCAATTTGACCGAAGAACAAAAAGTGATCGAAGATCTCTTCCAAGATGCGCTTTACGACCCATCGCAGGGCATTTACACCTTTAAGAATGACAAGAAAATCGTCGAGTTTATGACCGATGTGATCCCACGCAATCAAAATCGCGTGAAGTTCAATTGCCCTGAAAATCTTCTCGATCAATACGTGTACGATGACACCCACTTTACGATGAGCATGAAAGAATCGGATCGGATCGATGCGTATCGAATCGAATTGAAAGTCGATGGTCCTTTGGCAGGTGCGACGGTGGATCAGCTGTGGGAATGCCTCTCCGCTCGCCGTGGGTTTATCGAGCTGCCCCAGAAAAAAATAGCTAAAAAGAAAGATGGAAGCGCGAACAGACCCAAGATATTGGTGTTAGATCTCAATCGGCTCGCTCCCGTGATCCAGGTGTTTGATGAATTGGGGCTTAGCGTATTGGATAACCACACCGAAGAGAGACCTTTATGGAGTCTTGTGACTGTTGAGGACAACTCCTTTAAAGGGATGCCAATTGCCTTTTCGATGAGTAAGGGATTAAAGGATCTTCAGCAGCAAATGCTTGGTATTAAACCACTTAAATCTAGCAGTATTCCGAAGGAAGTCAACGCAACGCTGCGTGCTTATCAGATCGATGGGGTGGGTTGGCTCGAGCGTTTGAGACACATGCGTTTGAATGGGGTTTTGGCCGATGACATGGGGTTGGGAAAAACCCTTCAGGCGATTGCCGCCGTTTCGCAGCACCATCTGAAGCACACGAAGGCAATCTCCGTTATCATTTGCCCCACTTCTCTCGTCTATAACTGGAAAGAGGAGTTTCTTAAATTCAATCCCACACTGCGGATTTTAGCCGTCGATGGAACGCCTATCCAACGGAAAAAATTGTTAGACGAGGCGAACAAGTTTGACGTCGTAATCACGTCGTATAGTCTCTTACAAAAGGATATCGACATTTACAAAGATATCGGTTTTGCCTATGCGATTCTCGACGAAGCACAACAGATCAAAAATCGGGGGACAAGGAATGCCAAGTCCGTCAAAATGATCCGCGCCCAACACCGTTTGGTGCTCACGGGAACGCCTATTGAGAATTCGTTGGATGAATTGTGGAGCTTGTTCGACTTCCTGATGCCAGGTCTGTTAAGTTCCTACGACCGTTTTGTGGAAAAGTATATTCGCCATGTCGGTCAAACTAAAACCAATAGCCTCGAGCAACTGAAACGCAAAGTGTCCCCTTTCATTCTCCGCAGAATGAAAAAGGATGTGTTGACGGAGCTTCCGCCTGTCTCAGAAATCGTCTACCATTGCCACTTGTCCGACGTCCAAAGAGATCTGTACCGCTCTTATGCGAAATCGGCGCGCGAAGAGTTGTCGCAGTTGGTTAAACGTGAAGGGTTTGATAAAGTGCAGATCCACGTGTTGGCAACCCTTACCCGTCTTAAGCAGATCTGTTGCCACCCTGCGATCTTTGCGAAGGATAAGGCAGAGAGTGGAGACTCGGCGAAGTATGAGATGTTAATGGAGTTGCTCCAGACATTAATAGAAGGGAAGCACAAAGCTGTCATCTTTAGCCAATACACGAGAATGTTGAATATTATTAGCAACGATTTGGAGCAGCAAGGGATTCCTTTCGAATATCTCGATGGGGCTTCAAAAGATCGGATGAGCATCGTCAAGCGATTTAATGAAGATCCAAACATCCCGATATTCCTCGTTTCGTTAAAAGCTGGTGGGACTGGACTGAATTTAGTTGGCGCCGATACCGTGATTCATTATGATATGTGGTGGAATCCTGCGGTAGAGAACCAAGCAACCGATCGCGTGCATCGCATCGGGCAAAAGCAATCGGTATCGATGTACAAGCTCGTGACGCTAAATACGATTGAGGAGAAAATTATCGATCTGCAAAACCGCAAGAAGGGGATTGTCAAAAAGATCGTCAGCTGTGACGAAGAGGCGATGACAAAACTCACCTGGGAAGAAGTATTGGAGTTGTTGCAAACCTAATTGCTTAATATTAAGGACATTATAATGAATAAAAAGAGACAGCTTTCATTTAAAGAGGTGGTGAGCAAGTACTACCGCTCCGCCTTCGGAACACTCAACAATTTTCGCGGTGTCTTTTCAAATGACATTGGGATCGACCTTGGTACAGCGAACACATTGGTGTTTGTAAAAGGGAAAGGGATTGTTTTAGCAGAGCCCTCAGTCGTGGCTGTTGATTCCTTGACCGGAGAAGTGCTGGCCGTCGGGCATAAGGCGAAGGCCATGTTGGGAAAAACTCCCCGAAAGATCCATGCCGTGCGCCCTATGAAAGATGGGGTTATTGCCGATTTTGAGATCGCGGAAGGGATGTTGAAAGCGATTATTAAACGCGTGACCCCTTCCCGCAGTCTTTTCCGCCCTAAGATTTTGATTGCCGTTCCATCGGGGATTACGGGTGTCGAAAAGCGCGCTGTGGAGGATTCTGCAATCCATGCTGGTGCTCAGGAAGTGATCTTGATCGAAGAGCCAATGGCAGCGGCTATTGGAGTTGACTTGCCCGTTCACGAGCCGTATGCCAACATGATCATCGACATTGGCGGTGGTACGACCGAAATTGCGATTATTTCTCTTGGTGGGATCGTCGAATCCCGTTCGCTGCGCATTGCAGGGGATGAATTTGACGAGTGCATCATCAACTACATGCGCCGCACATACAATTTGATGATTGGACCGCGTACAGCGGAAGAGATCAAAATGTCGATCGGATCGGCCTATGCTCTTGGTGAAAATGAATTGGAGATGGAAGTAAGAGGGCGCGATCAGGTTGCAGGGTTGCCTGTCACAAAGCGCATCAACTCGGTGGAAATCCGCGAGTGTTTGGCAGAACCGATTCAACAGATCGTAGAAAACGTGAAATTGACACTGGAAAAATGTCCTCCTGAATTGGCTGCTGACCTCGTAGAAAGAGGGATGGTCATTGCGGGTGGCGGTGCGTTGATCAAAGGTTTGGACAAGGCTTTGATCAAGGAGACAGGCCTTCCCGTCATCATTGCTCCAAATCCCCTTTTGGCCGTGTGCTTAGGCACTGGCAAGGCACTCGATTACATCGACAAATTTAAGAGACGAAAGTCCCTAGTATAGCTATGGATTACAACTGTTCGCTCGATCAATGGACGGTTCACCCCGGTCTAAAACAGTGGGTGCGCGATACAGTCCAGCTCTGCGAACCGAGTCGCGTTTGGCTGTGCGATGGAAGCGATAAAGAGTATGCATCTTTGTGCGCTGAGATGGTCAAGAGCGGCACTTTTTTTCCCCTGAATCCCGAAAAGCGCCCCAACAGTTTCCTCGCTTGTTCTACGCCAGATGATGTGGCGCGCGTGGAAGAGAGGACGTTTATTTGTTCCCGCACAAAAGAACTTGCGGGCCCCACGAATAACTGGGAAGACCCTGTGCAGATGAAGCAGAAGCTTCTCCAGCTCTTCAAAGGGTGCATGCATGGAAGAACCTTATATGTGATTCCTTTTAACATGGGGCCTATAGGTTCCCACATCTCCCACATCGGCGTGCAAATCACCGATTCCCCCTATGCAGTGTGCAACATGAGGATCATGACGCGGATGGGAGCTGCTGTTCTCGAAGTGTTGGGAAGGGGGGAGTATGTCCCTTGCCTCCATTCCGTTGGAATGCCGCTTGAGCCCGGTCAGAAAGATGTTCCTTGGCCCTGCAACAAAACGAAATACATCGTCCATTTTCCCGAAGAGCGCACCATTTGGTCCTATGGAAGTGGCTATGGTGGTAATGCGTTGATGGGTAAGAAATGTTATGCCTTGCGGATTGCGTCTGTGATGGGGCGTGACGAAGGGTGGCTCGCCGAGCATATGTTGATTATGGGCATCACAAATCCTCAAGGGGAGAAGAAGTATTTTGCTGCTGCTTTCCCTAGCGCCTGTGGAAAGACCAATTTAGCGATGATGACGCCATCGTTGCCCGGCTGGAGGGTCGAAGTTGTCGGCGATGACATCGCATGGATGAAGTTTGGCAAGGATGGACGCTTGTATGCCATTAATCCCGAGGCGGGTTTTTTTGGGGTGGCTCCTGGAACAAGTTACGGTTCTAATCGCAATGCAATGCTCTCGATTGAGAAAAATGCCATTTTCACCAATGTTGCACGCACAGATGAGGGCGATGTGTGGTGGGAGGGGATGACGAAAGAACCCCCAAATCACTTGATCGATTGGCAGGGCCGCGATTGGACGCCGCAATCGACCGAAAAAGCGGCCCATCCAAACGCCCGCTTTACAACACCCGCTTCACAATGTCCGGCGATTGATCCACTCTGGGAGAGCCCTGCAGGCGTTCCAATCTCTGCGATCATCTTTGGAGGGCGCCGCTCCACAGTTGTTCCTCTTGTACGAGAGTCCTTTGATTGGCGCCATGGCGTATTTTTTGGCGTCTCGGTCTCTTCGGAAACCACAGCGGCTGCTGCTGGCGTTGTGGGAAAAGTTCGACACGATCCGTTTGCGATGCTCCCTTTTTGTGGGTACAACATGGGCGATTATTTTGGCCATTGGCTCAAAATGGGCGCACAAGCCAACCCAAGCGCTTTGCCACGCATTTATTACGTCAATTGGTTTCGCAAGGGAAAAGACGGAAATTGGTTGTGGCCAGGTTTTGGAGAGAATAGCCGCGTATTGAAATGGATCTTTGAGAGAACAGAAGGCAAAGGGGATGCGGTGAAAACTGCAATTGGTTATGTCCCCACTCCATTTGCTCTCGACCTGACCGGTTTAAATCTTTCCAAAGAGACTCTTGAAGAGTTGCTCCGCGTCGATCCGGAAGAGTGGCGTCAGGAATTGGCCGATATGAAGCGGTACTGTGCACTGTTTGCTGATCACCTGCCTAGAGGGATTCAG
Organism: Chlamydiota bacterium; assembly: GCA_013287915.1. GTDB lineage: Bacteria > Chlamydiota > Chlamydiia > Chlamydiales > Parachlamydiaceae > JABDCX01. Next base: position 5,523 of record JABDCX010000043.1, read on the forward strand.
GATGAACTAGAACTGTTGGAGAAAAGGCTAAGCAAAGAATCATGAATGCCATACACACGACACGACGCCTTGCCATCGCTCTCATCTTGAGCGGCGCTTTTAATGTCCTGCTCCTTTCCCTCCTTTTCTATGTTGCAGTAAAGGAAAGGCCCCCCACGCCCTATTTTGAATCGAAACCCGCCGATGAACACCTCACCCCTCTGACAATCGATCACAGCAACCACGAAGTGATCCGTTACTTTAAAAAGATGCCTATGGAGGGGTTGATTGGCAGATTAGCAAATCGACAACAGGTTGAAAATGGGTATACTCAGCGCGATTTAGCTTTGGCAGCACTTGTCGCTTTTCACGATTTTGATATCGAACGCGCTCTTTCTGCTTTTCCCCCGCTTGGGCAAAAGCGGAAAATTGAATATGGGAAATACCGGAATGGAAAGGCAGCTGAATTGACCGTGTTCCCAGGCCTTTCTGAGCCCCAGTTTGAGGCGATTACAGCCTTTGCAAGGCGTGAGCGTTGGCCCCTCACCGCCAAAGGACTTTTTCAGAAGGTAAAGAGAGACATCAACGCTCACGACGACCCTTCTTTAGTTGAAAGCTTCTTGATGACGCCTGAATTTATCGCCATTTACCTGTTGTTTGAACGCGCAGAGGCAAAAATTGACCAACAAGCAGTCCTTGCATTGATCTCAGAGGGGAATTGGGAACAATTGTCCGCTTTTGTCTCAGGTCAGAAAATGTCTCAAGACCTTTCTGCAGCTCGGCGACAACGCTTGCTTCTCGATTATATAGAGAAAAATTCGAAATCAGCCGCACGCCTTTTGGTTAAAAGCGATCCTGCATTTGCCCGATTAAAGAGCGACGACTCACAAGTATTGTTTTTGTTGACGCTTCTCGATCCAGAGCAACCAGAAAGCCGTGCCTTTGCTGAGGCGATTTTGGCAAGCCCACGTACCGATGCCGTGAGGAAAGGCGCCGCAGAGTTTTTGCAGGTTGTAATGCCAGAAGAAAAGAAAACAGCGCCGTTACCCATCGCTAAAGCGGCATCTCCAGAGCCAGTGACCTTGACGCGCGCTCCCCAGGTGACAAGCGCTCCTAAACCGGCTCCTATCGACAAACCCCCATCAGGAAAATTGATTGCCTCCTCAGTCCCCTCAAAGGCATCTAACTCCTTGCAAGCTGCTTCTAAAAGCGATCAGCTCTACATCGTTCAAGAAGGAGATTCCCTTTGGAAAATCTCTCGCAGATTTGGCGTCGACATCGAGACACTCAAGGCCGTCAACCGTCTAGAGACAGAGTTTCTCAGCCCAGGTCGCACCCTCAAAATCCCAACCCCTAAATAAAATACTATCTGCGGTAGATCAAGCCAAGTAAAAATCCAGCACCCAAGCCCTCTCCAAGGCCGCTGACAAGCCAGCTCCAGGCAAGGGAAGAGGAAACGGGAAGCCACAGGTACCATGAGGCAGTGAGAATGCCCGCAAATACTCCAAAATAGATCCCTAAACGCAAGCCTTTGTCGATCCCCCCTTCTGGGTAGATGCAAGAGAAGACATAAGTGACCCACGCTGCCAGCGCGAGCTGGTACAAGATGGTCAGATGCATGTTGGCTTGCATTTCAGAGAAATTGCGCCACACTTTGGGGGTTTCAAGATACGTTCCCATAAGCAAATGGCCGTGGACAAGCCATTCATAGAGGAAAAAGAACACAAATACAGCGAGTGTTGCACCGATAAAACGTTTGAAATTCACGGCAGCCTCCTTTTTTATAAGAAAGCTGGATTGTATGCATAGAAAATATTTTGGCAAGCAAGAAAATTATTTCAGAGGCGTGATAATTTTGATATCAATCTAGAACTCGGTTTTATTGTGCATTTTTGATAGAATACAGAGCGTTAAATAGGTTTTTTATGAGTTTATCAGGTTCAAGTTCTTCGTCGTTACCTCCTCCTCAAAGCCCTAAAATTGTGGCGCATTCTACAGTTTTCGATTTTAGTGAGGAAGATGATGAATCTGATGCGTCACCAGCTTCATTTGGAGATACTTTAGTTGTGGTTCAACGGGCCATTTTTGTAGATCATATTCTCTCTCCTTCGATCCCAAGAGGGTTGACTTCCACAGAGGAGAGTAAAACCTGGCGCCATTACACGGGTAATTTGACTGCTGCGGAAAAGAAGGAAATTGCCTACTTTTTCCAAAAAAAGGAGACGCAATTTAAAGTGATCATGAAGGGTGCCATGCTTGTTAATATAGTGATTCGAGCATCGGGGATCTTCAAAAATCATTCCCACGCCATTGTCAATCAAATTGAAATGGACAGAGCCTTAGAGGTTAAGCGAGGAATCGATTTATGCATCTCTTTATTCGGTGGGAAAGGGTATTGCGAGGCATATGCAGGTTTGCAAAGCAAAGCGGAATATCGAGAAGGCTATAAAGTGGGCCATGCGAATATCATTGCGAGTGGAGAGCTGGTGAAACAAGGCTTTTCGAATGTGGTCGTCGTTGCGATGCCAAAGAGAAGCGATCACGAAAAAGATAAAGAAAAGGCAGAAGACGCTGTGTACTCTTGCTATTACAATAGTCTTGTAATAGCGAACCAGAATGAGCAAAGGAGCATTGCTTTTCCCATAATAGGCAGTAAATGGCAGGATCAACGAATTGCTCAAATTTCATTAAAAGCTATCTACGATTTTATTCACGCTTATCCCATGAGCATGCTGGAGACGATTTCGATCGATTTTTGCACACTGGACAAAGCGAGGCTTCTAGCCTATTTTTTTGCTTTGAAATCCAAACAAACATAACATGAACCAACGTTTTTTTGATCAGATTCAATAATCTCATTCTATTTACAAGTGATATAATTTATTTTGTTGATTTTTATTTTATTAATTTGCTATAACTAGGTGTTTTTACATGGAATTTTATGAAAATACCAAGTTCGTACACCCCTTATTTGGACAGGTTTCTCCGTTCTCCAGTTGCCAAAACTGTTTTTAGGCATCTTGTTTCAAGTGGGAGTGGGGTTTCCGCTCAAACAAAAGTAATGGAGGTCTGGTTTGCCGTTTTGTTTGCACCCGTTATAGTTTATCGCCTCCACTCATTTTCAAGACGCGAAATTGTTTCACGCGATTCACCACCTCCTCTGATTGATCCGTCTTCTTCTTCCTCAAGTCAAGAGTCCTCTCAAGAAGGAGCGTCGGGAAGTGATGCAATGAGGCCCCAGCCTTTGCCTACGGAGCCGAGACCCTTACCTCAAGGTCCAGCTTTGCTAGAGCACAAAACATGGCGCAAGTACACCGGCGATTTAACGGTGGAACAAAGGCGTTCAATAAAGTGCTCTTTCCGGGCACGAGAGACCATTCTTCAGCTGACTCTTGCTGATCATACAGCTTATCATGTGCTGATTCGAGCACAAGGGATTTTTAACAAGACCGAGGTCATTGTCAATCAGATTAGCCAAGATGTTGATTCTCCATTTGGAATCGATAGACACATCTATGTATGCGGTGGTTTTGAATATCAGCAAGAGGACAGAAGGCTGCAACAGAAAGCGGAATATCGAAATGGTTATCAGATCGGTCATGCGAACATGATTAAGAGCGGGAAACTTGCAGACCTAGGC
>JABDCX010000044.1 GCA_013287915.1 Chlamydiota bacterium
CGGATCCTATGGGACCTTGCGTAGTGCGGCCAGTCCCGAAAAAAGTCGGGAAAGGCGAGCACCTAACAATTTAAAGGGAACTACGAGGAATTTTTCTCGTAGCTGCTATTAAGCCCCCTACCTAATTACTATTAAATATTATTTTTAAATAATAAGCAAGACAAACACAGCGAGTTAATTTAACTAACTTACAATCAATTAGATATGATATTACAAGGAGTGAATTGTGGTGTTCAATTTCTTACGCTCTAGTTATGAAGCGATTAAGCGAGTCTTTGTCAAAACGGGATCGCTCATCGGAGCCAAGCTGCGTTCGCTCTTTCAAGGCAAAATTGACGAAGAGAGCCTCGAGAAATTGGAGCAGATTTTCTACGAAGCCGATCTGGGTTTGAGTTACGCCGAAGAATTGACCACGTTTGTTCGCACCCGCTTAAAGGCAAATCCCGATTTAACAAGCGAGGCACTCATTGAGGAAATCCGTCAAAAACTACTCGAACAAATGCTCGCCATCGAAGCAAAACATCCAAAAGTGACTGCGCCCGCTAAACCACTCGTCATTTTGATCGTCGGTGTCAATGGCAATGGAAAAACGACATCGATAGCGAAGCTTGCCAACTACTACAAGAAAGAGGGGAAAACAGTCTTAATCGCTGCAGCTGATACGTTCCGCGCTGCTGCAATTGAACAATTAGATACATGGGCCAAGCGCCTCGGAATCGATTGTGTGACGAGCAAGCCAAAAAGCGACCCCGCTTCGGTTGCATTTGATGCTGTTACTGCAGCAAAGGCGCGGCACATCGATGTCGTCATCATCGATACCGCAGGAAGGCTCCACACCAAAACACCTCTGATGGTCGAATTGGAAAAAATCCGCAAAGCGTGCTCTAAAGTCATTCCCGACGCCCCTCACGAAACGTATCTTGTTCTCGATGCAACCACAGGGCAAAATGCGATCGATCAAGCGACGACATTCCACCAATACACGCCGATTACAGGGCTGTTCATGACAAAGCTCGATGGAACCGCAAAGGGGGGAACCCTCCTTTCGATACAACGAAAACTGCAAATTCCCGTGCGGTACATGGGCGTAGGGGAACAGCTCGAAGACCTCGAGCCGTTCCAGCCAGAAGCCTTTCTCGCTGCCCTATTCGATTAACTCCTCTCTGCGTCTCTCCGCCTCTGCGTTAAAATTTTTAACGCAGAGGCGGAAAGACGCGGAGAGAACTTAGATGCTTTTTAAGAAGAGGGCGTGGAGGTGATCTTCGTCGGTGAGTTCGGGGTGGAAGGTGGCCGCATAGACACAACCTTGTCGCACGAAAACGGGCATGTTTGCATGTGTTGCAAGCACTTCGACAGAGGGTCCAACGCGGGTGATCTTGGGGGCTCGGATGAAAAACCCCGTAATATTTTTTGGTTTTCCAGGTGGGACTGAAAGTGTAAGAGTGTGTCTAAACGATTCGATCTGCCGGCCATAGGCATTGCGTGTGACGGCAATGTCGAGGAGGTTCAACGGCTGCATCGGGTGTCCGATAACTTCTCTAGACAACAAAATCGCACCTGCACAGGTACCTAGAACAGGTTTTGAAGCACCAAATTGTTGGATGGCCTGATACAATCCAGAGGCTAAAAGGTGCTTCATCATGACGGTAGACTCGCCACCTGGCATGACCAAAGCATCACAGGCAACTAAGTGGGATGGTCGCACGACTTCTACAACCCGCGCGCCGAGCTTCACGAGCTTTTCTGCGTGTTTTGCAAATGCTCCCTGCAAGGCCAATACACCCACTGTATGGCGCATGCTTACCAACCTCTTGACGCCATCTGTTCATTTTTTGTCAAAGTCTCCAGAGCAATCCCCTCCATAGCACCTAAAAGCCCCATGGAAATTTTAGCAAGTGCTTCTGGTTCTTTGTAGTAAGTTACCGCTGTCACAATGGCTTGAGCTGTCCTAAAAGGATCTGCCGACTTAAAAATGCCAGAGCCAACAAAAACGCTTTCTGCTCCAAGCTGCATCATCAAGGCAGCATCGGCAGGAGTCGCGATGCCCCCTGCTGCAAATTGAGGCACGGGTAGCTTGCCTGTCTTTGCCACCTGCTCGACAAGGTGATACGGAGCCCCCATCCTCTTTGCTTCGGCCATCAATTCCGCATGGTCCATGTTCTTGAGTGTGCGCATTTCGCGCATAACGCTTCGCATATGGCGCACAGCTTCGACGATATTTCCGGTGCCCGCCTCTCCCTTAGTCCGGATCATGGCTGCTCCCTCTCCGATCCGCCTCAAAGCCTCTCCAAGATCGCGACATCCACACACAAAGGGGATTTTAAAGAGTTGTTTGTCGATGTGGTACTCTTCATCAGCAGGTGTAAGCACTTCGCTTTCGTCGATGAAGTCGACAAAGAGCGCTTCTAAAATTTGTGCTTCGACAAAGTGTCCGATGCGGCACTTGGCCATCACGGGAATTGACACGATCTCTTGAATCTTCTGAATCAACTCGGGGTTTGTCATGCGTGCAACGCCGCCTTGTGCGCGAATATCAGCTGGAATCCTCTCCAAAGCCATCACAGCCACAGCCCCAGCATCTTCTGCTAAACGCGCTTGATCTGGAGTCGTGACGTCCATAATGACCCCGCCTTTGAGCATCTCCGCAAGACCAACTTTTACTTCAAATGAGCCTTTGTCTTGATTGTATGTGCTTTGTAGATCCATATGAGCTCTCCTAGAGAAGATTGAAGGGGTTTGAAGCCTGCGTAAACGAATTTCCTTTTTTCCTCCGGTTAATTTCTGTGCGGAGAGAAAAGAGCAAGTCTTGATCAAAATCTTTATGGGCTGCCCACACAAGATAGTCGAGGGGAATGTCTTTCAGTAAGCGCCCTTTGTGTTTTCCAAGAGGCATCGTCTTGAGATAAATAGGGCTAGACAATGCCTGAATAATTTGTTCAGTTGAACGATACTGCTTTGCCAAATATCTGAACACTTCAATATTCACGATCACATCGCTCATCGCCCGATGCGCTCCTTCGAGGGGAATATTGAAATGTTTGCGCAACTGCTCAAGGGAATTTGTGGGGCTTTCCCCATATAGTCTGGCCATGCGCAACGTGTCTATTACCCGATTCTTTTTGAGCTGGTGGGGGATATTGGTGCGCTCTGCTGCCAAACACAACAAATCGATATCAAATCCGATCCCATGACCGACAATCGTGTATTCTCCAGCAATTTTGAGAATCTCAGGCAAAACGCTTTTGATGAGAGGTTTACCACTGACCATGTCGGGAGTAATGTTATGGATAGCAACAGATTCGGCAGGAATATCGCGCTGCGGGTCGATCAGTGTCTCGAAAGTCTCAAACGTCTCGGAGAGGGAAAACACAGCAACAGCCACTTCGATGATCCGATCTTGCTGTAGGTCTAAGCCTGTCGTTTCACAGTCAATACAGACAAAAAGCTCCTCGTCAATTTTAGCCAAAATAGCACCTATGCAGGATTTAAAACGCGATCCATGAGAATGACCAATTCATGACGTCCGATATGCTTCAATGTAGAATAATACGTATAAGGCAAATCAGGACAATCAAATTTCTCTAAAATTTTTTTTGCCTGTCTTTGTTTTTCACTCGTCGTGACCTTATCGATTTTTGTCATCACTAAGATGGTGGGAAGTTTCCGAAAAGTGATCCACTGCATCAACTGCAAGTCATCTTCATTGGGAAGACGGCGAATATCAAAAAGGAACAAAATCAAAGACAAGGTTTTACGGCTATCCAAATAGGTCTGAATCATGGGCCCCCAGCGGCGCCTCACGGCGATGGGGACTTGCGCAAATCCATAGCCGGGCAAATCGACAAAACACAATTGATCATCCACAGTAAAAAAATTGATCAGTTGCGTTTTTCCAGGGATCGCAGAAGTTTTGACAAGACTTTTGCGCCTAAAAAGATCGTTGAGCAAACTGGATTTTCCTACGTTAGATTTGCCTGCAACGGCAATTTCGAGCAGCAGCTCCCCTTTAGGATTTTTGGGATTGGGATAATCCCCTACCTTGACAGCCGACTTTAAAAATTGCACCTGTTTAAAGGAGGGGAGCTTCATCTGGAGCCAAATTGTTAATTGTTATTTTTCTTTCATCGCCGCTGAGATGTTCTATTTCAACCCGAATAACACTTACATCAATCACCGGGTCGATCTTCTCAGACCATTCGACACAACAAATGCCCCCAGCATCAAAGTACTCATCAAAACCCATCGCTAAAAACTCATCCGCTCCAGAGAGTCGGTACAAATCGAAGTGGTAAACGGGAATCGGCCCTTGATAGATGTTGAGATAAGTGTATGTTGGGCTGGTCACACGGCACTCACTTGGGACGCCAGCTCCCTCCACAAGCCCCTTGATCATGGTCGTTTTGCCGGCTCCCAGGTCGCCAAAAAAACAAACGACGCTTCCGGGCGGGAGTCTTTGTCCAAGCTGAGAACCTAAGCGGTAGCTTTCCTCAGAGTTGTGAGTCACATACCGGTGCGTTCTGGTCACATCCAGGCCTATCCGAGCCATTGCTCAACATAGCTGGTGAACTCTGAATTCTCTGCCAACGATTCGACAAACTGCCTGATCTTATCTTCTACGACCTGCTTTTGGATGAATCCAAGAAAGTTTTCCTCGATCTGAAAGCGGTTTTGGGCTTGCACTTCAATGAGAGAAATATCCTTGAGGTAGTTTTCTTTGAAATCTTTGATGACAGACGCTTTTGTATTGAACAGCTTCCCGTTGATCACAGAGGAGAACACAATCTTGGTCTTCTCTTCGAGTGGTTTTTCCTTTGAGGCATAACCCTTGATCACTTCCGGGTCTTCTGAAATGTAAAAACGCTTCACAGGAAGACCGCCGATCCGTTCCTTATTCTCAGGACATTTTGCAACCCAATCGTAAATAGCGTCTTGCGGATTTGGATTAGTATTGTCTCCAAAAACTTTGCCAGAAAAAGGGCAAATGTAAATCTTCTTCGTTTGGTCATTGACGCTTTGGCTGTCGTAGAAAATTTTAATTTCAGTCTCGTTCCACAGTTTTTTTTGCTCTTCGAGCTTTTGAACAGCGTCCTCAGCACTTTGGTAGATCGTCTTATCTTTGGCGAGCACGACGGGATGGAGATCGAATTTTTCTTGAACATATTGCAAATACGTTTCAATTAAACCCGCTTCCGGATTATCCCTAAGAAATTTTTGGAGGGAGTGTTTAACTTCCTCATTTATAACGACCGATGACATACGATGACCTCTCCTACAGGGTGCTTACCCCGGGCAAAATGGCAATTGTTAGGGTAGACTCGACTTTGTACAATTTTTGCCATCGTCTTCGGAGAGAAGCTTCCCACAGCTAAATGAATTTCTCGAAAGGGGTAAAACAACCCCTTCCGTCGAAATTCATTACGCTGCGGTTTGCTTTTCTCTCGAATCCGAAGGCATAAATTGTACAAAATCGAGGTAAAATACAGAAAGCTAGATTACTCTGATACCCATTAATTAGCAATCATAAAAATTCTTGTTCACATTGAGCTCTTGAATTTAATCGAAAAGGGTGTTAGCACAAGGTAGAGTAGGAGTAAACGATGACCACCTCTTCCATTCCGCATCAAGAATTGATGACAGCTATCCAACAGGAAAGCCAACGGTTTCAAGATTACTACCTCTGGTTAGAACAAGCGATGCCGCCGGCCTTCTTCAAGGAAGTCAGTAAAGAAAATATCATGCTGATCGTCCACAACCTCATGGGGTTCGACCGGCAAGCCTTTTTCTCGACAATCCATTTAAAAAATGCTGCCATTGTGATCTGTTTAGATAGTGCAGATGCCGACTTGAGAATTTTGCGAAACTACTCGCTGTACGGAATCAAAAATTACCAAGCCTATGTTTCAAATGCACCCCCTCCTTTTGCAGCAATTAAAGCCAAGCTTCGGATCGGCACAATTGCCTTTACACAGGCGAAAGAGGGCGAAATAACGCCGTTTCCCACAGAGCTCAAAGAACAGCTCCTCTCTCTCGTCAAACAAAAAAAACCAGAGATCGGTGAAGCAGAATTCAACGAGATCATCGATAATTTCAATGTAAGCTTTCTCCGCTCACTGCCTATTGATCGCCTTCTCATCGCCATTGAGATGTTCCATCGTGCCCAAACACGCGATAACTGCCAGTACGAAGTGCGCTACAATGAAAACTGGGAAGAAACGGGGGCCGCCTCGATGCAAATCGTCCTTGCTTGGCGCAATACCCCCAAGCACAACTTCCTCTACCGCATGGCCCGAATCGTGCACCGCAACCATCTCGTCATGAAGCGGGTCAATGCCACCTACATTAAGCCTTACGATAAAAAAAATACGCTGGTGATGGTGCTAGATCTGCACGGAAGCAATGGGCAGCCGGCTTGGGAAGTCGCGAATATCGTCAATTTCCTCAGGGAATTTCTCACTGTCAAATACTTCGCCAGCTTTGATACAATCGACAGCGCCCTCGTGAGCAAGGGCGTGGTGTCGGGAAGCATGGGCAATTTCCTTCGCGCGGCGCTGAATTTTATCCATCAAGCACTTGTTCACGTCGACAGCAATTTATACACGTTGGAAGCTATTGCAGAAGCGCTCTGCAGACATCCAGAGCTTACCGCAAAACTGTGTGAAGCCTTTAAACTCAAATTCGATCCCGACTTTGTCGACTTTGACGAGTACTTGCGCAAGCGAGAGCAGTTTTTAACCGATATAGGAAAACTCGACACGGGGCAAGAGGAGAACGACAACCGGAGAAAAACGGTGTTGCGGCAAGGGATGAATTTTATCCACCACACGCTCAAAACAAACTTTTATCGCGTCAATTTTACTTCCCTTAGCTTCCGCTTAGACCCCCATTATCTCGACGAAATCCCCTTTGAGCGAACCAAAAAATTCCCTGAAATGCCCTATGCGATCTTTTTCATCAAAGGGATGCACTTTTTTGGATTCCACATCCGCTTCAAAGATTTGTCCCGCGGGGGCTTGCGCACAGTTTATCCTCAACACTCCGAACACATCGCTGTCGAGCGCAACAACGTCTTTACCGAGTGCTACAACTTGGCTTTCACCCAACACCTCAAAAACAAAGACATTCCCGAAGGGGGAGCCAAAGGGGTTATTTTCCTCAATCCCATTGAAAGGCTGGAATCAGAAACTCTAGTCCTCCAAAAAGAACTAGAATCAACAGAAGCCGCTCCAGAAACAATCGACGCGCAACTCGAACACTTCCGACAAGAGCAACGGGTCGAATACCTCCACCAAGCGCAACGTTCCTTTATCGAAAGTTTAGTGATCATCGTCAACTGCAATCCCGATTTCACAATGCGAGCCAAGAACATTCTCGATTACTGGAAACGGCCCGAATATCTCTATCTTGGCCCCGATGAAAACATGCACGACGAAATCATCCAGTGGATTGCCGATTATAGCAAAAAATACAACTATCTTCCGGGAAGCGCATTCATTTCGAGCAAACCAAATGCAGGGATCAATCACAAAGAGTATGGTGTCACCTCTTTGGGGGTGAACGTCTACATGGAAGCCTTGTTGAATTACCTTGGGATCGACCCGTACAAATCTCCCTTCACCGTCAAAATGTCAGGAGGGCCCGATGGCGATGTTGCGGGCAATCAAATCTGCAATCTCCTGCGCTATTATCCTAAAACGGCAAAACTCCTTAACCTAATCGATGTTTCGGGGACGATTTACGATCCAAACGGACTCGATTTGAAGGTTCTTGCA
>JABDCX010000045.1 GCA_013287915.1 Chlamydiota bacterium
CGCAACTCTGAGTATGATGAGCCCCTAGATGCTTTAACAAGCGCCATCCTCGTCGATTTTAAAAATACGCCAGACAACATTTGGGAACAATTTAAAGAAAATCAACTCGACATTTACCATTTACAACCCGATCAAATCGGCGAATACGAGTCGTTTTTGACCACTAAAGACTACCTAAAACAAGAAAAAAAAGCTGCTGCCATTAAACGTCTTGACTACGTCTCAAGAAGTTATAACTACATCGGATGGAACGCGGCAAAACCGTATTTCTCTTCAGCTGCTGTGCGGCGTGCGATGACAATGGCGATAGACCGAAAGCGGATCGTCGACAACTATCTCAATCGGTTAGGCCTTGAAATCACAGGGCCATTCTACCTCTACTCGCCTGCCTACGACCCAGCCATTCCCCCCCTTCCTTTCGATCTCGACGAAGCGAGCCGCATTTTAGAACAAGAGGGGTGGATCGACAACGCTGGTAATGGAGTCAGAAGCAAAACGATCAATGGGATTCAAACGCCATTTAGATTTACGCTCACTTACTACGTCAAAAACCCCACGATCAAAGGGATCTGCGAATACATCGCCACTTCACTGAAAGAAATTCACGTCGACTGCCAACTCAACGGCGTCGATGTTGCTGACCTCTCCAGCACGTTCGAAGATAAGAATTTCGATGCGATTTGTTTAGGGTGGTCCTTAGGAACCCCTCCAGAAGATCCTCGCCAATTGTGGTATTCCTCTGGAGCAAAGGAAAAAGGCTCTTCCAATGCCATTGGATTTTCGAATAAAAAAGCTGATGCGATCATCGATGCTCTGGACTACGAATCAAATCCTCAAAAAAGGCAAGAACTGTACCATCGCCTCGATGCAATCCTTTACGAAGAGCAGCCTTATACATTTCTCTTTACCCCTAAAACCGCAATGCTTTATCGAGAATATGTGCAAAACGTGTTTATCCCCGCAGAGAGGCAAGATTTGATTCCAGGGGCAAATGTGGGGGAACCTAGCCCATCTATTTATTGGTTAAAAAAAGAGTAGATTTGCGATGACAACGTACATTCTCAAGCGGATTTTGCTCATTTTTCCCACTCTTTTTTGCATCATCCTCGTCAATTTCGCAATCATCAATCTCGCTCCTGGGGATCCCGTCACCCTCACAGAGATTTCCCCTGAGGGCAACGCGATGCGGCGTGAAACAATTTCCACGCCATTTGGCACAGATGAACGGTATCTCCAATTTCGGGAACGCTATGGATTAACCCTTCCCATTCTTTTCAACACATGGCCCTGGACAACAGTGGAAGAGGTTAAACAGAGCATAGGAGTCCTCATCACGCGAAAATCAAACCCACAAGCCTCCGAAGAGATCTCCACAAAAGCATATCACGACTTGAGAATCGAAATGGGTGACAAAGCCCGGTTTATCATGCCCATTTTATTTCAATTGATGAACGATCCCCATGAACCCCTGACGGTACGGATCTTAGCTAGCCAACTCATTGTCCGAGGGGGATCTCAGCAAGCGTATCTCGGTCCCCATCTCACCTTGGAAGAACAAACATTCAACTCTCAGATCACAACTGACAATAACCTGTTGCGCAACAACGCGCTGACATCGCAAGATTCACCCACCCTTATCGAAAAGAAAATCGGCATGCTCAAGACGTGGTACAAGGCACATCGACAACTCTACCATTACGAACCGACAACGCTTGAAAAGATTCAGATGTTTTTTTTCGATACCCGCTTTTGCCGCTATTTTAAACGCGTGTTAACGCTCGACTTTGGCACATTGCGCAACGACAACAACAAAACAGTCATCCACGAAGTGACGAAACGATTCAAATATTCCCTGACACTCTCTGTTACTCCAATGATTATCACTCTTTTTCTTAGTCTCTTTTTCGGCCTTGTCATGGCCATTTACCACAACAAGCCCCTCGACCATGCTCTCAATCTCACTTTTTTGGTGCTTTATGCAATCCCGATTTTTGTCGTTGCCCCATTTCTCATCGAGGAAGTCGCGTTGAACAATACCTTTCCTTTCACCTCCATTCCGATCCCCATCAGCGGCTTTACAAGCCCAGAAGGCATCTATGATACACTGACGTCACAAGAAAGAGTGCTAGACATTTTGCAACACATTTTTCTTCCCATCATCGCCATTATGTACGGGACTCTTGCTGTACAGTCGCGTTTGGCAAGAACAGCGGTTTTGGAAGTGATGCACCAAGATTACGTCCGCACAGCTCGCGCAAAAGGAGTTCCACCACTGCAACTGTGGATCCGGCATGTGGGGAGAAATGCGGCCACCCCGCTGATCACCTCTCTTGCAGGCTCTCTTGGTGTGATCTTAGGAGGCTCGCTGATCGTTGAAATCTTGTTTGAGATCAATGGATTTGGTAAGTTTTTCTACGATGCGGTAATCAATAGAGATTATAATGTGATCATGTTTTCCACTTTGGCGGGGTCATTTTTGGCCTTGATTGGATACTTAGTTGCCGATATCGCCTATACGGTTTTAGATCCACGTGTTACGTTGTCGGAGTTAGGATAAAATGTATTGGACAATGGTTCTACAGCGCTATTCGAGCAGATGGCTGGGAAAGATTGCCCTTTTTCTCATTTTTCTCTTTATCGCGACAGCCATTTATGCCCCTTTTCTTGCCTCTAGCAAACCGATTGCCATCGCATACGATGGGTCGCTCTATTTTCCCCTTTTCCGCTACCTCTTTTACCACGAGTTTTATACGAAATACCTAGACATCTTTTTCAATCTGCTCATGTTCACGCTCCCCATCACTTGGATCGGATGTGCGCTGGCACCACGCACCTGGCGATGGCTCCTCCTCCTCGTAGGCATAGGCACCCAACTAGCTCTTTTTCTTTACCTCCTTTTCCACCCGATGCACGACCCCGCCTTTAAAGAGAGACGAAACACTCCGCAGCAGGAAAAATTCTCCACATGGGAACAACACCTGAATTCTCTTTCCACCTACGGAAAGCTCAATCTCGTTCTTCGGTACCAACAAGAGCACGCCCAATACGAAAAACTCAAAGGCATTCCGGGCGTTCAATCAACTCTCTGGGCGCTTAACAAAGAAAATCAAAAGGCCGAGATCGCACGACTCGAAAAAATCGTTTCTACAGCATCTAAAGGATCAAATGCCCAAGTACACGCACAACAAGCGCTCCACTACTTGCTCGATAAGGACAACTGGTTAGAAAAACAGGCGTCTCTCATTCAGTGGCAAATCATGCCTCTCATCCGCCCTTTCCACTGGGAGGAGGATGCAGGAGGCAGCCAAGAATTGAATAAGCACGTCCATTTTTTAGAGCTGACGCGTATCAACAGAAAAGATTTAGGAGCTGCCCTCATCTTCGGCACACGCATTTCCTTAGTCGTCGGCATCTTAGCTGTCACTCTCTCCTTGCTCATTGGACTGCCCCTCGGATCTGCTGCGGGGTATTATGGAGGCAATTTCGACATTGTCGTCTGCCGCTTGATCGAAATTTGGGAGGCGATGCCCACCCTGTTTATGCTTCTAACGGTTGTGGCAATCGTGCAAAGCAAATCGATTTTTCTCATCATCGCCATCATCGGATTATTTGGGTGGACTTCGTTGAGCCGCTACATGCGCGGAGAGGTATTTAAACAGCGCAATCTCTCTTACGTCGAAGCGTGCCATGCGATCGGATTGCCCAATCGCACGATCATTTTCTCCCATATTCTGCCCAATGCCATCCCGCCGATTTTGACTTTGATCCCATTTGATATCATGGCAGCGATCACGAGCGAAGCTGGTTTATCGTTCCTGGGCTTAGGTGAAGAGGGGTCTTGCTCATGGGGCGTGTTAATGGATGAAGGGAGGTCCGTGTTTCCTTACGAAAGCTACTTATTATGGCCGCCAGCCATTTTACTCACGATTCTTTTGGTCTCGATCGCTCTTGTCGGAGACACTTTCCGCGATGCGATCGATCCCAAACACGCATAACACAGGATCATCTATGGATAAATGGAAAAGACACACACAGGTTGTCAGAGGCATTCAGGGGCAGATCAATAAGCTCTACACGCAAAAAAAGGCGCATGCAAAGCTGGCTTCTTTAAAGTACCGCACAAAAGAGTCTTTTACGATCCGCACAAAAGGGTACAAAAGCGGATGCCACAACATCTATTGCGGCGCTCTTGATCAAATCATCGACATCGACCCCAACAAGCAAATCGCGCACGTCGAACCTCGCGTCTCCATGGAAGCCCTTGTCAAAGCGGCTTTGCCGTACGGATTGATCCCTCCCGTCATACCGGAACTGAAAATGATCACGGTGGGCGGCGCTATCATGGGGATGGGGGCTGAAAGCGCTTCTCATCAGTGGGGATCGTTCAATGACGCCTGCTCCTCCTTCGATCTCATCCGTGGCGATGGCACACTGATAAAAGCAACACCTACTGAAAACGCGGATCTATTTTATGGCGTCCCAGGATCGTATGGCTCATTAGGCGCTTTAGCACTGGCTGAACTAGCTTTAATCCCTGCAAAAGAGTGCGTCCATCTCAAATACCACGTTTTTTCAAATGCCCAGCAGGCCCTCGAAAAGCTGCACACATGCACCTCTCAGCCTAACCCTCCCCTTTTTCTCGATGCCATTATTTTCTCAAAAACCCTTGCCGTTGTTATGGAAGGAGGAGTCGAAGACAAAAAAAATGTGACCCATTTACCGCATTACCGTGCAGAAAAACCGATGTTCTACCAGCACGTCAAAGAAATTGCCATCACAAACCATTCACAGCCCTATCAAGAGTGGATGACCCATCCAGATTATTTCTTCCGCTACGACCCTGGAGCCTTTTGGATGGGTGCCTACGTGTTGCACTTCCCCCTCTCTTTACGCCTAGTCAAAGAGGGACTTTGGCGCACCTCCAGACCAAAAGCAGAAGCGTTCAACGACGAAGAAATTGCCCAGTTCCATCGCCTGCCAGAGACAAATCATCGTCCCTATACTTTTTTACGCCCTCTCCTCAGCGGAAAAAATTTGTGCAAACTGCTCCATCAAGCTGAAACGTGGATCCAAAATCGCTTTGTCATCCAAGATTTTTGCATCCCTGAACACAACGCTGCACACTTTCTCACAGCCGTTTGTGAAGATCCAGCCATTTTCCCGATCTGGCTTTTACCAGCAAAAGGAACCGCAACACCGCAGATTTTTGCTCCCCACCTTCTGCCTCACGGGAAATCTAATGGACGGGTCGTCAATTTCGGCATCTACGGCGTTCCCTCCCACGCCTCTCCAATCAAAGAAGTGACAAAAAGACTCGAGCAATTGACAACAAGCAACGGAGGCAGAAAAGCGCTCTATGCCCGCTCTTACTACGACCCAGGAGAGTTTTGGAAAATCTACTGCCACCCCTCCTACGAAGCCCTCCGCGAAAAAACCCTCGCAAAAGGCATCTGGCACGAAATCACCGCCAAAGTCTTGTCTGAATAAGAGTGTTGCAAATCTGGTTTTTTTCTTGAAATGTAATAAAGATTTTTTTAGGGTGAGGACATTAAACCGAGGAGGGTTATGTTACAAAAATTTGCGGTTGTCTTTGGCGTTGTGTTCGTGATCATTGGTATTTTGGGATTTATCCCAGCTGTGTCCCCACAAGGGCATCTCTTAGGGATCTTTCACATCAACGCAGCGCACAATCTCGTGCACATCGTCTCCGGCTTAATTGCTCTGTGGTGCGGGTTCAATAGCTACATGTACTCGCAAGTGTTCTTTAGAATTTTTGGTGCGATCTACCTCGTCGTGGCAGCACTCGGATTCTACTATGGAAACCAAGACATTTTAGGCCTCGTCGCCAACAACATGGCCGACACTTGGTTGCATGTCGTGGTAGCTGCTCTGTCGCTATACTTGGGATTCGCTTACCAGTCCGCTGATTAATTGCCCAGCGACTGCCCCATGAGGCACCGGATCTCGGTATGGGAGCGGGAAGCTTCTTGAAGATCGCGATCAAAAAGAATGGTACGTGGGGGAAAGAGGAGAACGAGCGACGATCCTCCAAAGGAGAAGTAGCCCATTTCATCTCCCTTTCGGTAAGACCGAGAGGGGGTGTAGGTCTCGTGGATGGCTCCTACGCAAGTGGCGCCCACCTCAACCACGGTCACTTTGCCAAAGGCAGTTGTGTTCAGGACGATGAGGCGTCGCTTGTTTTCGGTAAAAATTTCGATCCGATTTTTTAGGGCGATGGGGTTCACAGAATAGAGATGTCCTGAAATGGCGCGGCTTGGTTCTGGAACGGCATCGCAAGGAAAGTGGTACCGATGGTAGTCGGATGGGCATAAACGAGCCAAAACTAGAGAGCCTTCACGATACAAATCGGCTAATTCTCTATCCTGTAGCAGCTCATCTAAATCAAACTTCTTCCCCTTCACGACAAAGCCATCCGCTTCACTGATGTTTTGATAGAAAAGATAGCGCCCATCTGCTGGAATCACGGCAGCAGAAGCGGCTATCGGCCGTGCTTGCGGTTTTAACGTGCGGGTAAAAAAATCGTTAAAGGAAACGAACTCGGACGGCTTTTTTTCAAATTCGGTGGCATCGACGCCAAACGTTTGAATGAAAGGAGCGATTTTGGAGCGACTTGCCGGCAACTTCTGCACATACCCGTACAGTTTGGAAAAAAGGGGATTGCGCGCAATGCAACGCAATAAGAAAGGGGAACAGAAGCGACTGAGCCAAGTGGTCCCATACAAAAACTCCAAATGGTTCCCCCCATACACCTCTTCTTTGCACAGGCGGCCGCTCAAGCGATCGATATACTCAATGGGATTCATGCGACACCTTGAGATGAAATAGTTTTGCTGCATTGGCGGCTGTCGCCTGAGCAACCGTTTGCAAACTGACTCCTTTGACAGTGGCGACGAGTTGTGCTGTTTCGACGAGGTATGCTGGCTCATTTGGCTGCCCTCTGCGGCTATGGGGGGCAAGATAAGGAGTGTCTGTTTCGATGAGAAGCTGCTCTAAAGGCGCTAAACGCACGACTTCGCGCAGCTGTTCGCTCTTCTTAAACGTCGCAATCCCGCTAATCGAAACATACCAGCCGCGTTTCAACACATCTTCTGCTTCTTGGGTGGTCCCTGTAAAGCAATGGAGGACCCCTTGTTGATGCTTTCCTTGAACGACGTACTCGCGATCGAGAATCTCAAACAAATCGGCAAAGGCATCTCGGCAGTGGATCACAACGGGCAAATGGGATTCGAGAGCTAAATGGAGATAGCGGCGGAGAAAGTCTTGCTGCACGTCGCGCGGGGAATGCATGTAGTGGTAATCCAATCCCGTTTCTCCGATCGCCACCAATTTACCTGACAGAGCATGTTGCCGAACGATGGGAAATACGCTTTCCCCTTCTTTAGCAACGTCGTGGGGCGTTGTAGAGGCTGTATTGTAAATGAATGGGTAGCGTTCAACTAGATCCATGCCCCGTTCTAACGTTAAAAGATCGGTGCAAATATTGATAATAGGGCTCACAGAGGCCTCTTGCGCTCTTTTAACCACATCATCGACATGGGGCCAGACGCTTTCACTCGTCAAGTGAGCATGGGAGTCGATCAAGTGCATGGATTAGCGTGACTCCAACTGTAAAATCGCGGAAAGTACAATTTCCTGTGTCAATACTTGGGGGAGAA
>JABDCX010000046.1 GCA_013287915.1 Chlamydiota bacterium
TGCGCAGTTCGTTAGATTGGCAAATTCAGCACGCTAAGAACACAATTGCAGCTTTCCAAAAAGCAAATGACACATACAACAAAGTCTTAAATGATACAGAGTCAAGCCAATCAAATTCCAGCAAAATGCATAAGATAAGATCAAAATGTCGCGAACATTCTGTTGATTGTGAGACTCAAATTGGAAACGAACAAAAAAATCTTCTGGGCTTTCGAAGTCAGAAAATGGTGCAAAAAAACACTGCAGCACGGAACGCAGAAGAAAACGCTGCTCAACTGCCATATTATGCAGATCAAAAAATTCTTCTGCTCAAAAAGGCTGCAGAGCTTTACCAAGAAGGGGCAAATGTAGCCCAAGAGATCTGGAACCTCCACCGTTCTCTCATAAATCCCAATGACAAAGAAGAGGTGAAAAGCAATATCAACACATTAACTAAAGCGAGTGCAAGATGTAGAGAAAGTGCGAGTCAATGGTCAACGTATCAGGAACAGAACCAATCGAATTTGTGGCATCGCATCACGTTATTAAAAAGTAGGAGCATTGATTCTGAAAAAAATTGCAATCATGCTGATGCCCTCGAAACTAAGTTTATGATCTCAGAGCTTTTGGCACAGGTCATTAAATATGGTTCAAATAATGGCGACCAAGCAAAGCAGGAGCTGGCGGACAATAGCGAAGCAATAAAGCGTTTACAAGTTGAAAAAAATCGACCATCGAAACAAGCTTCGGAATTGACAAAAGAAGAGTTGCGCTCAAGAGAACAGATCTACCGAAACCAATTTTTCACAAACGATCAACTTTTACATCCCAGAGGTCTTCTAGAAGCGGCAGTAAAACCCACACTCTATCCATCAGTCACTTTTCTAGATGGACAGACGCAAAATGGACAAACCCCCTATATTCTTTTTACCGATCAATATGTGCGTTTCATAGTCGAAACAAAGGGCTCCTTCCCAGAACTCCTTGTTAAAGTAATCGAAAAGGATAAGGTGATTTATCAAGAGCAAGTCGCCATTGCTGTCAATGTCCCGTTTGTCTGGGAACACCATGTCATCACAGATGGATTAGTCTTCATCCCAAATAACCGGCTTAAAACAGATTTTGGACTCGATTTACGCATCCAAATTGTGCCACGCTCACCTCCTCATTATGCTCTGATTATTAGCCAAAAAGGAAATGGCGAAGCCTATCAATATGCAATTTCTCTGAATGACTCAACACCACTCTATTCATGTCTATATTCTGCACCACCCCCTTGGCAATTGGCCACATTGCGCAAGCCCGCATTACCACGTATAGATCAACCATTGGTGAGGACAGAATCTGTACAACCCTTTTCAAGCCTAACAAACGACGCACAGCCATCTACAGTTAGCTACCCCGTTTTAGATGCATTTGTAGAGGAAATGAAAAGCGACCCGCTACTTCTGGCTCAGTATGTTTACAATGAAATCGCGTTTGTCGAGCCCTTTCTGCGCCAAGTGGACGAGGTTTACATTGCACCGGGTATTCGTGCAAATCCGTATATGACATACTTAGAAAAGCAAGGGACTCCCTGGGAACAGTGTCAACTACTTGTCTATCTTTTGCAAAGAGCAGGTTATGAAGCTGTTTATGCGCAAACAGAACCTTATCTCATCTCTCACGCAATTGCTGAAAAATTGCTTTTTATTCAACCCATAGGATCAGAAGATGTCTTGGTGAAATACCCCTGGGTTTTCTTTCACAAGGAAGATCAATGGATTTCACTGCTTCCATGGTTAAAAGAGTTTCATATTGAAGAGGGATATGATCTCTATACGCAACTGCCCGATTCATATGCCAGTGCAGAAAGATGGATTCAACGTTATCTCGTGAATGATCCAAATATCTTGAAACATATAGCGCATGATGGCAACGATACGGCTGGCATTCTTTTTGTGCGTTTTGTTCAAGAAGAGCTAAAAAAGAAAGGCCTTGCGATTCGCGATGTTGGAATACAACGCGTCCAGTTAAAAAAGCAATTCACCGATTGGTCAGAATTTCCACGGCCCGCTATTCAAAGCGAACCTCGCATTATTAGATCGATCGAGGGTGAAAATCTTATCGCCCATGTTGACATCGAAGCCTTTTCCTTACAAGACTCTTCAAAAAGGGTGTCTGTTCAAATCCCGACAACGCAATTAGATTGTACGGCTTTTTCAGTCAAATTTTCAGAATTCGAACCCTCACATGCCACTTTCCATCTAGCAAAAGATAAGGCCGATTTGCTCTCTTTAAAAGTCGGACCTAAAGACAACATCATAGGGTTAAATGTCATTTATAACATTCCATTTGAGTCCGATTTCCCCCAACAAATCGCATCAAATTTGCAACTGTTGAAAGGAACGAACGCTGCTTTGTGCATGAATTTTGGAAGTGCAAGCCCTAAAATTGCTTCACAATTTTATGATCAATTTTTGAACGAAAAAGATGAAACAGATCGTCTTCACGCTTTTCTCGGTTACATTGGGGCAGTCTATTTCGAAAACTGTGCGCGTGCCGAGCAGCAACTTGCCAAATTGCATAAGGTATTACCAGATAAACAATTTGGTTGTGGACTCGCTCAGATTGCTCCTGGTCGTTCCAAACAAGAACCACAGAAAACTCTATCAGGCTTACAATACCCGCGAGTGGACATGCAGATGTTTACTCAATCCCAACAACCGCTCTCAATTAAGAGAGGCGATGGAACGATACAGTTCACGGCTCAAAAAGATCCCATAGCTTGGCATGAAGAAAGGAGCCATGCAAAGAATCAATTTACAACTTTAGCTCTTGTAGACGGCTCAAGCAATGAACATCAAATTTTACGCGATTTTTTTGAAGATCCTAATGCCATTTCGACAGTCAAATTACTTCAACTCCAACACCAAAAACATCAAGAAAATGGTTTGCATGGCCCCGGGTTTTTAACCTGGGTACCTACTAGTTTTAAAACGGCTCATCAATCCCTAGAGATTGCTGAAGAATTGCATTTTCCCCACTTAAGAGATATTGAGTTAAAAGAAATTCAGAATGAATCTCCTGCGCAATGGAAAGCAATTGAAGATTCGATCAAGGATCACTTTGGCTACTTCACATACGCTTACATGACTCCCAGACCGTATATTCAAAAGGATGGAAATAGCCAACACATTGCTACTTTGACTTTTCACCCAAACACTTATAAAGCCTTAATATCTAGTGATGACTTAGTATTAAACGGAGGATTCGGGTCACGACTTCCTGTTGATTTCAGATTAGACAGCACGCAAAAATTCTCTCTCATTCAACGAAGAGCCTATTCTGGGTTCGATCAGACATTACAAAATCCTGTTTTACCTTCTCTAGTTGAAGTAAATAAAATCAAACCAGATGTACGCCAAGAGCACAAACATCCATTTGCCTTCTTCGCCGATCCTGTAGACGTGATGACAGGTGCCTTTTATATCGATGAAGTCGATCTCGTCTTACCCGGGCCATTCCCATTGACCATTAGACGCAATTATAATAGTCAAAATCCCATCCAAGGCTCTTTTGGTTACGGCTGGAAACTCAGTCTCAATCCGTATCTCATCGAACAAGATAATAAACTCTTTGCTGCAGAAGAAGACGGCACCGTCATCTCATACCGATTTAATGAGCAATCAAATCGTTGGGAAGCGTATCCCGAAGACAATCCCGATCTTTGCAACTTAAAACAAGATCCTTTCAATCCTATTGCAAATCCCTTTAGCGCTTACATCGAAAACAATACTCTTTATAGAGCCGATGGGACACGTAGAGTGTTCAAAGACGGATTGCTCCAAACCATTACAAGCCCTGCTGGGAACACACTTACATTTACTTACACAGGAAATCAATTAAGCCGAATTGAAAGTTCATATGGAACCTTTTGCCGCATAGAATATACCCCTGATGATCTGGTGAAAGAGATTTTTGCACAAGATGGCCGCTGCATTACCTATACCTACAACATCAGAGGTGAACTTTATAAAGTCACTCTGCCTAATGAAGCAGAAATCACCTATGATTACGATGGCCAACATCAGATTGTGCGTGAAACTAAGCCTAACGGCATGATACTAGAAAACGATTATGAAAACGGAAAAGTGAAAGCACAACGGTCTCCCATGGGACCCGCCCAACAAATGGCCACAATGGCTTATTTTGATTATCAAAAAGGCTTCACAACTGTAACCGATGGCGAAGGCGGTAAGACAACGTATTTTATTAAAGACAACCGCATTTACAAAGTTATCGATCCCGAAGGAGATCAAATCCTCCACGCGTGGTTCATTGATGATAAATCCTGGTTCGATCCACAAACAGAGCAAATTGCCCCTTGGGATCGACCAGGAGGGTATGCAAAGAGTCTCAAATCGATTACTGACAAGCGCGGCTTAACAACCCACTATCTTTACGATAAAAATGGAAATCCGAAAGAAATTGAGATTTTGGGCATTGATCTCACGGGCGACTTTCAAACACACTCCTCAATCACTTTTCAATTCAATGAGAAAAATCTGTGTGAACGCTCTCTGCATTTGGATCGAGAAACGAAGATTACTTATGATGATCAGTTACCCTATTTCCCAAAACGTACCGAAAAATATGTGCAAAACACGCTCCTGTCTTATACAGATTTCACCTACAACTCACATGGTCAGATCATCAAAGAAGATAGATCAGGAGCTAGTGTCGAATGGGAATACAATTCCTCCTGCGGCCTCCCTTCTAAAAAAACAGAGAATACCAACACCGATGATCCTGCAGTCATCACTACGTATGACTATAACAAGCTAGGGCAATGCACTCAAATTATCACTGCAGACACCATCCAACAAGACGATTATGACATTGTAGGAAATAAATACCGCTCCCAGGTGTATTCAAAAGACGGTCATCTTTTGTCAGCAACCTATTCGCCATACGATCTTAGCAACCGTCCAAGGTGGATCCAAGGAGCAAGCCCCAATCAAACCCTTCGATTAGAGTATCTTCCCTCTGGCGAGATCAAAGCAAAAATCCAAGAACTGGACGCTCTTGGTCATGCAGCTTACACACTTTACGACTATGATACTCGCGGTTTTCTCATCGAAGAGATCGATCCTCGAGGGTATCGCACAAAACATGAATACGATGGGATCGGAAGGGTAAAAGTCAAAACGGTAGAGAACTTTTCTACCCACTACACATATGAGCCTGGCGATTTAATTGCTTCCACAACGACACCCGCCGGCTTTATAACCACATACGATTACACCGCAAACGGGCTTCTGAAAAAGCAGACTAATCCAGATGGCACAAAAAGTACTTTTGTCTACGATCTATTGGCAAGGCCGAAGATTCTTACAAAAAATGGGCAGGTTCAACACATCATTTATGACGACATCCATCGCAAGATCATTCGCAAAAGCCTGACAAGTGAAACAACGGAAGAGTTTGATCTGTGGGGTAACTGCATCCGATTCACAGATGCTGCCGGTTACATCTGGGAAAAGACATATGATGCTTTAGGACGCATCAAAACTCAAACTAACCCCAACGGCGAGCAAAGCCTCTGGAGCTATCAAGGTGATACCGTGATTTGCACAACCGCCAGTGGAGAAAAAATCATCACCCATTATGCAGCTGGAGAAGTCATCAGCATCCAATGCTTTGATGTAGACGGCATTTTAATCGCTTCATCCGAAGTTACAATCGATCCAGTCAACCAAACCCAAACAGCGAAAGCAGGCGACATTCTTACAACAACACAGACAAATGCTTTCGGACTCGTCAAAAGCACCCAAACCGGAACAAATCAAATTTCATATGAGTATGATCACAGCGCCAATTGCACTACCATCACGGATGGCGAGAAGCGCATTACAACGCAAGAATTCGACGGGCTCAATCGACTTGCTAAAAAGACGCTGCCTGATGGAAGCGTCCTCACTTACATCTACGATTCCGATTCCAATTTATGCGAGACCCATTTGCCAAACGGCGCCGTGTGGAAAGCCACACACGACGAAATGGGAAGAAAACGCACCGAAGAACTCTATGCCACAGGTCAAACTAAAGAAAGGTGGGAATACACCTATGAAAATGGCCTACTAGCCACAGCAAAAGATCCCATGAATCGCATCCACACCTATGAGTATGATGATTTCAAACGACTCAAAGAAGAAAGCGTGGATGGATGGAAGCGTAAGTACACCTACGATCCCCGTGGACTTGTGGAAACAATCGAACAGTGGAAAATGCTCCCAGACGGCTATGCTACTGAATATTCCCGCATAGAAAGAAGCTATGATGAATCCGGCCGTCTTGCTTCTGAATTGGCATATCTTAACAATCAGCTTCTCTTCCAAACTACGCAACATTGGGCATCATCAAAAAGGACCTTGGATATAGGCAGCCATACCCGTGAATTCTTCTATCAAGGCGAAAGACTGACGCGTGTATTGGCAACACCAGTTGATCTGCATTACACCTATTGCTTGGATGGCTCACTTCAGCAGAAAATAACCCCCGTCAATACCACTACATGGCATTATAACTCTTCAGCACTGCCAGAAAAGATTTCCACAAATTACACAAGTTCCTCAACTGAGCAATTGATGACCTGGGATTTTTCAGGAAAAATGAGAAGTTTTACCTCAAGTGACCAGGCACAAAAGTACCGCTATACACCTCAAGGCTATCTTGCTTTCGTTAACGAAGACATTTACACTTATGATTTCGGTAGTCGGGGAATAGGCGTTCTTACAGAAACACCCCTATGGAGTATCCCTGACAATGGAATCGATCCTTTTGGAAAGACCATTGCTGAATTGAGATCTGAAAAATTGATCCCTATTCATTACGATGAAATGGGACAGGTCAAAGCCCATCAAAACCAAACCCTAGAATGGAACCCTTGGGGACAGCTAGTTAAAGTGACTGACCCATCTTATGTTTGGGAAGCCACCTACGATGCTTTCGGAAGGCGTCTGCAAACCCGATACACTCCCTCCTGGGACTCTACATTAACCACAACCTCTTTCTACGATCCGGAAGAGGAGTTTCAAGAAATTGGCCTAAGCTTAAATGGCAAGACGTTTTGGAAGATCTATGGACCCGAAACTTGCGATGCTGTGATGGATGACACAGAAGTC
>JABDCX010000047.1 GCA_013287915.1 Chlamydiota bacterium
GTCTCAAGCTATGAAAAGGATTTGAACTTGGGGCCTGGAGTGCAACACGGGTTATGATGCTTGGGTCTAAGGATTTAAGGTTATCCTTAGCTGATTTCAAAACCGCGAGGGGTGGCATAGGAAGAACAGGAGCTTGATATTCCGACATCGGCTGAGCATAAGCAGCGTCCGTTACTCTGTAAAATGTACGCTGCGGGGGTTTTATTTCCGAGGCTCTTCCCACAAGAGTCGTTCTAAATGTTTGATCAAAGGGTCTAAAGCCGGGAGAGTTGGGGCTACCAGGAGATTGGGCTGTCTTGTATGAAGATGTCGAATTGAAGAAAATGGGTGACAGCATGGCTCCACCCTCATCTGCAAAATAAGAATCCACCGATCGTGCCCTTGGTGTTCGAACTATGTGCGATTGGTCGTAGTGAGGGCGGGGAACTGTTTGTGGCCCGTTCGGCAATCCAGGGCCCCTTCCTCGTGGAGTCTTGAATTCTGGTTGAGGTGCTTTTGTACTTAGTTTAGCGGGTCCGTTTAGGGGTGGAGAATTGTCCTCCCCGTCACCATTCCTGGGTTCTAGTATCTCAGATTCATTACCTTGCAAGGATTGCGATTTTTCCTTTTGCAAGGCAAAGTAGAGGTGGAGGCCAAAGGCGGCAAATGTGGCAGCCATCCAAATGGTCGCCGTTGTTTTTGCCGAGATCCGAATGAGCGCTTGGGGGATTTCCTGGAGATAGCGGCGCGGAATGAAGTTGTGCGCTTTGTCGTAGGCCACGCTGCTGATGATGAGCAAGGCGACGCTTGTTGAAACATCCAGTGTGTGTGCGCACCCTTTAAAAACTGTGGCGATTGCGGGAGATCTTGGGTGAGTTGCGATGCTGTTGGGGACACAGGCACCAATCAGACGGTGAGCTGCATTGAACATAAGCGAAATCCTGGTTGTGCAATGAGCGTTGTTTACAAAGCAACAACGCGTTTTTCCTTGGATCTTATATAGACCAAAGAATTTTTAGCAAGATTTTAATTCACACGAGAGACGTACTCGCCTGTGCGCGTATCGACTTTGATCACTTCCCCCTCATCGATGAAGATGGGGACTTGCACAACGGCGCCTGTTTCAGTTGTGGCGGGTTTGAGTACGCGGCCAGAGGCGGTGTTTCCACGATCGCCGGGCATGGTTTCGGTAATTTTCAGTTCGAGGAATGTAGGGGGGTCTACGGTGACGGGGACGTTTTTGTAAAAGATGATGCTGTACGAGATGTCTTCTTTGAGCCATTGGGAGGTATCCCCGAGCGACTCGTTAGAGATTTTGATCTGTTCGAAAGTGTTTTCATCCATGAAGATAGTGCCGTCTGCTTCTTTGTACAACATCCGCATCCCCATTTCGACGACGTCGGCCTGATCGACTTTTTCACCCGATTTGAATGTGCGCTCGATGACGCGCCCAGAAGTGAGGTGCTTGAGTCGGATTTTATTGAAAGCGACCCCTTTTCCTGGTTTCACGAATTGGTTGGCCACCACCGTATAGGGTTGACCTTCCACTTCGACTTTTGCTCCGCCCCGTAAATCGCCGACATTCAGTTGTGCCATAAAAATTGCCTGCCTCTTTTTTGAAAAAGAGCGTAGCACAACAAAGATTTAGGCGCAACGAGAGAAACAAATTGAGGTGGAGGGTATGGCGAAGGTTTTACCTCCGACATATTCCCTTCCCTCACTGAAATTGAATCAATTAGTGGAACTTGCTGGCAGTTTTAAAAATTCCACAAGCTTTGTTGGCGATCGATTTGATCATTTTTTTGCCCGTTTCCGAAGCTTCTTGCGTCGCTTTGATGAGCATCAAGCGGCGAGAGAGCTTAGCTGGAATCGAGTGGGACATTCCGGCAGTTTTGATCTCTTTTATTGGGTTTCCTGGCAGAGTTTGAAGTTTTGGCACGTTCACTGGTTTGAGGCGTTGCGGAATGTGAAAAAAGGTGTGTTTACCGTGGATGGAATCCATATTATCTCCTTTTTAAAATAGGTTCAAAACTCGTATTGCAGAGTTAATGCAATAGTTCTGTAATAAGTGGGAGTGATGTGTACAGAAGGATAGTGACGCTTTTCGTGACCTTATCCTTTCAGCCTATTTTTTGCAAATCTTTTCCAAGTTCTGGTACAACTACCACTGAGCCAGTGAGATCAGTGGTGGATTGCGCTATCTTGGATCGGGGCGGCCTTGGTAGTAACTAGGATCGGAGTATTTGTAGGGAGCTCGCTCCTCAGCGCGGTTCGCCTCTCGGTTTTTGTAGTAGAGGGTCGGCTTGTCATCATCGCGATCTCGCATGGCGATGAGGTCTTCATCGGCGGGAGGGCGGATGAAGTAATTGTAGATAGACGTTTTGGCGAGGATAATCAAGCAGAAAAATGCGATGAACAGAATGGCGCGAATCGTTCCTGGCTGCCTGGGTTTACTGTTTTTTGTCGAAATCACTGACGGCCTCCTCTGTGGTGTTGAAAATATCAAAGATTTTATGCATCGAAACGAGTTCGAACATCGTCCGGACGGGGCGGTTCATGCAGGAGATCTTAAGAGAGCCTCCACACGTGTTCAAATGCCGGAGTAGAGCGAGAAAACTTCCTAAGCCTGAGGTGTCTATTGCTGTCAGATTCGTTAAATCAACGACCACAAACGGCTTTTCGTCATTTTTGATCAGATCGAAGACCTGCTCTTTAAACAGGGGAGCTGCCAGGGCGTCGAGCGAAGGCATTTCGGGGGTGATGACCAAGATGTTGTTTTTCTTTTTGTGTCCGATTTTCATTTTATGCTTTGGGTGAGGGTGTTGTTGTTGGATGTTGTTCTGTCGGAGGCGGTTCGACAGCTCCAGTCGGTGTGGCAAGTTTGATTCCGGTAAAGCCTTGGAAAGCCATCGCCATCAAGCCGGTCATGATAAAGGTGATCCCCATCCCCCTTAAGGCAGGAACGACGTCTGCTGTAGCGAGCCTTTCCCGGATCGCTGCGATCAAGGCGATTGCAAGCCACCATCCCACTCCAGAACCCAGGACATAGATGAGATTTGGGAAGAAGGGGTAATCGCGCGTGACGGCAAAGAGGCAGGCTCCTAAAATTGCGCAGTTGACTGCAATCAGCGGGAGGTAGAGGCCCAAAGACATGTAAAGGGCCGGCGAAAATTTTTCGATGACGATCTCTAAGATTTGAACGAACCCGGCAATGACCGAAATAAAAAGGAGAAATTCGAGGAAGCCCAAGTCGATTGTGGCTGCATTGATCCCAAAGGTCGCCAGCCACGTCAGAGCGCCTTGTCCTGTCACGAATTTGTGGACGCACCAGTTTAAGATGCCAGAGACGGTGAGGACGAAGACCACTGCGACGCCGAGCCCATTTGCCGTTTTTAGCTTGGTCGAGCAGGCGAGATACGTGCACATCCCTAAGAAGTTGGCGAGCAAGAAATTTTCGATGAAGACTGCCTGGATCATCAAGCCAAAGAGGTTGAGCGATTCGTAGTTAGCCATCCACATCGGTTACGTCCTTTTATTGATGAGGTTGAAAACCCAGATCATGCCCCCAAGGATGAAAAAAGCGGCGGGCGGGCTCACCATCAGGGCGAAGTTGTCATACCCGTCGGGGCGTTCTGCGGTGGCATACCAAGAAAGGGGGATCACCTGTTGCCCAAACAATTGTCCAAAGCCAAACAGTTCGCGGATCCCGCCTACGATGCAGAGCACTGCTGCATATCCAAGCCCAGCTCCAAGGCCGTCGAGGAAGGCAGGAATGGGCTCGACGTTTTTTGCCATCCCTTCTGTTCTTCCCATCACGATGCAATTCGTAATGATCAATCCGACGAACACGCTCAATACTTTAGAGATGCTAAAGAAATACGCTTGGAGAAACTGGTCGATGATGATGACGAAGACGGAGATGATCGCAAGCTGTGTGATCATTCGCACGCTGTCTGGTGTGATTTTGCGCAAAAGAGAGACAAAAAAGGAGGAAAATGCCGTTACAAAGGAAACAGAGAGCCCCATCGTGACGGAAACAGAAAGGCGGTTTGTCACCCCAAGGGCCGAACAGATCCCCAGGACGGCTACCAGAATTTGGTTGCCGCTCCACAACTGGTTTGTCAGGTACGATAGAGTGGACACTTTTTGGGTCGACATCTCTTCCTCACTCTTTGGTTTGTTTGGCCGATTGCAGTTTAATCAAGAAGGGGCGGTAAGCAGCCAAGACACTCTTATAAGCGTCGTTGACCCCGTTGCCCGTCAATGTTGCACCTGCCATCCCATCGACAGCACTTTTTGCTTTGGGGTTGTCTCCTAATACTTCTGAAACCTTGCCTTTGACAACTGTGATCCCCAACGGCGCCGTTTTAAAGTCGGTGGCACCGCTGCCACTTTCTTGGAAAATCTTTTTGCTTGGAAACAGATCTTGCCACTCTTTTTCTGAGATATTCGCACCCAGTCCGGGCGTTTCTTTTTGGTCGTACCAAGTGATCCCGATCACGGTGTTGCCGTCGGTGTTCAGGGCGAGATAGCCATAGATGGCATCCCACAGGCCAAACCCATTGACAGGGATCACATAGCCGATCGGCTCTTGCTTACCCTTTTCGGTCGCTGCCTCGGTGCTAGGGTTTGGCAAGATTTGGTAGATCAATTTCAACGGCTGTTTGTAATAGCCGGTTTTTTTGTAGTTTGCCAGATACTCCTCTTCGTTCAGCTTCGCTTTTTCGAAAGTCGTTAAGTCCCCCTTGCTGTCGACGAGCATGGGGCGCAACCGTTGTTTGTAGACGCTCAAGAGTTCTGCTTGGGAGGCGTACCCAGGCGCAGGGTCTGGGGCGAGGATCCCATCTTTCAAATACTTGGCAGGCACGTAGTTGCCTTCTGAATCTTTGATCAAAAAATGGCCATCGTGGCTCAAAATTTTGGCGGCGATCATCATCTGTTTACTGCGGTCGAGATCTTTTGCCACCTCTTTTGGCTTAGCCAATGCGCTGGCTAAAACAGAGAGGATCAACGCACAGATAAAGCTTAAGACCACCATGAAGATGATCGTCTTCACATTGCTTTCTGCCGGAAGGGTGGGTTGATTAGGCTGCGGCTCGGACACGGAACGTTCTCCTCTTTCTAAAATGGAGTGCGGCGTAATAATCGAAGAGCGGGGCGAATACATTTCCCATCAAAATTGCGAGCATCACCCCTTCTGGATAGGCTGGGTTGATCACGCGGATCACGATGGTGATCATTCCGCAAAAGAGACCATAGATCCATTTGGCAAGCGGCATGCTGGGAGAGGAGACCGGGTCTGTCGCCATAAAGACGAGGCCAAAAGCCAATCCTCCCAGGAGCAGGTGCTTGTATGCAGGGAAGCCAAATTGTGCCGGGTGCCAAGCGCCGCTTTCGGCACCCAAGTATTTGGAGCAGAGTTCAAAAAGGAGGGCTGTCAGGTAAGCGCCAAGGCCCATGGCCACCATTGTCCGCCACGATCCCACGCCTGTATAAATTAGGTAAATTGCGCCCAGCAAACAGGCGAGAACCGAAGTCTCTCCAATGCACCCAACTTTATCTCCAAAGAAAAAGCTCGCATCGGTGTTGTGCCCGATCCCGTAATTGAGGGCTGAAAAATGGTACGCATCTTCGTAGTAGCCAGAGGAAAGCCCTAAGCCGCCTTCCATGAGGGGGCTCGTCACAAAGCTTTTTAGCTGCTCTTGTGACAGCTGCCCCAACGTCGC
>JABDCX010000048.1 GCA_013287915.1 Chlamydiota bacterium
TGGACAATATGCTGAAACTCTACAACAGCTTCATCGATGACAATGAAAACAAGATCCTTGAAAAAGAGGCTAGCAACACATTTGGGAAGCTTGAAGCAAAAATAAAATATGAGGGTTCTAAAGTAACAAAATCTTCAGAATACAATGATTTTATAAAAGATCTAAGAGGTCAATTAGATGCTGCAAAGCATAAAACACCTGTGGCACCGGGCGAAACAATCAAAGCCATTGAAACAAAGCTTCACGAAGCTATCAGGCTCAAAGCCAAGAGGGTAATAAAAGAAAAAGATATACAACTTAATGGCATTCCAGGCGGCACCAAAAAAGGGATTAAAAAAGAACCCGAGAAGTTAAAAGAAGGGGAATTTAAGGCTGCCATACAAGAAATGGATGACATGCTGAAAGAATTAGAGGGAACGGGGTCAAAAAGCGCTTCAGTACGAGAGCTTTTAACGCAAAAGCGAAGTCAGTTTATAGAAGTAAGCCCTCGTTTAGACTTAAAGGTACATAATCAATGCAAGTTCTCGCAAACTCTTGCAAATTATCCAGAGCCTAATGACAAAAGCACCAGGATTGCAAACGGGAAAAAATTTGCGGCTGAAAGGGGGGAGATAGAAAGGCAAATTAATAAACTTGAGGCAGAGAGTGAATACTTTAAAGATGTAGTCGACAAGGCTGTGCCTGGCATAGATAAGATCAGCCCGCAGGTACATCTTGATGTGGGCAAAGCTCGTCTTGCTCACTTAAAAGTATTGCAAAAGGAATATGTAGCGCTACAAGTCACAAACAATCATGCCATCTACAAGACAGTGTTACAAGAAATTAAAGATAGTTTTGCACAACATAAAGGTGAGGACTTGGAAAAAGTCGCTGCAGAGTATCTAAAGCTTTCTATAATGCTTAAGGACGCTCCTACAATGGCAGCTCATCCTGAAATGAAGAAACAGGTGGAAGACCAAATAGCCATCTATAAAGCAAAACTGGCAAGCACGTCACCCGTAGAGCAAAAAGCTCTAGCGGCAGCGAACGCGCATATAACTTCTATCGTCGCGCGAGCAAGCGTTGCAACCAATAAAGTGGAAGGAAAAGCTTGGTACCAAAAAAACATCATCAAGGGGTGGAAAAATCTCACGGGTAGAGGAGCTAAGCCAGCTGAAATAAAGCTATTAAATGTTTCAATTGATGCCAAAAACATCCTATTAAAGGAAATGGACGCTCTTGACAAAGAGGTGAGTGTAAAAGTCGAAGAATTAAAGAAAAGGTTTGCTGTTTTGGAATCGCATCCTAGCGGTGACATAGAGGCGGCCCAACTTCAACTGCAACTTGAGGAATACAAAACACTCCAACAACAGGTTAAGGATCAAATGCTATCCACTACAATCGACATTCTTGAGACGAGTCTTAAATTGGCAGGTGAGGGTTATCCAGAAGATGTGTTCGTTTTAAGAGATGCACTGGCACGTGCAAACCAACTATTAGCAAAATTTCCGCCACCAGATCAAGATTCTGCAAAATTGCTAGACGCCAAAAGAGCAGCGTTTCTTCAAATCGGATCCAATGCTAGTAATAATCCGCCAGTCTCCTTTGCACAGCAAATAATGCTCATGAGCTGGGAGGCCGGAGATCAAATGGCATTGGATAAGCTACGCGGGGCCTCTATCGATCCGTGGGCAAAGGACTTGATGTTGAAGGGGGTAGACATATCTTCCGTTGATATTAAAAAGGATATGTATAGCGGCCTTGGACGATCAAAAGAGTTACAAGCGGTTGTCGCAGATGCCTGCATGAAAGGGGAGCCCTGGGCCTTGAAAATGCTGGGCAGTGCAATGGAAACAAAGGGCGCCTTGCTTGGAATGAAAGAGTCAGCAGAAAAAACTTGGGCAAAAGCTACAATGGGTAAGATGTGGCCATCAGGGGCGAAGAAACCTATTATCCAAAGTACCATGGCACAGCTGTGTAAAGAAAACCAAACTACAGCAGACATGGTCCACAGCATGTTAGACAGGTCAGATGCGGAAGTTGCCTACAAAGTGATAACTAAGTTGTGCCAGGCAAGTGAAGACAGTGTCGCAAACATGAACGAAAAGTGGGTCAAAGAGCAGTTGGTCTCGGACTTGGGCTTTTCGGATCCCGCTGTCAAAGCCAGGGCACAACAAGCTGTAATTGAAATGTTTAAAAGCGGCGGCCAGCGTTTCCTTCAAATGGTAACAGATCCAAATAACCCATTTATCAAAGACCCTGTGATTCAACAGGGGATTCGAAAAGTGATCACAACCGATCTTAAAAATATGCCCGGAGCGGAAAAAGGGGGAATGATAAAGCCAAGACTTGAGTGGGCTTTGAAGAACGTTAAATTGGCCGGCGGAGCCGATGCCATTGCCGGTGCAATTAAAGCTTGCGTCGAAACGAAGCATCAGAAAACCGAAGATAATTTTACGCCAGGAACCGCAAAAAAACTCTTACAGGGTGCACCGGATAACATCAAAAACCATGCAGAGCTAGCCTCTATCGATGACATGATCGTTCAAGAAAAAATAAGACTGGGGACACCTTTATATGCAGAGGTCATCACTTTGTATCAGAATGCTGCAGATGCTGTGTCATACCTGCTTGAAAACGAAACAGTGCTTCGACAAAAATATGGGTTAGACAATAACGACATTAGAGTCATAAAACAATTGGATAATCTGTATAAGGAACAGAATGCCATCATTGACCGAGCAGGAGATTTCAGAACAAAATTTACAGATAAGGACGCGATTGCAAACAAGGATGATATCGAAAATGCTTCTCAGTGCTTTGAGAAATTAGTCGAGAATGAATCAAAAACTGCTGAGCTTCAATTTCAATACGTTCAGTTCTTCGATAAAAAAATTAAATACTATAAAGCGAAAGACGACGACGATAGTCAAGCCATCGCTCAGATGAGTAGCTTTGCTATAAAACCCACTCAAACAGTGATGAGGGTCCCCTTGCTCGCAGGACAAATGGTCTCTAGTTCCCCAGACGAAGGGAAGGAAGAGAGTGCAATCACAAAAAGTCTAAATGCTGCTCTGACTCAAGCAAGCGAATATGCGGATAGCGTTAATTTGCAAAAAGCAGAAGCTGAGTTACAAGAAAAAGTCTTGAGTAAACCGGAAAATAATCCACAACAAATTGCAGACAAGAAAACCGCGTTGAAAATGTTTTTTGATAAAAATGAAACCGTGAATTCAGCAAAAGAACTCTCCCCATCGAATCAGAAAGGAATCGATGCATTTGTAAGAAGTTGCTGCAAACAGGCAAAACCTAACGAGCCTCCCATCTGGAAAAAGGGTCAAATAGACTACTTAGGGCCGGTCCATAAAGCCAGATGGTATGCAACGGTCATGAACGTTCCACAAGCTGTTATCCAAAGAATGAAAGAACAGGTTGCCATCCCTGAAGCCCAAACCGGCAGCTCAGAAACTGAAAAAATTGCATTCTTTAAAGATCTTATTGCAACCAGAGAACAATTAGACAAAGACCCAAGCTCGGCTTTTGATGTTGCTAGGCCAGAATTGTAAGCATTTCATCTACCTAAAACACCATTTTTTCTCTCAAAGTCCTCTTTTTTTTCAATCTTTTTGATAAACCATTTGACAAGCATACGTATACGTATTATACTTATACATATATAAACGAGGAGGGCTCATGATTAAGCCAAAACTGGGTTTTGTTCTTTTATTTGTTGATAGTCCGTCTAAGAGCGGAGAGTTTTACCAAAGGGTGTTAGGATGCGAGCCGATCGAAGCCCATCCAACTTTCCAACTGTTTCAATTAGACGATGCTACACAACTTGGGTTGTGGTCGCGGAACACCGCTGAACCTAGCGTTGCAGGTACAGCGGGAGGAGCTGAAATTTGTTTTGCTCATGAAGATGTCGATGCGGTCTATGCGTGTTGGATAAATTGGGGCATTCCAATTGCGCAAATTCCTACCGATATGGATTTTGGAAGAACCTTTGTTGCGCTTGATCCAGATGGACATCGGATCCGCGTTTATCGACTGCATGAGGTTGCCAGATGACAAAATACTGGCTGGCTGTTGCGTGTTATCAACACGTGCAACGAGGAAAGAG
>JABDCX010000049.1 GCA_013287915.1 Chlamydiota bacterium
AGGTAAGTTTGTGAGCTTCAAGCTTTTTTTTCGCCTGGTAGCGCGGTCAGCTTGTTGTAGCTCTTGATTCTTCAGTTTTATCCTCTCTTCACGCGCTCTAATTGCCCTCTTTAAAGGAGAGTCTGGTACGTAGCAAAACTGTCCGACAGGTATTGCAGAGTTAATTGCAAACGCTGAACCCCTTGGGTGTTGATCTACTTCGAGCTGTAGTTGCACAGGCGTACCTGCAAACAGATTAGTCACCGTGTAAAACTGCATTTCTGCCCTGTTGCAAGTGAGCAACAGCTGTTGTTGATTGGTATCGCTGCCAAAAATCGACTCAATCAAGACGGATTGGATCTGAGAAATTTTGCCCTCTTCACGGGGTGACAGCGCTAAGGCGCGCTCGAATAGCCGCTTGAGAAAATCGCGCTCATCAGGATGCAGTTGATAGTGCGTTGTAAAATTAGCAAGCTTTGCCGGATCTTTCATCAACATTTCAAGCAATGTTTCCGCTTTTGTATC
The DNA here is from genome assembly GCA_013287915.1 of Chlamydiota bacterium. Lineage (GTDB taxonomy): Bacteria > Chlamydiota > Chlamydiia > Chlamydiales > Parachlamydiaceae > JABDCX01. The sequence goes on from JABDCX010000049.1 coordinate 505, forward strand.
AGTTAATTCATCCGTTGCTTCTCCAATCGGCTGAGGTCTCGCAGCTTGCCTTAGCATCATTGCCCCTTGTCCCTCTTTTAGCTCTTCTAAATCAACGTAACTAAATCGTACGTGACCTTTGTTGTGTTGCTCGATTGCCAGAAAGCCGGCAAGTTCTCTTTTAGCCTCGTCGTCTTCTTCGACGTGTAAAAGCAACCGGACCTGTGTGCCTTCAAAGAACTTTGTCGCGGTGTAAAAATTGAGCTCTGATTGGATGCAAGGAATCTCATATGCCGCGTTCGAATCAACAGAATCTAAACACAAAATGTATTTGATCACGTCTTGTTGCAGCTGACATCCGCCGCTTTCTAGGTGTGTTGATTTTTTCAATGCGGTGGCGATCAAAGCGTGAAGATCCGGTTTTGCTCCCTCTGAACATTGATCATATCCACTTGCGAACCCTGTAATTAAATCGGGACGTGCCAGTATCTTATCAGCTGCTGCTCCGATGGCGCTCTCCCTTACCATCATCGGATCTGCTGGCAAGCTAGCGGGATCATTGTTCGTAGGAGAACGTCTAGAAGGGTGCTGCGGCGTTGCCACACTGGCTGAGTCTGCAGAACTTGTTGACCCCGACCCCGTCCTTCTATTTATTTCAAATCTTTGTTGCCCAGAGGGCTCCTCTCTTGACATCTGCGTTCCCCCAGCTGGTTGTGGGGCTTCTGGGCCCTTTGGAGGTGGAGCGGATTTAAAAAGCTGAGAGCCCATCAGGAGGAGCGTTGAGGTGATGGCAAGAGCCACTTGCATCCAGGGCTGCACGGGAAGTTCTTTCACGTAGGTATTGTACCCTCTGTAAAGGCCCCACAGAACAGCATCGATCGCAAGAGTGGTTGTAAACGTCTTAAGCCCATTGAGCTTCCCATTATTGTTCTCGCTGTCGAACCGATTTAAGAGCACATTGGCTCCGACTGCTGCAATTGCCGCAAAGAGGGGTTGCGATTCCGGTTTTATCCATGTGACTTGGGGCAAGCCTCTCTGGTAAGCGACATGGGTGATCGCCTTTGCGCAAACATGTGCGGCCGTCGAAAAATAGGAAGGGGATGGAAATAATCTCATCTGTCAACTCCTTATAACTACATAGAATGAGTGGGAGAGTAAAATAAACTGGATTTATCATCAACTCAAATTGCTACTTTAAACTAATGCAATATAATTTAAATTCGATTCTTGATAAAAATAAACGCATATTTACCTTGCAGATTCCGATAGGATGGCCTATACTTTTACTTTTCATAAACGAGTGGAGAGATCTATGTTGACGATCAATTTGAAAGGGAAGAAAGCCTTTATCGCAGGAGTTGGCGACGACCAGGGTTACGGTTGGGCAATCGCCAAAGAACTAGCGGAAGCGGGGGCAACGATCTTAATCGGAACGTGGACGCCGATGATGAAAATTTTTACCATGGCTTTAGAGTCGGGAAAATTTGATGAGTCGCGCAAACTTTCGAATGGATCTCTGATGGAAATTGCAAAAGTGTACCCTCTCGATGCCGCATTTGACACGCCTGAAGATGTCCCTGCCGACGTATTAGAGAATAAGCGCTACAAAGACGCTGGTGGATACACCATCTCCGAAGTGGCAAAATCAGTTGCCAACGATTATGGAAAGATCGACATCCTCATCCACTCGCTTGCCAACGGTTCAGAAGTGCAAAAAGAGCTTCTAGACACTTCTCGAAAGGGTTATCTGGGTGCGATCAGCGCTTCGGCCTATTCGTTTGTGAGCTTGATTAAACACTTTGGGCCCCACATGCCGGCAGGGTCTTCTGCTCTCTCTTTGACGTACCTGGCTGGAGAGCGAGTGGTCCCTGGATATGGCGGAGGGATGAGTTCTGCAAAAGCCGCACTCGATAGCGATACGCAAGTATTGGCCTGGGAAGCGGGGCGACGCTTTGGCATCCGCGTGAACACGATTTCTGCAGGACCTCTGCGCAGCAGAGCCGCGCGTGCGATCGGCTTTATCGAACGGATGATCGAATACTCAAAAATGAATGCTCCGTTGAAAAAGGAGTTGGAAGCTGCCGAAATCGGGGCAACAGCTGCTTTTTTGGTCAGCCCCTTGGCCTCAGCTGTGACAGGCACGATTGTCTACGTCGACAACGGCCTCCACGCCATGGGCGTTGCAATGGACAGCCCGACCCTCACACAGTAGAGATTTTTCACCACTGAGCCCAGTGAGATCAGTGAGAAGGTCTGAGCCAGAGAGAGTTTTCATTAACAATTTAGAGAATGTAGTGATTGGGAAAAATGTGTCAATTGAGTCTCTTTGCGTCTTAGCGCCTTTGCGTTGAAAAAATCCCATAATTTGTTTTCATGACCCTTGAAGCTTATATTTTGCAAATGACTATCCTTCTATAGTCCTCACAATTTAAACGCAAAGACGCTAAGACGCAAAGAGATACACATGTAAATGGAGATTTTCTCGGCTTCGTGGTCTCTCACTGATCTCACTGGGCTCAGTGGTGAATATTGGATATTAGTTGCCGGAGAGGATCACTTCGACGGAGTCGAAGTACTGATCGGCGAACAGGAAGCGGCGGCGGAGTTGCCGTTGTTCGGGATCGGCCATGTCAAGGGAATGGAAAAAATGGCCAAAGAGGTAGAGATATTCTAGCAATTGCTTGGTTGTAGCGGTGATGATTTCGGGGCTTACTTGCCCCAAGGCCGCTCTTGTCAGTTCAATCTGCTGTGTTTGTCCCAAAAAGTCTTGCAGATGCGCTTTTGTGTCGTTGATGTCGAGTTCGACATCGTGGGTGTGCCCATTTAAATCTCGTGCCTCAACCCATTGGTGAAGCTGTTGAAACACCTTTTTAAATTTATGGTACCGCTGGAGATGCTGCCGGTCGTCAGCAGGTTTGATGATCTGCATGTGGATCCAAAAAAACTCGTGAAAGCCAGTCACGTCGTAAAGCACGTGGTATTTCCAATCGATCCGCATCAGCTTGCAAAGGATGCGAGAAATGTAATCGACATCGCGCTGATGAAAACTGCCTATCTCCTCAATGGTCTGTAAACCATGTAAAATGGCCTTGGCATGCCTCTTGAGAAGCTCTCTGGAAGCCAAAGGCTGCCCCATCTCGTGCAAGTGCTGCGTGATCTCTTCCGCCATCTGGACCGTGAGGCGGCTCTTTCCCATGTCCGCTTTTTCCAAAGAGGCTCTGAACTGTTTGCACTGATGACCGATCTGCTCATTCTCTTCAATCAAGCCAAGCAACGCGCGCGTCTGTCGCGTCTCCCGCTTTCCAATCCAGGTCAGAGGGGCAAACTGCCGCTCGGAATTGGTCTTCAAAAGAAAGTGGCGGTACTGTTGGATCGTTGTAGCTAAACTCTGAAGCTCGGTTTGTAAACCATGCAGTTGCTCTCCAATGACGAGTTTCGCCTGCTGATCGACAAAGAGATTGCCAAGCTGTTTCTTGATCAAACGGCTCTTATCAAAGAGAGAGAGACGAATTGCAGAGGAATATTCCTTAAACACTTGGAAAATGGTCTCGTACGAGGCTAAACCGCGTACGGCTCGCACGGTTTC
>JABDCX010000050.1 GCA_013287915.1 Chlamydiota bacterium
CGTTTGTTTATGCGCGGCCTGCAGACACGCCTGGAAGATCTTTTTGTTGAGCTCATCGACTCCGAAAGGTCCTTCGCGCAGAGGAGAAAGAACCCGAAATTGGGAAAAGCGGTACATCAGTTCAAGAGGAGTTTCCTCTGTACACCTCCCAAGAAGGGAAAAACGGGTACAAGCAGCTTTGATGAGAGATTGCTGAGTCTGAAAAGGCGTTGTACGCGTGTCGCAAGTAACGGCAGATAAGGGTCCGCCTTTCTGATCCCACGAGAGAAGCGCTAACACTCCTTCGGCATTTCCGTTATAGATGTGGTTGGCACAAGCAACGATCTCCTTTAATTCTGTGCGTTGACATCTTTTAAGCTCGCTGATCCTCTTTTCATTTTGAGATTCTTCCCTGTGGAAGGTGGCGAGATCTGCAAAGAGCGAGCCCGATTCGACGGCAGGAAGTTGTGCCGGGTCTCCTAACAAAATAAGGCGCGTCCCCTGTTTTAGAGAGCCCATGAGATCTCCCATCATCCACACATCGATCATGGAGCACTCGTCGACGAGGACGATGTCTGCATCGCAATAGAGGTGTCGATCCAGCTGCCGACGCTCTTTGACGCCGAGCAAAGCGTGCAGTGTTTGAGTCTCTATTTTTGGTGGGTCTACCATGTGTCTTAAAGCATCTGATATCTTTCCGGCCAAATGAGAGGCTGCTTTTCCGGTGGGGGCCGTGACAGCAATTTTGCATCGCTTCTTCGTCTCGGCGTCGAAACATTCCCATAAGGTGCGGATTAACAACGAAGCCGTATACGTTTTTCCTGTGCCGGGCCCTCCGATGATCAGCGTTACACACTTCTCTGCAGCGCGAGCGATGGCTTCTGCTTGTTCTTCGAAAAGTACCTCGGCTTTTTTCATCTCTTCGAGACGAGAATCGATTTTCGCCTTATCGACTTCCAGGCGAGGCGTAGCGTCAGATAAACGCTGTTGGTACCACTTGAGAAAGCGCTCTTGCAATACCCAATTGCGTTGAAAGTAGAAGGCATTTCCATCTCGGTAAATAGGCGTGAATTGTGAGGTTTCTTTTTGTGCGAGCAATCTGGCTCCCTGCACAATCAAGGAGGTCAATTGGGGAAGGAGATTTTCATTGAGATCCAGTTCATTCCCGTTTTTAGAGATCCAAATTTCTTCCGGTGAAGGGAAAAGGCGATCGTCTATGAGCGTAACACAGAGATGACCCACTCGTGAAGCCGCTGAAAGATGGCAAATGAACGCGGCTGAAGCTTCACAGTTGGGAAGCAAATGCTCTGCCAGCAAGAGGTCGACCAAACCAATCCGTTGTGCGTCGAACAAAGCTTGAAGAGTAGGCCACATAGTTGTTGGGTTTAATTGCACGGCGAATCTCTGTTTTTGTATGGAACAGATATACAGGCTTCACCGGTTGGAGTCAATCATTGGTCATGAGACAATCGGCAATTCGTCCCAAGCAGAGGTGAAGCAAAGCGAACGCCTGTTGCTGCGGCACTCCCAGGTATGCTCGGTTCCCATCGCTGCGTAGGTCACCGTTTCTTTGCCATACTGTTTGTTGATCGCATCAAGCGTTTTTCCCAATTGGATTCGCTTCGGATCGGGGCGCGGTGCAAAGAGATCGCCGTTCACATGGTATTCTGGAACTAGATTGAGAAGAATGACCCCGCATTTTTTGTAGGAGAGATCTTTTTGGAATAAGGATGCCAGGGCGTTTTTAGCTGCCGCAATCATCCGTCCTGTATCGCTTGTAGGCTGTGAAAAAGTCACTGTGCAACTGTGAGATTCCCTTAACCCTTTTGTTTTGTCCGTGAGAAATTCGACAAAGACGTAGAGAGCATTTGCGTATTCATTTTGTTCCCGGAGTTTGCGTGCTGCTGAAAAGACGTGGTTGGCAATGGCCTCCTCTAAATCAGCTAAAGCGGTGACGATTTGCCCAAATGAGCGGGAGCGGGTGATGCTTTGCTTGGGAGCGGTTTCCGAGAGGGCAAGGCAATTTTTCCCTCGCAGCTCCCACAGGATTCGCTCCCCTACCACACCGAGTTTGCTGCGGATCATCAGAGAGTCTGCATCTCTGAAATCTTTCGCTGTGCGAATGCCAATCGTGTGGAGTGCATTTTTTGTGCGAGAACCGATTCCCCACACCTCTTCAACTGGAAGGCGGCTAAGCACCTCCGTTTGTGTGTTAAGGGTAGAAAGCTCGCACACACCTGTTTTGAGCTCCTTTTTTGCCCTACGATTGGCCACTTTTGCAAGTGTTTTTGTGGGAGCAATTCCAATCGAGATTGGAATCCCCGTCCATTGCCTAATTTTCTGCCTTAGGTGATGTGAAGAGGCCATTAAAGCATCAAGCGGTTCAGAGTCTGGAAAGGAGAGGAACGCCTCATCGATCGAGTAAATTTCAATATCCCCACAAAAATCGTGCAAAATCGACATCACTCTTCTCGATAGGTTGCCATAGAGAGAAAAATTGGAAGAGAAAACTTCTACACGGCACCGCTCACACAGCGCCTGAATCATGAAATAGGGCTCCCCCATTTTGATCCCCAAATCTTTTGCCTCTTGCGAGCGTGCGACGACGCAGCCGTCGTTGCTGGAGAGGACGACGACCGGTTTTCCCTCCAGTTTAGGATTAAAGAGCCGCTCGCACGAGACGAAAAAGTTATTGCAATCGATCAGAACGAACATAACTTACACAGGATGGATTACAGTGGTGACAACGCCCCAGATTTTCATCTCCTGTTCCGGCGTGATCCGCATTGCCGGAAAGGCGTCGTTTTCTGCGACCAAGAAGACCTCTTGCTTTTTCAAAGAAAGACGCTTGACCGTCAGCTCCCCATTCACGCTGGCGATGACGATTTTCCGATCGCCCGGCTCTAAGCTCCTGTCCACGATCAAAATGTCCCCCTCGTGGATCCCAGCTTTAATCATCGAATCGCCGCGCACCCGCAAGAAAAAGGTCGCTGCAGGACGTTTGATCAGAAAGGCATTTAGGTCGAGCTCTTGTTCCACCACATCGTCCGCAGGGGAAGGGAACCCCGCCTCGATCGCGCTTTGAAATAGAACCGGTTGTTCGCATTTTGTCATGGGGAACCTCATTTCCCCCATTTTACACCAACCAACCAATACCCGATCACAAAAGAAATATCTTTCACAAAAAAATAGCCGCATCAGCTACACTAGAGCCGGTTAAGAAGAGCAAGGCGACCCCTTACGCCACCTCTCCTTTTCGCCCTCTTTACGCCTAAATAGCTCAGTTGGTAGAGCAGCGCATTCGTAATGCGAAGGTCGCGGGTTCGATTCCTGTTTTAGGCATTCCCCACATGCATCTGTAAGCATAATTCCACTTAGACCTAAAATACTTCCATTTATAAGAATGCCACAGGCTTGCCTTCATCACGACTCCGGTACATGAAATTCCTTTTTATACCCATATATACTCGATTTCAGGTATAAACGGGTATAAATGGGTATAAATCAGGTGAAAGACGATGGACGGAATCCAAAATCCCTTCTCTCTGGGGTCGGGACTCTGTTATTTCTTTTGTTCTCTAGCTCGTTCATCGGCCCTTTGGTTCGCACGGCGCTGTTCAGCAGCGCGGTCGTCTGCGCGTTGATTTTCCATGCGTTGTTCGCGTGCGCGGTCATCTGCTTTTTCATCTTTGACACGTTGCTCTCTTGCGCGCTCTTCTTCCCGTTGGGATTCGCCAGCATTGTTTCCAGATCCTTGTGGGAGTGATTCCACTGGGATGGGAAGGGAGAAAAGATTGCTATTATTCAATGCGGAATTTGCATGCAGAGGCGCG
>JABDCX010000051.1 GCA_013287915.1 Chlamydiota bacterium
AGCCGAATAGCCAACAAAATAACGGGTTGTGCATAGGTCCCGCACGCAATCAAACCTCGATACAACAATTCTACGATCCGTTCCATAACATCCTACTTTTTAAAGCGGGGCCGGGGTTGTTTAATCACATAGGCAGCGACGTCTAAAGCTTCTTCTGGAGTCAGTGTGGGCTGTCCATAAGGCATGTTGAGCAGTACAAAAGAGGACAACATCGGCAACGTTCCCATACCAGCCCCATCGTTAAACGAATTTGAGCCCCACAAAGGAGGAGCGCCGCGCGTACCTTCACCATCGTCGTTGTGACAAATGCTGCACTCACGCTTATAGACTTTTTCCCCATTGTCAGCATCTGGAAGATGTGTCGACTCGATTTTAGGCAAACCCAACCAAGGCATTTCTGGCGCATCGACTAACTCATGAGAAATCCAATTGAGGTAGGCAATGATCGCTTGCATTTCGTAACTATCGCGCGGCAGCGCCTTTCCATTCATGCTGCGCATAAAGCAGTTTTCAATCCGGTAGGGCAAATCGATCTCCTTGTTCTCTCTCTTTGAAAACTTAGGATAAACTAAGGCAACCCCTACAAGGGAAATCCCGCGCTTCGGTCCACCAAGGGTGTTACCGGCGTTAAAATGGCAGTTGTTGCAGTCAAGGGCATTATGGCAGTATTCGGGAACATATTTCTTCGTCTCGAGCATCACATAATAACCGTAGAGAATCTTGCTCAACTCAGAAGAGGGCGCCGTCTCGGGATCGACGAGGTCGAAGTGGTATTCCCCCCCTTTACACTCGGGGCAATCCATGCTGTAGTATTTTTCGCCAGGCGTCCCTCCGGCGATTACGACGTGTTGATCATCTTGATGGGTGTGTTCGATCAGGAAATAACACCCAATTGCGAACACGACAAAAAGTGCTAAAAATGTCAATTTTCCCGTCATAATTCTCTCTGTTTCTCACCATATTCAAGAAAAAGATTCCAGACAATAGAGATTTAGAATAGGTTAAGACTTATGAGTAGGATGGAATTTAATGACCCGATCGGCTTTATTATCGCAGGCGTTACGCTGCTCTTCAGCCTCATTCTCTTTTATACGCTAAATGGCATGTTCTTAGGCAGCCTGGCTGCGGCCATCATGGCTGGTGCACTGGCCTGGCTGAGCTATATTGTATTGCGAATGATCTACCTAACATTCAAGTAGGACGGAACAGTCTGGAAGCAGACAAGAAGCTCTTTTTGATTCCCACAAACAGAAGATGACCGACAAACAGCCCGCACAAGGCATGGAGGCCCGCTTCTAAAGTGATCGGCACGCCGGGTGTGAGGTGGGGAATCGTGTTTTTGACAATCTCCCAATCAAAATAGCGAAAAAGAGCCAGGGGCTGTATCCACCCCTCACTCCCTGTAATATGCGCGAGCGCATTTGCAAGCTCGTGATAACGAGAGACGATCTGTTCCATCACGATGCCTTGCTGAGAAAAATCGGGATCTGGGCTGGCTTTGAATTTCTGGATGAACGCTTCGAGCGATTTATGAGACAAGGCGGCGGCATCGCGCATCTTCTCTACTTGTGCATGCGCCTCATCTACCCTGCCCGCTAAATATTGAACATAGTGTTGAATGAATTGGGGAATCTGTGCAAAGAGCATGCCACAAGCAAACGTCACAATCCGATCGCATGTGCCGACGATAAAACTCATGAAGAACTGCCATTAGGAATGGTTTCTTTTAACAAGGTGCGATATCCTGCATCCAATCGCGTGATACAATGAGAGAGATCTTTGCACCATTTGAGCCGATGTGCGTACAGATACGTTTCAAATGGCTCTACATCGCTTTCCAAACGCATTTGGAGATCGGTGACAAATGCTTCGATCACGACGGCAAGCTCATGTTCTGTGAGAGCCTCTTCCTCATCGTGAAGAGCAGTTTTCCCTTTTTTGCGATTCCCTTTCATACCTGTAATTATAAAGCATCTGTTTGTTTTAATCGATAGGTTTTGCTGCTTTTGAGCATCCCTAATTCGTCGGCCGTCGTCACCCACACCTGCCCTAAAGCGGTCAATTTTTCAGCCAAATGGGTCCGCCTCGACATATCTAAGCTAATCCCGATGTCATCGATCAACATGAGGGGCTTTTCATCTCCCTCCTCATGGACGCGCTTCCATTCAGCCAGCCGGAGCGCAATCACGCAGGCGCGCTGCTGCCCTTCGCTGCCGTAGGCCCGCGTTTCTTGCCCATTTAAAGTCATCACAAAATCATCCTTATGAGGCCCTGTCAGCGTCACACCGAGCCCTAATTCCCGTTGCCGATGGCGGGCAAATTGATCGGAATAAAGGGTCTGAAGCTCTTTTAAATCGTTGATGGGGTGCTCTCCAAGGCCATTTGCACGATAAACAAGGCGCAGTTTTTCTCCGCCGCCGCTAATTTCATCGTAGATGGAACTTGCCAATGCATCGAGTTTTTCTAACAACTGACTGCGCTGACAAATCAGATAGGCAGCGCTTTTTGCCATCTCCTGTTCCCAAAGTCCAATCGTCTCGACATGGTTCTCTTTAAGCATGGTGTTGCGCTGGTGCATGGCCCGGTAGTAGCGAGATAAATGGTGCACATAAAGGGGGTCTGTCTGCCCTAACTGCATGTCGATGAACTGACGCCGCACGGCAGGGGCCCCTTTGGCGATCGCCACGTCGTCTGGGTAGATCACAACGCCCTGAAGATGTCCTAAAAGATTGAGTGTTGAGGGATATTGGGTTGCATTGTAGAAAATGCGCCGCTCTTTTCCGTCATACGCAAACGAGACGCGTTGATCGACGCCATGTTTCACAAAAACAGCTTCGACGTGAAACGCGGGGCTTCCCTGGCGAATTAGCTCTTTGGGTTGTGCGGTGCGAAATGAACGCCCTGTCATCAAGAGATAAATCGCTTCAAGCAAAGTGGTCTTGCCGCAGGCATTGCGCCCTTGAATGATGTTGATCCCCTGATCCCACTCTATTTTGAAATCCCCATACAAGCGAAAATTCTGCAAGGACAAGGAGCGGATGTGCATATGCCCACGCTACTCTTCGAGGCGCATCGGCATCAAAACGTAAAGAGGGTTTGCTGTGGCTCCGGCAAATTCTTTCTCGGTATCATCTGTGATCACTCCGGGATTGTGAGCGTCTGTCATCCCCAAAGAAACCGTTTCTCCGCGGTTATGTCTTAAGATATCTACTAAGAGCCCGGGATTGAATGCAATCTCAAGAGGTGCGCCATGGTAATTGGCAGGCATGCTGACGCGCCCTTCTCCATGCTCTGGTGAATGAGCCGATAGTTTCAACTCCCCATCTTTGAATAAAAAACGCACCTGATTTTTCTCGCCAGAGAACAGACCCACCTGCTTCAAAAGAACCACGAGCTCGTCGCGATGGAGCGTCACCTTATTCGGAACGGA
>JABDCX010000052.1:0-882 GCA_013287915.1 Chlamydiota bacterium
ATTGATTCCTCAATGACAAAAAGGCTTCTACGATTGCTTTTTTCTCTGAGGACAACTCTTGTTCAAAGCGGTTCAAAAAACTTTCTGCCTGCAAAAACCGGGGAATTAACTTCTTCACGGTTGCTTCTGGAAGGTCTTTTAACGCCTGATAACCTTGTCTAGCAAAACCCAATAAACCTCTAAAGCCCTTTGCACCGAGCACATTGCCGCCGTGCTGCCGATAGAGCATCGTCGGCTCAGGCAAAAAACTCACCCGACCAAATGCACAGGCTACGAGAGCCAGCCACCAATCGTGCATCACCGCCTCGGTCGGGATAGGACAGGCTTTTGCCATCAAGGCACGATTTGCCATTACGGTACACCCAGAGACGCAATTTTGAACGAGTAAGCGATTGAGATGTGCAATGCTAGAGGGCTTTAAACGAGCGTAATTCCAAAACGACGAGTCGATGAGATTGAGTTCCTGATCGACCACTTTTTTATCGGTAAACACCAAAAGCGGCATCCCCTTTCCCCAACGATTCTCTTGTGTGCGCATTTCTGCACGGGTCACTTCAATCTTATGGGGTAGCCACACATCATCCGCATCGGAAAACATCACATACTCGCCGCGCGCGACGCTGGCGAGGTAAGCAAAGTTCCCTTTCGCTCCTAGATTCTCCTTCCCCTCAATCACCGTCACCTTACCCGGATGGCGCGCCGCACAATCCCGTAGGATCTGAACGGTTCCATCAGTCGAACAGTTGTCGCGAATTGTGAGGAAAAAATCTTGATCCGTTTGATCAAATAGCGATTGAAGCTGTTGCTTCAGGTATTTTTCAGCATTGTATGTTGCCATCGCAATTTCAATCATAGGCTACCCCATAAGATTGAAGTGACCCG
>JABDCX010000052.1:892-3348 GCA_013287915.1 Chlamydiota bacterium
TAAGCATGTTCCATCTGTAAATTCCGGACTGCAAATTGCGTCCCTTGATTAGCGATTTTTTTTCACCTCTTGGTCGTGCTCCCTTGCCCAATCGACCTTCTCAATCAGATCGCTGCAATCATTCGCAAAAGGGATGTAGTGTTCATATGGCTTCAGAATACTATAATACCACTGCACATTGTCTGAAACTTGCTTAAAAACAGCACAACTCGATAACAACGTCCAATAAAGTCGTTGATATCCGCAGTTATTACCGTCGATATCGATCAGGTACTTGTATTGCAAGCTATCTGCCGGAGAAACGCGATTTCCTAAGAGTTGTGGGATCCCCCTCATCTCTTCATTGTGTTCAGCTCCTTGTGAAAAGCAGGTAAACCGCGCATTAATCTTCCGAGGATATCGCACCGACAAAAGCACGAGCTGCGAGCGTGGAAACTGTGCCCACTTAACTTCTGTGTAGATTCCTCCTGTTGTCGATCCTCTCCAAAAGGCAACCGGTTTTTTTTGATTCCAGAGAATAACCGAGCCAGCCGCCAAAACAGAACGGGACAACTCTCCATACCCCTCGAGAATCTCAAAGTCTGGCATTAATAGATGCTTGCTCGTTTTTTTCTTGGCAAATACTAACACAGGAACAGAGAAATCGCTTAGACTGCCATCATGAACAGTACAGATAAAATCGAGATCTGGCAGGATGATCTCTTTAGCCAGCCACTTAAAGGCCCTCTCCAACACTGTTGCACGGAGAACTAAAAGGGGGAGGTGACATTTCATATCGACATCAACTACTCCATCTTTAACTTGAAAACGCACAAACCCAGAATCAGGTCCTTGTTGGTCCATGAAGTTATCTAAAGCCTGTTTCGAGTAATCCTCTGGGGCAAAAGAAGCCAAATCGCTAGCGATTTGTTCTGCCATCCAGCCGGGAAATCGATTTTTGGTAATGATATTGGAAATCTTCAGCTTTGGCGGAGTGTCAGCTAACACAGGGAAAAGAAAACTCAAACACAGAAATAACACTGCATAAAATTGGCTCATTTTAACACCTCCACGGGTCGGCTAAAATCGTCTTGATACCGAATGATATCATCTTCACCTGTGTAGGTGCCGCATTGCACTTCAATCAAGATCAAGAGCTCATCACCAGGATTTTCGATCCGATGGAGCTCCCCTAAAGGAATAAAAACCGATTGGTTGGGATAGAGAAGCTGTTCTGTCTGTCCAATCGTTACTAGTGCCTGACCAGACACCACAACCCAGTGCTCACTTCTATACTGATGCTTTTGCAACGAAAGGCGTTTTCCCGGTTCAACGGTCAAGCGCTTCACTTTCCAATTATCAAACGATTCTAGAACTGTAAATCCGCCCCAGGGACGCGTTTCCTCAACGTGTATCTTTTTTAGATGCTCCTCAGAGGCATCGATCTGATTCACGATCTCTCTCACCTTTTGGGTGCTCCCTCTTTTTGAAATCAAGAGTGCATCTGGTGTGTCGACAATGACTAAATTCTCCACGTCGATCGTCGCAATCAGCCGCTCATTTCCGATAATCAGGTTGTCTTTTGAATCCACAGAGAGGTGGTGAGCTTTTCCTGCGTTGCCGTTCCCATCTTTGCTCAGCTGCATGAAGAGAGCATCAAAACTCCCCACATCGCTCCAATCAAAGTCCCCCACAACCATCTTGAGATCGTTCATCTTCTCTAAAAGAGCATAATCGAGACTAATTGCTGGGATTTTCTCCATGCTTTCACGCGGAAATGCAAGAACAGAAAAGCTTCCCTTGCACTGCATTGTTGCTTTTTCATGCGTTTTCTTGACTGCTGACAAAACTTCTGGTGCATGCCTCTCCATAGCCTTGAGCAACACACCCGCTTTTGAGCAAAGCATACCGCTATTCCAAAAAAAATTGCCTTGGTTCAAATACCCTTGAGCAACGGCCTCAGTCGGCTTTTCATGAAAACGCTTTACTGTGTGATCAGATCCTGCTTCGATATACCCGTACCCCGTTTCAGGACTTTGCGGCCGAATGCCAAATACGACGATCTGGTTCTCTGCTGCTAACCTTTCCGCTTGTTTGAGGGCAGCAAAATACGCATCAGAATAGTCAATGTAGAGATCCGCAGGAGTAATAAAAGCAACCGTCTCTGGATCGAGCGTAAGCATTGCCAGGCAAACCGCCGCAGCTGAATTGCGGCCAACTGGTTCCAAGAGAGAGTATTGAGGGTGGATCGCCACAGCTTCCAGCTGTTTTTCAGCTAGATGAGCATGCTCTTGATTGCAGACAATCATACACGCAGAGGTCGCTGGCTGATTGCAACGCGCTGTTCGTTGCAAAAGTGTCGTTTCGTGAATCAAGTCGATAAATTGCTTCGGTTTTGACTGCCGGCTCAAGGGCCACAGCCGCACGCCGCTCCCGCCGCATAAAATGATATGGATCATGTGCTTCTCTCTAATTTT
>JABDCX010000053.1 GCA_013287915.1 Chlamydiota bacterium
TGGTTATACGCTAAATAACACGCCGTGGCAATCAATAATCCCCCCATCGTGCCATTAAAGAGGCGCAAGCGGAGCGGAGTATTCAAGTAGGTCGACACCCGATCGCCCAGAATCGCCCAAGCGGCGAGCGAGGCGTAGCAAACCAAGAAGTAAATGCCCGTAAACGTGAGAAAAGGCCCATAGCTTTCTACACTCGAAAAGAACGAAACTCCAGAAACGCACGCAATCCATGCTTTTGGGTTGAGCCATTGCAACAAAAAGCCCTCGTAGAATTTGGGGACATCTGTTTGCTTCACTTCCATTTCAGGTTTCGAAGAGGCGATCTTGTAGCCCATGTAAACGATGAAGAGTGAACCCCCAACGGCCAGGTAGGTGAGAAAAGCAGGGTAGGTTTGGATCATCTGGAAAAAGCCAAGACCAATGAACAAGAGCAGCAAGGTAAATCCCACTGTGGCACCCGAGACGTACGGAATCGTGCGTCTGATCCCATAGTTGATCCCCGACGACAGGATGATCATGTTGACAGGGCCAGGTGAGATGGACATGGCCAGTGAGAATGAAAACATCGCGAGTAGTAGTGCCATTTGATTGATCCTCCTTTCTGGGTAGAAATTATAACTTGAAATTAATTAAAAAACCAGTAAAAAGTACCGAATAACAGGGAAAAGGGTGATGAGAAAATTTTTTAATCGCTTCTTGAAATGGTCGTGCCGCATGGCGGGAAACCCTCTTTCGTTTGCTGTGGCACTCTTGATTTTGGCAGCCTGGGCCATTGGAGGATTGCTCTTTGGTTTTACCGATACGTGGTTGCTGATCATCAATACAGTAGCAACAATCAACGCTGCGTTGATGGTGTTTATCATTCAAAATACGCAAAACCGGGAAAGCAAGGCGCTTCATTTGAAAATCGATCAACTGCTTCTTTCGCTCAAGGAAACGGAGTTCGAACTCATCGCCATTGAAGAGATGGAAGAGGAAGAGCTCGATGCCATTCGGGAACAGCTGAGCCAGCGCAAAAAACACTAACCCATCATTCATATGTACTAACAGGATGAGCAGGATCGCAAGCGGCAAGATAGACAGGATGGGATGTTTTGAATCTTGCTTATCCTGCCCGCGATCGTGCCGATCCTGTTCCCATTTCATCCCTAGAGGACATCTTTGAGAGCCGCCACGACCCTTTCGACATCGGCTTCCTCAAGAGCGTAGTACAGGGGGAGCGTGAGCGCTTGCGAGTAGTAGAGCTCTGTCTTGGGGAAATAGGTCGTGAGGTCTCCCATTTGAGCAACAAAGGTGGGATGCCGATAGACAGGGATATAGTGAACTTGTGTTGTGATTCCTTGGTCCAAAAGTCGTTGCATTACATCTGCTCGGTTTTTCTTCAAGTGTTCAAAATCGATCGACACGACGCAGAGGTGAGGCGCAATCGCGGGATTGTTGGCAGGGGTGAGCAGTTTGACGTGCTCGAGCGGCTCAAGCAGTGTCGCGTAGGTGTTCAGCAGAGATTGTCTTTTTAGGATGAATTGGTCGATCCGCTTCATTTGGCTCAAGCCAAGTGCGGCTTGCAGTTCCGTAAAATTGAAATTCCCTGAGAGCTCGACCACTTCATAAAGCCAGGGGGTGGCCTCTCCCTTCAGCTTTTTTGGATCTCTTTCCATCCCATTATTTCGATAGAGGCAGAGTCTGTGGTACAGAGCGGGATCGTTAGTAAGAGCCATTCCCCCTTCGCCAGTTGTGATCGTTTTTGCCGGGTGAAAGCTAAAAATGGTGATAGCGCTATGTTCGCAACAGCCAACCTTTTTCCCATTGGGATAAAGTGAGCCGATCGCGTGGGCCGCATCTTCGATGATGAGCGTATCTGGGTTTTTGATTTGAGCTTCGATTGCCGCGACATCGACAGGGTTGCCCGTAAAGTGCACAGGGGCGACGATCGTTTTGCCGCGAGAGGTGGGGTGGTCGAGATTGTCTGTGACCTGCTCAAGGTCCATATTGCCCGTTGCTGGATCGGTATCGATAAAAACAGGGGTGGCGGAACGCTGCACCGCAGCGCCAACAGTGGCAACAAATGTATTCGGAGTGGAAAGGACGCGGTCGAATGGGCCAGCATCGACAGCGGCATAGGCGGCCATCAGTGCAGATGTTCCGCTGTTGAACGCCACTGCATATGTGGCGCCGCAGTAGTCGGCGATGCATTTTTCAAACTCTTTGACGAGGGAACCGCGCGTGATGGCGGGTTGCTGGAGCGCGCGACTGACCGCGTCGACGTCTTCGGTTGAAATGTGTTGTTGCGCATAAGGGAGAAGTTTCATGGAAAATCCTTTGGGTATGTGATACAGTATGTGCGGTAAAATTGCAAATGACTGGTTTGCTCTCTGATTATCAACCGTTTGCCAACAATTGTTGGATGGGTCAGATTATTTGCTTGCAGGCTATATGTTCAAATGCTAGATTCTCGACACGTAACAGCCCCACACTATATTGTGGAAACGTTGTTCATAACTTTTTAACGTATGATTGTGAGCCCCTTTTTTGGGTTTAAATCCTACAAAAAAAGCGGCGGATTCGGCAAAAATAATTGTGAAGTTGGTGTGCCTGACACAACTTCACCTTATCAATAAGGAACGAAACTATGTTGGCTTGTGATACATGTGATGCGTGGGTTCAATTTTTACAATACGCTCAAGCGCGCACCTCTGCCACTGCATTTGGTAATTGGCTTGCGCCTATTGTCGTTCTTGAATCCTCTGCTGATGAAATCAGATTGGAAGTCCCGAATGTATTCGTGCAAGAATACCTGATGACCAATTACAAAAAGGACTTATGTGCCTTTCTTCCCGTGACTGCGGAAGGGGAACCGGCGGTTAAATTTGTGGTAAGCTCCCTCAGAAAATCGGTCGATA
>JABDCX010000054.1 GCA_013287915.1 Chlamydiota bacterium
CACTGTGGTTGCCCCGCTCGCAGGGATGGACAAAGAGGATGATGTCGACCTAGCTCCTGTCTGTAAAGTTGCGTTCATAAAGATTCCCTTAACGATACTTTTTTTCTAAAATCCATATTCCTTTTGAATCGACTGCAATAACGAGTCCTTGTGCTGATCAAAAAGTTTTATAAACTCATGGCAATATCGTCTAGTCGAAGCCAGGTTCATTTTCTGGTAGATGACATCTTCAGCGGACTCCCCACGAAGCTCAGATCTAAACTCCTTAAGAAGCTTGAGAAGGTTGGCACAAAACTCCCTAAGAACCTCAGCGCTCTTCCATTCGGTCTTAATTACGATAGCCAAATTTCTGCGGTTTTTGCGCAATTTTCCAATTTTCTGTTCTGTTTCGCCTACCTTTTGTTTCATTTCATCAATTCTCTGATCAATAGCAGTAAAATCTTCAAGCTGTTTTTTTTCCGCCTCAACCACTTTTAAACGCTGCTTTGTATCCTTTAATCTCTCTTTGACTAGCCTCTGGATTTCCTCGCTTCGATGCTCTTCTAGACGCTTTTTACACTCCGTTTGTGTCCCTTGAAAAGCAGCAATTGCTTCAGAGAGCGCTTTTTGCTGAGCAATCACACTAGCGATCTTCGCAGCCACATCCAAGCTTAATTTCCCAGTCTGGACTTGCCTTTCTAGTTCCCCAATCGTAGTGTTAAGAGTGCTTACAAAACTGGCTGTTGGAACAAAGTGAAACGGATTGATTGTCCACTGTGCCAGAAGAGGCATCCAAAACGCTTCGAAAGTGGGGAGGGGACGGCTCTTAAACCTTTTAATTATTTCATTAATCTCGATAGTTTTCTCAGTTAAATTACAAACACGTGCATCGAGATTTGTAATCTCATCTTTTAGTACACGCAAGCAGCTTTTTCCATCTTTATTAATTACGGACTCAAGCCCCTTACTTGTTACCGCTACTTTCACAAGCTCTTGTTTCAAGGTTTCGTCAATGACTGTTTCCTCATTTTTTTCTAGATGCTTAATACGAGAAGTCAGTTCTTCTAATTCCTCTTCAAGGGATTGAATTCTTTGATACTGCTCTTTTTTCTCAGTTTCTGCTTGTGCTAAAAGGATCTTTGTTTTGTTGATTTCCTCAAGAGACTTCTCTAAATCTTCTGGCAATACGCTTAAAAACACCTCCAAAATCATAACCCATGTATTTCCAGCCAGCCCTACACTTGTACCAAATTTTTCGCGTATATAATCGGAAGCCATTGCAGGGTGATAGTGTTGTTTATTTAGAGTACCTTTCTTTGAAAATAAGTTTAGGAGCTCTTTCGGCTCTTTTGGGTCTCTTAAATTAATAAAATGCAAGCGACCGCTTTTATGGATTTGTTGTAAGACCGTCCAAATACCCTGACGACGTTCAAGAAAGCTTTTCTTAAGAGAATTGCTATTGTCTTTGAACATTTCGTCGTTCTGCCTGCACTGCTCATTAATAAACTCCTCTACAATGATTTCAGCAGCCCCCGAATCAGCTGCGACGCCACTCTTCGAATATACTTGGTTCGTTAAGAGCAAATGGATATTCGCACTTCCTTGTGGATTCTGAAGATCAAACGCGGCCGGAAACAAGTTTTTTGTCCTAGAAGCAAGCTGAGTGACTGAATTTTCGCTATTTTCGTCGTCAAAAAAAAATGCAGAGAAAGGCAATACAATCACAAGAGAGAGAAGAGAGTTTGCTCTCTGCACAGCCTGGTCCAGGCTATAATGTGCCAATAAATCAGCTTCACCACTACCTTCGTTAAAACTAGGACAATCAACCAGAAAGTAAGATTGTCCTGGCTTCTTAACACCTTGAGTGTAAATCGATTTCTCAATCTTTAAATCATCATTCGTATTTTGTGCGCTCGCATGGCTATCTCGACGTACTCTCATCAAAAAATCAATAGCAATGCTTTTGGCGCCCGCATTGCCCATAAACAGCAGGAGATCACCGCCTGCTAAATGGTTAAGATGTTTGTTTAATTCTAAGGAAGACTGCATCATTCTTGCGACCGAAATCCGGTTGCATTCAACCTGGCTATCATAATTTGCATCCATCACGGCCTTTAAGAGAATCTGTGCAGGCGTTCTAGCAATCTGCAATTCAGCGTATCTATTTGATAAATTTGTGACATCACCAACTAATGCTGGTTTTTTACTCTTCAGCAAGCCAACATCA
This sequence comes from Chlamydiota bacterium, assembly GCA_013287915.1. GTDB lineage: Bacteria > Chlamydiota > Chlamydiia > Chlamydiales > Parachlamydiaceae > JABDCX01. The sequence continues at coordinate 2,207 of JABDCX010000054.1, forward strand.
ATTTCTTTCAACCCATTTTTGACGAACTTATCGAGTAGTGCGTCCATTAACGGCTCATTTTCTACCCCTTGAAATTTTTGATACAGCCTATCGAGTTCTTCATTAACCTGCTTGAGCCGCTGTCTACGGAGCTCATCTTCATCAGGAGAGGGTTTAATTAAAATGCACCAATCGGCATTAGACTGATTAATTTCAGAAACGGATTCGCAAATTTTCTTCCAAGCGATATGACAACGCTCGAATGCATCTTGAGAAAAAGATCGTTTGTCATCGTATCTTTGATTTGCTTGATCCCACTTTGCAATCTTGATTTCCCCATGCAACTTCGCACGCACTCGGTACTTCCGTTGTTGGTCAGGACTAATCAGTGTATATTCATTATCCCCCGTAAGTTCTTGCAATTGGTACTGA
>JABDCX010000055.1 GCA_013287915.1 Chlamydiota bacterium
CGAGGTAAAGCAAAGGCGTGTTGATGAAGCGGAAAAAGTCGTCAAAGAGAAAGAAGCCGCCTTGCAAAAAGAGAAAGATATTTTAGTTGAAAAGGAGAAAGAGAGGGACAAAGTCAAACAACATTACGCCGATAAATTGGCCCAGTTGAGGCACGAAATGGATGTGAGCACGACGAGCCCGAAGATCCAACAGATGAAAGTGTACCTCAACGTTGCAAAAGAGAAGATCGTCATCGAAGAGAAAAAGGTCGAAGACCAAAAGAAGCAAGTAGAGGCCGCCGAAAAGAACCTTGAGAATGCGAAAAATGAACTCAAGATTAAGCGGCAAGAGGTCGACAAGCTGATGACACATAGAAAAGACTGGATTAAAGAGATGAGAAAAGAGGAAGAAATAGTCGAAGCTCGGGATCAAGATGAAATGGGTTCGATTATTTTCACCACGCATCACCAGAAGAAAAGGTGATAACCAAGTAAGAAGGAGTGTGTATTATGACTTCCAATTTGGATAATACGGCACCGATCAGATATTCATCGACCCGCCAATCTGACAATCTGTCAGATGACGAGAAACGCGCGAGAAGGAAGCGCTCGGAAAGAGATTTTAACCGCGTATTGAGCAAGACAGATGATGAGCACCACGAACCGGACAACAAGGTACTAGCCAATGAGGAGGAAGCGGATAAAACTTCTCAAGAAGACGACCCTCGCAAAACTAAGCTTACCCTTTTTGACCTTTCAAGCCCAAAGAAAGTAACTAAAGATGCCTCTTCAGCTGCGCTTGCCGGGCAGATTGCGGCTTCCCACGCGCCTGCAGCGCCTATTCGCAAATCAGTGATGGAGCAAGCTGCCGCTGCACAAGCGCCTGTCAAGGGCTCCAAAGAGACAACGGACTCTCCTTCCGTTTTATATGGCAAGATGCGCGCATCGAAAAAGGAGGGGAGCTCTTCTACCTCGGCTACCGACGATGCATTAACCGTCGAAAGAGAGTTGCGTAGCAAAGCACATCACGAAGATGCCACTGCCGATGCGGACGCAGGCGGAGGATTTAATAGCCGTTTTGCCACCGAGCAGTCCGATCTCTCTTATGTCAACCCATTAGCAACTGGTCCTGCTGCCATTGCCTCAGCTGAAGCCAAGAGTGCGGAGGCTAAAGCAGATGTCAATATGCAGCAAATCATTGACCAGTTAGTGGATAAAGTATATGTGATGCAGTCAGATGGGAAGACCGAGATGACGATCATGTTGAAGCATCCCCCTCTGTTTGAGGGTGCGAATTTGGTTGTTACCTCTTTTGATAGTGCCAAAGGGGAATTTAATATCTCCTTCCAAAACTTGACTCAGGCAGCAAAGAGGGTGCTCGACATGCAAGTCAACCAAGAATCGCTCCGTCACGGTTTGGAAGTTAAAGGCTATATGATCCACATCGTCACGACGACCACGCAGATCGAAAATCGCTTGCCTATCGATCAACCTTCAACTCCAGATAAACAACGGGGTGGAGACGGGCGCTTTGCCGGTGGCGAGCGCGGTGGTGGACAAGGCGGCGGCAAACGCTCAGCATAAGGGGGAATGATGTACAAGACCACAATCTGTATTTTAGCCCTATTCGCTTTCACCCTTCTGGGTGCCTATGAGCTCCCTGGTAACTACGGCCCTCCGCCAGTGCCCGGCAGCCAGCCGGAGACTGCTCCCACGGTGATTTACGAGGCTCCCCCCTCTAGCACCACCAACTACCAAAAAGAGAAAACTCCTCCCAAGAAGACCGAACCCAAAAAAGCCCCCGAAAAGCAGAAATCCTCCTACGAACAGGCCTTTGACAAGCCCTACGGACCACCGAAGTAGAGATACATTTCCACCACAGAGCTCACAGAGAGTGTTTTGAGGTCTAAAACCTGATCATGACTCTCTGTGTACTCTGTGAGCTCTGTGGTATAGATAATCTTCAATTTCCTCCCTCTACCTTTTAAAATAATAACTATGATATAATAAGGATAACTAAAAAATAACAATTTTTATTGGTTTTTTTTATGATCAATGGATTCCGTAAACTCTTTCCTGGCGATCCGACGAAGACCCAGGGGCCGGGTCAAAAACCAGCGGCCGACCAAAAGGGGGTGGTGAACGACCCCGTCAACACGTCGATCAAGGCGACCGCAAAACGGGCATTTGCTGCCCTAAAAGCCGCTGCGGAATACATCAATCCATTGGGTTGGCAAAAACACACTCTTTCGGATCAACCCAAGTATGGGGATTATTTGATGAAAAAGATCGGGTTTAACCTCACCAAAATGCAGTTTTACCGTTCCCACTTCCCCATTGGCGATGTGATTCTTGATCATGCTCTACAGGCAGCCGGCAATCCCACAACCATTGAAGAAAAGTTTCTCGTGCTTGAGAAGCTAAAGATAGAAGATTTGAAATCCGCTGGCGAAAGCCCGCTTGCAGTGAAGCTCAAGCAAGTCCCCCCAGAAGTCGCAACGCGCTTTAACATTGTGATTAAACTTCTCGCTGTTGCAAAACAATACCCTTCGGTGACAGAAAAAGAAGCCTGCCTCGACTGGCT